>NTHE01000038.1 GCA_002551355.1 Streptomyces sp. man185 | reverse complement strand
AGATGTGTATAAGAGACAGGCCCACGGTTGTGCCGCACCAGGCGCCCGGCCACGGGCCGAACGGCCGCCCGCAACCGCCCGGGGGCGAGGCCCCGCCCCTCCCACTGCGCGCCGAGCGCATCGACCGCCCGACACCGCCCGCCTCCCCGCCCGAGCGCGACGGCCGGCCCGCACCGGCAGTCGTCCACGAGCGCGACGACCGTCCCGCACCGGCGGCCGTCCACGAGCGCGACCACTCGGCTGCGCCGCCCGCCCGGCCCGAACTGCCCAAGCGGACGAACCAGGAAAGCCTCGTCCCGCAGCTCCGCGAAGCACCCGCCCCGCGCGTCGAGGACGAGCACGCCCTGCACGATCCGGGCCTCATGGCGGCCTTCCGGCGCGGCGTCGACCTCGCCGAGGCCCAGAACGCCCAGGAGGAGAGCCCCGACGGCGGCTACGGGAGCCCCGGCGGCACAGGGGCAGGGGGGCAGACCGCACTCGACGCCCCCCTGGAATCGCTCTCGCCCCTGCCCGTACGCGGAGCCACCGCCCCGCCCGACGGCCCCGTCCCGGGCCGGGCATCGCTGCCGGGCCACGCGCTGCCCGCGGCCGGCCTGCCCGTACCGGACAGCTACCCGCCCGACGCGTACCCGCACGACACCGCCGCGTACCAGCGCGGCGCCTACGCCGAGGGCTCCCGCGACCGCGAAGCGGGCGAGCCCGGAGCGTTCACGGCCGAGCCCTTCGTGCCGGGCCAGGCCGTCCCGGAGCCCCGCAAAGACACCACCTTCAAGGAGTAGACACCATGACGAGCGATATGCCGTCCGGTCAGGTCTCGGACCTGGACTGGCTGCTGAGCGGACTGGTCCAGCGCGTGCCCTACACGCGCAGCGCGGTTCTGCTCTCCGCCGACGGGCTGGTGAAATCCGTGCACGGCATGGACCCGGACAGCGCCGACCACATGGCGGCCCTGGCCGCCGGCCTCTACTCGCTGGGCCGCAGCGCCGGGGCCCGCTTCGGGGACAACGGGGACGTCCGGCAGGTGGTCGTCGAGCTGGACTCCACGCTCCTGTTCGTCTCCACCGCCGGATCCGGCACCTGTCTCGCTGTCCTCGCCGGGCGCGAGGCGGACGCCGCGGTGCTCGGCTACGAGATGGCGATGCTGGTCAAGAGCGTCCGCCCCTATCTGACGACCCCGCTGCGGCAGCCGGCCGGGGCACCGTTCACCCCGGGGATCTGAGGGTGCCGGCCCCGCAGGACGGGCCCCTGCTCGACGACGCGGCCGGCCGGCTGATCCGCCCGTACACGATCAGCAACGGCCGCACCCGGCCGTCCACCGCGTTCGACCTGCTGTCCTTGATCATGGCCACGGGCATCGAGCCGGACGTTCCGCTCGGCCCGGAGCACACCATCGCCCTCGGCATGTGCGAGGGGCCGATGTCCGTCGCCGAGATCGCCGCACACCTCCGTCTGCCCGCGGTCGTCGCCAAGGTCATCCTCTCCGACCTGGTCGCCTGCGGCGCGGTCACGGCGCACGCTCCCGCTTTCCACGACATGCCCACCGACCGATCCCTGCTGGAGGCAGTGCTCGATGGTTTACGACGACAGCTCTGACCGCACCGGAACCCCAGAGTTCTTCCCCGTGGCCCTCAAGGTTCTGGTCGCCGGAGGATTCGGCGTCGGCAAGACGACGTTCGTGGGCGCGGTCAGCGAGATCGCCCCGCTGTCCACCGAGGAGTTGCTGACCCAGAGCAGTGTGGGGACGGACAACCTGGAGGGCGTCGAGTCCAAGACGGCCACCACCGTCGCCATGGACTTCGGCCGCATCACCCTCTCCGAGCAGCACGTGCTCTACCTGTTCGGCACACCGGGCCAGGAGCGCTTCTGGTTCATGTGGGACGAGCTCTCCCACGGCGCGCTCGGAGCGGTGGTGCTGGCCGACACCCGGCGGCTCGCGGAGTGCTTCGGCGCGGTGGACTTCTTCGAACGGCGCGGCATCGGATTCATCGTCGCCGTCAACGAGTTCGACGGCGCCTACCGCTACGAGCCGGACGAGGTCCGCTCCGCGCTCGACCTCGGGCCCGAGGTGCCCGTCGTCCTGTGCGACGCCCGGATCGCCAGCTCCGGCACGGGTGCCCTCGTCACGCTCGTACAGCACCTCATCAACGCCACCTCGGCCCCCGCCCCACTCCAGACCTTCGGAGCCCACCCGTGACATCCTTCGCCACCGGCCGGATGCTTCTCACGCCCACCGACCGGCACGGCCCCGCCCGCGCACAGCGGTTGCGGAAACTGGACCTCGGCGAACGCCCCGACGCCTCCTACGACAACTTCGACGCCTTCGCCGACAAGGTGGCCGAAGTCACCGCCACGCCCTTCTCGATGGTCAACTTCATCGACGAGAACCGGCAGTTCTTCGCCGGGCTCCACACCCCGGCGGGCAACCGCCGTGGCCAGGAACTCGGTTCGGTCGCCGCGGGCAGCAACCGAAGCAGCCGCTACATGGCCCGCGACCACGGCTACTGCCCGCACGTCCTCGTCCGGCGCAAGGCCCTCGTCCTGGACGACGTCTGCGACTACCCGCGCTTCGCGGGCAATCCGGTGGTGGACGACATAGGCATCCGCTCCTACCTCGGGGCGCCGCTGATCGACCGCACCGGCATCGCGCTGGGCACCGTCTGTGCCGTCGACACCGTGCCGCGCCCCTGGGGGCGGGCCGGTCTCGACACCATCAAGTCGCTCGCCCACGAACTCGTTTGCCAGATCGACGACCGGGAGGGCCACCACACCGCCTGACACCGCCGCCCTCGGCACCCCCCGCTCCCGTCAGCGGTGCGGTGCGGTGTCGTCCGGTGCGATGCGGTGCGGTTGTCATGCCCAACTCCCGGGCGGCGCACCGGTACTGCCCCGCAGGACCACGCTCCCCTCGATCCGCAGGACCCGGGAGCGCCCCGCCGCCGAGGGCGTCCGCAGGGCGAGGGCGATCACCTGCTCGCCCATCTCCGTGAGCGGCAGCGCCACCGTGGTCAGCGGCGGCGACACCTCCCGTACGACGGGGATGTCGTCGAACCCCGCGAGCGACATGTCCTCGGGGACGCGCACCCCGGCCTCCCGCAGCGCGGCCAGCGCGCCGACCGCCATCACATCGGTCACCGCGAACAGACAGGTCGGCCGCGCGCCCCCGGCGCCCAGCAGCTCCCGTGCCGCCGCGTGCCCGCCCTCCCGGGTGAACGCACCCCGCACCACCCGTTCCAGGGTGATGCCCGCGCCGGCGAGCCCCTCGCGGAACCCCGCCAACCGGTCGGCCACCGTGGTCAGTTCGGGCGGCCCGCTCAGCACCGCGAAGTCCCGGTGCCCCAGCGCCACCAGCGAGGCCGCGAGCGCCGCCGCCCCGGCCCGGTTCTCCGGCTGCACGGTGTCCACCCGCATACTCCGGTGCCGGCTGACCACCGCGACCCGGCCGCCCGCCCGGACGTACGGCTCCAGCTCCGCGTCCATCGCCCGCTCCCACGCCCGGTCCTGGAAACCCGAGCCGATCAGCAGGATGGCCCGCGCCCGCTGGGCCCGCAGCATCGAGACGTAGGCGATCTCCCGCGCCGGTTCGCGGAAGGTGGAGGCCAGCATCACCAGCAGATCCTGCTCGGCGGCCGCGCGCATCACCCCGCCGGCGATGCCGGCGAAGTAGGGGTCGCCGACGTCGTGGCAGATCAGCCCCACCGTGCGGTTGCCCTCGGGGCTCGCGAGGGCCTGGGCATGGGCGTTGGGGATGTAGCCGAGGAGATCGGCCGCCGCGCGGACCCGGCCGCGCAGGTCGTCGCGGACCCGGGTGGTGCCGTTCAGCGCGCGGGACGCGGTGGCGAGCGAGACGCCCGCCTCGCGCGCCACCGCGTCGAGGGTCACATGGGCGGCGGGGGCCCGTCGTCGGGTATCGGGGTGGACCGGTGTTTCCCGTTCACTCAACTCGACCCCCAGGGGTGCGGTGGTGGCAGGGCCCCGAAACTTCGGGACGACCTATTGACCGTGCGCGGGAGCAGTCATTAGCGTGGCGGCACCTTACCAGAAAGCGCTTTCTGAAAGCGCCTTCACGGTTCGGTTCCGCAGCATCGCACCATTGCACAGCTCTCCACAACTGCCCCCGAAGTCCAGGGAGTTCACCGTGAGCCAGAGCGCGCTGACCAAGCGCCCCGCCGATGTGGCGGGGGTCGCCCGCAGGGCCGGTCCCACGGCGGGGGAGCGGCTCGCCCGAGCGGTCGAGCAGAGCTGGCGTCCCCTCGCCCTGCTGCTGGCCGCCCTGGTGGTCTGGTGGGCGATCGCGGCCGCCGAGCTGATCGAGGCTTATCTCGTGCCGTCGCCCGGTGCGACGCTCGACGTCCTGACCTCGAAGACCGGGTACCTCTGGCAGCACACCTGGGTGACGACGTACGAGACGCTCCTCGGCTTCGTCATCGCGGTCGCCGTCGGTGTGCTCGCGGCCGTCGTGATGGTCTACTCCTCGACGGTGGAGCGCACGCTCTACCCGATCCTGCTCTTCGCCCAGGTCGTGCCGAAGATCGCCATCGCCCCACTGTTCGTGGTGTGGCTCGGATTCGGTATCGCCCCCAAGATCCTGATCGCCGTGCTCATCGCCTTCTTCCCGGTGGTGATCTCCATGGTCACCGGGCTCAAGGCCGTCGACCCGGAGATGCTCCAACTGTCCGCCACCATGGGGGCGAAGCCCTGGCAGACCTTCGTGAAGATCCGCTTCCCGGCGTCCCTGCCGCACCTGTTCTCCGGACTCAAGGTGGCCGTCACCCTCGCGGTGACCGGTGCGGTCGTCGGCGAGTTCGTCGGAGCCAACGAAGGCCTCGGCTACGTCATCCTCCAGGCCAACGGCAACCTCGACACCCCGATGCTCTTCGCGGGGCTGCTGGTCATGTCGCTGATCGGCGTCGTGCTGTTCGTCGTCGTCGAGATCGCCGAGAAGCTGCTCCTGCCGTGGCATGCCAGCCGCCGGGAGTCCTCGGCCACCACCACGTACTGATCGCCCAAGGTGCCCCACGTACCTCCCCGTTGCGAGAAGGGCCAGCCCATGCATGCGCGCAGACTCCTGATCGGTGTCGTACCCCTCGTCCTGGTGGCCACCGCCTGCGGCGGCGAGGACGCGTCCACCAGCACCAGTGACTCCGGCAAGAAGCTGGACAAGGTCACGCTGACGCTCAACTGGTATCCGTACGGCGAACACGCGCCGTTCTACTACGGCAAGCAGCAGAAGATCTTCGAGAAGCACGGCATCGACCTCGACATCCGGGCGGGCCAGGGCTCCCAGAAGACGGTCCAGGCGACGGCCGCCGGGCAGAGCGACTTCGGCTGGGCCGACACCCCGGCCCTGCTCGCGGGCGTCGACCAGGGCGTGAAGGTGAAGAGCCTCGGTGTCTTCCTCCAGACCACCCCGGCCTCCGTGCAGTCCTTCGACGCGAAGGGGATCGACGGCCCCGACGACCTCAAGGGGCGGACGATCGCGGGGACGGCCGGGGACGCGCTGTCGAAGACCTTCCCGATCTTCCTGAAGAAGAACGGCATCGGGGAATCCGACGTCACCGTCCAGAACACCGACCCGGCGGGCAAGATCGCCGCGGTGATCTCGGGGAAGACGGACGGGCTCCTCGGCTACGCCAGCGACCAGGGCCCGACCATGCAGGACAAGGCCAAGAAGCCGGTCTCCTACCTCCGTTTCTCCGAGCACGGCCTGAACTTCTACTCCAACGGGCTGCTCGCCGGTCAGAGGATCCTCAGCTCGAAGCCGGAGGTGGCGGAGCGGATGGTGAAGGCGGTCAGCGAGGCGTGGGCGGCCGCCGCGAAGGCGCCCGAGCCGGCCGTGACGGCGATGGAGGGCGCCTCCGAGCAACTGCCCCCGAAGGCCGTGCTGTCCGAGCAGTTCACGACGACGCTGACCCTGCTGCACACGGCGGCGACCGAGGGCAAGGCGCCCGGCGTCAACACCGAGGAGGACTGGCAGCAGACCATCGACGTCTTCGCGGAGGCCGGCATGGTCACGAAGCCGAAGGCCGTCGGCGAGTACTGGGACGCGAAGACGGCGCTGAAGGGATGACGATGCCGAAGCAGCAGACGACCCCACGCGCCTCGTCCGCCGCCGGGGCGGGTCCGGCGGCCGGGGTCCGGCTCGCGGACGTGGCGGTCCGGTTCCGCAGCAAGAAGCGCGATGTCACCGCGCTCAGCGATGTCTCGCTGGACGTGGCGCCGGGGGAGTTCGTCGCGATCGTCGGGCCGTCCGGCTGCGGCAAGTCCACACTCCTCAAGCTGGTGGCCGGCCTGCTCACCGCCTCCTCGGGGGAGGTCCTGCTCGGCGGCGAGCGCGTGACCGGGCCCCGTCACGACATCGGCTACGTCTTCCAGCGCGCAGCCCTGCTGGAGTGGCGTTCGGCGCTGCGCAACATCCTGCTCCAGGCCGAGATCCGCCGCATGGAGCCGGCGCAGGCGCGCGGCCGGGCCGACGAGCTGATCCGGATGACCGGGCTGACGGGATTCGAGGACGCCTACCCCCACGAGCTCTCCGGCGGAATGCAGCAACGCGTCGCGCTCTGCCGGGCGTTGCTGCACGAACCGCCGGTCCTCCTCATGGACGAGCCGTTCGGTGCGCTGGACGCCCTGACCCGCGAGCAGATGAACACCGAACTGAACCGCATCTGGCGCACCACCGGCACCACGGTCCTGCTGGTTACCCACTCCATCTCGGAGGCGGTCTACCTGGCCGACCGGGTCGTGGTGATGAGCCCGCGCCCCGGCACCGTCACGGAGGTCATCGAGGTGGGCCTGCCCGCCGAGCGCGACTACAGCGAGACGCTGGGCCGTCCGGAGTTCCGGGCGGCGGCGGCCCACATCCGGGATCTGCTGGGGGCGGTGTCCGCGCACGACTGATGTCGTCCTCGCGAGGAGGTGTTGGTGCCGGGCAGGGTCTCCTGCCCGGCACCGGCGCGTTACGGAGGCGGAGGGGCGCCGCGCTGTGGAGCTACGGCCGCACAGCCGAGGCGGCGATGCCGACCGCGCGCAATCTCCGTGCCAGCAGCTCGATCTCGGGCCCGGTGCCGTGATGGCCGCCGCCGACCATCAGCTCCAGCAGCGCCCGGGCCTCGGGGAGCGTCCAGCTGCCGTCGGCCCGCAGGACGCGGAGGACCGGCAGCCGCCGGACCGGGGCGTCCGGCAGGGCCAGCCGGTACGCGCCGTGCTCGGCGAGCATCCGGCCACGCAGTTGCTCGAGGAGTGGGCCGTCGCACACCAGCGCCGTCGACCGACAGCCGGGGCACACGTGCTCCTCGTCCCACCGCAGCCGGTCCTCCACCACGGCCTGCGTTCCCGAGCGGTGCTGGGCCGCCCCGCAGGCATCGCGGGCGGCCGACCAACGAATCGTTGCGAAGTCCACCGTGACAGGCCCTCTCCGTGGGCGAGCTCATTTCTGTTAAGGATTCTAACGGGAGTTATTGCGAGGTGCTGTAACTGTGGTTACAGTCCATAACAGAAGTGAACACCTCGAAGGGATATGTCATGGCCATCACCCACGCGCTCCACACCGTCCTCGGCTCCGGACCCGCCGGTACCGCCCTCGCCCGCGAGCTGGTCCGCCGGGGACACCCCGTCCGGCTGGTCGACCGGTCGGGGAGCGGCCCCGTGCTCGACGGCGTCGAGCGGTACGCCGCCGATGTCGCCACCTCCGAAGGTGCCCGCGCCGCCGTGGCCGGGGCCGCCGTCGTCCACCACTGCGTCAACGTCGGCTATCACCTCCAGGTGGACGTCATGCCGAAGATCCAGGCGGCGGTCCTCGCCGCCGCCGAGGCGGAGGGGGCGCGGCTGGTCGTGCTCGACACGGTGTACCCGTACGGGGAGACGCACGGCGCGGTGATGACCGAGGACACCCCGTGGAACGCCACCACCCGCAAGGGCCGGATGCGCGCCGAGCTGGACGCCCGCTACCTCGCGGCCCACGGCGAGGGTCGGCTTCCCGTCGTCCTCGGGCGCTCCGCCGACTTCGTCGGGCCCGGGGTCCTCAACTCCACGCTCGGCGGAGCTGTTTTCCCCGCCGCGCTCACCGGGCAGCCCGTGCCCGCGCTCGGCGACATCGATCTGCCGCACAGCTACACGTACATCGAGGACGTCGCCGCCGGCCTCGCCACCCTCGGCGAACACCCGGACGCCGACGGCCGGGTCTGGCACCTGCCCACCGCGCCGGCCCGCTCCACCCGCGAGATCCTCGCGCTCGTCGAGCAACGCACCGGCCGGTCCATCGACCTCACCGTCGTCGCCGAGCCCCGCCCCTTCGGCCCCTTCGACGAGACCTTCATGGCGGAGTACACCGAGATGTTCTATCAGCACACCGAACCGCAGATCCTGGATTCCTCCGCCATCGAGAGGGCCTACGGCCTCACCCCCACCCCGCTGGAGACGGCAGTGGACGCCACCCTCGCCTGGTACGAGGAGTTCCTCGCCGCGCACCGCTGAGACGCGGTCCGGCCCCGGGCGCCGTACCGCACACCCGGGGCCGGACCGGAACCCACGTACCACCGTTCAGTAGCGCAGCCTGGACAGATACCGGTAGCTGGCCCGCGCCGAGGCGAACGGGTCGGCCGGGGCGTCGTGCTCCACCAGCCACTGCTTCACCCCGCCCTGCCGCGCGGTGTCGAACATCGCCGGGAAGTCCAGGATCCCCGACCCGACGTCCGCGAAGTCCCCGTTCGGGGCCATGTCCTTCACATGGAGCGCCGGGAAGCGGCCACGGTGCCGGACGAACAGCTCGCCCGGGTCGGAGGAGCCGCCGTCCGCCGCCCAGTACAGATCCAGCTCGAAGCCGACCAACTCCGGATCGGTCTCGTTCAGCAGGATGTCGTACAGGCTGACGCCGTCCACCACCTCATGGTCGCTGCCGTGATTGTGGTAGAGCAGCTTCAGCCCGGACTCCCGGGCGGCCAGCCCCGCCCGGTTGAACTGCCGTGCCACCTCCCGGTATCCGTCCGGTGAGTGCAGCGAACCCGGCAGGCTCGGCACCACGATCCACTGACCGCCGAGGGTATGGACGTCCTCCAGTGCCTGCGGCAGCCCGGAGCCGGTCACGATGTCGTAGCCGACGTGCTCCAGCACCGCCTTGAGCCGGACCCGGTCGAGCATCTGCCGGATGGCGGCCGGGGAGTTGCCGTGCCGACCGCTCACGCCGACCGTCGCGTACCCGATCTCCGCGAGCTGCTCGAGCGTCCCCGCGAAGTCCGCCGCGAGCGGCGTCCGCATGGTGTACAGGTGCATGCCGATCCCGGACGGGGGGATGCGCCGGCAGCCCCGCCGACCGGACGCGGCGGCCGGGGCCGCGCCCAGTCCGACGGCGGCCACCGCCCCCAACGCCGTACCGAGAAAGGCTCTTCGGGCTCCGTTCACGTGCTGCGTTCCCACGAGACTCCTCACTTCACGTCGATTCACGTTGCCCCGACTCATTTCACGTCGATGCGGACGGCGCCCGTGGTCGTGTCGCCCTTGTCGTCGGTGACCGTCAGATGCGCGGTGTAGGCGCCCTTGCGGTCATAGGTGTGCGTCGCCGTCGGCCCCTCGGTCCCGGACGGCTTCACGTTGTCCCCGAAATCCCAGTGGTACGAGGCGATCGTGCGGCCCTCGGCGGGTTCGACCGTGCTGCTCAGCGACACGGCGAGAGGCGCGGTGCCGGACGCCGGCCCGGCCTTCACCGCCACCGTGGTCCCGCCCTCCTTCTCCGCGCCCGGGCCGTTGAAGTGCAGCCAGTCGACCGAGAGCAGATCGGCCTTGTCGGGGCTCCAGTCCGGGTTGGTGAAGACCGCGTACAGCGTGGTCGAGCCGCCCGGCTCCTTCAGCTCCGTCGTCGGGGAGATCAACTTCTCGTAGCCGCCGGTGTTCGGGATGACCACCGAGCCCAGCAGCTCGCCGGTGGGGGAGCCGGCCCGGAACTCCACCGTTCCGCCGAGCCCGCCGGAGGAAGCGCCTACCGTCACCGAGTCGACGTTCTCCAGGTTCACCGGGTCGAAGGCGACCCAGTCACCGTCCTCGATCTCGATCAGCCGCTTCCCGCCGGACGCATCGGCCCGACTCCCGATGTCCACGCCGCCGTTGGCACCGCCGGTCGTCGTGCGGTGCTCGGCCTCACGGAAGGAGGTGCGCAGGGTCAGTGAGGTGGAGCCGGTCAGCGCCGGAGCGTCCGGGGCGCCCTTGTCCTCGTACTGGGCGGTGATGCCGTAGTAGAGGTTCTGCCCCGGACCGTGGCTGTCCCCGGCGTCCGTGACGATCTCCCCCGTGCAGCCGGTGTAGTTGTCCAGCGGATGCAGATGGGTGTCATGGCCGAGCTGCGACTGCACCACGACCCGCGAGCAGTCGATCGGTCCGCTCGCGTCGTCCTCCGCGTCCGTCACCTTCACCGTGAAGGGGATGGTGTCTCCGAAGCCGAACATCCCTCCTTCCGGCGGCTGTTGGATTGTCACCTCGGGCCGGGTATTGCCCACCGTGATGTCCTGCACCGCGAGCGCCGTCAGCTCGTCGGGACCGGTCACGGTGAGCCGCGCGGTGTGCAGCCCCTTGGCGGTGTACGTGTGCGTGGGGTTGGCCTCGGTCGAGTCCGTTGTGCCGTCGCCGTCGAAGTCCCAGGCGAGGCTGATCGGTTGGTCGCCGGGCAGGCCGGATCCCTCGCTGGAGAACTCCACGGTCAGCGGGTCCGGTCCGCTGTCCCGGTCGACGGAGATCTTGGCGTCGGGCAGCCGGCCGTCGCCGACGTAGTCGATCCGGTAGATCCCCGCGCCCTCGTTGCTCCCGCCGCGCCCGGTGCCGCTGCCGAGGCCGAAGTCGATGACGTACATCGCTCCGTCAGGACCGAAGTCCGCGTCGAAGGGCTGGTTCCACTCCATGTCCTCGAAGATGCCGTTGATCGACTGGAGGTCCCCCGCCTTCACCGGGTCGAACCGGGGATCGGTGAACGTCTGGTCCTCGCTCTGGAAGGAGAACGTCTTGAACCAGCGGCGGGTCAACTCGTAGTTGAACGCCTTCCCTTCGAAGTACTCCGGGAACTTGGTCCGGTAGGTGTTGTCCGGGTTGTAGTCGTAGACCGGACCGCCCATCGGACCGCCGCCCCCGGTTCCCACCTCCGGGAACTCGGCCGAGGCGGAGTAGGCGTACCAGGCCGTCGCCGGCTGGGCCGGGGGAAGTTCCCGCAGGCCGGTGTTGTTCGGCGAGTCGTTCACCAGCGCCCCGCAGTCGAACTTGGGGCCGGACTTCTTCGTGGCGAAGTCGTAGTCGTTGAAGGGGGTGTTGTCGCCGATGCAGTACGGCCAGCCGAAGTTGCCCGCCTCGGTGATCCGGGTGTACTCGACCGTGCCCTCCGGCCCCCGGTCCGCCTTCGCCTCGCGGGCGTCGGGGCCGTAGTCCGCGACCATCAGGGCTCCGCTGAGCGGATCGGTGGTGATCCGGAACGGGTTGCGCATCCCCATCGCGTAGATCTCGGACCGGGTCTTCTCCGTACCCGGGGCGAAGAGGTTTCCCTCGGGTACGGAGTACGTCCCGTCGTCCTCGGGAGTGATCCGCAGGACCTTGCCCCGCAGGTCGTTGGTGTTGCCCGCGGTCATCTGCGCGTCCCAGGCGCGGCGCCCCTCGCCCTCGTCGATCGGCGTGAAGCCGTCCGAGGCGAACGGGTCGGTGTTGTCGCCGGTCGCCGCGTACAGGTTGCCGTCCTTGTCGAAGGCGAGCGAACCGGCCATGTGCGAGTTGGCCCGGCCCTCGCCGCGCAGCGTCGGCACGGTCAGCAGACGTTTCTCGGAGGCCGGGTCGACGGTGTTGCCGTCCGCGGTGAAGCGGGACAGGTTCAGCCGCTTCTCGACCTTGTCCGAGTAGAGCAGATACAGCCAGTTGTTCTCCGCGAACCCGGGGTCGAGGGTGAGCCCCAGCAGTCCGTCCGACTGGCTGGTCATCTCCGGCGTGTACGCGAAGTCCAGCGCGGTGGAGACCTTCATCGTCTCCTGGTCGATCACCTTCAGCTTCCCGGTCCGCTGGGCGAAGAACACCCGGCGGTCGGGCGCGACGGCCAGCTCGAACGGGTCGGCCAGATCGCTCGTGGCGAGCGGGGTCCGCTGGAACGAACCGGTGCGCGTCGCCGTGCAGTCGCCCTCCGCCGCGCCGGCCGCCCACTGGATGCCGCCGAGCAGATGCTGGACGAACGCCTCCTCCTCGAAGGACGCCTTGTCGTGCCCGCCCGCCGTGAACCAGGAGCGGCCGCCGTCGTAGTTCTGGCACCAGGAGAACGGATGGTCCACGCCCTCGTCGAGCCCGTCGATCCCGTCGCGCACCTTGATCTGGGCGAGGGTGTGCACCTTGGACGTGGGGTTGGTGCGCCAGTTGTACCACTCCTCCTGGCGCTCCCAGAGGTCGGGAAGGTGCTGCGTCGAGGGGTGCGCGTGGTCGAGGACCTTGATCCGGCCGGTCTGCGGAGTGGGGTGCTTGTCGAAGATCGCGCCGACGAGGCCCTCGTACCATTCCCAGTCGCGCTCACTGGCGGACGCGGAGTGCAGCCCGACCCAGCCGCCGCCCGCCCGGATGTACCGCTGGAGGGCGGCCCGCTCCTCAGTGTTCAGCAAGTCACCTGTCTCCGGTGTGGAGTTGGTGTTGTTGAAGACGACCGCCTGGAAGCGGCCGAGGTCGGCGTCGTTGAAGACCGAGGAGTCGGCGGTGGCCTCGACCTCGAAGTCGTGCTCGGCTCCGAGCTTCTTCACCACCTCGATCCCGGCCGGGATCGAGGGGTGATCGGAGTTGGTGACCTCGGAGTAGACGAGCACCCGGTACGAAGCGGCTGCCTGCGCGCCGGCCGGCGACGCCACCAGCAGGGCGAGGACCAGCGCCAGGAGCGAGGTGACGGCGATGAGCGGGGACGGGCCGCCGGGGGATCGGCCGACGCGGCCGGCCCGGCGTAACGAACGGCGTCTCATGGGGCGCTCCCTGTGCGGTTGAAGCCGACTGTGGGGTGTGTAGAAAGCGCTTTCTGAAGTACGCCGTTCAGAGTAGGTTCAGCCTTCCGACGGGGTCAATGGGTCTGCAGCGCCCACCGTGGCGACAGGACGTGGGACGCGGGACGCGGAGGCGATCGCGGGTGGATGTCGGTGCCGGGCGTTACGGTCGGATCCCGGCAAGGCCCGCGCCTGCCCGGAGAACCAGCCGAACCCGTCGGACCTGCCGCACCAGCCGAACCCGTCGGACCTGTCGATCGGAGACCCGGATGACCGCCGATGCCACGATCACCGCTGCCGACGTCCGTTCGGTGGCGCTGTCCCTGCCCGACACCACCGAGAAGCTCGCCTGGGGGCAGCCCACTTTCCGGGTGGCGGGCAAGATCTTCGCCTCGCTCGGCGACGACGAGACGGCGATGGGCGTGAAGTGCCCGCAGGAGGACCGCGCCGAGCTGATCGCCGCCGAGCCGGCGAAGTTCTTCATCCGTGAGGGGCACGACGACCACTACGCGTGGATGCGCGTCCGGCTGGCGGCGCTGGAGGACACGGACGAGTTGGCCGCCATCCTCACCGACTCCTGGCGGCAGGTCGCCCCACGCCGGCTGGCGGCGGCTCACCCGGAGCTGGGCGAGGCGGGGGAGAGCGATGGTTGAGGGCGGCGGCCGGCCGTCACAGTCCCCCGGGCACTCGCCGGTCAGGGGCGCAGGAACCCGGTGATCCGCTCCCGCAGCCCCTTCGGGTCCAGGCCGTGAGCCGCGAGGTGCTCCTCCATCTGCCCGTACCGGCGCAGCTCGGCGCGGCCCACGCCCAGCCCGAGCACCCGGTGCGGCAGGTCCATGAGTGCTTCGCCCGCCGCCGCGGCGGAGGTGCCCGCCAGATACGGCTCCACGATCACTACGTCCGCGGTGGCGGTCGCACCGGCGGCCCGGCGTACCCCTGCCGCGTCGAAGGGCCGCACGGTCGTCGCGTACAGCACGGTCACGTCCAGCCCCTCGGTGGCGGCGAGGACGTTGTCGAGCATGGGGCCGACCGCGACCACGGTCCCGCGCCGCCCCTCGCGCACCGCGGTGAACCCTGCCGTGCCGCTCACCGGCCGCGCCTCCCGGTTCGCCTGGAGCGAGAGACGTACGTACACCCGGTCGTCTCCGGTGACCGCCTCCCGCAGCAGAGCCTCGGCCTCGTCCGGATGGCCCGGCACGTGGACCGTCCAGCCGTCCAGCGTGTCGAGGAGGGCGACGTCACCGGGCGCCATGTGCGTGAAGCCCCCGGCCGGCCAGTCGTACGAGCCACCGGCGCTCACCAGGATCCCGCCGACCCCCTGATGCCCGAAGTCCAGCTTCACCTGCTCGAAGGGACGCTCGACCAGGAAGCTGGCGAAGGTGTGCACGATCGGTCGCATGCCCGTCAGTGCCATGCCCGCGCCGGCCCCGACCAGTAGCTGTTCCCGGATGCCGACGTTGATCACCCGGTCCGGATGGTCGCGCCGGGCCGGGGCGAAGCCGTCGGCGCTGATGTCGGCGAGCACGACGGCCAGCCGGGGCTCCTCGTCCAGGAGCTGTGAGGCGGTGCTGATGAATCGGTCACGCATGGTGTCCATGAAGGACTTCCTCCCGGGGGTGCGGTTCGCTGGGGTCAGTTCTTCGGTTCGACGCGGGCGACGACGGCCAGCGGCCTGCCCGGGTGGGGCGTGGTGAACGCCGCGTACAGGGCCTCGTGGTCGCGCCCGTCCACGGTCACCGCGTCCCATCCGGCGGATGCGAAGCGGGAGGCGATCCCGCCGGGCCAGCCGTGGGTGGCGGACGCGTTGTCGATCACCAGCGTGTGGAGCTGTTCGAGCCCGGCCGGGCCCGCGTGGGCGATGGCTTCGTGATTGCTGCCCTCGTCCAGCTCGGCGTCGCCGATCAGGACCCACACCCGGGGGTCGCTGAGGCCCTGGGCGCGCAGCCCCAGCACCGTCCCGACCGCGAGCGGCAGCCCGTGCCCCAGGGACCCGCTGCCGATCTCGGCCCCGGGCACCAGCAGGCGGTCCGGGTGGTGGCCGAGCGGCGAGTCGTACGCTCCGAAGCCGGGCAGCAGATCCTCGCCGAAGAAACCGTGCGCGGCGAGGACGGCGTAGTAGGCCATCGGCCCGTGCCCCTTGGACAACAGGAAACGGTCCCGCCCGGGGTCGTCGACGGTGGCCGGTGTGACCCGGAGCACCCTGCTGTAGAGCACCCACAGGGCGTCGAGTGTGGAATGGGCGGCGGGGGCGTGCTTCTCGTCCCCGGTCATCAGGCCGATCAGGCGGGCCAGGTCCTGGCGGTCGTGGGCCGGGGCGTCCTGGCGGTCGAGGGCAGGTGCGGCAGTCGTGTTCGTCATGATCCGAGCGTTCAACATCAACCATGGTTGAGGTCAAGCGCGGAATGGTGTTGGTGACCACCTGCTGGAGTGCGGTATTGTTCTCATGCGCGTTCGGGCCAGGGGAAACCCCAGGTCAGGCGGGCAGCGGGACGTGGCGCAGCTTGGTAGCGCACTTGACTGGGGGTCAAGGGGTCGCAGGTTCAAATCCTGTCGTCCCGACTGGAAACAGTCGTCGATCGAGGGCCGGTTTCGGAGTAATCCGAAACCGGCCCTCGATCATTTCCAGGGGCCAGGCTCCAGGGCCGATGCGTCCAGGGCCTGGTCCGCGGTGGTCGCATGCGGGCCGTGTACGTGGCCACCGCTGTCCGGCGGGAGCGTCGGTCCCTGAGGGCGTCGGAAGGGTCGACGCCTCAGTTGCAGAAGGCGGTGTCCGTCGCGGATACGACCGCCTTCGCGCTCTTCTCCGCGTCGCTGAAGGTCCCGGGGAGTGCGGTCACCGCCAGGCCGACGGATCGGCCGTCGTCGGTGGCGCCGCCCCGGGTCTCGTAGCCGTCGATGTCGCCGCCGTGCCCCCAGTACTCGCCGCCGCAGCTCAGCGGGATGCTGAAGACGCCGAGACCGTAGCGCCATCCGGGCATGAGCGGCGCGTCGACCGTCTTGCGCATCTCGGCCAGTTGCCCGGGTGCGAGCAGCTTTCCGTCGAGGAGCAGGCGGGCGAACTTCGCGAGGTCGCTCGGCGTGGAGATCATCTGGCCGGCGGCTCCGCCCCAGGAGGGGTCCATCCGCGTGGCGTCGATGACCTTGCCGTTCTCCATGCTGCTGAGGGCGTAGCCGCGAGCATGCGGCTTGGGGACGGACTGGTCGCCCGGCTGCGGCCAGGAGGTGTGGCGCAGCCCTGCCTTCCGGATCACGCGCTCGGTGATCTGCTCCTGCACCGGCCGTTCGGTGACCTTCTCGATCAGCATCCCCGCCAGCAGGTAGTTGGTGTTGCTGTACTTCCACTGGGCGCCGGGCGCGAATTCCGCGGGATGGGCCAGGGCCGCGCTGAGCAGATCGTGCGGATGGAAGAACTTGTGCTGGAGCTTCGCGAAGTCCTCCAGGCCTATGTGCTCGGTGTAGTTGGGAAGGCCGCTGGTGTGCTGCAGCAACTGCCGGACGGTGATCTTCCTGCCGTCGATGCCCTCACCCCGTACCACCCCGGGAAGGTACGTCTCGATGGGCTCGTCCAGGGCGACCTTGCCCTCGGCCACCAGTTGCAGGACCACGACCGCGGTGAACGTCTTGGTGTTGCTGCCGGCCCGTACGTAGCCGTCGCGCGGGACCGGAACCTGTGCGTCGAGCCGCGCCGACCCGGAGACCAACGAAGAGGTGCGGCCGTCCTTGCGCACCCATGCGAAGGCGGCGGGGAACTCGTCCTCGCTCACCAACGAGTCGAGGCTCTTCTGCAGGGCCCTGTCCGCGCCGCCTCGCGCAGGCGCGTCCTGGGGAGGGTTCGCCACCGCCGCAACGGTGGTGGCGGATCCCACCAGACTTGCCGCCGCTATGACCAACAGGCCCTTGCGCAGCTTTGAGGTGGTCTTCTTCGGTGTCATCAACACTCCCTGGATGGACGGACCGGGCACTGAAGATCCTGCCGGGGACCGCTGATGAGATCAGTAGCGCCGGCCCCCGGATTCCGGCTGGGGCGGGCACCACCGCGTAGGTGTACCTGAGAACACCGCAGAGGGCCGCCGTGACCTGACGGGCATGCGATCGCGATCTGGCCGGCGAGAGACGCCCTGGTCTCCCTGGTCTCCCTGGTCGGCGAGCACCTCCGGGGCGCCGGCCTCCAGGCCGTCGAGCGCGACGGACACGACGTCGACGGGGTCGTTCTTGGGGATGTCCCGGCCCGCCATCATGCCGGTGTCGGTCGAGCTGGGGTGGAGCCCGGTGACCTGGGTGCCCTGCCCGGCCAGTTCCAGGCGTACGCCGTTGGTCGTGCTCCATGCGGCGGCCCTCGAGGCGGCGTAGGCGTTGGCGCCCGGGTAGGAGAGCCAGGACATCCGCGAGCTCACGTCGAGGACGCCGCCACCGCCGTTGCGGGCCAGGATCGGCGCGAACGTGCGGATCATTGCGAGCGGGCCCGTAGAAGTTCGTGTCGAACTCCTGTCGGACCCCGTGGAGTTCACCGCCGACGAGGTCCTTCCCCGTGGTTGTGCGGGCGTTGTTGACCAGCAGGGTCAGGTCGCGCCTTCCGCCGCGAACGGGGCGTACCGCCCGGCCGCTTCCGCACCACATCCCGCACGGTCCTGCGGACGCCTGCGTCTCCGCCCACGCGTCCGCAGGGGACCGATGCCTATGATCACTAGCCGGAATCCGACCTGAGGAGGCGTTCGAACTGCCGGCCGTCGTACTCGTCCATGGCCTGTACCACCGCCCCGAGCACTTCGACCGGGTGGCGCAAGGCCTGCGGTCCGCGGGGATCGCGGTCGTCGTTCCCGAGCTCCACCGGGGCTCGCTGGCGGCCGATACGGCGGCCGTCCAGGCGGCCGTCGACTCCCTGGAGGAGCCCCCGCTCCTGCTCGGGCACTCCTACGGCGGGTCGGTGATCACCGGAGTGCGCGGAGCGCGGCATCTCATCTATCTGGCGGCCTTCGCCCTGGACGCGGGGGAGAGTGCGGCCTCGCTGGGCGGGGCGTCGGCGCAACTCCAGGACGCGATCCTGCCCGAGCCCGACGGATCGACCAGCCTGCATCCCGACGGGGCTGCCGACGTCCTCTACGGCGACTGCTCCGATCCTCTCGCCACATGGGCGGTCGGCCTGCTCCGCCCGCAGGCGCCCGGCTGCGGGCGAGGGGTTCCGCGGCGGCACGGCTGGAAGGACACGCCCTCGACCTACGTCGTCTGTGGGCAGGACCGGGCCATCGACCCGGCTCTGCAACGGACGATGTCCTCACGGTGCACCGAGGTGCGCGAGTGGGGTACCGGCCACTCCCCGTTCGTCGGGCATCCCGAACTCCTCGTGGAACTCCTGCGGGAACGGCTCGTGCCAGTGGTCCGGCCGTAGCTCGCGATGAACCCATGGGGCAGAGTGGGCCCCATGCCCACCACGTACGAGACGATGCCGTTCCACCTGGAGACCGAACGCCTGATACTCCGGCCGTGGCTGGAATCGGATGCCGCCGCATTCTGCGACCTTCTCGCCGAACGCGGCAACGGGAAGCCCCCGGTGGAGCGCATCCGGACGTCCATCGCGGAGTTTCTCGCCGCGACGGAGACCACGGGCATCGCCCTGCTGCCCATCCAGCGGCGTGAGGAAGGCGACTTCATCGGCTACTGCGGGTTGATCATCGGCCGCACCACCCTGGAGGAGCCCGAGATCGCGTACGAGCTGTTCCAGCATGCGCACGGCCGCGGCTATGCCACCGAGGCGGCCGGCGCCGTACTCGAAGCCGCCGTGGCGACCGGGCGGCAGAGGCTCTGGTCGACCGTGGGCGCGTGGAACAAGCCGTCGCTCCGGGTTCTGGAGAAGCTCGGATTCCGGCGGGATCGCGTCTCCATGGAGGAGAACGGCGAAGTGGTATGGCTCACACGCCCATTGCCGTGAGGCGGGATCGCGGGCTCCCGGCGTACCGTCGGCGTTAACCGATCCGTCACGGCCTCTTCCGTTCTGTTCGATTCTCTTGGAACATCCTGTTCGCTTCTGTTCCCCACACTCCAAGAGGCCCCTCACTCATGGCTGATATGAATCGGCGCCGCTTTTTCCAGATAGCCGGTGCGTCAGCGGGATTCGCCGCTCTGTCCGGCAGTATCAACCGGGCCGCCGCCATCCCCGCCCATCGAGCCTCCGGGACGATCAAGGATGTCGAGCACATTGTCGTCCTGATGCAGGAGAACCGTTCCTTCGACCACTACTTCGGCGCGCTGAAAGGCGTGCGGGGGTTCGGTGACCCGAGGCCCGTGACGCTGCCCAGCGGGAAGTCCGTCTGGCACCAGGCCGATGCGGCGGGCAAGGAGACCCTGCCGTTCCATCCGACCGCCGACGACTTGGGGATGCAGTTCCTCCAGGGCCTCAACCACGACTGGGCGGGCGGCCACCAGGCGTACAACGACGGACGTTACGACCGTTGGGTCCCGGCCAAGACGCCGACGACCATGGCCTACCTGACCCGGGACGACATTCCCTTCCACTACGCGCTCGCCGACAGCTTCACCGTGTGCGACGCCTACCACTGCTCGTTCATCGGGGCCACCGACCCCAACCGCTACTACCTCTGGTCGGGTCACACCGGCAACGACGGCACCGGCGGCGGGCCCGTCCTCGGCAACGAGGAGAAGGGCTACGGCTGGACCACGTACCCCGAGCGGCTGGAGGAGGCCGGGATCTCCTGGAAGATCTACCAGGACATCGGCGACGGTCTGGACGGCCCCGGCGGCTGGGGCTGGATCGACGACGCCTACCGGGGCAACTACGGCGACAACTCGCTCCTCTACTTCAATGAATACCGCAACGCACAGCCCGGCAACCCGCTGTACGACAAGGCGCGCACCGGTACGAACGTGGCCGACGGTGACGACTACTTCGACGGGATCGCCGCCGACGTCCGCAACGGGACGCTGCCGCAGATCTCCTGGGTCGCCGCACCGGAGGCGTACACCGAGCACTCCAACTTCCCCTCGAACTACGGCGCCTGGTACATCGCACGGTTGCTGGACGCGCTGACGTCCGACCCCGAGGTGTGGAGCCGGACCGCCCTGTTCATCACCTACGACGAGAACGACGGCTTCTTCGACCACGTCGTGCCGCCCTACCCGCCGACCTCCGCGAACCAGGGCCTGTCCACGGCCGACACCTCCACCGAGGTGTACGCGGGCGGCTCCTCGTACGGTCCCGGTGTCTACGGGCTCGGGCCGCGCGTCCCGATGCTGGTCGTCTCGCCCTGGAGCACCGGCGGTTACGTCTGCTCCGAGACCTTCGACCACACCTCGGTGCTCCGCTTCATGGAGCAGCGCTTCGGGGTGCGCGAGCCGAACATCTCACCGTGGCGGCGTGCCATCTGCGGCGACCTGACCTCCGCCTTCGACTTCGCGTCCGCCGAGCCCGCCCCCGGCGACCTGCCGGACACCGACGCCTACGAGCCGCCGGACCGCGAACGGCACCCCGACTACCGGCCCACCCCGCCCGCCGTCGGGTCTATGCCGAAGCAGGAGCCCGGCAGCCGCCCCGCCCGGCCGCTTCCGTACGCCCCGTACGTCGACGGCGCCGTCGACACCGGCACCGGAAAGATCGCGCTCACCTTCAGCCCGGGGACGGCGGCCGGAGCGCAGTTCTACGTCACCTCCGGCAACCGGACCGACGCCCCGTGGACGTACACCGCCGAGGCGGGCAGGACGGTGGCGGACGCCTGGAACTCCGCGTACTCCGGCGGCACCCACGACCTCACGGTCCACGGCCCCAACGGCTTCCTCCGTACGTTCAGGAGCCCGGGCTCCACCGCAGGGCCCGAGGTCACCGCCCGCCACAACGACGGGAGCGGCAACCTCGACCTGACCCTCACCAACCCCGGCGACACCGAGGTCCGCCTCACCCTCGCCAACGCCGACGCCTACGGGGGAGCGGAGCAGACGGTCACCGTCCGGCCCGGCGCCACGGTGTCGCGCACCGTGGACCTGCGGGCGGGCAAGCGCTGGTACGACGTGTCCGTCACGGCCGAGGACGACCCGGTCTTCCTGCGCCGCTTCGCCGGTCATGTCGAGACCGGGGCCGCCGGGGTCAGCGATCCGGCCACGGCCACCGGCTGAGGGCGGTCGGCGGCAGCGGAAGCGGCTGCACGAAGGCGGCGGGGCCCGGACGACCGGGCCCCGCCGCCTTCGTGCGGCGTGTGGGGGTGCGGCGCGGGTGGTGGGGGTCAGACCGCCCCGCCGGTGCCTCCTCCGGCGCCGGACGCCGTCTTGATCCCGCCGGTGATCTCGTCCAGGACGGACAGCTTCGGCGCGTCCTTGTTGATGTCGAACCCGGACCGGACCACGACGAGCATGTCCTTGGAGGTGGGGGAGGGGAACACCAGCGATTCCACGTAGCCGTCGTCGCCCTTCTCCGTCACCACCTTCCAGCGCACGACGTAGCCCTTGCCGCCCGCGACCGTGACGGCCTCGGACTTCAGCTCCTCGTGCGAGGTGATCTTCCCGTAGCTCTTGCCGCCGTAGGACTCCTTGGCGTTGACGGCGATGTCCTTCTTGGCCGCCTCCTCCGGTGTCTTGGCGGTGAGCTTCACGGCAGCCGCCGGGGCCGAGAAGATTCCGCCCCGCACACAGGTCTCGGCGGTGTCGCCGGGGCACGGGTGCTCACCCGTCGTCAGTCCCGCCCCGACCGCCCCGGATGTTCCCTTCCACCCCTCGGGTACCGGAAGGCTGATCCCGGCGGTCAGGTCCGTGGCGAAGCCCGGCTCGGTCGGCGGGAGCTGCTCGCCCGGCCCCTGGCCTTCCCCGTCCTCCCCGCCGTTCCCCTCGCCGCCCTGTCCGCCGTCCTTGTTGCCGCCGTCCGGTGCGCCCGGCAGCTCGGGGGCGCCGGACGGCGAGGAGGCCACGGTGTCCGGGCGGCCGCCGTCCCCGTCCTCGCCCAGCAGATACACGCCGCCTCCGATGGCGGCGAGCACCACCGCGCCGACCGTCACGCCGACGCCGACACGGATCCCACGACGGCGCGCCGCGCCGGGCGACGCGCGGACGTGGCCGGTCCACTGCGCTCCGTCCCACCAGCGTTCCTGAGCGGGGCCTTTGCCTGAGTGCCCGGGGTCTGGATGCCAGCCGGGCGGGGTCATCTGGGTCACGGGGGCACCTTATGCGGAACGGGTGAGAATCACATGAACCGACCGGTGCTCGCTGGTGCGCACACCCGCCTGGCTCGCACTTGCCTGCCTGCCTGCCTGCCTGCCCCGCCCGCGGGTCCGGTCAGGGCTCGATGAGCCCGGCGCGGATCGCGTAACGGGTGAGCTCCAGACGGTCCCTCAGACCGAGCTTCTGGAGCAGGTTGGCGCGGTGCCGCTCCACCGTCTTGACGCTGATGACGAGCAGCTCGGCGATCTCCTTCGAGGAGTGGCCCTCGGCGACCAGCTTGAGGATCTCCTCCTCTCGCTCGGTGATGGCCCGCGCCGGCAGGCCCTCGCCGTCCTTGGCCCGGTCGAGGAAGTTGCGGATGAGCGCCGTCACCGCGCCCGGGTAGAGGAAGGGCTCGTCGCGCATCGCCGCCCGGCAGGCCTCCACCAGGTCCCGGTCCGCGACCGACTTGAGGACGTACCCGGCCGCCCCTGCCTTCAACGCCTCGAAGAAATACTGCTCGTTGTCGTACATCGTGAGCATCAGGATGCGCAGTCCGGGCATGAGCCGGGACAGCTCGCGCGCCGCCTGGAGGCCGGTGAGGCGGGGCATCGCGATGTCCAGGATGACCAGGTCGGGGCGTTCGCTGCGGGCCATCTCGATGGCCTCGGCGCCGTCGCCGGCCTCGGCGACGACCGTCAGGTCCGGTTCGCCGTCGAGGATCAGCCGGACGCCGCGACGCACGAGGGCGTGATCGTCCGCCAGCAGGATGCGGGTCGGCGTGGCGGCTCCCGTGGAAGGCGTGGCGATGGACGGTGAGGTGGGCATGGTCACTTGCTTCCGTTGCTTCCGTTGTTTCCGTTCGGGACGGGCACATCGAGACGTACTTCGGTGCCGCCCTGCGGCGCGGGACCGAGGGAGACCTCGGCGCCGATCAGCAGAGCGCGTTCACGCATACCGCGCAGGCCGGCCCCCTCGGGGGCGTCCCCGAGGCCGCGGCCGTCGTCGCGGATGCGTAGTTCGACCCCGCCCGAGGTGCGCCGCAGCGAGAGTTCCAGGTGGGTGGCGCTGGCGTGCCGGACCGTGTTGGTGAGGGCTTCCTGCGCGATCCGGTAGACGACCAGCTCGGCCTCGGCGCCCAACTCCGGCAGGTCCTTTCCCATCCGGCGGCGGATCGTCAGCCCGTCCGGTGTCGGGGTCTCGGTGATCAGCGCCGTCAGCGCGCTCACCAGGCCCAGTTCCTCCAGCACCCCCGGCCGCAGCCGGCGCGCGATCCGGCGGATCTCGTCGAGCGACCCCCGGGTGATCTCCTGGACCTGCCGCAACTCCCCGCGCAGCGGCTCAGGGGCGTGGTCGGCGACCCGCTTCAGCTCCAGCAGAACCGCGGTCAGCGTCTGCCCGACCTCGTCGTGCAGCTCCTGCGCCACACGGCGGCGCTCGGCCTCCTGAGCGGAGAGGGCGCGGGCGCTGCTGGTGGCACGCTCGGCCTCCAGCCGGTCCAGCATCGTGTTGAACGTCTCGATCAGCGCGGCGATCTCACCGTGCCCCGCGACCTCGGGGCGGGGGCTCGGACGCAGCAGATCGGTGGTCGTCATCGCACGGGTGACCCGCTGGAGCGGGAAGAGGCCGAGCCGGAGCAGAGCCGCGTTGGCCGCGAGCATGAAGGCGATGCCGCCGGTGAGGATCATGGCCTCGGTCAGCAGGACCGGGGTCGAGATGGTGATCGGCCCGAGCAGGAGCAGGGCGCCGGCCGCGACCAGCACGGCGGCGTTGAGCAGGAAGATCCGCCAGAACAGGGACACGGTCGAACGGCTCCTTCGGGGGTCGGGTCGCCCGCGGGCGCGCTGACAGCCTCCACTATCGCCGCTGCGAGGAGGGCATACGCCGTCGCCCGGCCCGGACGCCGCTGCGGAGGGGCGCACGCTGCCGCCCGGTCATGCGCTGCCGCAGCGGGAGCTCACGCCGCTGCCCGGTCACGCCGCTGTCCGGACCTCTCCCTCCGCCCGGGCCGCCCGCACTCGTCTGCATGGTGCGTACCCCCGGATATGGGTGCTGTCCCTGATGGTCCCCGGAGGCACTCCCCGACGACCATGAGGTCCAGGGCCCCGGGGGGCCCTGCCCCGTGCCGCGGGGATCGGGGCCCCAGGAGCCGAGAGGGATTCCGTACCGGGAGGGAGAGGCCATGCCCACGTACGACGAGCGGCTGCGCGATCTGGAGGAGCAGCTGCGTCACGACGATCCCGGCTTCGCCGAGGCGATGTCCGGCGGAACTCCGCGCTCCCCGCGCGAGTACCGCCGCCGCAACGCCTGGCTGTGGCTCGCCGTCGGACTCGCCGCCCTGGGCATCGGCATCGCCATCGGCCACGGTCTCCTCATCGCCGCAGGCCTGGTCGTGTCCGGAGCTGCGGCCCAGCTCTTCGACCCGCAGCGCGGGCGCCTGCACGGGCGGGACATCCCCAGCGCCCGATAGCGTCGGCTGCCCCGGCCACGCGCCGACCCGGGTCGGCCCGCGCCCCATCTCCCGGCGGTGTCCCGCATGCACCGCTCCCTCCGGCCCCCTTCCGGCCCCCTTCCGGCCCCCTTCCGGCTGGCGCAAGGCATCGTCCGGACCTCCGGGGGGTGCCTGCGCGCGTACGGGACGAGCCGATGCGCCTGAGGTCCGACCACATGCTCGGTGTGACATAGGCTGCATGTCCGGATCCGGCCGAGCCAGGGAGTGACGGATGCCCGTCGAATGGCAGCCCGTGCAGCAGTCCCGTACCCATGAGCTCGTGCTCCGCAGCATCGAGGAACGGGTCCTCGCCGGAGAGCTCCGGGCCGGCGACCGGCTGCCGCCCGAACGGGAACTGGCTCCGGTGCTCGGCGTCAGCCGCTCCGCCCTGCGCGAGGCGCTCCGGGTGCTGGAGACCATCGGCGTCCTGGTGGCCCAGCCCGGCCGGGGACCCGACGCCGGGGCCCGGATCGTACGCAACCCGGACGACGCCCTGGGCAGACTGCTCCGGCTGCACTTCGCCCTCGGCAGCTACAGCCTCCACGACGTTCTGGAGGCCCGGGTGGTCCTGGAACGGTCCAGCTTCGAGGCCGCCGCCTGCCACGCACCGCTCGCGGACCTCGACGAGGCGGAGAAGCTGGTGGCGGGCATGGCGGAACCGGGGATCACCGTGAGCACCTTCAACGACCTGGACACCCGCTTCCATGTGCTCATCGCCCGCAGCTCCGGCAACGCACTGACGTCCACGCTGACCTCCGCCGTACGCGAGTCCGTGCGGCCGCTGATCCTGCGCGCCCTGGAAGCCGCCGAGGACTGGCCGGCCACCGCCCGCGCTCTGAACGCCGAGCATCGGACGCTCCTCACCCTGGTGCGGGAGGGGAGCGGCGAGGAGGCCGCGGACCTGGTGGAGTGGCATATCCGAGGACTGCACGGGACGTTGGTGGAAGGCCCCACCGCCCCGTAGCCCGACCGCCCGACCGCCCGACCGCCCCGCAGGGCTCACCGCCCCGCAGAGGCCCGGCCCGGGTCGCCCCGTTGCGGCACGCACCACCCGGACGTTCCCTTCGACGGCCCGCGCCTAGTATGGTCCGACCATAGAAACCTCATGGTGAAACGCGACGGACACCCGAGACCGCCGCGGTGAACCCGACCGGGGAGGCTCCATGCGCATCGGACTCTTCGCCACCTGTCTGGGAGACACGCTCTTCCCCGACGCGGTGAAGGCCACCGCGATCCTGCTGACGCGCCTGGGCCACGACGTGGTGTTCCCGCCGGGCCAGACCTGCTGCGGGCAGATGCACATCAACACCGGCTACCAGCGCGAACCCGTGCCCCTGGTACGCAACTTCGCGGACGGGTTCGGCGACCCCTCGATCGAGGCGGTCGTGATGCCGTCGGGCTCGTGCGCCGGTTCCGTCCGGCACCAGCACCGGATCGTCGCCGACCGCTACGGGGACGCCGCCCTCCGCGCCGGCGTGGACTCCGTGGCCGCGAAGACGTACGAGCTGTCCGAACTCCTCGTGGACGTCCTCGGCGTCACCCGGGTCGGCGCGTACTTCCCGCACCGGGTGACGTACCACCCCACTTGTCACTCCCTGCGGATGCTCCGCGTCGGAGACAAACCCCTGCGGCTCCTGCGCGCGGTCGAGGGGATCGACCTCGTCGAACTGCCCGCGGCCGACTCCTGCTGCGGGTTCGGCGGCACCTTCGCGCTCAAGAACGCCGAGACGTCCACCGCGATGCTCCACGACAAGATGGACAGCATCACGGCCACCGGGGCGGAGGTGTGCACCGCCGGGGACTCCTCCTGTCTGATGCACATCGGCGGCGGGCTCTCCCGGATCCGGTCCGGAACCCGCACCCTGCACCTCGCCCGGATCCTCGCCGCGACCCGCACCACGCCCGACGTCCTGACGGAGGCCTCCGTATGAGCACGTTCCTCGGCATGCCCGCCCCGCCGCCCCGCTCCCCGTACGGCACCGGCAACCTCCGCGGCGACCAGGCCTTCCCCCGCGCCGCCCACGACGAACTGGGCAACGACCAGCTCCGCCGCAACCTCGGCCGCGCCACCGGCACCATCCGCGCCAAACGCCTGAGCGTCACCGGCGAACTCCCCGACTGGGAGGCCTTGCGCGACGCGGGCTCCGCCATCAAGACCGACACCATGAACCGGCTGCCCGAACTGCTCGGACAGCTGGAGCGCAAGGTCACCGAGCGCGGCGGCACCGTCCACTGGGCGCGCGACGCCGCCGAGGCCAACGAGATCGTCGCCCGGCTCGTGCGCGCCACGGGCAGCGACGAGGTCATCAAGGTCAAGTCGATGGCCACCCAGGAGATCGGACTCAACGAACATCTGGAGTCCGTCGGCATCACCCCGTACGAGACCGACCTCGCCGAACTCATCGTGCAACTCGCCCACGACAAGCCCTCGCACATCCTGGTCCCCGCAATCCACCGCAACCGGGACGAGATCCGGCAGATCTTCCTCGACCGGATCCCCGGCGTCGACCCGGATCTGGACAACGTCCCCGCCCACCTCGCCGCCGCTGCGCGCGGCTACCTCCGCGAGAAGTTCCTGACCACGAAGGTCGCCGTCTCCGGCGCGAACTTCGGTGTCGCCGAGACCGGCACGCTGGCCGTCGTCGAGTCCGAGGGCAACGGGCGCATGTGCCTGACCCTGCCCGACACCCTCATCACCGTGATGGGCATCGAGAAGGTCCTCCCGCGCTACCAGGACCTGGAAGTCTTCCTCCAACTCCTGCCCCGTTCCTCGACGGGGGAGCGGATGAACCCCTACACCTCGCTGTGGACCGGGGTGACGCCCGGCGACGGACCACAGGACTTCCACCTGGTCCTCCTCGACAACGGGCGCACCGCCGCCCTCGCCGACGCGATCGGGCGCGCCGCGCTCAACTGCATCCGCTGCTCCGCCTGCCTCAATGTCTGCCCGGTGTACGAGCGGACCGGCGGCCACGCCTACGGATCGACCTACCCCGGACCCATCGGCGCCGTCCTCACCCCGCAACTGGCCGGCATGCACGCGGCGAAGGACGACCCGAACAGCTCCCTGCCGTACGCCTCCAGCCTCTGCGGGGCCTGCTTCGACGCCTGCCCCGTGAAGATCGATATCCCGTCGATGCTGGTGGAGTTGCGCCACCAGCACACCGAACAGACCGGCGTCACACCGGAGAAACTGGCGATGAAGGCGGCTGCCGCCGTGATGCGCCGCCCGGGTCTCTACACCACCGCGCAGAAGGCGTCCGCCCTCGGCCGCGTCGTCACCGGACGCGACGGCACGATCTCCCGGCTGCCCCCGCCGCTCAGGGGCTGGAGCGACAGCCGCGACACCGCGGCCCCGCCCCGCGAGACCTTCCGCACCTGGTTCGCCTCCGACGAGGGCCGAGCCGCCCTGCGGGCCGCGGCCGCCGAGCAGAACAGCGCCTGCGATGAGGAGGACGCGACATGAGCAGTGCCCGCGACACCGTGCTGGGCCGGATCCGCGACGCCCTCGCGCTCGCTCCGACGCCCGCCGTCGTCGTCCCGCGCGACTACCGCACCGGCCGGGTCCTGCCCGACGACGAACGCCTCGCGCTGTTCAGCGACCGCCTCGTCGACTACAAGGCGCGGGTGCACCCCTGTACGGCGGACCGCACCGCCGAGGCCGTCCGCGAGGTCCTGCGGGCGCACGGTGTGCGCCGCATCGGCGTGCCGGCCGGGCTGGACGCGCGCTGGCTCGCCGGGTACGACGGCGAGGTGCGGCAGGACGACGCCGATGTCTCGCCCGCGCAACTCGACACCCTGGACGCGGTGGTGACGGCATCGGCCGCCGGCTGCGCCGAGACCGGCACGATCTTCCTGGACGGTTCGCCCGATCAGGGCCGCCGGGCGCTGTCCCTCGTCCCCGATCTGCACGTGTGCGTCGTCGACCTCTCCATGGTCGAAGTCGGCGTGCCGGAGGCGGTGGCGCGCCTGGTGCCCGAACGGCCGACGACGCTGATCAGCGGACCGTCCGCCACCTCGGACATCGAGCTGGAGCGGGTGGAGGGCGTCCACGGGCCCCGGACGCTGGTGGTGGTGATCCGTACGGACGCGTAGGGACCCAGTGGCATCCAGCGCCTCTCGTTTGGATCAGGCCGGACCCCGCGAGTCCGGCCTGATCCAAACGAAGGCCCTAGTCGTGACCGACCGTCACGGTGCCCGGACCGAAGGCGATACGGGTCCGCGTCCCGTCCTCCGCCCAGCGCACCTCGACCGTGTCGCCGGCCACCTCCAACCGGTCCACCACCTCGTCCACCACCTCGTCCGACCCCGCGTCCGGCAGGGCGGCTCCCGGATCGGCGGTGAGGGAGGCCAGCGCGGCCAGGACCACCGTGCCGGTCACCTCGGCGGCGAGCCGGGGCACGGTCGCCCAGGGGGTGAACGCCGTTCCCTGCGGGGCCCGCACGTCCTCGGGCGCTTCCCACCCGTGCAGTCCCCGCAGGCGTGAGCTCACCGGGCCGCCTGGTTCGGTCGCCCAGCCCGTCAGCTCGGCCCGCGCCCCGTCCGGCGCGCCCAGTACCCGGTGCACCCGCAGTTCGTGGCGGCCGCGCGCCACGGTCACGCTCTCCACCCGCAGCCCGGGGACGGTGGGCGGGCCCGTCGGGAACACCGGCAGGTGCCAGGAGGCCGCCCAGCCCCAGCCTTCTCCGTGTCCGCACCCGAGCGGATGGATACGACGCCGGGCGCTGCGCGCGCCGCCGACCGTCACCGACAGATGGTTGTCCGCCGTGTTCGCCGCCGGGGTCGGCCCGGTCACGGTCGAGTACGCGAGCCGCGCGTAGTGCGGGTCCTCGTCGGCCGCCGACTCGCCCTCGTCCGGGCGGACATGGTCGCTGCCGTGGTTGTGCAGCCGCACGATGCCGTCCGCCCGCGTCGACTGCACCAGAAAGCCCGCCGCGGGAACGGACAGCACCTGGTCGGGGCCCTCGCTCGGAGCCGCCTCCTCCGGCGACGCCCACAAAGGGTGCTCGGCGGGAGCCAGGAGGGCCACGAAGGCTTTGGAGGCCCAATAGGGGGACGCGGGACCGGAATAGGTCTGCAGCGTCGCCGGGTGCGGGCCGTGCCAGCCGAGGCTCAGCAGCCCGTCGCCCCCGACCGCACCGCGGTCCAGGAAATACCGCAGAGAGCCGCTGACCACACGCCGCGAGGCCCCCGGGGCGAGCGGCGTGTGCCCGGTCACCGCGCCCAGACCCACACCCGCGCTCGCCGCGAAGCGGTAGGTCAGCGAGCGCCCGAAGTGCAGCGGTGCCCCGTCGCCGCCGAACATCAGCGAGAGGCTCTCCAGATGCTCCCGCAACCGCGCCCCGTGCCGCGCCGACTCCCGCTCGTCGGCCGCCAGGTGGGCGTCGAGCAGCGGATACAGGTGCAGCGCCCAGCCGTTGTAGTGGTCGAAGGCGCGCCCGTCCCCGTCGGCGTACCAGCCGTCGCCCCGGTACCAGCGCTCCAGCAGCTCCAGCGCCCGCTGCCGGGCCCGTGCCGTCTCCGCGTCGCCCCGGCCCACCGACTCCAGGAACCCGGCGACGGTGTACGGGAAGAGATACCAGTTGTTGCCCGCCGGAACATGCCGCAGCGCACCCCGGAGCCACCGTTCCGCCCGGTCCTGTACGTCGGACGTCAGCCGGTCCCAGAGCCAGGGCCGGGTGAGCCGCAGGCCGAGGGCCACCGACGCGGACTCCACCATGGGCTGCCCCTGCACATGGTGGTCCAGGATCAGCGGCCAGGACTCCGCGTCGTCGCGACCCGGTGTCCGCGTACCGGCGTCGAGCCCGTCCGCGTACCGCTCCAGCAGGCCGTTCGGGTCCTTGCCGCCCGCCCCCGCGACCCGGAAACCTGCCGCCAGGAACGTACGGGCGTATCCCTCCAGGCCATCTGAGCGGACCCCCGAGTGCGACGGGGGGCCGGGCAGGTCGAGCCGGGCGCCACCCGGGGTGGCCCACTTCCAGGCGGCGTCCAGCATCCCGTCGGCGGCCGCCTCCCAGTGGGCGCGGGTGTATCCGGTGTACGGGCTCGACGTGCGGTCTTCCGGGGGGAGTCCGAGAAGGGCGGCACCAGAGGAGGCGGTCATGCCGGAATCCTGATCGCCTGCTCAAAGACGGTCAATGGATCGATCACACGCAGGCTCAATCGATCAAACGCTCATCGGGGACCCGTGGGCGAGGCGGGGGCCCGGGTCCCGCGCCGGAAAATCCGTGCGCTTACCATCTTTCCCGACATGGACACCATCGGCCTCTGGCAACTGGCCGCCCTCGCGGCGGCATCCACCCTCGTCGGCTTCTCCAAGACGGCCGTCAGCGGTGCCAATACGATCAGCCTCGCGGTGTTCGCGGCCGTTCTTCCGGCCCGCGAATCGACCGGAGTGCTGCTCCCGATCTTGATCGTCGGCGATCTCCTCGCCGTACGCGTCTACCGCCGTCACGCCCACTGGCCCACCCTGCTCCGGCTGTTCCCCGCCGTCGCGGTGGGCGTGGTGGCGGGCACCGTGTTCATGCTGTGGGCCGACGACGCGGCGGTCCGGACCTCCATCGGCGTGATCCTGCTGTTCATGACGGGCGTCACCCTGTGGCGTCGCCGGTTCGCGGAGAAAGACGCTGAGAAGGAGACCGCAGCCGAAGGTGACAGCGGCACCTCCCGGACCGCCGCGCGCGGTTACGGCGTTCTCGGCGGGTTCACCACGATGGTCGCCAACGCCGGCGGGCCGGTGATGTCGCTCTATCTGCTTTCGGCGGGCTTCCGCAAGCTCGGCTTCCTCGGCACCTCGGCCTGGTTCTTCCTGATCCTGAACGTGTCCAAGGTGCCGTTCAGCGTGGGACTCGGTCTGATCGACGCCCAGTCCCTGCTGCTCGACGCCTGTCTGCTGCTGTTCGTCCTGCCCGGCGCCTACCTGGGCCGCGCCTGCGTCGACCGGATCAACCAGAAGGTCTTCGACCGGATCGTCATCGGCGCGACGGTGGTCGGCGGACTCCAACTGCTGCTGGTCTGATGCCGCCCGGCCACGTGTCCGTCCGACCGCCCGGCCGCAGTCCCACCGGCCGAGCGGCCCCTGTCCCATCGCCGCACGGCCCGGCCCCACCGGCCGCCGTATCAGGGAAGCAGCAGCCAGTCCGCTCCGACGGCGGCCAGCAGCCCCGCTCCCAGCAGCCAGCTGGCCAGCCGGGTACGGCCGTTCCTGCTCAGCTCGATCACCACGCCGCACAGGATGAGCGCGAGCCCGTAGACGCCGACGACGAGCACCGATGAACGGCTCGCGATACGCAGCCCGAGCACGACGGCCATCGCCGCCATGCCCACCGAGGAGAGGACGATCCGCAGTCGGCGGGCCTGGCGCGGGGTGAGTCTCTTCTCGCCCTGACCGTCCGGTGCGCCGAGCTCATCGCCCTCCGCTCCCGGCTCCGCATCCGCCCCCGACTCGGCCTCGGCCTTCGTCCCGGCCCCCGCCTCCGCGGCGGCGCCCGCTATCGGAACGTCGGCGTCCCGGTGCTGGTCCTGGTCCTGATCCTGGTCAGAAGTGCTCATGGAGCCGGATCGTAGTTGCTGCGCGGAGCCCAGGTCCGCGGACCCGGACCTTCCGCTCCCGGACCCGCCCCGGACCCGGTTTCGTTCCCGTGACCGGTCCCGGCCCCGGTCCCGCCCTTCGAGCTACCCCCGCAGGCGGGGCGCCTCGGCCGCCGCGTCGACCGTCGGGCCCGACTCCACCCGGCCCGCCAACTCCCTCGCCCAGTCGGACAGTGCGGCGACCGCGATCCCGTACGGCCCGGACCCGGCGAACGGGGTGAGCGCCCCCGCGCCCCGGCGCAGCAGCCGCGCCCCGCCCGCGGTGTTGCCCCGCGCGGAATGGGTCAGCCCCACCGCGAGCTGGGCCAGCCCCCGCCAGAGCTCGCGTTCGTCCTTGGGCCCGGACTTCCAGGCGTCCTCGAAGACCTCGTGCGCGTGGAACGGCATTCCCGCGTTTAGCAGCCGCTGCGCCTCCCGGAGCGTCTCCGCAGGCGTGCGGACGACCCCCTCCGGCTGTCGTTCGACACCGGGTGTCCCGTACGGCAAGGGGCGCCCCAGTCCGTCACGGGGGCGCGCGTTGCGCGCCCGGCCCTCGGCATCGCGGTCTCTGCGCGTCTCGTTCACTACTCGATTGTGCCCCGCACCTGCAAGGAATCGTGCGAACCCTGTCAACGAGCACCCGCGCACGGCTAGGCTCGACCGTCGAGAAGACTGCCTCTGTGGGAAGGGTGGGCATGAAGCCGTCCCGGCCGTTGTACGAGCGTGAACCGGAACTCGCCGCCGCTGCCGAGGCGGTGGACGCCCTGTGCGGTGCGCAGGCCGTCGGCGGGCTCCTGGTCTTCAGCGGAGAGGCGGGAATCGGGAAGACGGCGCTGCTCGCCGAGATCCGGGCGATGGCCGCCGACCGCTGCACCGTGTGGTCCGCCCGGGGAGGCGAGACCGTCACCTCCGTACCGTTCCACGTCGTACGGCAGTTGCTGCAGCCCGCCCTGGACCAGTTCCCGCCGGACGAGACCCGAGCCCTGTTCGGCGACTGGTACGAGACCACCGCCCCCGCTCTGGGGCTGGCCGAGCCGAGCGGACCGCAGCCCGACCCGCAGGGTGTGCGCGACGGCCTGGACTACGTCGTCGGGCGGCTCGCCTCCCGGCTCAGCCACCGGCCGTTGCTGCTCATCGTGGACGACGCCCACTGGGCGGACGGCGAATCCCTCGCCTGGCTCGCCTCGTTCACCGCCCGCCTCGGGGAACTGCCGGTCCTGGTGGTGCAGGCGCACCGCCCGCAGGAGCTGGCCGAACGCGACGCCAACTACATCGCCGACCGGGAGGCCGAGCGCGGCTTCGGCGGCGAGGGCACGGTGACCCGGGTCGCCCTGCGGGCCCTGACCCCGGACGCCACCGCCGTACTGGTCCGGGCAGGCCTCGGCGATCACGCCGACGACCCGTTCTGCCGCGAGGTGTGGGCCGTCACCGGAGGCAACCCGTACGAGGCGGTCGAGCTGGTCGCCAAGGTCCAGGACCGCGAACTGCCGCCGGTGGAGGAATCGGCGGGCGAACTGCGCGAGCTCGGCGCGTCCGCCAGGGGCAGCGGGCTCGTCGCCCGCCTGGAGCGGCTCGGCACGAACGCCAACCGGTTCGCCTGGGCCGCCGCGGTCCTCGGCACCGACATCTCCCAGGAACTGGCCGCCACGCTCGCCGGAATGAGCTCGGCGGAGGCCGCCGACTGCACGGCCCGGCTGCGCGACGCCCGTATCGTCAGCGGCTTCGACCCACTGGAGTTCGTCCACCCGCTGATCGCGACCGCGGTCTACCGCTCGATCCCGCCGGCCACCCGCACCGCCATGCACGGGCGCGCCGCCTGGGCGATCACCCGGGCCGGTCTCGGCGCCGCCGCGGCCTCCCGGCACCTCCTTGAGGTCCACCCGGACGACGACCAGGAATTGGTCGCGCAGTTGCGGGAAGCCGCAGGCCAGCATCTCGCCGTCGGCGCGCCCGAAGCGGCCCGACGCTGTCTGGAACGGGCCCTGGAGGAGCCGCCGCGCCCCAAGGACCGGGCCGTCCTCCTCTACGAACTGGGCTGCGCGACCCTGCTCAGCTCACCGCCCACCACGGTCCAACACCTGCGCGCGGCCCTCGACATGCCGGGGCTCGACGACGGGCTGCGGGTCGACGCCACCTTCCGGCTCGCCGCCGCGCTCGCCCACAACAACCAGCTCAAGGACGCGGCGCTGTCGTTGGCCGCGGAGGCCGCGCGCACCGCACCCGGCCCCGGGCTGATGCGACTGCAAGCCGCGCACTTCATGTGGGAGGGCATGCAGGCCGCCGAGGACGACGGGCCGGCCCGCTCCCGGCGGCTCACCCGCAACGCCGACCACCTCAAGGGCCGCGACAACTCCGAACGGGCCCTGCTCACCCTGCGCGCCTTCGACGCCATGCTGCGCGGTGAGAACGCCCAGCTGGTCGTCGACCTCTGCGAACGCGCCCTGATCGACGGCAGCCCCGCCCGGGGCCTCGGCTGGACCGACTCCGAGTGGGGCTTCGAACTCCCCACCATGGTCGGCATCGCCTACACCTTCGTCGACCAGCTGGACCGTGCCGAGAGCCTCTTCGGCGAAGCGGTCCGGGCCTTCGAGATCTCCGGCTGGAGCGGCGCGCATCTGGCGTTCGCCCACACCCTGCTCGGCATGGTCCACCGACGTCGCGGCCGTCTCGCCGAGGCCGAAGGCTTCCTGCGCGAAGGGCTCCGCCTCGCCGACCGCGTCGGCTCCGGCCTGCCCGTGCACTGGGACGCGGCCTGCCTGCTCATCGACACCTTGCTGGCTCGCGGCCGCACCGACGAGGCCCGCAAGATCGCGGACCGCTACCACTTCGGCCCGCCCTACCCCAGCGCCATGGTGCTGCCCGACGGACCGTGCGTGCTGGGCCGCCTGCTGCTGGCCGAGGGCCGCAAGGAGGAGGCGATCGCCGAGCTCGAAGCGGCGGGCGCCGCCCTGGAACCGCGCGAACGCTTCAACGGCATCTGGGCCCCGTGGGCCGGCGACCTGGCGCGGGCCCTGGCCGACACCGACCCGGCCCGCGCGGCGCACCTCGCCGCCCGGAACCGCGTCCACGCCGAACGGTTCGGCACGCCCACCGCCCTGGGCGAGGCCCTGCGCTGCGTCGCTCTCTTCGCACCTCCGGAGCGGGCCGCCCAACTGCTCGCCGAGGCGGTGGGACACCTGGAGAAGTCCTCCTCCGCCTACGAGCACGCCCTCGCCCGCGTCGACTACGGCATCGCGATCGGATCGCACCGGGAGCTGGCCCGGGCCCAGAAGCAGGCCATGGCCTGCGGCGCGGAAGGGCTGGCGGCCCGCGCCCAACAGGCACGGGCGTCGATACGGTCCTCGGAGTGAGGTAATGTTTGTCCTGCGCGGCCACCCGGGAGAACCGGGAGGAAACGCGGCGGGACGTGGCGCAGCTTGGTAGCGCACTTGACTGGGGGTCAAGGGGTCGCAGGTTCAAATCCTGTCGTCCCGACTGGAGACAGTCGTAGATCAGGGCCGGTTTCGGAGACATCCGAAACCGGCCTTTGATCATTTCGGGGAACCCCATTCATGAGGGCGAGTCGAGGTCGGCTCGGGGGCACGGTTCGGTTCTTGTCATGTAATAGCTCCCGGAGCGTTGTGCCCACGGGAATCCACGAAATTCATTCTCGGATATAGCGCCGATAATCGTTATCGATAGGACGCTACGTAATTGTCCTGCTCGTCGATGCGTGTTCTCTGTGGCAGCCTCGGCAACATCAGCCGCATCCCGGTCATGACCATGTGCACCCCAGCCGGGGCCGGGTCCAGCCCAGGGTCTGCTTGAACAGCCGGAAGGTGTGTTCCAGGTCGAAACGCCGCAAGAACGCTTGCCAGGTCCGGTCCACGTCCGCGGCATCGGCGCTGGTCCTGGAAGACCACAACCACACCGTCGGGGCCGCCCGGTCCTTTGACAGGTGATCGACCTCCAGCCTGACCAACGACGAGGCTGCGGGACCTGGTGCACGAGTTCAAGACCCGGGGGCCGGTCTACCGGCGCACGGTGCAGACGACGCTGAAGGCGTCGTACACCAACCACTACCGGCGCGGGCTGATCAGGCTGCTGGCCGTGCTGGAGTTCCGTTCCTCCAACCTCGCTCACCGGCCGGTGAGCGAGGCTCTGGCGCTGGTGACGCGGTACGTGAACGCGGGGAACACGACGTACTACCCGCTGGGTGAGACGGTGCCGGTCCACAAGGCGATGGGCGGGGACCGGGCGGAGGTCGTGCACCGCGCCGACAAGCGGGGCCGACGCCGGGTGGTGCGCGTGGTCTACGAGGTCGTCGCCTTCCAGGCTCGGCGTGATCAGCTCACGTGCAAGGAGATCTGGGTGGTCGGCGCCGACAAGTGGCGCAACCCGGATGAGGATCTGCCGCAGGACTTCGAGGCCCGGCGGGCGGAGAACTACCGGGAGCTGCGCAAGCCGCTGGACGCCGCGGTGTTCGTCGACGAGCTGCGTGAGCAGATGACGGCCGAACTGGCCCTGCTCAACGACAGGATGCCGAAGCTGTCCTGGCTGCTCATCGCCGAGCGCAAGTCCGGAGCGATCCGGCTGACGGCGGCCGAGGCCCAGCCCGAGCCGCGCAACCTGCGCAGGATCAAGGCCGAGGTACAGAGGCGTTGGGGCATCGTGCCGCTCGTCGCGACGAGCTGCGGTACGTGCGGCGCCGGCATCTGGCGGCGGAGGCCGCCCGCGCTATCGCTGTCCAGATCGCGAACGCCACCTTCGCCGCCCGCAGCGCCGATTTGTGGGGGCGGGGCTCGACGGCGGTCGCCTCCGACTCCACGCACGTGCGTGCCTACGACCAGAACCTGTTCACCGAGTGGCACGCGCGCTACGGCGGCCGTGGGGTGCTCATCTACTGGCACGTGGAGAAGAAGTCCCCGGCCATCCACTCCCAGCTGATCAACTGCACCGCCTCCGAGGTCGCCGCGATGATCGAGGGCGCGATGCGGCACGGCACCACCATGGACGTCGAGGCCAACTACACGGACTCGCATGGTCAGTCGGAGATCGGGTTCGGCATCACGAGGCTGCTGAACTTCGACCTGCTGACGAGGATCAAGCGGATCAACAAGGTGAAGCTGTACCGGCCGGTGGCCGGCGAGCCGGACGCCTTCCCGCAGCTGTCCCCGGCGCTGACCCGCCCGATCCGCTGGGAACTCATCACGCAGCAGTACGACCAGATGATCAAGTACGCCACCGCGATCCGTACCCGTACGGCGTCCACCGAGGCGATCTTGCGGCGCTTCACCCGCAATGCCTCCCACCCCACCTACGCGGCGATGCTGGAGGTCGGCCGCGCCCAGAAGACCATCTTCGTGGCCCGCTACCTGCGGCTTCGGGACCTCCAGCGGGAGATCGAGGAGGGCCCGAACGTGATGGAGTCCTCCCAACGGTGCGAACTCCGTGATCGCCTACGGCAAGGTCGGGGAGATCGCCTCGAACCGGCGCGACGAGCAGGAGATGTTCGTGCTGTGCCTGCGGATTCTGCAATCGGCCCTGGTGTACGTGAACACGCTGATGCTCCAGGACGTCCTCGGCGAGCCAGAGTGGGCGGACCTCCTCACCCCCGCCGACCGGCGCGGCCCGACCCCGCTGTTCTGGTCGCACGTCCGGCCATACGGTGAGGTGAACCTCGACCTGGACACCCGCCTCGACCTCACCGCGGCGACCGTTCCCGGCCCTCGGGCGACAGACGGCAAGGCCGTACGCTCCACCGTGGAGAAACCATGAACCTGTGCAGGTACAGCACGTCGATCGGGCCGCGCCAGCGTCTGGTGTGACGCGACACCGACACACGGCTGACCTGGGTGGTTCTCCGTCCCGAGCTACGGTTCCAACCGCGCGACCCCTCCCGTCTCAAGGGCCACCCACAGAGCGCCGTCGGAACCTAGGGTGATGCCGTGCGGCTCGGACGACGGTGACGGCAGGCTGTACTCGGCGATCTCGCCGCTATCGGTGATGTGGCCAATGCGGTTGGCTCCCCATTCGGTGAACCAGCAGTCCCCGGTGGACGCCGCGATGATGGCGTGGGGTTTGGCCGTGCGGTCAGGGAGCGGGAACTCCTTGATCCCGCCATCCACCGAGATCCTGCCGATCTGGCCCGCTGCGATCTCAACGAACCACAAGGCGGCGCCGTCACTGGTGATGCCCACGGGTGCGGCACCGGGGGTGGGGAGTGGGTGTATGACGATATCCCCATGGACAGTGATGCGGCCGATTGCGTTCGCCTGGTTGAGGGTGAACCACAGGGCACCATCAGGGCCTGCGGTGATTGCCGAGGGATAGGCGCCCGTAAGGGGAAGGGCGAACTCGGTGATCTCTCCCTCGCAGGTGATGCGGCCGATACGGTCGGTGTTCATCTCCGTGAACCACACCGCACCGTCTGGACCGGCAGTGATGCCGAAGGGGCCGCTGTCGGGCGTCGGAGTGGGGAAGGACTCCCTTTCGCCGTCGGCGGTGATGCGGCCGATCCGGTGGTCCTGGGACCGGGTGAACCACAGTGCTCCGTCGGGCCCGGGAGCAATGACCGTAGGGCGACACTCAGACGAGTCCAGGGGGTATTCGTTGAGTTCGCCGTCGAGGGTGAGACGCGCGATGCGGCCACTGTGCGCGAGGGTGAGCCACAGCGCACCGTCAGGTCCGGCCGCGATGCCGTAAGGCCCCGCACCCTTGTCCGCCACGGAGATCTCCCTGGTGGCCGGGGCATCAGCATGGTGCACAGCAACTCCTTGCAGGGGTGGTGGGGTGAGGATCAATCGACATTCCTGGTCGATGTCGCAGCTCGGTCTCGCACCAGGTTGAGAATGATCGCAGCGAGGTCAGCAGGCCGGGTCATGGGGACGTTGTGGTTCGAGCTGATGTCGATCAGCCGGCGGCCAGGGACGGCATCGACGACAGCACGCACCTCGTCGCGCCGGGAGGCGTAAAAGCCATCCTCGGCCAGCACGATCGTCATCGGACAGGTGACGCGGGCGTACACATCGACGGCCGGGAAGACTTCTGCGTCGGGCTCCACGGCAGTGACGGTCGCGACCTCCTCGATGGCGGGCCGCCGTACCCACCAGTGGCCGCAGCGCATGAAGGAGCGCCGCATAACCTCCTCGACAAGGCCGGGCCGTGCTCCGGCGTTGAGCCAGTCGCCTCCGGCCTCCCGCACGCACTGCTCGACATAGGCGTGCATCCGGTCGTCATCGGCTTTCCAGCCGTAGCGGAACATCGTCCGTAAGCGGTCCGCCGCCTCGGTAGTCCGCACGTCAGCATGTTCGGCGATTGACGCGTTACGGTCATCGAGCACTATGCCGTCCACGATGCAGAGGGCGGCCGGTTCCACAAGTCCACAGGCAGTGACGGCCGTCACCGCGTACCCGCCGGTGGAATGGCCGACCAGCACGGGGCGGTCCCAGGCCAGCGCGGTGACGACGCTACCGATGTCTCGCCAGTACTGCTCGGGATTGGTGGAGTCGAGCCGGGTCTGCCCATGGCCACGCAGGTCGAGGGCAACCGGATGGCACTCGCTCACCAGATGGGACGCCACATCCGTCCAGGCCGCAGCGTTGTGTCCACTGCCATGGACAAGCAGCACGCCCTCACCGTGACCGCCGAAGTCCACACCGGATAGGACTCCATCCACGACGGGGAGTTCGATCTCTGTTCCGGTCACCACCGCACCCTGCCTGCGAGAAGACAGCCAGTGCAACTGCTTTTCTCACAGGGAGTCAGGGCGGGGTGAGGATTCCTTGAGACCGCGCCGGGGAGCGGGCAACGCAACTGTCTCAGTAAATACCGGATTTACTGCGGCGGAGCCCCTGCCTTGATCACCGCGAGCTGCGGCGGGGCGCTCCGGCACGGATGGTTCCGCCGGCGCCCGCGTCGGTGGCCGGGCGAGTCGTCGAGGTGGAGGAGCGCCGCGTTCCGCCGGTCTCCGACTGAAGCAGCGCTGTCACGGAGCGTGCTGCCCGGGTGGGGGTGCGCTTCGGGACATAACCGAGCTTCTCGGTCGGGCGGCACGCCCGGCCGAGGAGCCAGTTCCACGGACCGTTACGGTTCGGGGAAACCGGGCCCTGCGGCCTGTCCTGGAGGGACCTCAAGTCCCCGCCCCATACGCGCCCGTGGAGCAGGAGAGCCATGAAGAAGACCAAAGCGGCATTGTGGGAGTTCCTGCAAGGTCTGGGAAAAACGTTCATGCTGCCGGTCGCGCTGCTGGCCTTCTGCGGCATCATGCTGGGCGTCGGCGCGTCGCTGTCCAGCGAGGCGGTGACCGACAACCTCACCTTCCTCCAGGGTGAGGGCTTCCACCTGGTCTTCACCTGGATGTCCAACACGGGCCAGGTCGCCTTCACGTTCCTGCCGGTGCTGTTCGCGATGGCGATCCCGCTGGGCCTGGCCAGGGAGGACAAGGGTGTCGCCGCCTTCTCCGGCTTCGTCGGCTACGCGGCCATGAACCTGGCGGTGAACTTCTACCTCACCGCCCGCGACGTCGACATGGAGAGCGAGAAGGACATCGCGCACTACGGGATCGCCGACGTCCTCGGCATCCCGTCCATCGACACCGGCCTGCTCGGCGCGGTCGCGGTCGGCATCATCGTCTCCCTGCTGCACAGGCGTTTCCGTGCCCAACGGATGCCCGACGCCTTCGCCTTCTTCGGCGGGCTGCGCTTCGTGCCGATCGTCTCCGCCCTGGTCCTGAGCATCGTCGGCCTGCTGATCCCGCTCGTCTGGCCCACGTTCAACAGCGGCATCAGCACCGTCGGCCGGGCCATCGGACAGGCCGGTGTCTTCGGGCCGTTCTTCTTCGGCATGGGCGAGGTGCTGCTGCGCCCGATCGGCCTGCACCACATCCTGGTCGCGATGTTCCGCTTCACCGACGTCGGCGGCTCCGGCGCGGTCTGCGGGGACCAGGTCAGCGGCGCGCTGAACATGTTCTACGCCCAGCTCAACTGCTCCGGCACCCCCTCGGAGGCCGTCCGGAACGCGACCGGGTTCCTGGCGCAGGGCAAGATGGCCGTCTACCTCGGCGGTCTGCCGGGCGCGGCACTGGCCATGTACCACTGCGCGAAGCGGGCGATGCGGCCCGAGATCAAGGCGCTGCTGGTGTCCGGTGTGGTGGCCTGCGCCGTCGGCGGTGTGACGGAGCCGCTGGAGTTCCTGTTCCTGTTCATCGCGCCCTGGCTGTACCTGATCCACGCGGTCCTGGTCGGACTCGGCTTCCTGGTCGCGGCCGTGCTCGGGGTCTTCATCGGCAACACCGACGGCAACGTCATCGACTTCCTCGTCTTCGGCGTCCTCCAGGGAACCACCACCAAGTGGTACCTGGTGCCGGTGATCGCCGCGATCTGGTTCGCCGGGTACTACTTCCTGTTCCGCTGGGCGATCATCCGCTTCGACCTGAAGACTCCGGGCCGCGAGGACGACCCGGAGACCGGGAGTGCGGACGCCGCATCCGACGAGGTTTCCGAGGCCCCAGACGGCGACACCGTCGCCGGGCCCGCCCCCGTGCTCGTCGCCGGGAAGTACGACGCGGCCGCGATCCTGGACGCCATCGGCGGCCCGGAGAACATCACCTCCCTCGACAACTGCATCACCCGCCTGCGGATGACCGTCGAGGACGCCGAGCGCGTCGACGCCGACCGGCTGAAGAAGCTGGGCGCCGTCGGCGTCATGAAACTGGACGCGCACAACGTGCAGGTCATCATCGGTCCCCAGGTGCAGTCCGTGAAGGACGCCATCGCGGAGATGACCCCGGCCCGCTGACGGCCGACGGGCGGCCGGCCCCACTCCACCGGCCCGGCCGCCACCACCCCCCACCTGATGAGGCAGCCATGACCACGTACGACTTCGACACCCCGGTGGACCGGCACGGCACCTGGTGCACCCAGTGGGACTACGTCGAGGACCGGTTCGGGGTGGCGGGCCTGCTGCCGTTCACCATCTCCGACATGGACTTCGAGGCCGCCCCCGAGGTGCTGGCCGCGCTGCGCGGCCGCCTGGAGCACGGCGTGCTCGGCTACTCCCGCTGGCGGCACGCCGACTTCCAGGGAGCCGTCACCGACTGGTTCGCGGAGCGGTACGGCGCCGAGGTCGCCCCGGAGTCCATCGCCTACGCCCCGGCCGTGCTGTACCAGGCGGGCGCGCTGATCGATCTGTGGTCCGCGCCCGACGACGGCGTCGTCGTGCACACCCCCGCCTACGACGCCTTCCCCCGGCTCGTCGCCGCCCGCGGCCGGGAACTGCGTGGCTGCGCCCTCGGCGACTGGGCGGAGTTCGAGCGGCTGATCGCGCTTGCCGACACCTCGGTGCTGCTTCTGTGCTCCCCGCACAACCCGACCGGGCACGTGTGGACCGAAGCCGAACTGGACCGGATGGCGGCGCTGTGCGCCCGGCACGGGGTCGCGGTGATCAGCGACGAGATCCACGCCGACCTCGCCCACGTACCGTTCTCCACCTGGGTGCGGCACGCGGGCGGCCCCGGACGCTGGGCGGTCGTCACCTCCGCCTCCAAGTCCTTCAACATCCCCGCCCTGACCGGCTCCTACGGCGTCATCGGGGACCCGGCGAGCCTGGACGCCTACCTCACCCGTCTGAAGGACGCCGACGGCCTGTCCTCGCCGGCGGTGCTCGGCCTGGTCGGCCACATCGCCGCCTACCGCTCGGGCGGGCGCTGGCTGGATGAGCTGCGGGACTACGTCCACGGCAACCTGCGCCTGCTGGCCGACCGTCTGAACACCGCCTTTCCGGTCCTCGCCTGGCAGCCGCCGGAGGCCGGGTACCTGGCCTGGCTCGACCTGCGCCCGCTCGGGGTGGACGATGCGGCGCTCCAGCGCGAGCTGATCGAGCACGAGATGGTGGCCATCATGCCCGGCGCCACCTACGGGGCGCCCGGCTTCGTCCGCCTGAACGTCGGCTGCCCCCGGGCGAAGGCCGAGGCGGGCGCACGAGCGCTGGTCTCCGCGCTGGAGCGGCTCACGGGGTGAGGGCCGGACCGGGCCGTCACTTGGATTCGAGACGCCCCAGTGGGTGGCCGCCCGCGAGGACCGATCGGGCGTAGTTCCAGTCGCTGTCGTCGGTTCCGGTGATGTGGCGCGGACAGGCCGGGGCGACCTGCTGGACGAGGGCGAAGCGGCCGGGGTTCTCGTCGGTGGTCTGGAGCCCGGGCTCAGGCGAGCAGTTTCGCCTTCGCCCGCTCGTACTCCTCGGCGTTGAGCGCGCCTTTGTCCTTGAGCTCGGCGAGTTTCGCCAGATCGTGCACATGACCGCTGCTGCCGGATTCGCCCTGCTTTCCCGCGGCCTCCTGCACGTACTTCCGGAACGCCGCCTCCGAGTCCTTCGCCAGCTTCTCGTCGCGTTCGTGCATGCTGCGCCCGCGGACGATGAGGTAGACCAGTACGCCCAGGTACGGCAGCAGGATGACGAGGACCAGCCAGCCCGACTTGGCCCAGCCGTTCAGCGAGTGGTCCCGGAAGAGGTCGGTGACCACCTTGAACAGCAGGAAGAACCACATGACCCACAGGAACAGGTACAGCATGGTCAGAAAGAGGTTCAGAAGCGGGTAATCGTCCATGGGGACCTACTCCGATCGCACGGATGGTCCTTTATTCATACAGCTGGTCCGATTGGTCCGCATCCGGTGATCCGCAGCACATGTGCGGGCGGGTGGGTGATGCCCAGCTCCGGTCGCCAGGCCGCCAGGATCTGGGCCGACGGATCGAACAACGGAGCCGGCAGCTCCTCCGGCGCGGTCCACCGCCAGGCGCTGATCAGGTGCGGCTCGGTCACCTCGGGGACCCCGGAGGCGAGCCGGACGACGGCCGCCATGCTGATGCGGTTGATCCCGCCGATCACGTCGTGGACCATCGCGACGACGTCCACGGACGCCTCCTCGACGACCAGGCCCGTCTCCTCGCGCAGTTCCCGCGCCGCCGCCGCGGCGATCGACTCGTGCGTCGCGTCGACCTTCCCGCCCGGCAGCTCCCACGTACCGCTGTGGTGCCGGCCCAGCAGGACGCGCCCCTGGCCGTCCTCCACGATCACCCCGACTCCGAGGGCCGCCTGTGCCGCGGGCGGGCGGGTGTTGCGGGCGGGCTCGGAGACGGGGTCGGCCGACATGGTGCTGGTTCTCCGCTCTGTCGGTGCGTGTGCGGGCGCGCGTACGGGTGACGCGCACGGACCACCGTAGCGAAACCGCCGGGGTGGGCACGCTCAGATCACCAGGCGCAGCGATCTCTCCGCGATGCCGAGCCGTACGCTCTGACCCCAGGTCAGCTGCAGGGCGTCGGACTCCATCCCGTCGCCGAAGACCACGAGCCGGTCCGACTCCACGGTCAGCCGCAGCCCCTGACCGTGCCCCAGCTCGCCCGCCACTCGCGACGTCCCGGTCGCCGGGGAGGGCCAGGCCTCGCGCACGAACCACAGGAGGCGCGCGTCGCACGGCGCGGGCAGCGCAAGCGCGCTGCCACGTTCCAGCCACAGAGAGCGGAGCCAGCCCGTGGCGCCCGTGCCGGTGCCGACCAGCACCCCGGAGGACGCCTGGGCTTCGCCGGGGGCGCTCTGGCCGTCGTCGCCCAGGCGATAGCGCGCCGTCTGGTGACCGGGCGGCCCGAGATAGATCTCGTTCAGGGCGAGCAGGCGCTGCGTGTCGTCGGCGACGGCCTCGACCATGGTCAGCTCATCCGCCCTGCCCCCGGGGGCGGTCGCGGCGCGCAGCAGGGCCGCCGCGTCGGCGTGGCGGTGGCGGACCAGGACGCCGGGGTTGCGCCCCGGGGCGGTGTCGATGCCCACGACCGGCTGCCCGGCGAGGTACTTCGCTGTGTTGGCGACGAGGCCGTCCTGGCCCACCACGACCACCACGTCCTCCGGGGCGAACAGAAAACGGTCCAGGTCCGCCCGCTCCACCCGGGTGGAGCGCCAGGTGAGGGGCACCGCCGCCGCCACCTCGCGCAGCGCCTGCCGGGTGTCCTCGTGGCGGCGCGCCACCTCGTCGATCGAGCGGCCCCGGCTGGACAGGAAGAACGCGGCCTGTCCGTGCGTTCCGTGCCGGGCGAGCAACTCCTCGTACTCCGTTCGCCGGTGGACGAGCACCGCCCGGGGCGCCAGGCTCACGCTCCCGCCCCGCCTTCCGGACGGCCGAGCTTGGCGAGCAGCCCGGTGAGGACGTCGGGGGAGAGGGTGAGGCTCTCGATGCGCGGCAGGTTCTCCGCGAGCCGGGTCGCCGCCAGGGCGTGCAGCGTGGCCGGATCGACCTCGCCGTGCACCCGCAGCCAGGCGGCCTGCGCCTCGGCCCGTGCCGCGCCCGTCTCGCGCGCCGCCTCGGCCTCCGCCCGGGCCAGGCGCACCTTGCGGGCCGCCTCCGCCTCGGTCCGTACCCCGTCGGCGGCGGCCTTCTCCTCGGCCTCGCGGCGGGCGTTCGTCCCGCGCTGGTCGACCAACTGCTCCTCGCGCCGGGCCAGTTCGATCTGGCTGGCCAGCTCGTTCTCGGCGATGGCGCGCTCGCGCTCGACGGCCACGGCCCGCCGTTCGTAGGTCGCCCGGTCCGCCTCCTGCTGGATCTGCTCACGGGCCGGGGTGCGCAGGGCGCGCTCGACCTCGGCCTCCGGGCGGATCGCGACGACGCGCACGGCCACCACGTCGATGCCGGTGGCCGGGAGCCGGGGTTCGGCGGCGAGACCGGTGGCGACCCGTTCGCGTACGGAGGCGACACCGTCGACCAGGGCCGCCGCGAGCGGGGTGCGGGCCAGCACGTCCAGTGTGTGCTGCTGCGCGGTCTCGGTGAGGAGAGTGGCGATCTGTTCCAGCGGGGCGCCGCGCCAACTGCCGGTGTCCGGGTCCACGGAGAAGTCGAGCCGGTTCGCCGCCTCGGCCGGATCGCTGATCCGGTAGGTGACGGTGGCCTGCACGGTGACGTCCTGGAAGTCGGCCGTACGGGCGTGGAACGCCATGGCCAGCTCCCGGTCGTCGACCGGCACTTCGGACAGCGCCGCCGACAGCGACCGGTACCAGAAGCTGAGCCCCTGGCCGTCGTGGGCGAGGCTGCCGCGCTTGTGGTGGCGGATGTGGGCGGTGGGCGCTGAGCGCAGGTGACGCCAGCCGAAGCGCCGGGTGATGTCGGCCATGATGGGGACCCCCTTGATTTCGTCATGACGACGATAAGGGGTGGGCGTCATTAGAGTCAAGGTGACTATTAAGGGAGGGTGGGGTGGCGGCCGACCGCGTACCTGGCCGGGATCTCGCCGCCCCCGTGGACGGCGAGGTCGGCGCCGGTGATGTACGAGGAGAGGTCGCACGCCAGCCAGAGGCAGGCCCGCGCCACATCGTCCGGCTCCGCGAGCCGCCCCATCGGCACGACGCCCGCCACCGCGCCCCCGTCGGTGTCTCCGTACAGTGCGGCGGCGTTCTCGGTACGGACGAGGCCCGCGGTGATGTGGTTGACCCTGACTCGTGGCGCCCATTCGAGAGCCAGCGCCCGGGTGAGCCCGAGCAGGCCCGCCTTGGCCGCGGAGTAGGCGGCGGTGCCCGGCTGAGGGGCGTGGGCGGAGACGCTGCCGATGTTGATCACGCTCCCGCCCCCCGGCTGCTCCCGCATCACCAGGTTCGCCGCCTGGGCCGTGTAGAAGGGCGCGAGGAGGTTGAGCGCGACCACCTTCTCCACGAAACGCGGCGAGACCGTCGCCGCGTCGGCGTCCGGGGAGCCGCCGGCGTTGTTCACGAGCACGTCGAGCCGTCCGAACCGCTTCGCGGCAGCCGTGACGACGTCCGCCGCCGCCACCGGATCCCGCAGGTCCGCCACCTGGAACGCGGCCTCGCGCCCGCCCGTCGACGGCGGCGCGGCCGGCGTCCCGCGCCCGCAGACCAGCACGTCCGCGCCGCTCGCCAGAAAGGCTCGCGCTATCGCCGCCCCCAGGCCCCTGGTGCCGCCGGTGACGAGCACCGCCTGTCCGGTGAAGTCCATCCTCCGGGACTCGCCCATGGTCCGCCCTTCGCCCCTGGCCCGGTTCTTCGGCAGTCCTGCGCCTCCTGCTGGAATCTACCAAACGCTTGTTAGATAAAATAGGGGGCGGGATCGGGCGGGCCCCGAAGGGGTGCGGACACACGGGCGGCCGGTGACCTCCGCAGAGGTCGCCGGCCGGCCGGGCGGTGCGCCGCCCCCGTCCCCACGGTGCGGCGCGGGTGGACCGTCCCCATCCGCTGGGACGGGCGGTCCACGTCTGTCAGGACTCCGGCGCTCCCGCCGTGAGTCCGAGGCTCGGGAGGATCGCCATCTCCACGAACCGGGTCAGATACGCGGCGTCGGCGTAACGCCCCTCCAGCAGCGGGCGGGCGCGCATCACGCCGAGCAGCTGGGCCGCCACGAACTCGGCCCCCGGGAGGTCCGCCGCGATCTCGCCGCGCTCCTGGCCCCGCCGGACCATCGCGTCGATCGCCGCGATCTCCGGCAGGATCAGCGCCTCGCGCAGCGCGCACAGCAGCTCCGGACTCTGGAGTGCGGCATGGCTGAGGGCGTGCATCAGCGGGGTGTCTCTGCCCGAGGCCTCGCCGATCGCCCGCGCGGCCTCCAGCAGGTCCCCGGCCAGCGTCCCTGTGTCGATGTGCGGGAGTCGCATCCGCCGGGTGCCGTGCAGCGCGGCCACGACCAGCTCCGGCTTGGAGCCCCACTGCCGGTAGAGCGTCGACTTCCCGCAGCGGGTGCGCGACGCGACGCCCTCCATCGTCAGCGACTCGTAACCGCTCTCCCGCACCAACTCCAGCACCGCCGCGAACAGCTCCTGCGCCCGCTCCGGTGTGATTTTCGACCGGGGGGAGGAGAGTGCTGACTCCGGTGCGGAATCGGGCGACGGCATGGGCTGTACCTCCAGCGGCGGTGCGGTGAGGCTCTCGATACGCCAGTGTACCGATACGCACGTGTACCGATACGCCAACGTATCGGTACACTGGCGTATCGATACGGCGTGGATCGATATGACCGGGCCGTCCTGCTACCGCTTCGCATCCAAGGGGGCACGGGTGAGACTCGCCCGCATCGAGCCCACGGACCAGGAGCCGGACATACGTGCCCGACCGCCCCTCGTCCGCGAGTTCCTTCTCGTGGCCGGACTCTTCCTGGCCTACAAATTCGGCCGCCAGGCCGCCAACGGCCACGTCGAGGAGGCGTTCCGCAACGCGGGGAACGTCTGGGACCTCGAACGCGCCCTGCACCTGCCCGGCGAGGGTGCCGTCCAGGGGCTGCTGCTGCACAGCGAGCCCCTGATCCACGCGGCGAACACCTACTACGCCGCCGTGCACTTCCCGGCCACGGCCCTCTTCCTGGTCTGGCTCTACTGGCGCCGCCCCCGTCACTACGTCCGGTCGCGCCGCGTGCTCGCCGCGCTCACCGCCGCCGCCCTGGTGCTGCACCTGCTCTTCCCGCTGGCCCCGCCCCGGATGCTGGCGGTCGCCGGACTCGTCGACACCGGACAGGCCTATGGGCCGACGGTGTACGGGCAGACGCCCGCGACCGACACGATGGCGAACCAGTTCGCCGCAATGCCCTCGCTGCACGTCGGCTGGGCCGTGATGGTCGCCGTCGGGCTGATCTCCGCCACCCGCTCCCGGTGGCGCGGGCTGTGGCTCCTGCACCCGGCGATCACCCTGTTCGTCGTCGTCGGCACGGCGAACCACTACTGGCTCGACGCGCTCGTCGTCGTGGCACTGCTCGCCGTCGCCCTCGCTGCGTTCCGGCTGCCGGCCTCCGCCCGGCCCGTCCCCGCGCAGCCGTCCGGGCCGGGCGTGTGGGGGAGCGGCGAAGGGTCTCCCGTACCGGCGTACGCGGGTGGCGCGCGGCCTGCGACCTCCGGGACGTACGCGGGTGGCGCCCGATGAACGCCACGCTCCTCGCCGTCGCGCTCTCCCTCGTCTCCGCCGGTGCCTACGCGGCCGCCGCCGTCGCCCAGTCCCGGCTCGCCGGGCGTACCGATCCCGCCACCGGGGTCCTGCGGATGCTGGGCCGGGCCGCCTGGTGGTCGGCGGTCGGCCTCAACGCCGCGGGCGCGCTGCTGCACGTCGCCGCGCTCAACTACGGCCCACTGACGCTGGTCCAGCCCCTGGGCGCGCTCACCCTCGTCGTCGCCGTCCCGCTCGGGGCACGCGCGGCCGGACGCCGGGTCGGCCGCGTCGAGTGGCGGGGCACGGCCCTGACCCTGCTCGGCCTCGGCGTCCTGCTCCTGACCGCGGGCGGCTCCGCCCCGCACGAGACCCTCAGCCTTCCCGAGGCGCTCGGCGTGGGCGCGGCCACCATGGCGGTCGTCGCCGGGCTCAGCCGGCCGGGGGCCCGCCCGGGGCTGCGGCACGCGGCGGCCTCCGGGATCACCTCCGGTGTCGCCTCCGCGCTCACCCAGACCCTCACGGTCGCCGTCACCGACCACTCGGGCGGCCCGCTGTTCAGCTGGCGGCTGCTGACGGTGGCGCTCCTCGTCTCCGCCTTCGCGATGGGCGGCCTGCTGCTGTCCCAGACCGCGTACCGGGGCGGGCTCGGCGCACCACTCGCCGTGGTCACCCTCGCCAATCCGGTCGCCGCCGCCGCGATCGGCCTGGCCCTGCTCGGCGAGCGCCTCCAGGGCGGGCCGGTCAGCCTGGTGCTCGCGCTCCTCGGTACGGCGGCGGCCGTGCGCGGGGTGATCCTCCTCAGCCGGGCCCAGGCGTGGAACACGGACCCGGGCGATGCCGCCGAGGGGTCCGCGCCGGCGGATCCGGTGCCCTCCCGGGTCGTGATCGGCAGCCCCCGCCTCGCGGTCGCCCCGGAACCCGTGGCCGTACGGGCGGGCGGCGCGCCGCACCCGTAACGCTCCTTACGGTCAGTCGTCCAGGTCGGCGATGGCCCGGGTCAGCCAGCCGATCCAGAACGTCTCCAGGTCGATGCCGCCCCGCAGCACCAGATACCGCAGCCGGTCCTCGTCGGTCGTCGGTGCGGGGGTGAAATTCCGCTCCTCGATCTCCCGATACTCCGCCAACTGGCTTGTGTGCAGCGCCAGGTGGCGGCGCAGCTCCGCGCCCATGCCGTCCGCCCCGACGACCGCCGCCGCCCGCATCCGCAGCAGCAGCGGATCCCGGACCGGCCGGGGATCCTCGGGGAGCGCCACCCAGGCCGCCAGCTCCTCGCGGCCCGCGGGCAGCACCTCGTACTCCCTTTTCTGCCCCCGGGCCGGCACCGCCGTGGGCAGCGCCCTGATCCGCCCGGCCTCCTCCAGTTTTCCCAGCTCGCGATAGATCTGCTGGTGCGTCGACGACCAGAAGTAGCCGATCGACCGGTCGAACCTGCGGGTCAGTTCCAGACCCGAGGACGGCTTCTCCAGCAGAGCGGTGAGAATCGCGTGCGGCAGTGACATGGGGTGCATCCTAAGGACGGGGGCGCACAGCGGTACGGGCTTCCGGGGGGACGGAGCTCAGAGCGTGGCGGCCAGCTCCGTGCCCTGGCGGATGGCCCGCTTCGCGTCCAGCTCGGCCGCCACGTCCGCGCCGCCGATCAGATGGACCGGGACAGCGCCCGCGCTCAGCTCCTCGTACAGCTCGCGGCGCGGTTCCTGGCCCGCGCACAGCACGACCGTGTCGACCGGCAGCACCCGCCGCTCACCGTCGACGGTGAGGTGCAGGCCCTCGTCGTCGATGAGGTCGTACGAGGCTCCCGCGATCATCTCGACGCCCCGGTGGCGCAGTTCGGTGCGGTGGATCCACCCGGTCGTCTTGCCGAGCCCCGCGCCGACCTTGGTCGTCCTGCGCTGGACCAGGTGGACCGTGCGCGGCGACTTGGGGCGCTCGGGGGCCCGCAGGCCGCCGCGCTCCGCGTAGGCGGTGTCGACGCCCCACTGCCGGAAGAACGTGTCCGCGTCCAGGCTCGCCGCGTCGCCGCCGTCGGTCAGGAACTCCGCGACGTCGAAGCCGATGCCGCCCGCGCCGACGATCGCGACCCGGTCGCCCACCGGCGCCCCGTCGCGCAGCACGTCCAGATAGCTCACGACGTTCGGGCGGTCCGTGCCCGGGATCGCCGGGGTACGCGGCTCGACGCCGGTGGCCAGCACGATCTCGTCGAAACCGTCCAGGGACCCGGTCTCGGCCCGGGTGGACAGCCGCACCTCGACGTCCAGCTCCGCCAGCCGCGTACGGAAGTAGCGCAGCGTCTCGTCGAACTCCTCCTTGCCCGGCACCCGGCGCGCCACGTTCAGCTGGCCGCCGATCTCGTCCGCCGTGTCGAACAGCGTCACCGCGTGGCCCCGCTCGGCCGCCGTCACCGAGCAGGCGAGGCCCGCCGGACCGGCCCCGACCACGGCGACGCGTTTACGGGACCGGGTGGGCGAGAGCACCAGCTCGGTCTCGTGGCAGGCGCGCGGATTCACCAGACAGGAGGTGATCTTGAGGCTGAAGATGTGGTCCAGGCAGGCCTGGTTGCAGCCGATGCAGGTGTTGATCGCATCCGCCCGGCCCGCCGCAGCCTTCGCGACGAACTCGGGGTCGGCGAGGAACGGGCGGGCCATGGAGACCATGTCGGCCCGGCCGGAGGCGAGGATCTCCTCGGCGACCTCGGGGGTGTTGATGCGGTTGCTCGTCACCAGCGGTACGGAGACCGCGCCGCGCACCTTCTCGGTCACCCAGCTGAACGCGCCGCGCGGTACGGAGGTGGCGATGGTCGGGATCCGCGCCTCGTGCCAGCCGATGCCGGTGTTGATGATCGTCGCGCCCGCCGCCTCGATCTCCTTCGCGAGCGTCACGACCTCTTCCAGCGTCGAGCCGCCCGGCACCAGGTCCAGCATGGAGAGCCGGTAGATCAGGATGAAGTCGTCGCCGACCCGCTCGCGGACCCGGCGCACAATCTCGACCGGGAAGCGGATGCGGTTCTCGTACGATCCGCCCCAGCGGTCGGTGCGGTGGTTGGTCGCGGAGACGATGAACTCGTTGATCAAATATCCCTCGGAGCCCATGATCTCGACCCCGTCGTACCCGGCGTGCCGCGCCAGCTCCGCCGCCCGGACGAACTCCTCGATGGTCTCCTCGACCTGCTCGTCGGTCAGCGCGTTCGGGGTGAACCCGCTGATCGGGGCCTTGAGCGCGCTCGGAGCCACCAGGTCGGGGTGGTGTGCGTACCGGCCGAAGTGCAGGATCTGCATCGCGATCCGGCCGCCGGCCTCGTGCACCGCCGAGGTGATCTCCCGGTGCTGCTCCGCCTCCTCCTCGGTCGTCATCTTTGCCCCGCCGGGGAAGGAACAGGCCCGCTCGCTGGGGGCGATGCCACCCGTGACCATCAGGCCGACCCCGCCCCGGGCGCGCTCGGCGTAGAAGGCCGCCATCCGCTCGAAGCCGCGCTCGGCCTCCTCCAGGCCGATGTGCATCGATCCCATGAGGACCCGGTTGGGAAGGGTGGTGAACCCGAGGTCCAGCGGGCTCAGCAAAGTCGGGTAGGGGCTCATCGGGGGTCTCCTCCGCAGCGGGTCGTCGCGTCAGTTGTAGACCACCCCCAGCCGGTTATGCAACAAGTTGCACAATGATCTGCGTCGCACCCCCGGGCCTTGCGGCGCCCGGCCCGAGCCCCGTACGGCGTACTCGGCCGCGCCCGCCCGCCACTCGCCCACGAGAGTGGGATCCGTACCCGAAGCCCCCCACCCCGGGAGTCCCCATGGTCTGCGTCAACCGGCGTGATCTCGGTCTGCTCGCCCTGCGCGTCGGCACCGGCGCGGTGCTCGCCGCCCACGGCAGCCAGAAGCTCGCCGGATGGTTCGGCGGCGGAGGCATCCAGGGCACCACGGCGGCGATGGAGGCGATGGGGTTCCATCCGCCCAAGCACAGTGCGGTGGCCGCCGGACTCGGCGAGGCGGGCGGCGGTGTCCTGCTGGCGCTGGGGCTCGCCACTCCGGCGGCGGGTGCGGCGGCGGCCGGTGCGATGGCCGGTGCCGTGGCCGTCCACGCGCCGGCGGGCTTCTTCGCGCAGGGCGGCGGCTACGAGTACCCGGCGTTCCTCGGCTTCACCGCCGCGGCCATCGGTCTGACCGGCCCCGGCCGCTACTCGGTGGACCATGTCACCTGCCATGTGTTCGACCGGCCGTGGATGGTGGCGCTGGCCTTCGCGGGCAGCGCGGTCGCCGCCGCTGCCGTGGTCGGCAGGCGAGCGAAAGGGCAGGCCGAGCGGTCGGAGGAGGAGTCCTGATGGACGAGGACCCCTCCCGGCCCGCCGGCCCGGCCGGCCCGACGGACCCGGCTGTTCCCTCCGATGCGATGGGCCCGTCCGGCCCGGCCGGCTCTCCCCGCCCCGACGTCCCGCCGCCGTCCGGCTTCGGGGAGGAGCTCCGGCCGGGGCCCGGCCAGGGCGACACACCGTGGCAGCGCGGCGACGGCCCGGCCGCCGCCGCCCCCGCGCCCGATCCGGACAGCCCCTGGGTGACCGGCGGTGTGCTCTTCGCCGGGGTGCTGATGCTCTGCCAGGGCGTCGTGGCGGCGCTGGAAGGCATCGCGGCCCTGGCCGACGGGGACGTCTACGGCGATGTCGGCGAGTACCTCTACCGGATCAGCCTCACCAGCTGGGGCTGGATCCACCTGGTGCTCGGCGTCTGCGTCGCCGTCACCGGGGCGGGGCTGCTCAAGGGGGCGGGCTGGGCGCGGGTGACCGGCATCCTCTTCGCCTCCCTGAACCTCTTCGCGCACTTCCTCTTCCTGCCGTACGCGCCCCTGTGGTCGGTGATCGTCATCGCCCTGGACATCTTCGTCGTCTGGGCGCTCGCCGCCTACCGGGCCCCGGCCCGGGACTCCGTGCCGGGCTGACCGTCGGACGTCTCCCGGCTCAGCGCCCCGGGCCACCACGCCTTCGGCCCGATGTCCCGTACCAGCGCCGGGACGAGGAGCGACCGGACGACCAGCGTGTCCAGCAGGACGCCGAAGGCCACGATGAACGCGATCTGGAGCAGGAACGCCAGCGGGATCACGCCGAGCGCGGCGAAGGTGGCCGCCAGGACGACGCCCGCCGAGGTGATGACCCCGCCGGTCGTGGTCAGCCCGCGCAGGATGCCCTCCCGGGTGCCGTGCCGCAGGGACTCCTCGCGGACCCGGGACATCAGGAAGATGTTGTAGTCGACGCCCAGGGCGACCAGGAACACGAAACCGTACAGCGGAACCGACGAATCCGTGCCGCTGAAGCCGAACACATGCGTGAAGACCAGCGAGGAGATGCCGAGTGTGGCGAGGAAGTTCAGCGCCACGGTCGCCACCAGCAGCACCGGCATCAGCAGCGACCGCAGCAGGAAGACCAGGATCACCAGGATGATCGCCAGCACCACCGGCACGATCAGCATGCGGTCGTCCTCCGCCGTCCGCTGGGTGTCGTACTGCTGCGCGGTGTAACCGCCGACCAGGGCGTCCGATCCGGGTACCGCGTGGACCGCGGTGCGCAGCGCGGCCACCGTCTCCTTGGCCCCGTCGCTGTCCGCCGCGTCCTTGAGGGTCGCGTCGATGCGGACCTTGCCGTCGACGACGAGGGGTTCGCCGCCGCCCGGCCGACCGCTCGCGCTGACCGGAGCGACCGAGGCCACCCCGTCGGTGCGCTCGGCGGCCTCGGTCACCTCGGGCAGGCGGTCCGCCGCGGCGATGATCACCGCCGGATTGCCGGAGCCGCCGGGGAAGTGCTCGCCCAGCGTCTCCTGGGCGGCCACGGACGGCGCGTCGTTGACGAAGATCTCGTCCAGGGGAACGCCCTTGGAGGTGAGCGTCGGGGCGAACGCGGCACAGGCGATCAGGGCCGCCAGGGTGATCGCCCAGACCTTGCGGGGCGAGCGGTCGACGAGGGCCGCGACCTTGTGCCAGATGCCGTGACCGCCGGTCACCTTGTCGTCGGCGGGCTTGGGCTTCGCCGGCCAGTAGGCGGTCCGGCCCAGCAGCACGAGCGCGGCGGGCAGGAAGGTGAGAGCGCTCAGGACCGAGCAGACGATGCCGATCGCGCCCACGGGGCCGAGAGCCCGGTTGTTGGTGAGGTCGCTGAGCAGCAGGGCGAGCAGGCCCGCCGCCACCGTCGCGGCGCTCGCCGTGATCGGGCCGAAGGACTCGCGCAGTGCGACGCGCATCGCGGTGAACCGGTCACCGTGGACGGCGAGTTCCTCCCGGAACCGGGCGGTGAGCAGCAGTGCGTAGTCCGTCGCCGCACCGATCACCAGGATGGACAGAATGCCTTGCACCTGACCGTCCACGCGCACGATGTCGTGGTCAGCGAGGACGTAGACGATCGCACAGGACAGGGCGAGGGCGAACACGGCGCCGAGGATGATGACGAAGGGCAGCAGCACGCTGCGGTAGACCAGCAGCAGAATGACGAGGACCGTGATCAGGGCGACCCCGAGCAGCAGCCCGTCGATGCCCGCGAAGGCGTCGGAGAGATCGGCCTGACTCGCGGCCGGGCCGGCCAGCTGGACCGTCGTGCCGTCCACGGACGCGCCCGCCTTCTCGACCTCCTCCAGCACCGTCGGCAGCTCGTCCCCGAGATCAGGGCTCAGCTGCACGATGCCCTGGAGCGCGAGGCCGTCCTCGGAGGGCAGGGCGGGGGAGGGCTCGCCGACGACGCCGTCGCCCCCGGCGAGCGAGGCGAGGGCGCCGGTGGCGGCCTCCCGCTGCTCGTCGTTCACCGGGGCGTCCTTCTTCGCCGCGGTCCAGACGAGGATGACCGGCAGGGTCTCGTTCTGCTGGAACGCCTTCTGGGCGTCGATGACTTGGGTGGACTCGGCGTTCTGGGGCAGGAAGGCAGCCTGGTCGTTGGTGGCGACCTCGCCGAGCTTTCCGGCGTACGGGCCGAGCCCGCCGCCGATGCCGAGCCAGGCGATCAGCAGGACGACGGGGACCAGCCAGCGAACCGACCGTGCAGGGGTGGGCATGTCTCTCCCGGGGGTGGAGATATCTCATCGGTGAACAATCTCAATCGTTGAAATACATTACGGGACTGCTCCCCGGGGGATCCGTACGGGGGTGGTTCCGGCGGTCCGTCCTCCCATGGACGCACCCGGCCGGGGAAAAACTCAGCGACGCGCCGGGAGAAGCTCAGCGTTGCGCCGGGGGAAGCTCGGCCAGTTCCTCGTTCATCGCGGCGAGGAACCGCAGGACGGTCGTCAGTTCTCCCTCGCTGAAGCGCGCCCTGGCCCGTGCCGTGGCCTCGGCGAGCGGCATGAAGTAGTCACGGGCGACGGTCCGGGCGCTTGCCTCGTAGTACACGTGCACCACCCGGCGGTCGGCGCTCTCCCGGGCCCGGCGGATGTGCCCGGCGCGCTCCAGCCGGTCCAGGCAGGCGGTCACCGCGCCGGAGGTGAGGCCCAGATGCTCCCGCAGCGCCCCGGGCGTCAGGGGCGAGGGGGCGTCGAGGATGGCTCCGAGCGCGCTCACGTCCGTGGGGTGCAGTTGCTGGTTCGCCGCGAAACCGTGGGTCATCCGGTTGATCTCGCCGTTCATCCGGCGCAGCTCGACCGCGAACGCCTGGAGGTCGGCGAGCGGCGCCTCGGATTCGGAGGCACCGTTCCGGGTCGGTCGGTCGTCGGCGCTGGTCACGCCCTCAGCGTATAGAACAGGCGCCCAGGGGACGTGCCCGGACCGTCACGCGATCCGGGCACGGGATCCCCTGTGCGGCGGCGGCGCCGAGGCCGTCACTGCGATTGCGGCACCACGCCCGCCCTTACGACGGCGGCATCAGCACGGTGTCGACCAGATTCACCGTGGCGTTGGCCGTCGGCACATTGCCGCAGACGATCTTCGAGGAGTCGTTCACCGTGAACGCGGTGCCGGAGCCCTTCGTCGTCAGGTCGCTTCCCTCCAGCGTCTTGAAGGTGCCGTCCTCCATCTGCTGCGTCGTGACCTTCTCGCCCACCACGTGGTACGTCAGCACCTTGGTGAGCTCGGCCTTGTCGTTGAGGAGTGCCTCCAGGTCCGCCTGCGGGATCTTGTCGAAGGCGTCGTTGGTCGGCGCGAAGACCGTGATGTTCTTCGCGTTGTTCAGGGTGTCGACCAGGCCGGCCTTCTCCACCGCGCTGACCAGTGTGGAGAGTTCGGGGTTGTTGGACGCGGCGGTGGCGACCGGGTCCTTCGCCATGCCCTCCAGGCTGCCCGCGCCCTCCGCGGGTACGGAGGAACAGGCGGGGCCGTACGGTTCGGCGGGCGCTTCGGCCTGAGCCTGCGGAGCGAAGAACGCCAGAGAGGCGGGAAAGGCGAGTGCAGCGGCAGCCGCCGCTGTGCGCTGAAGACGGGTGATCGTCATGATGTCTCCTCCGGCGAGCGGGGGTGGGTCTTCTCCGTCACCACCACGTTGCCGTGCCTCCGCTCGCTTTGCCCGCCGCGTCGTTTCTGCGTCGAAACGGCTCCCGGGATGTCACCGGATCGCCCCGGGACCCTCACGGCATCATTTCGACACCTTCACCGCATTGATCCGCCGTACGGGGGCAACCGGGTGACATGAATAGCCGTTCAGTATCAGCGCAGGGGCGTGGCCAGGCACGGCGTGCCGCGAACAGTGACGCCATGGAGATGGCAGGCCGTGCCGGGTTCGTGGCCCGCGGGGTGATCTACGTCCTCGTGGGCTTCCTCGCCCTGCGGATCGCGTTCCCCGGAGGCGGCGGGAAGCAGGCCGACCGGGGCGGTGCGGTCGCGGAGATAGCCGAGAAGCCCTTCGGGACGGCTCTGCTGTGGGTGCTGGGCATAGCCGTGGCGGGCATGGCGCTCTGGCGGCTGTCCGAGGCGCTGTTCGGCGGGGCCGGACCCGACGAGCACAAGCCCGGCAAGCGGGCCATGGCGGCCGCTCGTGCGGTCTTCTACGCCTTCGTCGCCTACTCCGTGCTGTCCTTCGCCGCCGGTTCCTCCGGCAGCGGCGGCGGCTCGTCCGACCAGCAGTCGCAGGACATCACGGCCAAGGCACTCGGCTGGCCGGGCGGACAGTGGATCGTCGGGATCGGCGGCGCGGTGGTGGCCGGCGCGGGCCTCTGGATCGCGGTCCGGGCCATCATGCGCAAGTACCACAAGCACCTGAAGCTGTCGGAGATGTCCCGCCGGGTCCGCCAGGCCGTCGACGTCACGGGTGTGTTCGGCGGAGCGGCGCGCGGCAGCGTCTTCGCCGCGGCGGGCGCGTTCGCCATTGCCGCGGCCGTCCAGCACGAGCCCGACAAGACCAAGGGGATGGACGACACCCTGCGCTCCTTCGCCGACACCCCGGTCGGCCCGTGGCTGCTGGTGCTCATCGCCCTCGGACTGGTTGCCTTCGGCGTGTTCTCCTGGTTCAACGCCCGCTACCGCAAGGTCTGAGCAGACCCGTCCCGCAGCGGGCCGCCGGCCGCTGCCCTTCTGTGGGCGGCGGCTTCGCGCGCGGCCTGCTCCGGGTGGCGGCGACGCCAGTACGGGTTGTCGTGCGGCAGACCGCCGGTCACCCGCCCGTACATCCCGAACGTGAGGATCAACAGCCCCATCACGAAGCTGAAGATCACGTTCGACATGCTGAAGTCCAGGATGTTCGCGGCCCGGTCCAGGATGAAGAGGTGGACGAAGCCGCTGAGCAGGAAGAGTGAGCCGATGGTCATGTTCACCGTGGAGGCGACATTGCCGCCCACCGCCGCGCCGGTGATCAGCAGCGCCCCGACGAGCAGGGAGATCAGGCTGAGAAGTCCGTTGGACGACAACCCGGCGATCTGGCTGCCACTGGTGTTGAAGAAGCTCAGCTGATTCGCGAAGCCCAGCGTTCCGAAGACGACCAGGATCGCCCCGCAGAGGCCCGCGCCGATCCGGTACACCGCCGCCAGCCGGTGATCGGTGGGCAACTCGTCGCTCAGTTTCATGACCGCCTCCTGTTCCCTCACGCCGCACGGCCGTTTGCGGCCCCGTGATCAAAAGGGAACCGTGCGTGTATCCGCCGGGCAACATGCGTCGTTTCTGCGTCGTATGGTGAATTTATGGATGTATCCGTCGATCTGGCGTCGTGCGCCCCGGCCGAGGGCGGCCTGACCACGGGTGCGGTGGCCCGCCTCCTGGGCGTCGCGCCGACCACACTGCGTTCGTGGGACCGCCGCTACGGCATCGGCCCGGCCGCGCGTCAGGACGGCCGGCATCGCCGCTGGACGGAGGCGGACATCGCCGCTCTGCGGAACATGTGCGCTCTGACGAGCGCCGGCCTGCCCCCGGCCGAGGCCGCTCGCACCGTCCTGGCCGGAGCGCCTCGTGACAGAGCGACCGGGACCGGAGCGCCCGAGGCCGACGCGAGCGGCGCCGCGGACCGGCCACGGTCCGGGCGCGCTCCCCGGGCCGCTGGGCCGCTTCCGCTCGGCCGGGCCCGCCGGGAGTGCCGCGGCCTGGCCCGGGCCGCGATTCGGCTGGACGCGCCGGCCATAGACGAGCTGCTCACGACCGTGCTCGACCGTTACGGGCTGCCGGCCGCCTGGGACGAGGTGATGATGCCGGCGCTCCACGTGGTGGGGCGCAAGTGGGAGACGGCGGGGGAGCGGTACATCGAGGTCGAGCACCTGTTGTCGTGGCACGTCTCCGGTGCGCTGCGCGGGGTCTCGGCCGAGAGGTCCCCCGACCCCGATGCGGGCCTCGCCCTGCTGGCCTGTGCGCCTGGCGAGACCCACTCGCTGGCCCTTGAGGCACTCGCCGCGACCCTCGTCCAGCAGTCTCTGCCGGTCCGCATGTTCGGCGCTGCCGTGCCCGCCACGGCCCTGGAGGACGCGGTGCGGCGTACCGGCCCCGCCGCGGTGGTGATCTGGGCGCAGTCCCGCGCCACGGCGAGCGGCTCGCTCGTGGCCCGGTTGGACGGGATCGAGTGGGGCGTACGGGGTGCGCGCAGGAGTCCCCTCGTCTGCGTGGCCGGACCCGGCTGGGCCGGGCGGCTGCCGACGGGGATCCGGCACCTGTCCGGGCTGGCGGACGCGGTGGACACGCTGGCCACGCTCCAGCCCGAACAGGTGGCCCGACGCCGTACGTCATCGCCTGACGCCTGACGCCTGACGCCTGACGCCTGAGGCCGGGGGTCGCTGTACCTCCCCGGCTCCCGAACCCCTCGCCGTTACCGCAGGAAGCCCGCCAGTCCCGTCAGGAGCCGCTCCACGTCGTCCGCGTCGTTGTACGCGGACAGTCCGACGCGCAGGCCGCCGCTCTCGCCGAGCCCGAGGTGCCGGGAGGCGTCCAGGGCGTAGAAGGACCCGGCGGGCGCGTGCACCCCGGAGCGGGCGAGAGCGCGGTAGGCGTCCGCCGCGTCCCGGCCCTCGAAGGTGAGGAGCAGTGTGGGGGTGCGCTCGGCGGCCCGGGAGCGCACCGTCACCCCGCCCAGTTCGCGCAGCCCCTTCTCGATGCTCTCCCGCAGCCCGCTCTCGTGGGCGTCGATCGCCGCGTACGCCGACGCCAGCCGCTCGCGACGCCCGCCGCGCCCGTTCACCGCGTCGGTGCCGGCCTCGGTGCCCAAGGTCGCGATGAAGTCCACCGCCGCACGGGTCCCTGCCATCAACTCGTACGGCAGCGTGCCGAGTTCGAAGCGCTCCGGTACGGCTTCGGTGGACGGCGCCAGCTTGTCCGGGCGGAGGGCGTCGAGCAGTTCCGGCCGGGCGGCGAGCACACCGTGATGGGGGCCGAAGAACTTGTACGGGGAGCAGACGAGGAAGTCCGCCCCGAGCCGCTCCAGGTCCACCGGGTGGTGCGCGGCGAGATGGACCCCGTCCACGTACAGCAGCGCGCCGGCCCGGTGGGCGAGTTCGGCGATGGCCGGGATGTCGGGCCGGGTGCCGATCAGATTGGAAGCGCCGGTCACGGCGACCAGCCGGGTCCGGCCGGTGATCCGCGCGCCGACGGCCTCCGGGGGCAGCTCGCCGGTCGCCGGGTCGAAGTCGGCCCACCGCACCACCGCCCCCACCCGCTCGGCCGCCTGCACCCACGGGCGGATGTTGGCATCGTGGTCCAGCCGGCTGACCACGACCTCGTCCCCCGGACTCCAGGTCCCGGCCAGGGTGCGCGAGAAATCGTAGGTGAGCTGGGTGGCGCTCCGGCCGAACACGATCCCGCCCGGATCCGCGCCCAGCAGATCCGCCATCGCCTGCCGGAATCCCCGGACGATCTCCTCCGCGTTCACCTCCCCGGGAAGGGCTGCGCCCCGGATCGACAGGGGCCGGCTCATCGCCTCGCCGATCGCCGCCACGACGGAGGCCGGGGTCTGTGTGCCGCCCGGCCCGTCGAAATGCGCTGTACCGGACCGCAGGGCGGGGAACTGCGCGCGCACCGCGCCGACGTCGTACGACAAGGAGGCTCCTCGATTCGCTGATGGGCTGCCGGATCTCGCCGCGATCATCGCAGGGCGGTGTCCTCCGGCGGAAGGCGTCCCGGGCCGGTGCCCCCCCGGGGCTTTCGGGGAGCACGCGCACACGCTGCTTCCGCGCGGGCGCACGGCTCCCCGCCCGGACGTGCGCCCGAGCGTAGGAAACAACCTCCCGGCGTACGGGAATACGCCGGCCCCCGGCATAGCGATGATCCTACGAAGGAATTGTTCGCACAAATGACTTCGCCTCGGTTGTGCGATTTCTCTTGCAACCTGTTGCCGCCCATGGGTAAAGGCATCAGCCCATTTCTGCGAGTCGACGTGATTAAAGCCGCGCGAGCGGGAAATAGATGATCTGGGCTGATGGGATCGGGGGCATCAGTTCACGCCACGGCCGAATTTCATCGAAGCCGGGTGTCTGAAGGGCGCCAGTGCGGGGCCACGGTCGCCCCAGAGTTCACCGAGACTCCCCGAGCCCTTCCGGTCTGCGCTGATGTGGAAAAGTTGGCTTCAACCTCCCGGTTGCCTTCCCTTGTGGGGTCACATATGGACGAGCGCGCGAGCGCCGCCGATGGCGAAATTCATTCGGCCGACTATTCGGATTGCGGGAAGGGGGCGGGAGGAAATTGTGCTGCCCGTATTCTTCGTGCCACCGCTTACCCCGTTCTCCTCCTCGCGGTCGTGTGCGTGAGCGTGTTCGCATTGCGGCTGCGGTGGGATCCGGCATGGGTCAGCCCGCTTTTCCTGGTCGGCTCCATCGCCTATCTGGCTCTCCTGGAGCGGCTGATTCCGTACGACCGGAACTGGCATCCCGGAAAGGACGAATGGCGCTGGTACGGCATCTACTTCCTGCTCACCATGGCCGGAAGCGGACTGGCGCAACTGCTGGTCGCGCTGGCCGTCGGCCTGATCTCGCCGCAGGAGCCGACGTATCCCCTCGGGATCGAGATCCCGGGCGCCCTGCTGGCCGGTTCGCTCGTCAGCTACCTCGTACACCGACTGGGCCACCGCAACGCCCTGCTCTGGCGGCTGCACGGGGTGCACCACGTCCCGGAGAAGGTCAACGTCGCCAACAACGGCGTCAACCACGTTCTGGACATCGTCCTGGCGCAGAGCCTCGTCCAGCTGACCCTGGCCCTCGTCGGCTTCTCCCGCCCCGCGGTGCTGGTGGTCGGACTCTTCGTCGCCGCCCAGGGCTACTTCGTCCACGCCAACATCGACGTCCGCATCGGGCCGCTCAACCATCTGGTGGCCGGCCCGGAGCAGCACCGCCTCCACCACAGCACCGAGCTGTCCGAAGCCGGCCACTACGGCTCCGATCTGTCGTGCTGGGACCACCTCTTCGGCAGCTTCACCTGGCGCCCCGGCCGCGAACCCACCGCAGTGGGCCTCCAGGACCCCGCCTCCTTCCCCGGCACCGGCGAGATCCTCGCCGCCCTCCTGCACCCCTGGCGACGCAGACCCGCACCGGCCCCCGCCCCGGAGTGACCGTCGCCGGTCTCCCTCCCGACGCCGCACCACGACTCGCTCCACCACGACTTGAGGAGTTCGACATGGCCGACGCGAACAGCCGGGCGTTACGGGACAAGGTGGCGATCATCGGGATGGGCTGCCGCCTTCCCGGCGGCGCCTCGGACCACCGCACGTACTGGCGCAATCTGGTGGCGGGCAAGGACTGCATCACGCCCACACCGCCCGACCGGTACGACGTCCGTACGCTCGGCAGCCGGTTCCGCGACAAACCCGGGCGCCTCGTCGGCGGCCGCGGCGGATACATCGACGGCTTCGACGAGTTCGACCCCGCGTTCTTCGGCATCAGCCCGCGCGAGGCCGACCACATGGACCCGCAGCAGCGCAAGCTCCTCGAAGTGGCCTGGGAGGCGCTGGAGGACGGTGGCCAGCGCCCCGCCGACCTCGCCGGCGGGAACGTCGCCGTCTACGTCGGCGCGTTCACCCTGGACTACAAGATCCTGCAGTTCGCCGACCTGGGCTTCACCTCGCTGGCCGCCCACACCGCGACCGGGACCATGATGACGATGGTCTCGAACCGCATCTCGTACTGCTTCGACTTCCGGGGCCCCAGCCTGTCCATCGACACCGCGTGCAGCTCCTCCCTGGTCGCCGTCCACCTCGCGTGCCAGGCGCTGCGGAACGGGGAGACCGACCTCGCGCTGGCCGGCGGCACCCTGCTGCACATGGCCCCGCAGTACACCGTCGCCGAGACGAAGGGCGGCTTCCTGTCGCCCGAGGGCCGCTCCCGTACGTTCGACGCCGCCGCCGACGGCTACGTGCGGGCCGAAGGCGTCGGCCTGGTCGCGCTGAAGCGGCTGGAGGACGCCGTACGCGACGGGGACCGGATCCACGCGGTGATCCTCAACAGCGGCGTCAACCAGGACGGCCACACCAACGGCATCACCGTGCCCAACGCCGACGCCCAGGTCGACCTCATCCGCCGGGTCTGCGCCGAGGCGGGCATCACCCCGGGAGACCTCCAGTACATGGAGGCGCACGGCACCTCGACCCCCGTCGGCGACCCGATCGAGGCGAACGCCCTGGGCCGCGCGCTGGCCATCGGACGGGCCCCGGGCGCCCGCGCCTACGTCGGCTCGGTCAAGACGAACATCGGCCACACCGAATCCGCCGCCGGGGTCGCCGGGCTGATCAAGACCGTCCTGAGCATCGGGCACCGGACCATCCCGCCGCACATCAACCTGGAGAACCTCAACCCCGCCATCGACCCGGCGACCCTGCCCTACGAGATCCCCACCCGGCCCACCGCCTGGCCCGCCCACGAAGGGCCGGCCCGCGCCGGCGTCAACTCCTTCGGATTCGGCGGCACCAACGCCCATGTCGTCCTGGAGGAGGCCCCGCCGGTTCCGGCGGACCACGGGAACGCCGCGTCCGCCGGGCGGCGCTGGAGCCTCCTGCCGCTCAGCGCCCGCAACGCGGACGCCTTGGGGGAGATGGCGGCGGGCATCCGGGCCGAACTGGCGGGCGACAACGGCCCGGCCGTGGCCCTCGACGACCTCGGCCACACCCTGGCCCACCGCCGCCAGCACCTGCCCGAGCGGCTGTCCGTCGTCCACTCCTCGCGGGCCTCCCTCGACGAGGCCCTCGCCGCCCACGAGCGCGGCGAGCCCCACCCCCGCGTCCTCCACGGCCGCGCCCGGGACGCCGCCGACCGGAAGCTGGTCCAGGTCTTCACCGGCATGGGCCCCCAGTGGTGGGGCATGGGCCGCCAACTGCTTGCGGAAGAAACGGTGTTCCGCGACGCCGTCGCCGCGTGCGACCAAGCGCTGCGGGAGTTCGCCGACTGGTCCCTCATCGAGGAGATGACCGCCGACGAGTCCGATTCCCGGATGAGCGAGACCTGGCTCGCCCAGCCCGCGAACTTCGCCGTACAGGTCGGCCTCGCCGCCCTGTGGCGGTCCCACGGGGTGCGCCCCGACGCCGTGGTCGGTCACAGCACCGGGGAGATCGCCGCCTTCCACGCGGCGGGCGTCTACTCCCTGCGGGACGCGGCCAGGATCGTCGTGCACCGCAGCCGCCTCCAGCAGAGCCTGGCCGGCACGGGCACCATGCTCGCCGTCGGCCTGTCCGAGGACGAGGCCGAGCGCCGGGTGCGCCCCTACCGCGACCGGGTCTCCATCGCCGCCGTCAACAGCCCCACCGCGATCACCCTGGCCGGGGACGAGACGGCCCTGACCCTGCTGGCCGAGGAGTTGCGGGCCGAGCAGCAGTTCGCGAAGTTCCTCACCGTCGAAGTGCCCTACCACAGCGTCGGCATGGAACGAATCAAGGACGAACTGCTGGCGGAACTAGCCCCGTTGGAGCCTCGACCGGCACAGGTGCCGCTGTATCTCACGGGCGTCGAGGGAACCGCCCGGGGTGAGGAACTCGACGCCGCCTACTGGTGGAAGAACGTCCGCGACCGGGTGCGCTTCAGGTCGGCGATCGACCGCATCGCCGACGACGGCCACCACCTCTTCCTGGAGATCGGGCCGCACCCGGTCCTCGGCCACGCGATCCGCGAATGCCTCGACGCCGCCGGGACGTCCGGGCTCACCCTGCCCTCGATCCGCCGCCGGGAGAACGAGACCGAGCGCTTCGCCGCCTCCCTCGGCGCGCTCCACACCCTCGGCGTCCCCATCGACTGGGACCTGCTCCAGCCCACCGGCCGGCCCGTCACCCTGCCCCGCCACCCCTTCCGGCGCGACCGACACTGGACCGAGCCCCGGCCGGTCGCCCAGGTCCGGCTCGGCCACCGCGACCACCCGCTCCTCGGCCGCCGCACCGACGCCACCGAACCCACCTGGCAGGCCCGCCTGGACACCGAGGACCTGCCCTACCTCGCCGACCACCGCATCCAGGACACCGTGGTCTTCCCCGCCGCCGGCTACCTGGAGATGGCCGCCCAGGCCGTCCTGCGGCTCACCGGCGGCACCACTGCCGTCCTCGCCGACATCGACCTGCGCAAGGCGCTCTTCCTGCCCGACGGCGAGGACCGCACCGTGGAGGTGTCGCTCTCCCTGGAGACCGCGGCCTTCACCATCGCCTCGCCGACGGGGGAGGACGGCGAGCGGGCCGTCCACGCGAGCGGGATCGTCCGCACCGGCCAGCGCCGCCGTACCGCTCTGCCGCTCGACGCTCCCGCGATCCGGGCCAGGTCCCTCCACCGCATCGAGGGACCCGACTGCTACACCGCGCTGGCCGCCCTCGGCTACCACTACGGCCCCGCCTTCCAGGCCGTGGAGGAGGTCTGGATCGGCGCCGGAGAGGTTCTCGCCCGGATCTGCCCACCCCGGGCGATCGGCGACGACGCCGCCGGCCACCACCTCCACCCGGTCCTCCTCGACGCCTGCTTCCAGACTCTCCTGACTCCCCTGATCCCGCTGAACGCCGAAGGTCGCGCACCGGACACCGGGATCAGGCTGCCGCTCTCCCTCGACGAGGTCGCCCTCGAACCCATCGGGGACCAGCCGTTCTGGGCCCATGCCACGCTGCTCCCCGGCGACGACGACACCACCCTCGGGAACATCGCCCTGTACGCCGACGACGGCACGCCCCTCGGCCGCGTCCAGGGCTTCCGCGCCGCCGACGTGGAGAAGGCGGCCACCGCCGTCGCCCGCACCACGATCGACTCCTGGCTCGCCGAACCCGTCTGGACCGGCTGCCCGCCGCTGCCGGTCGATGATGCCGGAGCCCTGCCGGGGGAGGTGAGCGCCACCGTCACACACGGGGTGCCGGGGGTGAGCGGGGGCGATCCGCGACCCACGACCACCGCACGCGACCACGACTGGCTCCTCCTCGCCGACACCGGAGGCGTCGCGGACGTCTTCGCCACCCTGGTCACGGCCCGCGGCGAACGCTGCCGGCTCGTCCGCCGGGGCGCGGCCTGCACCGCCTCCGCCGACGGCCGTACGTACACCGTCGACCCCGCGTCCGACACCGACCTGCGGCGCCTCTTCGCCGACCTCGACCGCGACGGCGGCCCCTTCCGGGGAACCGTCCTGCACCTGTGGAACCTCGATGCCCCCGCCCTCGCCGACTGCGACCGGGCCGCCCTCCACGACCACACCGGCGCGGGCGCGTACTCCCTGATCGCCCTCGCCCGCCTGCTGTCCGCCCGGGGCGGGGGTGGCCGCCTGCACATCGTCACCCGAGGAGCCCAGCCCGCCCTGCCCGGCGAGGGCCCCGAGCCTCTCGGAGCGCCCGCCTGGGGCATCGGCCGCGTGCTGCGGCACCAGGAACTGACCGAACACCCCGGCAAGCTCATCGACCTCGACCCCCGCCGACAGCCGGGCCCCGACGGCGACCGCATCGAGGCTGCGGCACTCCTGGCCGAGGCGCTGAGCGACGACGAGGAGGAGATCGCCCTGCGCGACGGCGGCCGCCGCACCAGCCGCCTCCGCCCCGCCGACGGCCTGACCCGGCCACTGCCGCTGCGGCTGCGGCCCGACGGAAGCTACCTGGTCACCGGTGCGTTCGGCGCGCTCGGCCGACTGCTCTGCCGCACCCTCGTACGCCGAGGAGCACGCCGGATCGTCCTGGTCGGGCGCACCCCCGTCCCGGCCCGGGAGAAGTGGGCCGGGACCGACCCCGCCACCGCCGAGGGCCGGGCCGTGGCTCTGATCCGCGAACTGGAGACGCTCGGCGCACAGCCCGTCCTGGCCACCCTCGACATCACCGACGAGGACGCCCTGACCGGCTGGCTCGACGCCCACCGGTGCAGCGGAGCGCCGCCCGTACGCGGGGTGTTCCATCTTGCCGGCCAGGTCCGCGACACGCTCGTCGCCGACCTCGACCGGGCCGCCTTCGACGCCGTCCACGACCCCAAGACCGTCGGCGCCCACCTCCTGCACCGGCATCTGCGGGACGAACCCCTCGAACACTTCGTGCTCTTCGCCTCGATCGCCTCGCTGCTGACCACGGCGGGCCAGACCAACTACGCGGCCGGGAACGCCTTCCTGGACGCCCTGGCCCACCACCGCCGCGCCCGGGGCCTGCCCGCGCTCAGCCTGGACTGGGGTCCCTGGGCCACCGGCATGATCGAGGAACTCGGCCTGGCCGGGCACTACCTGCACAGCCGGGGCATGAGCTCGCTCTCCCCGGACGCGGGCATGGCCGTCCTGGAACGCGTCATCGGCCAGGACCACGCGCAGCTCGTCGTCGCCACCGTCGTCGACTGGCCCGTCTTCCTCGCCTGGTACCCGTCCCCGCCGCCGCTGGTCGCCGACCTCGCCGCAGCCGCCGCCCCGCCCACGGACACCGTCTCCGGCAACGGATTCCTCGACACCTTCCGCGCCGCCGACGAGGAGGCCCGGCGCACCCTGGTCGCCGAGCGGTTCGCCGCGCTCGCCGCCACCGTGCTGCGCACCGGAGCCGACCGCATCGACACCGCCACCGGGCTCGGCGAACTCGGGCTCGACTCGCTCCTCGCCATGGAGCTACGGGCCCGCATCCACGCCGAACTCGGCGTCGCCCTGCCCGTGGTCGCCCTGCTCAGCGGCACCCCGGCCGGAGAGCTCACCGCCCAGCTCCACGACGGCCTCACCGCCCTGGCCTCGGCGGACGAAGGCGACCGGGTGGCGGGCGCGGCCGAACTCCACACCGACGACCGGCAGTACCCGCTGACGCAGAACCAGAAAGCGCTCTGGTTCCTCAAGCACCTCAACCCCGACGGCTACGCGTACAACATCGGCGGCGCCGTCGAGGTGAACGTCGCCCTCGAACCGGACCTGATGTTCGAGGCCGTCCGCCGGCTCATCGCCCGCCACCCGGCGCTGCGCACCAACTTCCTCCTGGTGGACGGGCAGGCCGTGCAGCGGGTCTCCGAGGACGCCAGGACCGATCTCGCCCTCTTCGACGTCCGGGGCGAGGACTGGGAGACCGTCCACGCCACGATCGTCCAGGAGTACCGCAAGCCCTACGACCTCGCCCACGACCCCCTGGTCCGCTTCCGCCTCTTCAAGCGGGGCCCGGACCGCTGGATCATCATGAAGGCCGTCCACCACATCGTCTCCGACGCCATCTCCACGTTCACCTTCATCGAGGAACTCCTCAGCATCTACGAGGCGCTGCGGCGCAACCGGGAACCCCAGCTGCCACCGGTCGAGGCCCGCTACCTCGACTTCCTCAACCAGCAGAACGCCTTCCTGGCCGGGCCCGAGGCGGCGGGCATGCTCGCCTACTGGCGGTCCCATCTGCCGGCCGAGGTCCCGCTCCTGGATCTGCCCGTCGACAAACCGCGCCCGCCGGTGCAGACCCACAACGGGGCCTCGGACTTCTTCGTCCTCGACGATGCTCTGAGCGCCCGCGTCCACGCCCTGGCCCGGGCGCACGGCGTCACCCCGTTCATGGTGCTGCTCAGCGCCTACTACCTCCTGCTGCACCGGTACTCCGGGCAGGACCACATCGTCGTCGGCAGCCCGGTGACCGGCCGCACCCGGCAGGACTTCGCCTCCGTCTACGGCTACTTCGTCAACCCGCTGCCCCTGCACGCCGACCTGTCCGAGGACCCGACCGTCGCCGAACTGCTGCAACAGGTCCGCCGGACCGTGCTCGGCGGCCTGGACAACCAGGAGTACCCCTTCGTCCTCCTCGTCGAGGAGCTGGGCCTCCAGCACGATCCCAGCCGGTCCGCCGTCTTCCAGGCGATGTTCATCCTCCTCACCCACAAGGTGGCGACCGAGCAGTACGGCTACCGGCTGGACTACATCGAACTACCAGAGGAGGAAGGGCAGTTCGACATAACCCTGTCCGCCTACGAGGACGAGGCGGAGGGCCGCTTCCACTGCGTGTTCAAGTACAACACCGACCTCTTCCTCCCCGAGACCATGCGCCGCATGGCCGCCCACTACACCCGCCTCCTCGACCGGATGACCCGCCGGCCGGGCGAACAGCCCGTATCCCAACTGGAGATGCTCGGCGACCGGGAGCGGGAGCGGCTGGTGGAGGAGTGGAGCCGCCCGGCCCTGCCGCCCCCCGGGCACCGGGACGACGAACCGTTCACCCCGGTCCACGCGCTGATCGCCCGCATCGCCGCCGAACACCCCGCCGCCGTCGCTGTCACCACGCCCTCCCCGTACGGTGAGGCGCACCGGCTGACCTACGCCGAGCTGGACCGGCGCGCCGACGACACCGCCGCCCGGCTGCGTGCGCTCGGCGTCGACGAGGGCTCGGTGGTCGTGCTGAGCCTGGACAAGTCCCCCGAGCTGATCGTCGCCCTCCTCGCCGTGCTCAGGGCCGGCGCCGCCTATCTCCCGCTCCGGCCCGACCAGCCCGCCGACCGGCTCGCCCACCTCGTATCGACCACCGGCGCGGAACTCGTCCTCGTCGCGGACAACGCCCGGCCCGAGCAGACCGGGGCCCTGGCCGCCCCGACGCTCACCCTCGCCGAACTCGCCGCCACCGCACCGCACCCCGACGGCACGCCCGGCGAAACCGCCCCGGACGCACCGGCCTACATCATCACCACCTCCGGCTCCACCGGCCGCCCCAAGGCCGTCCGCGTCAGCCACCGCAACCTCGCCTCCGCGCAGGCCGCGTGGCGGCAGGCGTACCGGCTGGAGACCGACGTGACGACGCACCTCCAGATGGCCGAACCATCCTTCGACGTGTTCACCGGTGACCTGGTCCGCGCCCTGTGCTCGGGCGGCACGCTCGTCCTGGCCGACCGCGACCTCCTCTTCGACACGACCCGGCTCTACCGCACGATGCGTCAGGAACGCGTCGACTGCGCCGAGTTCGTGCCCGCCGTCGTACGCGGACTGATGGACCACTGCGAACGGGAAGGGCTGCGGCTGGACTTCCTGCGGCTGCTGGTGGTCGGCTCGGACGCCTGGAGCGTGGGGGAGTACAGCAGACTGGCCGAGCTGTGCGGACCCGGCACCCGCCTCGTCAACTCCTACGGCCTCACCGAGGCCACCATCGACAGCGCGTACTTCGAAGGGCCCGTCGACGACCTGGAACCCGGCGCGATGGTCCCGATCGGCCGACCCCTGCCGGGCAGCGCCCTCCACGTCCTCGACGCCCACGGCGAACCCGTCCCGCCCGGCGTGCCCGGCGAACTCTGGATCGGCGGACGGGGCGTCGCCCTCGGCTACGCCGGAGACTCCGAGCAGACCGAGGAGCGCTTCGTGACCCGTACGCTCTCCAGGGCCGCCGACGCCCGCCCCGAACGCCTCTACCGCACCGGCGACATCGCGCGCTGGGACGCGCACGGCCGGGTCCACCTGCTCGGCCGCACCGACGGCCAGGTCAAACTTCGCGGCCACCGCATCGAGATCGGCGAGATCGAGGCCCACCTCGCCCAGTGGCCACCGCTGGCCCGCGCCGTCGTCACCGTACGCACCGACACCGGGGGAGACGCGGCCCTCTGCGCCTACTGCGTACCGGAGGCCGGAGCGACCCTGGACGTCCGGGCCCTGCGCCGCCATCTGGCCCGCTCCCTGCCCTCGTACATGATCCCGTCCCACTTCACCGAGCTGCCCGCCCTGCCGCTGACCGCCAACGGCAAGGTCGACACCGCCGCGCTGCCCGCCCCCCGGGCCGAGGCCGGCGACCGGCCGCACGAGGAGCCCGTGACGCTGTACGAGATCAGCGTCGCCCGGCACTGGAAGGCGCTCCTGGGACGCGAACAGGTCGGCCTGGAGGACGACTTCTTCGAACTCGGCGGCAGCTCGATCAAGCTCATCGAGCTGCTCCACCACCTGCGCACCGAGTTCGGCGTCGGCGTCCCCGTCAGCCGGCTCTACCAGGTCACCACCCTGCACGGGATGGCCGCCACCGTCGAGGACGTCCTCCTCGGGGCGAGCGCCGATGAGCTGCCCAGCCTGACCTTCAACGCCGGACAGGCCCCCGCCCTCTTCTGCTTCCCGCCCGCCGGCGGCCACGGGCTCGTCTACCGGGGCCTGGCCGCCCAGCTGCCCGACCACACCGTCATCGGCTTCAACTACCTGCCCGGCGAGGACAAGATCGCCCGGTACGCCGATCTGATCGAGGCCGACCCGCCCGACGGCCCCTACCTGCTCCTCGGCTACTCCCTCGGCGGCAACCTGGCCTTCGAGACGGCCAAAGAACTGGAGCGGCGCGGTCGCCACGTCGCCCACGTCGTCATCCTCGACTCCCGGCGCATCCTCGCCGCCTACGAACCCGACGCGGCCGGCATCGCTGCCTTCGAGGCCGAACTCGCCGACCACGTACGCAAGCACACCGGATCCGACGCCGTCACCCGAGAGACCCTCGCCCACGCCGCCGAATACCTCGCGTTCTGCGGGCGCACCCCCAACACCGGCACCGTCGCCGCGACGGTCACGGTCATCACCGACGAGGAGAAGGCCGCCCTCTACGCCGCCGGGGAGCACGGCACCTGGCACGGCAGCTCCACCGGCGTCACCGCGGTCCTGCGCGGCTCCGGCGTCCACGCCGACATGCTCGACGCCAAACACCTCCCGCGCAACGCCCAGTTGGTGCGAGCGACCATCGCCGGGGAGGCGTCCCATGGCGGATGACGACTCCACCGACGCCACCGACTGGACCACCAGGGAACGCGTCCCGGGCGCCCCGCCCCGCGTCATCGTCGTCGGCGCGGGCGTGGCCGGCCTCTCCACCGGCTGTTACGCGCAGATGAGCGGCGCCAGGACCCGCGTCTTCGAGAAGCACGTCCTGCCCGGCGGCTGCTGCACCGCCTGGTCCCGCGACGGATACCTCTTCGACTACTGCATCGAATGGCTCGTCGGCACCGCCCCGGGCAACGACGCCCACCGGGTGTGGAGCGAACTCGGCGCGTTCGACGGCAAGACCGTCACCAACTTCGAGCTGTTCAACAAGGTCGAGGACGAACACGGCCGGTCGGTGACGTTCTACAACGACCCCGACCGCCTGGAGGCCCACCTCCTGGACCTCTCACCCGCCGACGCGCCGCACATCCGCGCCTTCACCCGGGACCTGCGGCGGTTCATCGACATCGAGCTGTACCCGTTCCTGACCGCGCCCGCCCTGCGGACCGTAGGGGAGAGGGCCCGGACCCTGCGCACGGTGCTGCCCGCCTTCCGGCTCTTCTGGCGGACCGCCGCCACCCCGATGCACGTGTTCGCCGACCGCTTCCAGGACCCGCTGCTGCGCAAGGCGTTCCGCAACATCTTCTTCCAGGACCCGGAAGGCTTCCCGCTGCTGCCGTACCTCTTCAACATGGCCGCCGCCCATCACGGCAACGCCGGCTTCCCGCAGGGCGGTTCGCTCGGCCTCGCCCGCTCGATCGAGGAGCGCTACCGGAGCCTCGGCGGCACGGTCACCTACCGGGCCCGCACCCAACGGATCCTGGTCGAGAACGACCGTGCCATCGGCATCGAACTACGCGACGGCAGAAGGTACTTCGCCGAACACGTGGTCTCCGCCTGCGACGGCCACACCACCGTCTACGGGCTCCTGGGCGGCCGGTACACCGGACCCCGCATCGACAAGCTGTACACCGACCTCCTCCACCGGCCCGGCACCCTGTTCCCCGCCGTCGTCTCCGCCTTCGTCGGTCTGCGCGGCGACCTGGACACCGACGAGGCGCACAGCACCACCCACCTCCTCGCCCCGGACGACGCGGCCCACCTCCCCGGCGCACTACAGGACAGCCTCGTCGTGCAGGCCCGCTCCCGCTACTCGGGAGGCTTCGCGCCCCCCGGCCGCTCGGTGCTGCACTGCACCTACTTCAGCGACTACGCCCACTGGAAGGACCTCCGCTCCAGGGACCGCAAGGACTACCGCCGGCGCAAGCGTGAAGTGGCCGACTTCGTCCGGGACTTCCTAGAGCGCCGCACCCCCGGCATCGCCGACCGCATCGAGATCGTCGAGGTCGCCACACCCGCCACGACCCACCGCTACACCGGCAACCTGGGCGGCTCCATCCTCGCCTGGAAGGCGTTCTCCGACGCCGACGACGTCTCCGCCCGCCTGGTCGGCAAGGACCGGATGCGGCTGCCGGGACTGAGCGGCTTCTCCATGGCAGGGCAGTGGGTCGGCATGGGCGGCCTGATCCGCGCCGCCTCCACCGGCCGCTTCGCCGTCCAGTACCTCTGCCGCGAACTCGGCCTGGAATTCCGCGCCTGGGAGAGCACGGGCGCCGAACCCTGGCACCCCGGGAAGCTGGGGCACCTGCCCCAGCTCGACCGGTGGTCGGCACGGGAGAGTGAGGGCTCATGAGCCGACACGGCAAGCAGGCCCGGCCGGGCTCCACCCGGCCACGCGAGACGATGATCATCATCGGGGCAGGGCTCGGCGGCCTCTCCACCGGCTGCTACGCCCAGATGAACGGCTACCGCACCCGCATCCTGGAGATGCACGAGATCCCCGGCGGCTGCTGCACCGCCTGGGAGCGCGGCGGCTTCACCCTGGACGCCTGCGTCAGCTGGCTCCTCGGTAGCGGCCCCGGCAACGAGATGCACCAGATCTGGCTGGAGCTCGGCGCCCTTCAGGGCAAGGAGATCCGCCACTTCGACGTCTTCAACATCGTGCGCGGCACCGACGGGCGGGCCGTCCACTTCTACTCCGACCCGGACCGGCTCGAAGCCCACCTCATCGACCTCTCGCCCGTCGACGCCCGCCTCGTACGGAAGTTCTGCGGGCAACTGCGGAGCTTCCGCAAGGCGTTGGCCGTCTACCCCTTCCTCAAGCCCGTCGGGCTGATGGGACGCCGGGAGCGCTGGCGGATGCTCGCCTCGTTCCTGCCGTACGTCAACGCCGTCCGCACCACGATCACCGTCCTGATGACCGACTTCTCCCAGAGGTTCAAGGACCCCCTCCTCCAGGAGGCGTTCAACTTCATCCTGTACGAGAAGCACCCGGCCTTCCCCGTCCTCCCGTTCCACTTCCAGCTCGCCTCGCACGCCAACCTCTCCGCCGGCGTACCCGAGGGCGGGTCCCTCGGCCTCGCCGAGTCCATCGAGGCCCGCTACCGGCGGCTCGGCGGCGAGGTCGCGTACAACACGAAGGTCGAGTCGGTGATCGTCGAGGACGACCGGGCGGTCGGCGTCCGGCTCAGCGACGGCGGCGAACTCCGCGCCGACATCGTCGTATCGGCCTGCGACGGCTACACCACCACCATGAAGTTCCTGAAGGGCGAGTATCTGGGCGAGGACTACCGCAAGCTCTACACCGAGACCATCCACGAACCCGGCATGGTCTTCCCCGGCTACTTCACCCTGTTCCTCGGCCTCTCCCGCCCCTTCCCCCAGGGCGACCCGTGCACGACGCACCTCATCGACGAGTCCTTGGCGGCCGAGCTGACCGGCATCCGCCACCCCAGCGTCAACGTCCAGTTCCGCAGCCGCCACTACCCCGAGCTGTCCCCGGACGGCACCACCGTCGTCTACGCCACCTACTTCTGCGACATCGCCCCCTGGCGCGCCCTCGACGAGGGCCCCGAACAGGTCACCCGCACGCGGGGCGGCCAGGAGCTGCACACCCTCCCCGTACGGCACGGACGCGGCTACTACGCGGCGAAACGGCGGGCACGCGAGGCGCTCATCGGCTTCCTGGAACAACGCCACCCCGGCCTGCGGGACGCGATCGTCGTCCGGGACGTCTCCAGCCCCCTCACCCAGGTCCGGTACACCGGCAACCACGACGGGACCGTCCTCGGCTGGCAGCCCTTCGTGGAGAGCGGCGAGAGGCTCGAGGAGCTGATCAAGAAGCACGGCCCTGGCCTTCCCGGGCTGCGCGACTTCTACCAGTCCGGCGTCTGGGCCACCACCGGCGGCCTCATCCGGGCCGCCGCGGCCGGACGCCACGTCATGCAGTTCGTCTGCCGCGACGACGACAAGCCCTTCACCGCGTCGCTCGACCTCACCGCACCCCCACCGACCCACCGGGTCATCCCCGTGCCCGTACGCCCCAACGCACCGACCTAAGGAGAGGAAACCATGAAGATCGCGCAATGGGTGGTCCGCGAACACATCGAGGGCGTGCCCGACGTGGACCGCGTCTACGAGAAGGTCGTCGAGAACGTCGACGTCACCCTGGCCCCCGACGAGATGCTCCTGCGCACCCTGTACGTCTCCGTCGACCCCTACCTCCAGGGCATCGCCCTCGACACCCCCATCGGCCGGCACATGGGCGCCGACTCGATCATGGAGGTGGTGGAGGCGGGGCCGCGCGCCGCCCACCGCGTCGGCGACCTCGTCCAGGGCTTCGGCGGCTGGCGCACCCATGTGGTCTCCACCGGCGCGGCCGAACTCTGGCAGACCGGCACGTTCCCCATGGTCTTCCCCGCCTACCGCAGGCTCGACCCCCGGTGGTACGACGACGCGCTGCCCCTGCCGACCGCCCTCAGCGTGATGGGCGGACCGGGCATGACCGCTTGGGGGACCCTCTCCAAGTACATGACGATCAGCCCCGGCGAGACCCTCGTCATCAGCGGGGCCTCCGGCGCGGTGGGCTCCCTCGTCGGCCAGCTCGCCGCGCTCGCCGGAGCCAGGGTCGTCGGCACCACCTCGTCCCCGGAGAAGGCGGACTACCTCACCGGGCTCGGCTTCGACGCGGTGATCGTCTACCGCCACGGGGACCGCGCGGACACGGTGCGCGAGGCGCTGGCCCGGGCCGCCCCCGACGGCGTCGACCGGTACTTCGACAACCTCGGCGGCACGGTCACCGACGCGGTGTTCTCCCTGCTCAACATCGGCAGCCAGGTGGCGGTGTGCTGGCAGTGGGCGACCCAGGTCGGCAACGAGGACACCGGCCCCCGGCTCCTGCCGTACCTGATGTTCCCGCGCGCCACCGTCCGCGGGATCTTCTCCCTGGAATGGTTCACCGAACGGAACTGGCAGGACCTCCACACCGAGCTCGGAGGCCGGGTCCGGCGCGGCGAGGTCGTCTGCGACCACACCCTGCACCACGGCTTCGACAGCATCCCCGCCGCCTACGGCAGCCTCTACGGCGATCGGGCGGCCAACCGCGGCAAGGTCCTCGTCGAACTCTGACCCGCGCGGTGCCGGAAGTGTCCGAACCGCCATCCCCAGGAGGCACGTTGACCACCACCGACTCCACGGACCCCGACCCGGTCCCGATGCACCGCCTGCACTTCGAAAAGCCCGGGCCGCCCCGGCCCGCCGAACTGCCGGGCGGCGCCCCGGCCTGGCTGGTCAGCCGGTACGCCGACGTCCGCCAGGTGCTCTCCGACCCTCGCTTCGGCCGGGCAGAGCTGTACGCCCCCGACGCCCCGGCGCTCTCCGGCGTACCGGATCTCGTGAACGACCCGGACCTGATGTTCAACCAGGACGGCTCCGACCATCTGCGGCTGCGCCGCACCCTGCGGCGCGCGTTCACCCCGAGGGCCGTCGCCCGCTGGCGGCCGTGGATCGCCGCGATCGTGGAGGAACTCCTCGACCGGCTGGAGCCGCGACCGCAACCGGCCGACCTGGTGGCGGAGTTCGCCCTCCCCCTGCCGGTGGCGGTGATCAGCCGGCTGATGGGGCTCGACGAGGCCGCGTGGGACCGGCTGCGGCACTGGAGCGAACACGCCTTCTCCGACGGCACTCACGAGGGCGAGCAGGTGGCATCGGCCCGAAAGGAGTTCGGCGCGTTCGGCGCGGACCTGCTCGCGGAGCGGCGCCTGGCCCCGGGCGAAGACCTGATCAGCGGTCTCGTCGCGGCGGCCGACGAGGAAGGGGACGTCCCCGAAACGCAGTTGGTGAGCCTGGTGTGCGGGCTGGTCGTCGGAGGCCACGACAGCACGATGACCATGCTCGGCAACGTCCTGCTCTACCTCCTGGGCGAACGCCGTGAGGCCTGGCCCCGCATCGGCGCCGACGAGGAGGCAGCGGGGCGTGTGGCGGACCGGCTCGTCCACCTCGTCCCGCTGGGCGACGACCGGGGCAGTACCCGGCATGCCGCCACGGACGTCGAGGTCGGCGGGGTGACGATCCCGGCCGGGGCGATCGTGCTCGCCGACTGCGGGATGGCCAACCGCGACCCGGAGGTCTTCCCGCCCGCCACCCTCCACGACCTGTTCGCCCCGCTGGAGGCTCCCACGCTCTCCTTCGGCGCCGGCCCCCACTACTGCCTCGGCGCCTGGCTGGCCCGTACGGAAGTCCAGCTCGCCCTGCACCGCCTGGCCGCCCGCCTCCCGGACCTGCGCCTGGCCGCCCCGATGGACGCCGTCGCGTGGCGGACGGGGACGACCTCCCGCAGCCCGCGGCGGCTCGACGTCAGATGGTAGACCCGCCCGGGTCGGCGCCGAAGGCCCGCCGCAGCACCGCGATCTGCTCGGCAGCGGCCCTGCGAGGAAGGGTGAGACGAGGGAGCGCACCGTCGAACCCGTGGAACGCGCCCGGCCACAGATGGAACTCCGTCGACACCCCCGCGGCGATCAGCCGGAGCGCGTACTGCGCGCACTCGTCACGGAAGACCTCCAGCTCCCCGACGTCGACGTACGCGGGCGGCAGCCCCGACAGATCTGCTGCCCGGGCCGGAGCCGCATACGGGGAAACCTCTTCGCCCCCCACGAGCGGCCCGAGCAACGCCGCCCAGCCGTACACGTTGTTGGCGCGCGGCCAGGTGACCGGATCGGTGAACTCGCGGCTGGAGGTTGTGGTGTTGCGGTCGTCCAGCATCGGGCACAGCAGCAACTGGAAGACGAGGCGCGGGCCGCCCCGGTCCCGGGCGAGCAGGGCGGTGGCGGCCGCGAGACCGCCGCCCGCGCTGATCCCGCCGACCGCGGTCCGCTCCGGGTCGACCCCGAGCGCCCCCGCCTGCTCGGCCGTCCACCGCAGCGCGCGGTAGCAGTCCTCGACGGGCACGGGAAAGGGGTGCTCGGGTGCGAGCCGGTAGTCGACGGAGACCACGGCGCACCCGGCCTCCAGGACGTAGCGGGAGACCCGGGCGTCGTCCGTCTCGGGCGTCCCGAGCACCAGGCCGCCGCCGTGGATCCATACCAGGCACGGAAGCGGGCGGGGCGCGGCTTCGCGCGGCCGGTAGACCCTGACCCGTACGGGATCGGGGCCCGGCAGCCGGTGGTCGGTGACCAGGACGCCTTCGGCGGGCGGCGGGAACCCGGCGGCCGCCCGGGCGGCGCGCAGGGCGGCCAGCCCCTCGCGGTCCAGCCCGTCCAGGACCGTGGGCGGCAGCGGCTCGGCGTCCAGCGCCGCGGCCATCTCGGGGTCCAGGCGTGGGTCGTGGGACATCGGGTGGAGCCTTTCTCCTGGCGGTGGGGCCCCGCGCGGGCCGCGTCGCGCGGCGCGTCTGCCGGTGCGGACGCCGGGCTG
>NTHE01000037.1 GCA_002551355.1 Streptomyces sp. man185 | reverse complement strand
GTGCAGGGGGCGGCGGGCGGGGGCGGCAGCCGCGTGCGCGCCGACCGGTGCGGGCGCGGGCGCGGGGATGCGTACGCCGTTGAGGTCCACGGAGCCGGAGTCGCGGCCGCCGGACTCGTGCGTGCCGTGCGGCTCCACGGGGGTGGGGGCCGCCTGGGCCTGCTGCGCGGGAACCTGCGGCTGGGGCTGCTGCTGGAGACCGTGCTCGGGCACGGGTTGGGCCACGGCGGCCTGCGCCGCGGGCTGGCCCTGCGCGGGGGCCGGGGCGGCCTGCGGGTCGCTCCAGGCGCCCTGGGAGGTCGGCATCAGCAGAAGGTCGTCGTCCTCGGGGGTGTGCTCGGAGGGGTCGAGGAAGGTGTGCGCGTCCGGGGCGGGGATGCCCGGCTGCTCCACCATGCCTGCGTTCTCCGGCAGTCCCTCGCCCGGGATCTGGCCGGTGTCAGTCATGCGTACCCCTCGCCCATCGTCAGTGCTCCTTCGGCCCTTCGCCCGGGACGCCGAACCACGGCACGCCGGTGCTCGTCAACGAGAACGAGCGGGCTCGCCGCGCGGCACGAAACGCCCGCGGAGCTTCCTATTCTCGCGGCCGTTCGCCGCCGCGACAGGCAGTTCTGCCACGGCTCACTGTGGACTGCGCCACGTTGCGCGTCCCCCGGGTTGTGCCGTACCACAGTGCGGACCAAAACAGTCCACTTTTCCGGACATTGACGAACGAAGCGACGAACGCCCGGGCGTGGTACAACAATCGGCCAGCCTACCTCCCGTACCGGGCGGAACGGGTCAGGGGGCGAGGTCGGAACGCCCCGCGGAGAGCAGGAACACGACGGACCTCTCGCGCTCGGTCCACACCTCGGGGTCCAGGTCGACGGACTGGAGCAGCGAGCACTCGACGGTGTAGCCGTTGCCGGTGAGGGCCGCGCCGAGCGCCTCGGCCTCGTCCCGGTTGGAGGCGTGCGTGACGATGCGTTCCGGCCGCCGGTCCACGACGGCCCGTACCACCGGCACTCCCCCGCCGCCGATCCGTACGACGTCCGGTTCGGGCAGGCGCTCCAGGATGTGCGGGGCGCGGCCGCGGACGACCTGGACGGGGACGCCGAAGGCACGGGCGGCGGCCTCCGTGCGGGCGCAGGCGGCCGGGTCGGCGTCGACGGCCAGAACCGCCGCGCCGAAGCGGGCCGCTTCGACGGCGAGGGCGCCGCTGCCGGAGCCGATGTCCCAGACCAGGTCGCCGGTGCGGGGGCCGAGGCGGGCGAGCTGGGCGGCGCGCAGACCGGGGAACTCGCCCTCGCCGGACTCCTGCATCCGCTCGGCCCCGGCGGCCCGGTAGGCCTCGGCGGGCAGGGCCCAGCCGCGTATCCCCTGCGGGTAGGCGGGTTGGCGTCCGGCTATCCAGGCGCCGGCGGGGGTGGTCTCGGGACCGCCGCCGACGACGATGACGACGTTGGGGTCGCGCCAGGCGTGGTCGGCGGCTTTGTCCGAGGTGAGGACGGTGACGCGCTCGCGGGCGGTGCCGAGTTCCTCGCAGATGACGAAGGTGCGGTGGATTCCGTCGAGGAGGAGGGCCAGTTCGGCGGGGCCCGCGCCCGGTGAGGTGAGGACGGCGACCTTGTGGTGGGCCCGGCAGACGTTGACCGCGCGGCGCAGGGTGCGGGGGTGGGCGACGACGATCTGGGCGTCGTCCCAGGGCATCCCGGCCCGGGCGAAGGCGGTGGCCACGGAGGAGACCGCGGGGACGACCTCGACTTCCAGGCCGTGCTCACGGGCGCGCAGGGTGCGGACGACGCCGAAGAAGCCCGGGTCGCCGTCGGCGAGGACCACGGCGCTGCCGCGGTGTCCGGCTATGCGACGGGCGGCGAGGTCGACGCTCCCGAGGCGGATGCGTTCGGCGTTCGGGGGCACTTCCGGCAGGGCGAGGTGGTGCGCGGCGCCGGCGACGAGCGTGGCGGCCGAGAGCGCGGCCGTGGCCGCTCTGGTCAGTGGCGAGCCGTCCCAGCCGATCACCGTGACCCGGTCGGCCATCGTCGTCTGTCTCCTGGGGTGTCGGAGGAGTGGGGCGTCCACCCGTGTGTGCCGGGCAGGGGTGAGAGTACCTGGTCCGGGCCTTGGGCCCGCGGGTGGCCTCGGGCTCTACTTCCAGTCGTTGTACGTGCCGTAGCCGCCGGCGTCCGCGAGCTGCTCGGCGACCCCTTCGAGGTCCTCGGGGAGGAGGCCCCAGACGATCAGGTCGGTGCGGATGTCGGTCCAGCCCCCGTCGGTGCCGTTCTCGGTCCGGGTGCGGGCGATGCGGGCGTTGCGCAGGACGCCCTCGCTGATGCAGCCGAGCTTCTGGGCGACCTGCTGGGATGCGGTGTTGTCGGCGGGGGTGCGCAGCTCGATGCGTTCGAAGCCCTGGTCGCGGAAGAGCCACTCGGCTATGGCGAGCACGGATTCGGTGGCGTACCCCTCGCCGCGGGCCCAGGGGGCGGTGATGTAGCGGACCTCGGTGGAGCGGGTGCGCCAGTCGGTGTTGAGGAGGCGGACGCTGCCGACGAGCCGCTGGGTGAGGAACTCGGTGACGGCGAGGGCGATGCCCTGGCCGCCGGTGCGTTCGGCGGGGGCGATCCTGCGGACCCAGCGTTCGGCGTCGACCTGGGTGTACGGGTTCGGCCCGTTCATCCAGGCGGTGACCATCTCGTCGTTCATCATCTCGATGTGCGCGGGGATGTCGGCCATCTCGAAGGGGCGCATCACCAACCTGTCCGTGCTGATGGAGATGGACGGAAAGGTGGTAGTCATGCGCAGCTCCATGCCGAAGACCGGGTAAAAGCACAGCATGCAGCATCGGGTCCGCCTTGTGCATGGGCGGGTCGGCACGACGGAGCCCCGCACCTCCGGGCAGGGAGGTGCGGGGCTCCGTCGACAAGTGCCGGGCGGGTGTCAGGACTTGGCGGGCGTACCGAAGGACGGGACGATCGAGCCCTGGTAGGTGTCCTCGATGAACTTCTTGACCTCGTCGGAGTTGAGGAGCTTGGCGAGCTTCTCGACGCGCGGGTCCTTCTCGTTGCCGTCCTTGACCGCGAGGAAGTTGGCGTACGGGTTGCCCTCGGCCTTCTCCAGGGCGATGGAGTCCTTGCCGGGCTTCAGGTCGGCCTCGATGGCGTAGTTGCCGTTGATGACGGCGGCGTCCACGTCGTCCAGGGCGCGGGGCACGGTGGCGGCCTCCAGCTCCTTGAACTCCAGGCCCTTCTTGTCGGTGATGTCACTCAGCCTGGCGCTGGTGCCGACGCCGTCCTTGAGGGTGATGAGGCCGTTCTCGGCGAGCAGCTGGAGGGCGCGGCCGCCGTTGGTGGTGTCGTTGGGGACGGCTATGGTCTGGCCGGCCTTGATGTCCTTCAGGTCCTTGACCGTCTTGGAGTAGAGGCCGAGCGGCTCCAGGTGCACGTTGACCACCGGGACGATGGTGGTCTTCTGCTTGGCGTTGAAGTCGTCCAGGTAGGGCTTGTGCTGGAAGAAGTTGGCGTCGACCTGGCCGTTCTGGGTGGCGGTGTTCGGCAGGACGTAGTCCGTGAACTCCTTGACCTCCAGCTTCAGGCCTTCCTCGTCCGCCAGGTTCTTCTTGACGAAGTTCAGGATGTCGGCGTGCGGCGTCGGGGACGCGGCGACGACCAGGGCCTTGGAGGTGTCGGCGTTCGCGCCGGTCTCGCCCTTGGACGCCGGGTCGGAGGACGTACCGCAGGCGCTGAGGCCGATCGCGAGGGCGGCGGTGGCGGCGGCAGCTGCGGTGATCTTGATGTTCTTGCGCACGAAAAGTGCCTCTTTCTTGTGGTGGTGCGCCCGGACAAGGAGTTCGGGCTCGGTGGGGACGGAAAGTCCTAGGAGGCGGTGCGGCCGCGGCGGGCCAGCAGCCGGACGGTGAGGTCGCCGATCAGCTGGATCACGGTGACGATGACGATCAGCAGCGCGACGGTGATCAGCATGAACTGGTTGTCGAAGCGCTGGAATCCGTAGGTGACGGCTTTGGAGCCGAGCCCTTCGCCGCCGACCGCGCCGGCCATCGCGGAGTAGCCGATTAGCACGATCAGGGTGGTGGTGACGCCCGAGACGAGCGAGGGCAGGGCCTGCGGGAGGAGCACCTTGCGGACGATGGTGGGGATGGAGCCGCCCATCGACTGGACCGCTTCGACGAGCCCGTGGTCGACCTCGCGGATCGCCGTCTCGACGAGCCGGGCGAAGAACGGGATGGCGCCGACGGCGAGCGGCACGATCATCGCGGTGGGGCCGATGAAGGTGCCGACGATCCAGGTGGTGAAGGGGATCAGGGCGATCAGCAGGATGATGAACGGCAGCGAGCGGCCGATGTTCACGATCACGCCGACGACCTTGTTCACCACGGTGTTCTGCAGCAGTCCGCCCTTGTCGGTGAGGACGAGCAGGACGCCGAGCGGCAGTCCGCCGGCGACAGTGACCAGCGCGGACCACAGCACCATGTAGAGGGTGTCGAGGGTGCCCTGGGTCAGCAGGGGCTGCATTTCGGACCAGGTCACTTGACGACCTCCTTGGTGAGCGCGGCGGACGTCTGCTCCGGTACGGCGGGGGCTGCGGTGGTCGCGGCGGGCTCACCGTCGACGACCTCGGCCTGGAGGCCCTGTTCGCGCAGGAAGCCGATGGGGACGACGTTCTCCTCGAACCGGCCCGGCAGCTCGATGCGCATCCGGCCGATCTGCTTGCCGCCGACGGTGTCCATCGCGGCGCCGAGGATCGAGATGTCGATGTTGTACGTCCGCGAGAGCTGGGAGATGACCGGCTGGGAGGCCGACTCCCCCTGGAAGGTGACGTCGACGACCGTGCGGTCCGGGCCGGAGGCGGCCCCGCCGACCGGGAACAGCTCGTGGGCCAGTTCGGAGCCGGGGGTGGCGAGGAGTTCGCCGACGGTCCCGGACTCGACGATCCGGCCGCGCTGCATGAGCGCGGCGGAGTCGCAGACGGTCTTGACGACGTCCATCTCGTGGGTGATGAGGAGGACGGTGAGGCCGAGCTGCTGGTTGAGATCGCGCAGCAGTTGGAGGATGGACCGGGTGGTCTCGGGGTCGAGCGCGGAGGTCGCCTCGTCCGAGAGCAGCACCTGGGGGTCGCCCGCGAGGGCGCGGGCTATGCCCACGCGCTGCTTCTGGCCGCCGGAGAGCTGACCGGGGTAGGACTTCGCCTTTTCGGCGAGGCCGACCAGGTCGAGCAGTTCCTTGGCCTTGCGGGTGCGTGCCTGGCCGGAGACGCCGAGGATCTCCAACGGCAGTTCCACGTTGTCCAGGACGGGGCGGGAGTCCAGCAGGTTGAAGTGCTGGAAGACCATGCCGATGCGGGTGCGCGCCCGGCGCAGCTCCGCGCTCGCCCGCCGGCCGCGGCCGGCGAGGGCGGTGAGGTCCTGGCCGGCCACCGTCACGGTGCCGGAGGTGGGGCGTTCCAGGAGGTTGACGCAGCGGATGAGGGAGGACTTGCCGGCGCCGCTCTGTCCGATGACGCCGTACACCTCGCCCTCGCGGACGTGCAGGTCGACGCCGTCGAGTGCGGTGACCTCGCGGTCGCGCGACTGGTAGACCTTCGTGAGGCCCGTCGTGGTGATCACAGGGGGTTTCCGTCACTGTCGAGTGCGCGGCGCGGTGTCCGCCGGGCACGGGGCATTCGTCGAGGAGACTGTTCGGGCTGGTCGGCCGGGTTACGTCTCGGCATGGCTTCAGGCGGCGATCGGCCGGGGGCAGCGCATGCGCGGGCAGGCTCGTTCCACTGGCTGCGAACGGCACAGGCTCGGTCTCGCTTCGGGGCGCGAGGCTCAGGCGGGGGCCCTCAGAAGGCGCGCATTCGACACATACAACGAGCACCGGGCGTGCTGATCGCCTCGGTCGCAAGGGTGCGGCTGCTCGTCGTGGTCATGGGCCAAGTAAAACAGACGTGAGGTCTCCGCGATCCCGGCTGTCCGCATAGCGGACAGTGCTGGATGGGCGGATCCCGCCCTTCCGGTTCCGTCGCCCGGCCTCCGGCGCACGCCTGTGACCTGCAACGACGATCCCGATACGGAGGTGCGTCCGATGGCGGCACGGCGGCCCGGGAGCGGAACACCGTCCGCCGGTTGTGGCCAAGGCCACGATCCCGGCGCCCGTGCGCGGACTGCCTCCGCGATCGTCGGGGCCGCACGCGGGCGGGCGATCCGTCCGTAATACCCTCGACTCATGCTTGACGCCCTGACGGTCGCGGTCGCCGTGACCGCGCTCGCCCTCGCCGCCTGGTGCGGACACGCCGCCTACCGGGACCAGCCGACGAAGGACTGGCATTTCATCGGGATGGCGGTCGTCTCCGTGCTGGCGCTGGCCCAGCTGGTGGTGGGCGTCGTGCAGCTGGCGCGCGGGGAGCGGCCGGAGCAGGGGATGGCGGTGTTCATCGCCTATCTGATCGGTTCGTTCGCCGCCGTGCCCGCGGCCGGATTCCTGTCGTTGACCGAGCGGACCCGCTGGGGATCGGTCACGGTGGCGGCGGGCGCGGTCGTGCTGGCGGTGCTGGAGGTCCGGCTCTATGACATCTGGGGAAACTGACGTGAGCGACACCGACCGCTCCGAGGCGGCCACGACCCCGAAGCCGCCCTTCGAGCTGGGCACAGGGCCCGGCCGGGTCCTGGTCTGGTTCTACGGGGTGTTCACGGTCGCGGCGGCCTCGCGCACGATCGTCGAGATCGCCCGGGGCTTCGACCGCGCCCCGCTGGCCTACACGCTCTCGGCGGTCGCGGCCGTGGTCTACGGCTTCATCACGTACTCCCTGGTGCGCGGCGGGGAGAAGGCCCGCAGGGCGGCACTGGTGTGCTGTGCGGCGGAGCTGCTGGGCGTGCTGGTCGTCGGCGCGTGGACGCTGGCCGAACCGGCCGCGTTCCCGGACTCGACGGTGTGGTCGGACTTCGGGATGGGCTACCTCTTCATCCCGGTGATCCTGCCGGTCACCGGGATGATCTGGCTGCGCCGCGCGAGGACGGCAGCGGTCTGAGGCCTGCCGTTCCGCCCTGGGTCAGGCGCTGGCCACGAAGTCCCGGGCGGCGGCGTCCTTCTCGAGAAGGATCAGCTGTACGCCGTCGGCTCCGGTGACGGCCCCGACCCGCGCGTATCCGGCCCGCCGGTAGAGCCGCAGATTGCCCTCGCTGCGGTGGCCGCTGTGCAGCCGGAAACGGGTCGCCGCCCGCTCGACGGTCAGCGCCGACTCGGCGGCCAGCAGCAGCCGGGCGCCCAGGCCGTGGCCCTGGAGGCGGGGGTGGACGCAGAGCTTGCCGATCAGTCCCGTGCCGTCGGGGTCGGTGAATCCTCGGACCGTGCCGACGACTTCGTCACCGAGCCGGGCCACGAACACCAGGTCGTCGGCGACTTCGGCGCGCAGCGATTCGAGGCTCTGGACGAGTGGGTCGATCCGGTAGTTGTCGTACAGCTCCGCCTCGCGCTGGAAGCAGAGGTACTGAAGTCTGAAGATCTGCTCGACGTCCTGTGCCGTCGCCGCCGAGATGGTCACGCTCATGCCCATGTGTGCACGCCTCCCGCTCACCTGTCCGCCGGTTGCCTACCGCTCCCTATCCCCGCACGGATGGGGCGACAACCTCCGCAGCCAGCATTCTGCGCAGACATCCAAGGCAACGGGAACGGATCGGACCCAAACTCCCCTGTGACATACCCAACTCCCCTGCGATTTCCCGGTAGGTCGGGTCTCCGGGGGCGAGCAGCGCCTCCAGCAGCCGGGGGCAGCGGCCGGGCAGCCGGGCCATCGCGGAGCGCAGCGCCCGGCGTTCGGCGGCCCCGAGCGCGGCGCGTTCCGGGCAGTCGGCCGGTCCGGCGGTGGGTTCCGTCCCGGCGTACGGGCGTTCCCGCCGGGCCGTGCGGCGGCCCCGGCGGGCCTCGGCCCGTACGGTGTCGCGCACCCAGCGGGCCGCGTCGGCGGGTGGTCCGGCGGCGGCCGGGCGCTCCAGCAGCCGCACCCAGACGCCCTGTTCGAGGTCGGCGGGTTCGACCCCGGCGGCCGGGGCCTCGGCCCTCGCCTCCGCGCGCACCAGGGGTTGTAACGCGCGGACGACGAGGGCGGTGGCGGCGGCCGGGTCGAGGTCATGATCGAGAAGCGTCATGTCCCGGCGGACGTGCCGGTGGGGGCGGCCGGTTGCTCCGGACGCGCCGCACCACCCGACCGGGGCATCCGGGAGCGCGCGGCTGACGGTGCGCCTCCCGTACACGCGGTGCGCCTCCCGCACGCGAGGCGCACCGCCCCCGCATCCCTGCCGCGTCAGCGTCCCGCGTGGTCCGCCGCCGCGAGGAGGGCCGTGTCCGGGTGGTCGGCGAAGATGCCGTCGATGCCGGTGGCGAGGTAGGCCGCGCAGGCGCCGAACACGTCCCCGTAGGCGTTGGGGTCGGTGCCGCGCCGGAAGTCGGCGGGCAGGAAGCTGTTCTCGTTGCGCAGCGTGTACGGGTGCAGCAGCAGGCCCTTGGCGTGCGCGTCCCGGACCAGCGTGGTCGGGGCGGTGAGCCGTCCCGAGGCGTCCTTCGGGATGACCAGGTCGAGGGTGGGGCCGATGCCCTGGGCGAAGGACGCCATCCACTTCAGCCCGGCGGGCTTCACCAGGTCGGCGACGGTACGCGGGTCGCCCGACTCGACGAAGTCCCAGGGGCGCTCCTTCGGGCCGGACAGCAGGACGATGCGCGGGGTGTCGACCAGGCGGGCGAGGCGCTGGACGGAGCCGGGCTCGAAGGACTGGAGGATGAGGGCTGAGTTCCGGCGGTCCCGGCCGTGGCGGCGCAGCAGCCGGGCGAGCGGCTCCTCCAGGCCGAGGCCGAGCTTCCGGAAGTAGGTGGGGTGCTTGGTCTCCACGTACAGCCAGACGGGCTCACCGCGCCTGCGGCCTTCCTTCTCCGCCCAGCGCAGGACCTCCTCGAAGGTGGGGACGTCCCAGCGGCCGTCGTAGAGGGTGTTGTCCGGGCGGTTGCCGGGGATGCGCTCCTTGGCGCGCAGCGTCTTCAGCTCGGCGAGGGTGAAGTCCTCGGTGAACCAGCCGGTGTAGGAGACGCCGTCGATGCTCTTGGTGGCCTTGCGGTCGGCGAACTCGGGGTGGTCGGCGACGTCCGTGGTGCCGGTGATGTCGTTCTCGTGGCGGCAAACGAGGTGGCCGTCCTTGGTCGGCACGAGGTCCTGCTCGATGATGTGCGCGCCCATGTCGAGGGCCAGCTGGTAGGAGCCGAGGGTGTGCTCGGGGCGGTAGCCGCTGGCCCCCCGGTGGCCGATCACCGTCGGCACGGGCAGATCGCGCAGCGATCCGTGGCCGTCGCCTTGACCGCGCCCCCGCTCGGCCGCCTGGGCGGCGGCGGGCAGGCCGAGGGCCGCGGTGCCGAGGACCGCGGCGCCCAGGAGGGTCCGCCGGCCGGGGGTCTTCCGCACACGCTCCGTCATGAATGCTCCTCGCTTGGTGATGTCCGGGACCGGTCGAGCGAGGCCCGATCGTAGGCTGGGAGACGTACGGGAGGGCGGACCTCCGGCCAACGTGGCGGAAACACATGTCAACACCGCGTATCCGCTCCGTGAACCCGATGTGCGATCAGCGCATACCCGCGAGTATCGTCCTCACCTGCACCGACCATCATCCGTCGGCACCGGCCACCGCCCCTTGGACCCTGTTCCATCGCGGCCGGCCCGGCCACGACACCGGAGGAACCGTTGTCCCGTCTCACGGTCATCAAGGCAGTGCTCGGACCGATTCTGCGCCTGATGTTCCGCCCACAGGTGGAGGGCGCCGAGAACATTCCCGGGACCGGGCCGGTGATCCTCGCGGGCAACCACCTCACGTTCATCGACTCGATGATCATGCCGATCTGCTGCGACCGGCCGGTGTTCTACATCGGCAAGGACGAGTACGTCACGGGCAAGGGCCTCAAGGGCAAGCTGATGGCCTGGTTCTTCACCGGCTGCGGCATGATCCCGGTGGACCGGGACGGCGGCCGGGGCGGGGTCGCGGCGCTGATGACGGGCCGCCGGGTGCTGGAGGAGGGTCAGGCCTTCGCGATCTACCCCGAGGGCACCCGCTCCCCCGACGGCCGGCTCTACCGGGGCCGTACGGGCATCGCGCGGCTGACGCTGATGACGGGTGCGCCGGTGATCCCGTTCGCGATGATCGGGACCGACAAGCTGCAGCCGGGCGGTGCGGGGCTGCCCCGGCCGGGCAAGGTCACGGTGCGCTTCGGCGAGCCGATGGAGTTCTCGCGCTACGAGGGCATGGACCGCGACCGCTATGTCCTGCGGGCGGTGACAGACTCGGTGATGGCCGAGGTGATGCGGCTGTCCGGCCAGGAGTACGTGGACATGTACGCGACGAAGGCGAAGGCGGCCTGATCGCCCTCACGACGCTCGCGACGAAGGGCCCGCACCCCACGCCGGGGTGCGGGCCCTTCGTCGTGCTGTCCCGGAAAGACGCCTACGGGTGCTCGATGCCGTCTTCCAGCTTCTGGCCCCGCAGCAGGAACCAGGCGGCGACGGCCGCCGCCAGCAGCACCGCTGCGCCGACGCCCGCGGCCGACCGCAGGCCGTCGACGAACGCCTCCTGGGCCGCCGAGACCAGCGGCCCGGCCTGGGCGGCGGGCAGCGCCGCGGCGGATTCGACCGCCCCGCCCAGGGACTCGTGGGCGGCCGACTCGACGTCGGCGGGGATGCCGGACGGCGTGGGGAAGCCCCGGTAGACGCCGGTGACGATGGAGCCCAGCAGGGCGATGCCGAGGGCCGCGCCCAGTTCGTACGCGGTCTCGGAGACGGCGGACGCGGAGCCCGCCTGCTCCTTCGGGACGCTGGAGAGGATCACGTCGGCGGTGACGGTGAAGGCGAAGCCCGCGCCGACGCCGACGACCAGCAGCATGGCGCCGAGCAGCGGATAACCGGTGTGCTGGTCGAGCAGGGTCACACTGCCCAGGGCAAGACCGACCGCGGCCAGGCCGCCGGAGACGACGGAGCGGACCGAGAAGCGGCGGGCGGCGAATCCGGCCAGCAGACCGGCGGTCACCGCACCGATCGCGGCGGGCAGTTCGGCGAGCCCGGCCTCCAGCGGCCCACGGCCCTGCACCAGTTGCAGGAACTGGGAGAGGAAGAAGACCAGGCCCGACAGGCCGAGGATGGTCAGCAGGTCGGCGAGGACCGCGCCGGAGAAGCCCCGGTGGTGGAAGAGCCGCATGTCCAGCAGGGGCGCGGGCAACCGCAGCTGCCTGCGGACGAACCACGTCAGCGCGCCGATGCCGAGGACCGCGGCCGCCGCCGAGTCCCAGCTCAGGCCGTGCGAGGCCGTCTCCTTGATGGCGTACACGACACCGATCATGCCGACCAGGGAGAGCCCGACGCTGAGCATGTCCCACGGGCCGGGGGCCGGGTTCTTGGACTCGGGGATCAGCTTGATGCCGACGACCACGAGGACGGCCATCACGGGCAGGTTGATGAGGAAGACCGAGCCCCACCAGAAGTGTTCGAGCAGGAATCCGCCGACGACCGGGCCGACCGCCGCGCCCGCCGAGGCCATCGCGCCCCAGATGCCGATGGCGAGGCTGCGCTCGCGCGGGTCGTGGAAGAGGTTGCGGATCAGGGCGAGGGTCGAGGGCATCAGGGTGGCGCCCGCGACACCGAGCAGCGCCCGGGCCACGATCATCATCTCGGGCGTGGTCGCGTACGCGTTGAGCACGGAGACCGCGCCGAACGCCACGGCGCCGATCAGCAGCAGCTTCTTGCGGCCGATCCGGTCGCCGAGGCTGCCCATGGAGACGAGCAGGCCGGCGATGACGAAGGAGTAGACGTCACCGATCCAGAGCAGCTGGGTCCCGGTGGGCTCCAGGTCCTCGCTGAGGAACGGGGTGGCGAGACCGAGGACGGTCGCGTCCACGGCCACCAGCAGCACGGCGAGGACGAGGACGGCGAGCGCGATCCACCGCCCCGGGCGGCGTGCCGCGTCCGTGGTGTCCGGGTTCTGGTCGGTGCTGGTCATTGCTCAACGCTCCGGCGTGCTCCGCCGAGCAGCAACTCGACGATCATGTGTTGGAAATCCTGTGCGGCGACCCGTCCCGCCTGGACGGCCCAGGCGCCGGTGCCGATGAGCCCGTAGAGGGCTTCCGTCAGCCAGGCGGGGGTGAGGTCGATACGGAATTCGCCGCGTTCCTGGCCGCGGCGGAAGAAGGCGGAGACGCGGGCGTCGGCCCGGTTCCAGCCCTCGTTGACCTCGTCGCCCTCGAAGAGCTGGTTCTCGTTGACGAGGAAGGACAGCAGTCCGGCGCTGGGCTCGACCCCCGCGACGAGGCGGCGCAGCCCCTCTTCGGAGGTGCCCTCGTCGAGCCGGGCGGCGTCCAGGGCCGCCTCGAACTCCTGGATGCCGAGACTCTCCAGCGCCCTCACCAGGGCGTCGCGCCCGGCGAAGTGGCGGTGGAGGGTGGCCCGGCCGATGCCCGCCGCCTTGGCGACCTCGTCCATGGTGGCGGTCGATTTGCGGGTCAGCAGGGCGGCGGCGCTGCGCAGCACCTGCTCACGGTCGAGTGTCATGAGACGACCATAACCCATGTGAGACATTCTCGTCTCATCGAAGAGCATGCGGGCTCGCAGCGAGGGGCGCAGGAGGCAGACAGAGCGAGGCGGGCCGGGAAACGAAAAAGTGGCCGGAGGAAGAACGTCTCCTGGCCACTCTCAACTTATAGCTCATGGGGGGCCTTGCGGCAAGACCCCCCATAGGTCGCAGAATCGTCCGCCGAAGCCGGGACGGGACGCCGCCCCCGTACGCACCGCAGATCGGAACTGACGACGTGACACCCCTGACCACCAGCGCGTTCGACCTCCCCGACCGGCTCTCCGCCAAGGCCGACCCGGCACTGATCGCCGATGACGAGCAGCACTTCGCGGCCATCGCGCACTGCCTGGAGCAGTCGATCGCCGAGCTGACCGACCGGCTCGCGGCCGAGCGCCGGGCGCCCGGCGGGGCGAGCCGGCAGGCGATGGACCGGGACGTGGAGATCCACCGGCTGACCGCACGGCTGCGCGCCCTGCGCCGGTTCGGTCTCGACCTGTGCCTCGGGCACATGGTCGCCGCGGACGGCTCCGGGCCGCTGTACGTGGGGCGGCTCGGCCTGACCGACAGCACGGGCCGCCGGCTGCTGGTCGACTGGCGCTCCCCCGCCGCCGAGCCGTTCTTCGGGGCCACCCACGCCGACCCGATGGGCCTGACGAGCCGCCGCCGCTACCGGTGGACCGGGGGCCGGGTCAGCGACTACTGGGACGAGGTGTTCGCCCCGGAGGGGTTCGCCGGGCATGCCGCGCTGGACGACCAGTCAGCGTTCATCGCCAGTCTGGGCGGCAACCGCTCGGCCCGGATGCGCGATGTGCTGGGCACCATCCAGGCCGACCAGGACGCCGTCATCCGGGCGGGCTCCCGGGGCACGCTCGTCGTCGACGGGGGTCCCGGAACCGGGAAGACCGTCGTCGCGCTGCACCGCTCCGCGTATCTGCTGTACTCCGACCCGCGCCTCGCGCGCCGTCGGGGCGGCGTGCTGTTCGTCGGGCCGCACGAGCCCTATCTCGGGTACGTCGCCGATGTCCTGCCGAGCCTCGGTGAGGAGGGCGTGCAGACGTGCACCCTGCGGGACCTGGTCGCCGAGGGCGCGGCGGCGCGGCCCGAGACCGATTCGGAGGTGGCGCGGCTGAAGGCGTCGGCGGATCTGGTGAAGGCGGTCGAGCCGGCCGTCCGGTTCTACGAGGAGCCGCCCGCCGAGGGCGTACGGGTGGAGACGCACTGGTCGGACATCTGGCTGAGCGCGGCCGACTGGGCCGCCGCGTTCGGGTCGGCGGATCCGGGCACCCCGCACAACGAGGCGCGCGACCAGGTCTGGGAGGAGTTGCTCACGATCCTGGTGGACAAGCACGACGGTGACGCCCCGGAGGAGCAGCTGCGCGCCTCGCTGCGGCGGAACCGGGAGCTGTTCGCCCTCTTCGACCGCGCCTGGCCGCTGGTCGAGGCGGCCGACCTGGTCGGCGACCTGTGGTCCGTACCCGCCTATCTGCGTAAGTGCGCCCCCTGGCTGACCGCCGAGGAGGTCCGGCGGTTGCGGCGGGCGGACGCGCAGGCCTGGACGGAGTCCGATCTGCCGATCCTGGACGCGGCCCGGCAACGGCTCGGCGACCCGGAGGCGTCCCGGCGCCGGCGCCGCCACGAGGCGGCGGCCGCCGCCGAGCGCGAGCAGATGGACCGGGTCGTCGACAGCCTGCTCGCGGACGAGACGCTGGCCGACGCGGACGCGGACGGCGAGGGCGCGTTGGTGATGCTGCGCGGGGCGGACCTGCGGGAGTCCCTGGCGACCGCGGACCGGCCGAGCGGAGTGGAGCCGGATCTGCTGGCCGGGCCGTTCGCGCACATCGTCGTGGACGAGGCCCAGGAGCTGACCGACGCCCAGTGGCAGATGCTGATCCAGCGGTGCCCGTCCCGGAGCTTCACCGTCGTCGGGGACCGGGCGCAGGCCCGGCACGGGTTCCCCGAGTCGTGGCGGGAGCGGCTGGAGCGGGCCGGGCTCGAACGGATCAGACTGGCCTCCCTGACCATCAACTACCGGACGCCGGAGGAGATCATGGCGGAGGCCGCGCCGGTCGTCCGGGCCGTGCTCCCCGACGCCAATGTGCCGACCTCCGTCCGCAGCAGCGGCATCCCCGTCGCCCACGGCCCGGCCGAGGACCTGGAGGCCGTCCTCGGCGACTGGCTCGCCGCGCACGACGACGGGATCGCCTGCGTCATCGGCGCCCCCGCCTTCCCGGCGACGGCCCGGGTGCGGTCGCTGACTCCGGAGCTTTCGAAGGGCCTGGAGTTCGACCTGGTCGTCCTCGTCGATCCGGAGAGCTTCGGCGAGGGCGTCGCGGGGGCGGTGGACCGGTATGTCGCGATGACCCGGGCGACCCGGGAACTCGTCGTGCTGACGAGCTCCTGAGGCCGACGGGGCGGGGGCGGGCGGGGTCCGGCACAGGCGGGGTTTCAGTGCCAGGGCAGCCCGGCGCGGTGCCGCCAGTACGCCTCCGGCTCCTCGACCAGGGCGTCGAGGCTCGCCCGCTGCTCGTCGTCCAGGTCGACGACGGCGGCGTGCAGATTGCCGGAGAGCTGGCCCACCGTGGCGGCGCCGGAGAGCACGACGCCCGCCCAGGGCTGGTGCAGGACGAGCGCTAGGGCGACCGCGTCGCCGCCCACCCCCGCGTCGGCGGCGATCTCCTGGAACACGGCGGGAGCCTCGTCGCCCGCGAGGCGCCCGTTGGCCATGCCCTCCTTGACGATCACGGTGAGCCCGGCGTCGTGGGCTTCGGCGAGCGCGGGCGCGGCCGAGGTCTCCAGGGCGTTGTAGGTGGCCTGGACCGTACGGAAGAGGGGCTCGCCGTCGACCATGACGGCGAGGGCGGCCCGGATGGCGTCGGCCTGGGCGGGTCCGCTGGTGGAGAGGCCGACGGTGACGCCGTCGGCGGCCAGGGCGGCGAGGCGGTCGAGCAGTTCCTTGTCGGTGAGCGCCGGGCTGTCCGGGGTGACCGAGTGGACCTGGTAGAGGCTGAGCCGGTTGCCGAGGAGCTCGCGGGTCTCGGCGTACTGGCGCTCGAAGGTGGCGAGGCTGTGGTCCTTGACCTCGTGCGCCTCGGCCTCGACGCTCCAGTCGGCGGTGTAGGTGTAGCCCCACTTGGAGCCGACGACGAGGTCGGTGAACGAGGGCCGGGCGTCCAGCCACTCGGCGAGGAAGTCCTCGGCGCGGCCGTAGGAGCGGGCGGTGTCGACGTACCGGACGCCCTGGGAGTAGGCGGCGTCCAGCAGCTCGTGGGTGCGGGCGCGCAGGGCGTCGGGGTCACGGTCGGCGGGCAGGTCCCGCTCTCGGTGGAGGTTGATGTAGCCGGGCCTCCCTACGGCGGCCAGGCCCAGTCCGATGTGGGCGGTCGGGGTCGTCGCGGCGGCCAGGGCGGCGAAGGGCATCGCGGGCTCCTCGGGTCGGGTTTCGGTTACTCCTACCCAGGTGAACGTAGCCCGCGACACCCTTCGTATACCTCTTACGACACCGCCACTACCGGCAGGCGGTCGCCCAGGCGTGCTGGGCGGCCAGGTCTTCCTTCACCTCGGCGAGCTGTACGGCGACGGCGGAGGGGGCCGTTCCGCCCCGGCCGTCGCGGGCGGCGAGGGCGCCGGGCACGTTGAGGACCGTGCGGACCTCGGGGGTGAGGTGCTCGGAGATCTCGGCGAACTGCTCGTCGGTGAGCTGGTCCAGCTCGATGCCGTGCTGCTCGCACTCCTTGACGCAGGCGCCGGCCACCTCGTGCGCCACCCGGAAGGGGACGCCCTGCTTGACCAGCCACTCCGCGATGTCGGTCGCGAGCGAGAAGCCCGCCGGGGCCAGCTCCTCCATGCGCTCGCGGTTGACGGTGAGGGTGGCCATCATGCCGGTGAAGGCAGGGAGCAGGACTTCCAGCTGGTCGCAGGAGTCGAAGACGGGCTCCTTGTCCTCCTGGAGGTCCCGGTTGTAAGCGAGCGGGAGCGCCTTGAGCGTGGCGAGCAGGCCGGTCAGATTGCCGATCAGGCGGCCGGACTTGCCCCGGGCCAGCTCCGCGATGTCCGGGTTCTTCTTCTGCGGCATGATCGAGGAGCCGGTGGAGAAGGCGTCGTGGAGGGTGACGAAGGAGAACTCCTTCGTGTTCCAGATGATGACCTCCTCCGCGATCCGGGAGAGGTTGACGCCGATCATCGCGGTGATGAAGGCGAACTCCGCGACGAAGTCCCGCGAGGCGGTGCCGTCGATGGAGTTGGCGACCGAACCGTGCTCGAAGCCCAGGTCGGCGGCGACCGCCTCCGGGTCCAGCCCGAGCGAGGATCCGGCGAGCGCCCCGGAGCCGTAAGGGGAGACGGCCGTCCGCTCGTCCCATTGGCGCAGCCGCTCGGCATCCCGGGAGAGGGACTGGACGTGGGCGAGCACATGGTGGGCGAAGAGGACGGGCTGGGCGTGCTGGAGGTGGGTCCGGCCGGGCATCGCGACGTCCGCGTTGGCCTCGGCGAGCCCGACCAGCGCGCTCTGGAGGTCGGCGATGAGGCCGCCGATGGTCCGGGCGTGGTCGCGCAGGTACATCCGGAAGAGCGTGGCGATCTGGTCGTTGCGGGACCGGCCGGCCCGCAGCTTGCCGCCGAGGTCCGCGCCGAGACGCTCCAGGAGCCCGCGCTCCAGGGCGGTATGGACATCCTCGTCGGCGATGGTGCCGGTGAAGGACCCGTCGGCGACGTCGGCTTCGAGCTGGTCGAGGCCTTCCTGCATCCGGGTCAGCTCGTCCTCGGTGAGCAGGCCCGCCTTGTTGAGGACGCGGGCGTGGGCGCGCGAGCCGGCGATGTCGTACGGCGCGAGCCGCCAGTCGAAGTGGACGGAGGCCGACAGCTTGGCCAGCGCCTCGGCCGGTCCGTCGGCGAAACGCGCGCCCCAGAGCCGGACGTCACCGTTGTTGCTGCTCACTGCGTGCTCCTCAAGAACAAAGGCCAGGGCAAAGACGAAAGCGAAGGCAGGATGCGGATATGCGGCCGCCTCCCCGCCGCGTGCGGACGGGGAGGCGGCTGTACAACGAGGGGAGGTCAGGCGAGGTCGCGCTTGGCCGCGATCTTCGAGGAGAGACCGAAGATCTCGATGAAGCCCTGCGCCTTGGACTGGTCGAAGGTGTCGCCCGAGTCGTAGGTGGCGAGGTTGAAGTCGTACAGCGACTCCTCGGACTTCCGGCCGGTGACGACGGCGCGGCCGCCGTGCAGGGTCATCCGGATGTCGCCGGTGACGTGCTGGTTGGCCTCGTTGATGAAGCCGTCCAGGGCCCGCTTCAGCGGGGAGAACCACAGGCCGTCGTAGACCATCTCGCCCCAGCGCTGCTCGACCTGCCGCTTGTAGCGGGCCAGCTCGCGCTCGACCGTGACGTTCTCCAGCTCCTGGTGGGCGGTGATCAGCGCGATCGCGCCGGGCGCCTCGTACACCTCACGGGACTTGATGCCCACGAGCCGGTCCTCGACCATGTCGATCCGGCCGATGCCCTGCGCGCCGGCCCGCTCGTTGAGCTGCTGGATCGCCTGGAGAACGGTGACGGGACGGCCGTCGATGGCGACCGGCACGCCCTCCTTGAAGGAGATGACGACCTCGTCGGCCTCGCGCTGGGTGGCGGGGTTGGAGGTGTACTCGTAGATGTCCTCGATCGGCCCGTTCCAGATGTCCTCCAGGAACCCCGTCTCGACGGCCCGTCCGAAGACGTTCTGGTCGATGGAGTACGGGGACTTCTTGGTGGTCGCGATCGGGAGGTTCTTCTCCTCGCAGAAGGCGATCGCCTTGTCCCGGGTCATCGCGTAGTCGCGGACGGGGGCGATGCACTTCAGGTCGGGGCCGAGCGCGGAGATGCCGGCCTCGAAACGGACCTGGTCGTTGCCCTTCCCGGTGCAGCCGTGGGCGACGATCCCGGCGTTGTGCTTGTGGGCGGCGGCGACGAGGTGCTTGACGATGGTCGGCCGGGAGAGGGCCGAGACCAGCGGGTAGCGGTCCATGTAGAGGGCGTTGGCCTTGATCGCCGGGAGGCAGTACTCCTCGGCGAACTCGTCCTTCGCGTCCGCGACCTCGGCTTCGACGGCACCGCAGGCGAGCGCGCGCTTGCGGATGACGTCCAGGTCCTCGCCGCCCTGGCCGACGTCCACGGCAACGGCGATGACCTCGGCGTTCGTCTCCTCGGCGATCCAGCCGATGGCGACGGAGGTGTCCAGGCCGCCCGAGTAGGCGAGTACGACGCGCTCGGTCACGGGTTTCTCCTTACGGTGCAATCACTGATGGGTATAACTATGCAGTCCTCCGTATTGTTTGTCAAAACGGCAGGTCAGGGCGGCATGCGCGGTCGTACGGACGGAAAATGCTGACGCCCCTTGGCCGGAACGCCTCTAGCATCGGCAGCCGACGACGGGGGGCGCCATGGACGGCCGGGACGGGGAGACCATGAGAGCCGTGGTGCGCGTGTGCGAGGGCGCGACGCCGGAGGAGGCGTTCGACATCGCGTCGGCCGGGGCGTGGCCGGCCTTCGACGCCGGCGTGCGGAATCTGGACGACCGCCCCTGGCTGTGGACCCGCCCGGCCGGAGAGCCGGAACGACCGGCCCCGACGCTGCTGGACCGATTGCGCGGACGGGCGGGTTCCAAGACCGCTCCCCCGGCCTCACCGCCGCCACCGCCTCCCGCGCTCGCCCTGTGCGACCGGGACGGGCGGGTCCGGGAGGCGGCCCTGGACGCGGCCCGCACCGACCCGGAGCTGCGCCCGCTGCTGGTGGTGCGGTGCGCGGACTGGGTTGCTCCGGTCCGCGAGAAGGCCCGGACGCTGCTCGCCGAACTGCCCGGCGACGACCTGTTCCCGCTGGCCGAGCTGATCCTGCGGCTGGCACGACGGGACCGGGGCGGCTTCGCCCGCGCTCTGCTGGAGGACGCTCTGCGCGGGGGCCCGGCGGCCGAGGTGCTGGCGCTGACGACCCACCCGGACCGGGCCACGTACAGACTCGCGTACCGGATCGCGGTGGAACGCGGTCTGCTGACGCCGATGGAGCTGGCCGCCACGGCCGCGACCCTCGGTGACGTCACCCTTCAGGACCTCTGCGCGGACGCCGCCATCGCGGCCGGGACAGCGGGTGGGGCCGTGGCCCCGGGCGGGGCCGCCGTGCTGGACCGGCTGCTGACCGCCCGCACTCCCCGGGTGCGCTCGGCCGGGGTGACCGCGCTGCGGCGGGCCGGGCGGCACGGTGACGCGGAGCCGTTCCTCGCCGACCGCTCGGGCGTCGTTCGGGCCTGCGCGCGCTATGTGCTGCGGCAGGGCGGCGTCGACCCGCTCCCCGTCTACCGGGAGCTGTGCGCCGACCCCGCCGCGCACCCGGGGGCCGCCGCGGGCCTCGGCGAGTGCGGCGACCGGGTGACGGACGCCGGGACGCTGTGGGCCCTGGTGGAGCACCCGCTGCCCGCCGTGCGGCTGCACGCGATCACCGGGCTGCGCGCGCTGGACGTGGTGGCCCGGGAGCGGCTGACGCCGTTGCTGGACGACCCGAGCCCGGCCGTGGTGCGGGCGGCGACCCGGGCCCTGCTGCCGGACGCCGCCGGGATCCCGGAGCGCCTGCTGCGCGAGCGGAGTGCGCCGGACCGGCCGCGCGCGGTGCGGGTGGCGGCGGATCGGCTGTTGCGGGCGGCGGGGCGGCAGCGGCGTCCGGACCCCGGGTACCGGTGATTCCCCGCCCGGAGTGAGCAGCTGGGCCGTACGGAGCAGGTCCGGTGGGGCGGGTCCGCCGGCCGCCGTACGGTCCGGAGCATGCGCAGATCACTGGTGACCGCCGCCGTACTCCTCGCCCTGGCCGGCTCCCTCGGGGCCGGGCCCACCGACGCCTCCGCCACCGACGTACCGCCCCTGCCGGACCGGCTGGCGGACACGGGCGGCGGCTCCCAGCTGATCACCGCCGAGGCCCCGGACGCCGGTTCCACGACGGGCACGGTGACCTGGTGGGAGCGGCGCGGGGGCCGGTGGGCGGAGGCGGGGTCGGCGTCCGCGCGGTTCGGGGCCAACGGGCTGACCGAGGGCGGCACCCGGGAACAGGGCACCAGCACCACACCGACCGGGCTGTACGACCTGCCGTACGCCTTCGGCATCGAGGACGCCCCGGTCGGCACGACGTATCCGTACCGGAAGGTGAACGAGGAATCCTGGTGGTGCCAGGACAACGCCTCGAACGCGTACAACCGTTGGGTGGAACCGCGCCCCGCCGACTGCCGGGCGGCGGAGGCCGAGCACCTGGTCTCCTACGGGACGCAGTACGCCCGGGCGCTGGTGATCGGCTTCAACTACGAGAAGCCGGTGCGCAATCGGGGTGCGGGGATCTTCCTGCATGTGAACGGGCGCGGGGCGACGGCGGGTTGCGTCTCGGTCCCGGCGGACGCGATGGCGGAGATCCTGGCGTGGGCGGACCCGGAGCGCGAACCGCACATCGCGGTCGGGACCACCTCGGGCCCGACCGCGATCACGCGCTACTAGTAAGGAGTTCAGCGGTCGTTCTGAGCGAGCCTCAGCAGGTGGTCGGCGAGCGCCTGGCCGCCGTTCGGATCGCGGCTGATGAGCATCAGCGTGTCGTCACCCGCGATGGTGCCGAGGATGTCGTGCAGTTCGGCCTGGTCGATGGCCGAGGCGAGGAACTGGGCGGCGCCCGGCGGGGTGCGCAGCACCACGAGGTTGGCCGAGGCCTCCGCCGAGATGAGCAGTTCGGCCGAGAGCCTGCGCATCCGCTCCTCCTTGGCCGAGCCGCCCAGCGGAGCCTGCGGGGTGCGGAATCCGCCCTCGCTGGGCACCGCGTAGATCAGCTCGCCGCCGGTATTGCGGATCTTCACCGCGCCCAGCTCGTCGAGGTCGCGGGAGAGCGTCGCCTGGGTGACGCTCAGCCCGTCGTCGGCGAGGAGCTTGGCCAGCTGGCTCTGCGAGCGGACCGGCTGCCGGTTCAGGATGTCCACGATCCGGCGGTGGCGGGCGGTGCGGGTCTGCGGCACGGACGGCCCGCCGTGCTCGGTTTCCTGCGCCTCGGTCATCGTCGTCGCCTCATTCTCCGGAGGGTCATGCTCCGGATCGTCCGTCCCCGTGTGCCGCGTCGAGAGCTCCCGGCAGGATCTCCAGGAACGCGTCCACCTCCGCGTCACCGATGATCAGCGGCGGCATGAGCCGTACGACATCGGGGGCGGGCGCGTTCACCAGGAGGCCGGCTCCCTGGGCCGCCTGCTGCACCTGCGGTGCGAGGGGTCCGGTGAGCACGATACCCAGCAGCAGGCCGCTGCCGCGGACATGGGAGACCAGGGGGTGGCCCAGCGCCTCCACGCCGTCGCGGATCTTCTCGCCGAGCCGCTTGACCTCGTCGAGCGTGCCGTCGGCGGCGAGGGTGTCGAGGACGGCGAGTCCGGCGGCGCAGGCGACCGGGTTGCCGCCGAAGGTGGTGCCGTGGTGCCCAGGCTTCAGCAGGTCGGCCGCCGGGCCGAACGCGACGGTCGCGCCGATCGGCAGACCGCCGCCGAGGCCCTTGGCGAGGGTGACGATGTCGGGCTCGACGCCTTGGTGCGCCTGGTGCTCGAACCACTGGCCGCAGCGCCCGATGCCGGTCTGCACCTCGTCGAGGACCAGCAGGGTCCCGGTCGCCCGGGTGATCTCCCGGGCGGCCTCCAGATACCCCTTGGGCGGGACGACGACACCGTTCTCGCCCTGCGTCGGCTCGACGATGACCAGTGCGGTGTCGGTGGTCACCGCTGCGCGCAGGGCGTCCACGTCCCCGTACGGCACGTGCGTGACATCACCGGGCAGCGGGCGGAACGGCTCCTGCTTCCCCGGCTGGCCGGTGAGGGCGAGCGCGCCCATCGTCCGGCCGTGGAAGCCGCCGTCGGTGGCGACCATGTGGGCCCGCCCGGTGAGCCGGCCGATCTTGAAGGCGGCCTCATTGGCCTCGGCGCCGGAGTTGGCGAAGAAGACCCGCCCCTGACGGCCGAACAGGTGCAGCAGCCGTTCGGCGAGCGCGACGGGCGGCTCGGCGATGAACAGGTTCGACACATGGCCGAGGGAGGCGATCTGCGTGGAGACGGCCTCGACGACGGCGGGGTGGGCGTGGCCGAGGGCGTTGACCGCGATGCCGCCGACGAAGTCGAGGTAGCGGGTGCCCTCCTCGTCCCAGACGTACGCGCCTTCGCCGCGGACGAGCGGCAGGCGGGGCGTGCCGTAGTTGTCCATCAGCGCGCCCTGCCAGCGCGAGGTGAGTCCCGCGGCTTCGGTGCCGGTCATGATTCCCCCTGTTCAGGCCCTGTGTGTACGTCGATGGGGGCGTCCGGCACGACCATCGTGCCGATGCCCTCGTCGGTGAAGATCTCCAGCAGGATCGAGTGCTGGACGCGGCCGTCGATGACCCTGGCGGTCTCGACGCCGTTGCGCACGGCGTGCAGGCAGCCCTGCATCTTGGGGACCATGCCGCTGGACAGCTCGGGCAGCAGCTTCTCCAGCTCGCTCGCGGTGAGCCGGCTGATGACGTCGTCGCTGTTGGGCCAGTCCTCGTACAGCCCCTCGACGTCGGTGAGGACCATCAGCGTCTCGGCGTTCAGCGCGGCGGCGAGCGCGGCGGCCGCGGTGTCGGCGTTGACGTTGTAGACGTGGTGGTCGTCGGCGGAGCGGGCGATGGAGGAGACGACCGGGATGCGCCCGTCGTCCAGCAGCGCCTGGATGGCCCCGGTGTCGATGGCGGTGATCTCGCCGACCCGGCCGATGTCGACGGACTCGCCGTCGATGGTGGGCCGGTGCTGGGTGGCGGTGATGGTGTGGGCGTCCTCGCCGGTCATGCCGACGGCGAGGGGGCCGTGCTGGTTGAGGAGGCCGACCAGCTCGCGCTGGACCTGTCCGGCGAGCACCATCCGGACGACGTCCATCGCCTCGGGGGTGGTGACCCGCAGCCCGGCCTTGAACTCGCTGATCAGGCCCTGCTTGTCGAGCTGGGCGCTGATCTGCGGGCCGCCGCCGTGCACGACGACGGGCTTGAGGCCGGCGTGCCGCAGGAAGACGACGTCCTGGGCGAAGGCGGCCTTCAGCTCCTCGTCGATCATGGCGTTGCCGCCGAACTTGATGACGACGGTCTTGCCGTGGTGACGGGTCAGCCAGGGCAGCGCCTCGATGAGGATCTGCGCCTTCGGGAGTGCGGTGTGCTTCCGCGCGGCGCTCATGAGCTGTACGCGCTGTTCTCGTGGACGTAGTCCGCGGTGAGGTCGTTGGCCCAGATGACGGCGGACTCGGTGCCCGCGGCGAGGTCGGCGGTGACCTTGACCTCCCGGTAGCGCATGTCGACGAGGTCGCGGTCCTCGCCGACGCCGCCGTTCTTGCAGACCCAGACGTCGTTGATGGCGACGTTGAGCTGGTCCGGCTCGAAGGCGGCCTTCGTGGTGCCGATCGCGGAGAGGACCCGGCCCCAGTTGGGGTCCTCGCCGTGGATGGCGCACTTGAGGAGGTTGTTGCGGGCGATGGACCGGCCGACCTCGACGGCGTCGTCCTCGGTGGCCGCGTTGATCACCTCGATCCGGATGTCCTTGGACGCGCCCTCGGCGTCGCCGATGAGCTGCCGGGCGAGGTCGGCGCAGACGGCCTGGACGGCCTCGGCGAATGCGCCCTGCTCCGGGGTGATGCCGCTGGCGCCGGAGGCGAGCAACAGCACGGTGTCGTTGGTGGACATGCAGCCGTCGGAGTCGACCCGGTCGAAGGTGGTCCGGGTGGCCTCGCGCAGGGCGGCGTCCAGCACGGGGGCCTCCACATCGGCGTCGGTGGTGAGGACGACGAGCATGGTGGCCAGGCCCGGGGCGAGCATGCCCGCGCCCTTGGCCATGCCGCCAACGGTCCAGCCCTCGCCGCCCGCGACGGCCGTCTTGTGCACGGTGTCGGTGGTCTTGATGGCGATGGCGGCCTTCTCACCGCCGTGCTCGCTGAGGGCGGCGGCGGCCTGCTCGATGCCGGGGAGCAGCTTGTCCATGGGGAGCAGGAGACCGATGAGCCCGGTGGAGGCGACGGCGACCTCGCCGGCACTGTGGCCCTCCAGCACCTCGGCGACCTTCTCGGCGGTGGCGTGGGTGTCCTGAAACCCCTGGGGACCCGTACAGGCGTTGGCGCCACCGGAGTTGAGGACGACGGCGGTGACCTCGCCGCCCTTGAGGACCTGCTCCGACCAGAGGACGGGGGCGGCCTTGACGCGGTTGGAGGTGAAGACGCCCGCGGCGGCGCGGCGCGGCCCGTTGTTGACCACGAGGGCCAGGTCCGGGTTCCCGCTGTCCTTGATTCCCGCGGCGATGCCCGCCGCCGAGAATCCCTGTGCTGCCGTGACGCTCACGGTGCCACTCCGATCGTCGAAAGACCTGTGTCCTCGGGAAGTCCGAGGGCGATGTTCATGCTCTGCAGGGCGCCGCCCGCGGTGCCCTTGGCGAGATTGTCGATGGCGCAGACGACCACGATCCGTCCGGCGGCCGGGTCGTGCGCGACCTGGACCTGTACGGCGTTGGAGCCGTACACCGCGGCGGTGGCGGGCCACTGGCCCTCGGGCAGGAGGTCGACGAACGGCTCGTCCGCGAACGCCTTCCCGTACACCGCCCGCAGGCTCTCCGCGCTGACGCCCGGCCGCGCCTTGGCGCTGCAGGTGGCGAGGATGCCGCGCGGCATGGGGGCGAGGGTGGGCGTGAAGGAGACGGTGACCGGCTGCCCGGCGGCCGCGCTGAGGTTCTGGATCATCTCGGGCGTGTGACGGTGCCCGCCGCCGACGCCGTACGGGGTCATGTTGCCCATGACCTCGGAGCCGAGCAGATGCGGCTTGACCGCCTTGCCCGCCCCGGAGGTGCCCGACGCGGCGACGATCACGGCCTCCGGCTCGGCGATGCCCGCCTCGTACGCCGGGAAGAGCGCGAGGGACACGGCGGTCGGGTAGCACCCGGGCACCGCGATCCGCTTCGCCCCGGCGAGCGCGGCCCGCCCGCCCGGCAGCTCGGGCAGCCCGTAGGGCCAGGTCCCGGCGTGCGGCGACCCGTAGAACGTCTCCCAGTCCCCCGCGTCCTTCAGCCGGAAGTCGGCCCCCATGTCGACGACGAGGACCTCGCCCCCGAGCTGCTCGGCGACGGCGGCGGACTGCCCGTGCGGGAGCGCCAGGAAGACGACCTCGTGCCCGGCGAGCACGTCGGCGGTGGTGGGCTCCAGCACCCGGTCGGCCAGGGGCCGCAGATGCGGCTGGAGCGAACCGAGCGCCTGCCCGGCGTTGGAGTGCCCGGTGAGAGCGCCGATCTCGACCTCCGGGTGCGCCAGCAGAAGACGGAGCAGCTCCCCGCCGGCGTATCCGCTCGCCCCTGCCACTGCTGCTCGTACCACCATCGGTAACCCTCCTGATCGATGGCATGACTATACGCATTGGCGCACTTTTATGCAAAGCTTCCGTGAGGGCCGACCTGCGCAGATCCTTACGGTGGTCGCGAGTGGCTGTCGGGCGGCCCCGCTGGTCGGGGAGAGCATGGCCTGCGACGGAGCTCTTGCCCGCGCGGCCCGGATCGGCGAGGCTGAGGCCGGTGATCCTTCCCCTCGCCGTCGACCGGATTCTCGCCGACCGGTCCCGCGCCGAGCTCGGCCGCTCCGTCCTCACCGTCTCGGCGCCCACCGGTACGCATGTCGTCCTCGGCGGCCACGATCCGCGGGGTTCGGCGGACGGCTACCCGATCGGTGTCTACGCCGCTCCGCTACCGGGAGCCGACACCTCGGACTCCCCGGCACGCGTCCCGGCCCTGCAGTGGCTCAGAACCGGCTGGCGACTGCGGGCCGCGGCCTTCCACCCCACCCGGCCGTTGCTCGTCCTCGGTACCGGTTCCCATGACGGCGGCTACTTCTTCGAAGGTGAGCTCGTGCTCCTCGACCTCGCCACGGGTGAGCACCGCCACCTCTTCGAGGAGGGCTGCCGGCGGGAGGTCCGCTCCCTGGAATGGACGGACGCCCAGACCCTCCGGATCCTCCTCGCCCCGTACGACGACTGGGAGGACCGGGCCGCCTGGCTGGAGGGGCACCGCGTCGACCTCGTACGCCCCGACTGGCGGACCGTCCCGGCTCGCTCGGTCCGGCACACGGAGCTGACCGGGCCGCGCGTGCCGACCTCCCTGCCCGAGCCCACCCCGGCCCTCGCGGCACGGGACACGGATGGGCCACGTCCTGGAGAGATCCGCTCCCTGACCGTCCTGCCGGACGGGGACATCCTGCTCACGGCGGACCACGTGCTGCTGGAGCGATGGTCGGCGCGGGGGAAGCGACGGTGGTCGATACCCGCCGATCCGGACCTCGGCGGCGGCCGGACCGCGGTCGTTCTCCCCGAAAGAGACTCCGCCTGGGTGGAAGCCCTCGGCCCCTGGCACGGCGACAGCGGGACGTTCCTCCGGATCGGCCTGTCCGACGGGACCGAACTCGACCGCCGCACCACCCCTGGTCCGGCCTCACTCGTCACGACGTCCGAGGGCCCCCTGCTCGTGCCGATGCGTGCGGGGTACGGAGAACGGTCACGGAGCCGGTTCGGGCACGGCCCCCACGCGATCTTCCGGGACATATCCGGATCCTCCTGCGTATGCGACTGCCCCTGGGACGACGACGAGGACTGCGACTGTCGCTGCACCTGCCCTGTTTGCGCCGTCGAGGGCGAGGACGCGGAGGTGTGGCTGACGATGGTCGACGCCCACCGCACCGGCCGCCCGGCGGACCTCGCGTTCCCCGCCGCAGATCGCTGCCGACGTCTCTTTCCCTGGTCCTGGGAGCCCGGCGAGACCCACTCCGGCGGCCCCGGCGTGAGGGCCGGGGAGACGGACCTGGTCATGGCCACCGTCCGCCACGACGGCCGCGTCGGTCTACCGGTCCAGGGCTTCGTGACCCGTCGTTCCCTGGCCGAAAGCTCCACCGGCGCCCCTTCGTGGGTCTTCCCCGTCGACCGCACGCCGACCGCGCTCGACATCGACCCGGCCACCGGCACTGTCCTCGTCGCCCTCGGCAGCGGCGAGCTGATCGCCCTGGAGGCGACGACCGGCACGCTCCTCGCCAGGGGCCATGTCCATGTGCGCGGCGTCCCCGTCGTCCCCACCGCGGTCACGGTCGCAGGACCCGGCCGAATCCTGCTGGGCACCAGCGACGGCCGCGTCCTGATCACTACGGCACGTTGAACCGTACGAGCGCCTTGGCCACCGGTGTGCCGCTGCGCCGCGCGTACGTCAACCGCTCGCGCACCTCACGCAGCCCTCGGGGGCGGTAGCCGGGCCCGCCGCAACAGCTCTTGTGGAAGCCCACGCCCGCGTTCAGCAGCACGGCGAGGGCCCGCCAGGCCGCGACGTCCCGCCGTCGCGGTGCCGCGAAGGCCGAGCCCGCGTGGGTCATCGGCTCCGCACAGTTCGGGCAGGTCCGCTGCCTCGCCGTGTCGTGGGGCTGCTTGTACGACACCCGGCAGGAGAGGCAGACGTACGACGTTTTCCCGTGGCTCATCGGCCCAGCCTAGGAACCGGGGCGGGGCGGCGGCCAGCGATTTCCTCAGGCTTCGTGGCCCTGGTGGTCCGGGTGGCCTTGGTGGTCCGGGTGGTCCGGGTGGCCCGGGTGCTCGCGTTCCTGATGGTCCGCGCGATCCTTGTGGTCCCACTCCCATCTCCAGAGCGCGGCGAGGCGGTGGTCGTGCTCGAAGCCGGGGCGGGTGTGCGATCCCACGCGGTCGATCGCCTCCCCGGTACGCGGGTCGTTCCGACGAAGCAGGCCGTAGGCCGCGGTGAGCCGGGTTCCGAGGTCGTCCTCGTCGAGCAGTGCAGCCAGGGCGTCGGCGACCGCCGCTGTGCCGTCCGTGCCCTCGGCCGCTGCCTCCGCGGTGCGGTCCCGCACTTCGGCGACCGGGTCCCGGAGCAGTGCGACGACGGCGTCCGTGCACTCGGAACTTCCGTCATGAGCCGCGGCCAGGGCCCCGCCGGTCAGCGCGCGCACCCTCCCGTGGTCGTCCCCGGCGAGTTCCAGCAGGGCGGCCCGGGCCGCCCTGCCGAAGGTGGGGCGGGTGTCGTCCCAGCCCAGGAGGAGGCCGGGGACCTGGGCGCGGACGCGCGGGTCCGGGTGGCCGGCGTGCCGCAGCCCCACGGCCTCCGCTTCCCGGTGTTCCACCTCGCTCAGGACGCGGAGCACCTCCGCGAGGACGCTCGGGTCGCCCTCCCCCTCCGCGGCCCAGGCCACGAGCAGATCCGCCGTCTCCTTCTCGTAGGAGTTCCGTCGGCTCGACTGCGTCAACTGGTAACACGCGAGCACGTCGAGGACGAAGTGACGGTGCTCCGGATCCGGGCTGTGGCGGTACGCCGTGACGGCGGACCAGGTCTCCTTGCTGCGGCGTTCGCCGAGTACCCACCGGGCGGACGACCGGTCGACATGGTCGTGGTCGCGCGGTGCCACGGCCCTGGCCACCAACTCCTCCACGGGCGTCAGGACGCGGAAGGCCCACTCCAGGTCCGTGAGGATCGCGCCGTGTCCGGCGCGGACCGTGACGTCGCCGAGCGTCAACTGCGTGACGTGGTCGTACTCGTCGTCCTCGACCCGGCACTCACGCACGGAGCCGGTTCCGCCCGCCCTGTCCCGGAGCACGGCTTCCGCGCCCCGCTCGTACCGGTCCCGGGCCAGGGCGAGCAGGTACGCCCTCCGGGCCTCCGGGAGGCCCAGCCGGGGCTCCCGGCCCAGCACGGCCTTCGTCACCGCGGGAGAACCGCCGTCGATGGCCCGTACCAGCGCGGTCGTTCCGTCCGGCAGCCCGCGGTCCGGGTCCGCGCCGCCCTCGACCAGGGCCCTCGCGACGGCGGCGTCGTACGCGGCGACCGCCAGGCAGAGCACCGGCAGGCCGTCGTCCGTGCGGGTCTCCGGGTCCGCCCCCGCCTCCAGCAGTGCGGTCACAGCCTCCGCGTCCCTCCGCCGGACCGCCGTTTCCAGCTCCCCCGCACCCATGCTCTGCCGCCCCCGTCCCGTGATGCGCCGCAGGTCCGAAGGTCAGGGCCTCGGCCTGCGGAGCCCGGGCTGATGTGGGCCGGACCCCTGGGTGAGCGTAGTCCGCCGGCGGTCAGCGGGGCCGGGCCGCGCCCGCCGGGCGGGGGGCGATACTGGTCATGGCAGACGCCTCGCCGCCCGTCCGGCCCCGGGCCGGGCCCGGCCGGTGGGGTCCCGTCCTCAGCCGACGCCTATGAGGGGAGCCGTTCATGACCACGGCGAAAGACCTGTTCATCATCGCCATGGACCCGGAGCCGGAGCACACCGTGGGGCAGGGCGACCTGTCGCTCGCACTCGCCGGAGCCGAGCTGTTCGAACTCATCGGCGCGGGAGCCGTCACCCTGGACGGCGACCGCATCGTGCCGGGCGCGGCGCCGGCGCCGGACGACCGGCTGCTCGGCGACGCGGCGGGGCACATCTCCCGGCAGCCGCCCCACGAGCGGATCGAGGACTGGCTGTGGCGTCGCGGCCGGGACCTCTCGGCCACCTACCAGGACGCTCTGGAGCGGGACGGCGAGCTCACCCAGCAGAGAAGCGGCCGGCTGCCCTTCGGGCCGAAGCGCGTGGAGCTGGTGGATACGCCCGGCCGCCGCCGGGCCGTGGACCGCTGGGAGGAGGGGGAGCCCGTCCTTGCCGCGCTCGCGTCGGCCGTGGGCCTCGACGGCGGGCGGTCCGACGACCAACTCCGCCTCGACGACGAGTCGGCGACCACGGTGGTCGCCGCCGTCCACGAGGCGGTGATGGAGCTGGAGGCCGTACGGCAGAGGCGGACCATCGAGAACACGGCCTTCGCCAACGTCTGGCGCGGACCGTGAGACGGGCCCCGGCCTCCCCGGAGGCTCACGCCCTGACGTAGCTGCTGGGCGGCGTCGGCCGTGTCGTCGCGCTGACCGACGCCTGCGTTCTCCGGGTGCGCGGGGACGGGTGAGGGATCCCGGGCCGGCCGGTCCAGCAGCAGCGGGATCGCCAGAGCGGGCAGCAGCCAGACGAACACGATGAGTCGGTAGCCGAGCAGTTGGGCCAGATTCGGGTGGCCCGCCTGGTTGAGGAGGCCCGCCGCACCTGCCGCCAGGGCGATGGGCAGCACCACGGAGCGCCGCCTCAGCAGCGACCAGGCCGAGAGGGCGAGCAGGACGGGAAGAACGGGATAGGTGGCCTGGCGTCGCAGCCACGCCGACCAGAAGACCCCTTCCTGCACGAAGAACTCGGGCCAGGGGTTGGGCAGATCGGGGCGCTGATAGTGGTGGGTCAGCAGGTCCTGGGCGCTGTCCTGGCCCATGGGCCACCCCAGCAGATGCGCCCCCGCGTAGATGAAGGCCGCCGACGCACCGCACAGTACGGCCGCACGGAGGACGGGGGTGGTCTGCCGCCCCTTCAGACGGAGCCACCCGGACCGGGCCAGGAAGACTCCCGCGAGGGCTGCCGCCAGCAGCAGTGCCTGCGAGTAGCGGACGAGGAACATCAGGGCCAGGCCGCCCGCGACGAGCGCCGCGCCCGCACGGGGCCGCTCCCGCAGCAGCAGGGTGCAGCCGAGGACGACCGCCGTGCCGAGCGCCAGGGAGAGCCCGTCGCTGAGGGGGTTCATGGCGACGGTGCCGGTCGGCAGAGCGAGGTACAGAGCCTGCCCGGCCAGACCGGCGCGCCGGGAAGCGCCCGCGACACGGAGGGTGAGCAGGACGCAGATGCTTCCGGCCAGCGCGACGACGAGGCCGGCGAGCCAGAGGCCCCAGGTCGCGCCGAAGGCCGCCACGAAGGGGACCAGGAACAGCGGGTAGCCGGGCCTGGCCTCGAAGATGGCCATGAACCGCTGGTTGGCGAACGGCGCGGTCATCCCTGAGGTGTTGCCGTGGCGGGACCAGTACGCGACCGAGTCGTTCAGCCGGCGCACGCAACTCTCCTCCGACTCCCCCGCGGTCTTCCTGCTGGTCCAGGGGATGGTGTTCAGGGGTGCGTGCTGCCCGCTGGCGCAGGAGTGGGCGATGGCCCTTCGGCCCGCGTCCTCCCGGCTGTCACCACTGAGGCTCAGGGCGTAGGAGAGGTAGTTCTTCGTGTCGGGCGAGGCCCGTCCGGTGACCGCGGTCAGCTGGAGTCCGGCGAAGGCCACGGCGATGAGCACCATCCCGATGAGGCCAAGGTGCTGGGTTCTGCGGATGTTCGGCATCGGTCGGGCGCTCCCCTGGTACGGCGGTTGCCTCATCAACGAGAGAACCGCCGCGGGGTGGCGTTTCCGGCAGGCGCCCGCCCAGAACGCGTGCGGACCGACCGCTCGGCGCGCTACCGGCCGCGCGGCTTTCCGCGCTTGCCGCTCTGGCCGCCGGCCCGGCCGCCCGACGTGGGCTTCCTGCCCGCGGCGGGCTTGTGCCGGGCGCCGCCCGACCCGCCGCCGGTGCCGGCCCGCTTGCCCTTGGCCTTCTCCTTGGCCTTGTCCTTGGCTTTCGCCGTGGGGCGCTGCGGGGTGGCCGCGCGGCCTCGGGTGCTGTTGACGGTGCGGCCCCGGACGATCCCGATGAACTCCTCCACCAGGTCGGGGGTTTCCTCCGCCTCCGGCCAGGACAGGGCGACGCGTGACTCGGGGGATTCCGGGACCGGTCGGTAGGTGAGGTCCTTGCGGTGGTGGAGCCGGGCCAGGGACTGCGGGACGAGGAGGACACCCACGCCCGCCGCCACCAGCTCGATCGCGTCCGCCGTGGTGGCCGGGCGCTCGACGGCGGGGCGGCCGGGCAGGGTCTCCCAGTCGAGGACGTCGTCCAGCGGATGCAGCACGATCTCGTCGGACAGCTCGGCGAGCGACACCTCGTCCGCGGCGGTCGCGACATGGTCCTTGGGGATCACGACGACGGTGGTCTCGGTGTACAGGGGGATCGCGCTCAGGGCGCTCCGGTCGACCGGAAGCCGTACGAGACCGGCGTCGGCGCCACCGCCCGCCAGCAGCTGCGGCGCCTCGGAGGCGGTGGCCTGGACGAGCTCCAGGGTGGTGTGGGGCAGCCGCTCGTGCCAGACCCTCACCCACTTGGTGGGCGTCACGCCGGGAACGTACGCGAGCCTGAAGGATGAGGGGATGTCCGAGCCTGTCACGGAACCAGGCTACCGGTCGGTGGTCGGAGGTATGTCCCATGGTCGATACCCTGGACCCATGACGTCGCACAAGACCGCCCAGACCATGAAGCCCGCCACGGCGGCGAAGAAGCTGGGTGTGTACCTCCAGGCCACCCCCGCCGAGTTCCAGGAGGGTGCCGTCTCCCGCACCGAGCTCAACGCCCTCCAGACCGACCCGCCCGCCTGGCTGGTGGAGCTGCGCCGCACCGGTCCGCACCCCCGCCCGGTCGTCGCCGCGAAGCTCGGCATCTCCATCGCGGGGCTCGCCCGCGGCGGGGTCACCGAGCCGCTCACCACCGAGCAGGTCGACGCCCTGAAGGACGAGATGCCCGACTGGCTCCAGAAGGAGCGCGCCACGCAGGCCGAGGTGCGCAAGGAGACCGCTCGCATCAAGGAGCGCAACGCCGAGCGGGCCGCGCAGTCCGGGGATCAGTAGTCCCGCTGATCCGAGGTCCGGCCGCATCGGGCGGGCGCACGCCACGGGCCCGCGACCGGGCCGCACCTCCGACGCGTACGTCGGTGGCACGGCCCTGCCACGGGCCCGTCGGGTTGCCTGACCGGTCAGAGAACGCCGGACTCGGCGATGGTGACCTTGGCGCTGGTGCGGCCGCTGGAGGAGCCGAGCGCCTCGATCTTGCGGACGAGGGCCATGCTGTCCTCGTCGGCGACCTCGCCGAAGACCACGTGCTTGCCGTCCAGCCACGGGGTGAGCACCGTGGTGACGAAGAACTGCGAACCGTTGGTGTTCGGGCCGGCGTTGGCCATCGAGAGCAGGCCCACGCGGTCGTGCTTGAGCTTGAAGTTCTCGTCGGCGAACTTCTCGCCGTAGATGCTCTTGCCGCCGGTGCCGTCGCCGCGGGTGAAGTCGCCACCCTGGAGCATGAAGTCGGTGATGACACGGTGGAAGGACGAGCCGGCGTAGCCGAAGCCCTTCTCGCCGGTGGCGAGCGCGCGGAAGTTCTCCGCCGTCTTGGGGACGACGTCGTCGAACAGGTTGAACGTGATCCGCCCTGCGGGCGCATTGTCGATGGTGATGTCGAAGTAGACCTTGGTTGTCATGGTGACATCCTCACATTCCTGGCAACCACAGGTGAAACCCGGGTTGGTTCGGCACGTCGGACGTGCCGTTCCGCTCACCTCCCGGCACTCTCCCCGCGGGCCGCGTAGACGGCGTTCACCAGGGCTGTCTTGCGCGGGTCGTCGGCGAGCCGGGAGCCCATCCGGTTCATGACGTATCCGAGGGCGATGGAGGCATCCGGGTCTGCCAGGCCGCAGGAGCCGCCCGCGCCGTCGTGGCCGATCGCACGCGGGTCGGGGCCGTAGGAGCGGTTCGCACCGCTCAGCCAGAGGCCGAGGGCGATCTCCGTCTCCTGGGCGAAGCCGTCGCCGAGGACGAGGTCGCGACAGGCCCCCTGCCCTTCCCCGACCCGGGCGGCGGCCTTCTCGGAGAGGATCCGGTGGCCGTCGAGGCTGCCGCGTCCGGCCAGGATCCCGTAGAGCGCGGCGACCGCGCGGGCGGTGCCGTGGCCGTTGGCGGCGGGGATCTCCGCGGCCCGCCAGGCGGGCGTGTTGGCGGCGGCCCGGCCGGTGGGCGGGTTGAGCAGGGAGGCGACGGCGACCGGGGTCATCCGTTCCAGGAGGGCCGCCTGGGCAGCCCGGTCGGGGCGTTCCTGGACGAGTTCGGCGAGCCGGTGGGTCTCGCTCTCGGGGAGGCCGAAGGTGAAGTCGATGCCCAGCGGTCCGGTGATCTCCCGCCGGAGGAAGGCCCCGGGCCGCAGTCCCGTGATCCGGCGGACCACTTCGCCGACGAGGAATCCGTAACTGATCGCGTGGTAGCCGGAGCGGGTTCCCGGCTCCCACCAGGGGGCGGTGGCGGCGAGCTTGGCGCAGGCCGTCTCCCAGTCGTACAGCTCCTCCAGGGTGAGCGGGGTGTCGGGCCCGGCGACTCCGGAGCGGTGCGAGAGGAGGTGGCGTACGAGGACGGATTCCTTGCCGTTCGCGCCGAACTCCGGCCAGTAGGCGGCGACCGGGGCGTCGAGGTCGAGCAGTCCCCGGTCGGCCAGGACATGGGCGCAGAGCGCGGTCGGGCCCTTGCCGGTGGACCAGACGTTGACCAGGGTGTCCCGCTCCCAGGGGCGGGTGCGGGCCGCGTCGGCCCAGCCGCCCCAGAGGTCCACGACCGGGTCGCCGTCGACCAGGACGGTCACCGCCGCGCCCAGTTCACCGCGCTCCGTGAAGTTCTCCTCGAAGGCGTCCCGGACCCCGGCGTACCGGTCGTCGCAGTGGCCGTGGATCTGCGGCACGGGGCCTCCTCCTCGCGGGCGGGCGGGCGTCCGGCGGCGAAACCGGATGCCCCGCAACATACCGACTGGTCGGACCGGAGGGAAGAGGCAGCACCTGAGGGGCCCGGAAGGCCTCCGGCGCCTGCGCGGGTCAGCGGATGCCCGCCTCCAGGCGCAGGCTCCAGCGGCCCGGCAGGCCGGTCAGCGTGATGGTCGAGAGGGGGCGGACGTCGACGTTCCAGTAGGCGGAGGGCGGGGCGTTCAGGGCGTAGACGAGGGCGGCCCGGATCACGGCGGGTTCGGCGACCGCGACGACGAGGCCTTCGGCGGCGGGGCGGGTGTCCAGCCAGCCGCCCACCCGCCCGATGAAGCCGAGCATCGACTCGCCGCCGTGCGGGGCGCTGCGCGGGTCGGCGAGCCAGAGATTCACGGCGGCCGGCTCGCGGGCGGTGACCTCGCCCAGGGTCAGCCCCCGCCAGCGGCCCATCTCCCAGTCGCGCAGGGCGGGTTGCGCCATCGGCGCGTAGCCGAGTGCGTCCCCGGTGGCCCGGCTGCGCGGGGTGGGCGAGCAGTAGCGCAGCTCGGCGGCGCCGAGCGGGACGAGCATGTGGGCGACGAGCTGCACCTCGTGCCAGCCGGCCTGATCGAGGGGCCGGTCGTCGTCGAAGCGTTCGGCCAGCCGGGAGGAGCTGCGCGCCGCTGCGACCAGGGTGACCCGAAGCGTCATGGCGGGATCGTCGGGCCGAACGCATGTTTGGTCAAGAGGGCCTGCGGGCCGGACCGTGGCCTTCAGCCGTCCAGGAGGCCGTCGAAAGCGGTACGGAGACGGCGGACGCCCTCCGCGATCTCGGCCGCTCCGGAGACCGCGGCGAAGCTCAGGCGGACGTGTCCGGCGGGGGGTTCGGCGCAGAAGTAGGGGCGGCCGGGGGCGATGGCGACCGAGGCGCGCAGGGCGGCCGAGACGACGGCCGGTTCGTCGGCGCCCGTTCCCGCGCCGCTGCCCGGGAGCCGGAGCCAGAGGCTGCCGCCGCCCGCTGGGAGGAGCGGCAGCGTGAGGGCGGGCAGCTCGCTGCCGAGGGCGGTGGCCATGGCCGTACGGCGGTGGCGCAGCTCGGTGGCGACGGCGGCCAGGTGGCGGCCCCAGGACGGGGAGCCGACGAGCTCCAGCGCGGCTTCCTGGAGCGGCCGGGGCACGAAGAAGCTGTCGACGACCTGGATGGCTCGCAGGCGTTCCAGCACCGGGCCGCGGGCTGCCAGCGCGCCGACCCGGAGGCTGGGCGAGGTGACCTTGGTGAGCGAGCAGACGTGCACGACGACGCCGTCGGGGTCGTCGGCGGCCAGCGGCGCGGGGAGCGGTCCGGCGTCGTCGTGGACGAGCCGACGGGCGAAGTCGTCCTCGACCACGAACGCCCCGGCGGCCCGGGCGATGGCCAGGATCTCGGGGCGGCGGGCGGGGGCGAGGGTGGCCCCGGTGGGGTTCTGGAAGAGCGGCTGGGTGACGAGGACCCGGGCGCCGGTGGCCCGGAACGCGTCGGCGAGCAGCTCGGGCCTGACCCCGTCGGCGTCCATCGGCACAGGGACGGGGCGCAGTCCGGTGGCGCGGGCGGCGGCGAGCATCCCGGGGTAGGTCGGCGACTCCACGAGGACCGGGGCGCCGGGCGGGGCGAGGGCACGCAGGGCGGTGGCCAGTGCGCTCTGGCCGCCCGCGGTGATCAGGACGTCGGCGGCCGAGACGGTGGGGCCGATCTCGCGGGCGAACCAGGACCGCAGCTCGGGCAGCCCGTCCGTCGGGGGGCGGCCCCAGGCGCCCGGCCTGCGGCCCGCGCGGGCCAGGGCCGCGGAGAGCGCCCGCTCGGGCTGGAGCGAGGCGTGGAGGTAGCCGCCGTTGAACTCGATGACGCCGGGCGGCGGAGCGGCGAGGGTGACCAGCACCCCGGAGGCGTCGACGGTTCGGGGCACCACCTCGGGCCCGCCGTCGCCGCTCAGCGACACCTCCTGCCAGGACGTGTCGCCCGGGGCGGGCAGGTCGACGCGAGGCTCCGCCCGGAAGGCACCGGAGCCGGGGCGGGTGGTGACGAGCCCCTCGGCGGCGAGCTGGGCGATGGCGCGGGAGACGGTGACGGGGCTGACCCGGAACCGTTCGACGAGAGCGCGACTCGACGGCAGCTTTCCACCATATGAGTAGCGGTTGAGCTCGGCCCGCAGGGAAGTAACCAGTTCGGCGACGCTGCTACGCTCTTGCATGAGAGCACAGGATAGCGCTACCCCAGCTTCATCGATAGCGGTCGCCGATCCGGCCGTCACTCCGCAGGCAGCTTCGGCGATCACCCGGACAACATCCGGGAACGGGCCCGCGCCAGGGCCCTCGGCCGACCGGAGCGGCACCGTTCTCGCCGGGCTCGGCGTCGTGGCGTTCTCCCTCACCTTTCCGGCCACGGCCTGGGGCCTGGAGAGCTTCGGCCCCTGGTCCCTGGTCGCTCTGCGCAGCGTGCTCGCCGCCCTGGTCGCGGGCGGGGTGCTGCTGGCCGCGCGCGTCCCGCTCCCGGCGCGTCGGCACTGGGCGGGGCTCGCGGTCGTCGGGGGCGGGGTGGTGGTGGGCTTCCCGCTGCTGACGACACTGGCCCTGCAGACCTCCACCACCTCGCACGCGGCCGTGGTCGTGGGCCTGCTCCCGCTGACCACGGCGGTCCTGGGGTCCCTTCGCACCGGCGAGCGACCCCCGCGCACGTTCTGGATCGCGGCCCTCGCCGGGGCGGCCGTGGTGATCGCCTTCACCGTGCAGCAGAGCGGCGGGACTCTCGCCTCCGGCGACCTGTATCTGTTCGGCGCGCTGCTGGTCTGCGCGGCCGGGTACACCGAGGGCGGCCGGCTCGCCCGGGTGATGCCGGGGTGGCAGGTGATCGGCTGGGCGCTGGTCCTGTGCCTGCCGCTCGCGGTGGCGGGCAGCCTGGTGGCCCTGCCGCTCGAACCCGTGCACCTGAACGCCCACGGCGTCCTCGGCCTGGTCTGGGTCGCCGCCGGATCGACCTTCCTCGGGCTGTACGTCTGGTACCGGGGGATGGCGGCGATCGGCGTGGCCCGCGCCAGTCAGCTCCAGCTCGCCCAGCCGCTGCTGACGCTCGTATGGTCCTTCCTCCTGCTCGGCGAGGAGATCTCGGCCGCTGCCCCGGTCGCGGCGGTGGCCGTGCTCGTCTGCATCGCCGCCACCCAGCGGGCCGGCCGCCGCGCAGGACGGGAATCCCGGCCCGTACGGTCATAGACTTGTCGACACGGACACCGTCTCCCCCTGTGAGGAGGTCGCTCCCGATGGAGGCACACACGGGCGACCGGCTGCTGATGCACGGCAGGACCGTGGGACAGCACGACCGGGTCGCCGAGATCATCGAGGTGCTCGGCGACGGGGGAGCTCCCCCGTACCGGCTCCGCTTCGACGACGGCCACGAACACCTGATGTCACCGGGTCCCGACAGCGTCGTACAGCACAGGGAGGCGCCGAAGGACGGGCAGGCGCGGTAGCGGTGGCGCACGGGGCCGGGACCGCGCGGCTGGGTCCCGGCTCCCGGGCGGCCCCGGGGGCCGCTACCGGGGGCTCGCCCCGGAACGCTCCCCGGGCCGGGCCCGACGGCTCACTCCGAGGGCCGGCCCCGATGGGACGAACGGGCGCTGCCCCGGTCCGGGTAGAGCCGGACCCGGTCCGTGTAGTGGTCGGCCACCACGCGTCGCATCGCACCGATACGGTCCGCCATCACGCTCTTCCCGGAGAAGAAGACATGGCCGCCCGCCTCCTCGTGGTCCCGGGCGAGGGTGAGGTGGCGGGAGAGCTCCGCCGGGTCCTGCCAGGCGTCGGCCTGAGCCGGGTCGCCCGCCTTGTACAGCGCCTCGCCCACGTACAGCTCGACGCCCGTGCCGCGCACGGTCGCGCTCCACCAGGCGAGGACCTTGGCGTAGTCGGCGGCGGTCTGGCCGATGTGCCAGTAGATCTGCGGGCAGATGTAGTCGATCCACCCTTCCCTGACCCACTTGCGGGTGTCCGCGTGCAGGTCGTCGTAGGTCTGCACGCCCGCCCGGGTGTCCGACCCCAGCGGGTCGGTCTCCTTGTTGCGCCAGACCGCGAAGGGGCTGATGCCGAAGCGGACGTTCGGCTTGATCGCCCGGATCCGCTCCGCCGTCTCGCGCACGAGCCGGTCGATGTTGTCGCGCCGCCAGGACGCCCGGTCGGCGAAGCCGCCGCCGTACCGCTCGAACTCCGCGTCGTCGTCGAAGGTCTGCCCGGCCACCGGATACGGGTAGAAGTAGTCGTCCCAGTGCACCGCGTCGATGTCGTAGCGCCGCACGGCGTCCAGCATCGCGTCCTGGACGAAGCGGCGGACCTCCGGCAGCCCGGGGTTGTAGTAGAGCTTCCCGCCGTACGGCACGACCCAGTCCGGGTGCTTCCGGGCCGGGTGGGAGGCGATCAGGCGGGACGGGTCCGTGTGGTTCGCCACGCGGTAGGGGTTGAACCAGGCGTGCAGCTCCAGGCTCCGGTCGTGCGCCGCGCGCACCGCTGTGCCCAGCGGGTCCCAGCCCGGATCCTTGCCCTGGGTCCCGGTGAGGCAGTCGGCCCACGGCTCGTGCGGCGAGGGCCACAGGGCGTCGGCGGTCGGCCGGACCTGGAACACCACCGTGTTGAGCCGCAGCTCGACCGCCCGGTCCAGATACGCGAACAGCTCGGCCTCCTGCCGCGCCGCCGTGAGCCCCGGCTTGGACGGCCAGTCGATGTTGGCGACCGTGGCGATCCACATGCCGCGCACCTGCCCCGCCACCGCCTCCGGAAGCCCGCCGCCCCTCCGCCTCCCCGACGGGGAGGCGACCGCGTCGCCGGCCGTCGTCATCGCCGCCAGCAGTCCGGCCGCACTCAGCACGAACGCCCTTCTCGCCACACCCGTTCGACGCATCCTGACCCACCTCTCTCCACCATGTCCCGCACCGACTCCGATGGCTCTACGTAACCGCATCATGCCCATCCGTAGCCGCCATGACCCGCGGGACGTTTGCGTCGGCATTCGGAGTAACGTCGTGGGGTCGAGGCGGGAACCGGAATCACACGGGACCCTGCGATACGGAGAACAGCGAAAGGCACGAGGTGACGGACCTTATGGCCGACATTGCACGCGTCGGAGTGGTGGGCTGTGGCCAGATGGGCGCAGGTATCGCGGAGGTGTGCGCGCGCAGCGGCCTCGAAGTGAAGGTCGCCGAGACCACGGGGGAAGCGCTGGAGATCGGCCGCACCCGTCTGCACAACTCCCTCTCGAAGGCCGCCGAGCGCGGCAAGATCAGCGCGGAGGAGCGGGACGAGACCCTCGGCCGACTGAGCTTCACCACCGATCTCGGGGAGTTCGCCGACCGTGATCTCGTCATCGAGGCCGTCGTGGAGAACGAGCAGGTCAAGACCGAGATCTTCCAGGTGCTCGACCAGGTGGTGACCCGGCAGGACGCGATCCTGGCCTCCAACACCTCCTCGATCCCGCTGGTGAAGCTGGCCGTCGCCACCTCGCGCCCGGACCGGGTCATCGGCATCCACTTCTTCAACCCGGCGCCCGTGCAGAAGCTCGTCGAGCTGATCCCGGCACTGACCACCTCGGACGAGACGATCGCGCGCGCCGAGGCCGTCGTGCAGGACGTGCTCGGCAAGCACCCGATCCGGGCCCAGGACCGGTCCGGTTTCGTCGTGAACGCGCTGCTGATCCCGTACCTGCTCTCCGCGATCCGGATGTTCGAGTCGGGCATCGCCAGCCGCGAGGACATCGACAACGGCATGGAGATGGGCTGCGCCCACCCGATGGGCCCGCTCAAGCTGGCGGACCTGATCGGCCTGGACACCGTGGCCTCGGTCGCGGACTCGATGTACGCCGAGTACAAGGAGCCGCTGTACGCCGCTCCCCCGCTGCTCCAGCGCATGGTCGACGCGGGCCGCCTCGGCCGCAAGACGGGGTCGGGCTTCTACGCCTACTGACCGTCCCCCGGGCGGGCCCGTCGCTCACGTCGGCGGGCCCGCCCGGGGCACGTTCTCCGAGGTCAGGGCCGTGTGCGGCTCCGAGAGAGCCTCGTCTTTCACTGCCGAACCGACCCCGTGCCGGAGCGCTATGGAGCGACGGCGCGGATGCGTGGGCCCGAAGCCCGGGGCCTTTCAGCGCTGTCGCAGCCTTCCGTGCTTGTACTGCGAAAACCCCCTCGGATGTCCCTCCGACAGAGCTGAAAGTCCCTGAAAAGTCCCTGCGACTCGGACCTGGGACCTACGCATCGCGAGTCCACGAGCGGTCCGACACACCGTGCCCGGGAGTGCCGCCAGATGTTGTTTCGCCTGTTCAGAAGGCACTAGTTGGGTGCGCTCATGTTGTCCCGTGTCGGCACGCCCAGAGGGGTCTGCGCCTCCCCATCGCCCTCACTGACTGGCATCTGATGGAGACGCGGGCGGCCTGGCGTACGGGCTCAGTCAGGCGGCCCCCGGCTCCTCCAGCACCACCATGACCATCACCGGAAGATCGGCGTCCTGCTGGATCACACCGGCGGTCAGGGTCCGGGCGCCAAGGGTCCACTTCTTCAGCTTGATGAACTCGTCCCTGTCCGCCTCCGTCTGCTCAGCCTCGACAAGGTGGCCGGCGAGCGGGGACTCTTCGATCTCGGGGAGGAAGTCGGCCAGCACCTGCTTCCCCTGCTCGTAGACGGCATCCAGGTCGTCGAAGTAGCCCGATTCGTCGACGTCGCGGATCCAGACGGCGAACGAGACGCGGACCGCACCGGTGCGGAACGTCTGGATCCAGCCCCGGACACCGCCCTTTTGCCACGACGTCTCCACGCCGTCGCGTGGCTTACCTCTGGGCATCCACTCCCGGGCCCCGAAGCACGCCGCCGCGCTCCCGGCGGCCACCGGGGTGATGTCCCTCAGCTCTTCCAGCATTGCGATCACTGCAGCCATGAACTCATTCCACTCATGCCGTTGCCAGGCACGTGATACGCCTTCAGCTGCCCGCTGGCGTAGGCCTCGGGGAAGGCCTTGGACAGCACTTCGTTCACATGCGCGGCACTCCATTCATTCGACACCACATAGCGGACTCCCTTGCCTCCCAGGTCCTCGTTGAGGGGGAGCAACTTGTCTGCCTGGGCGACAAGCCGGCTCTCAGCCGGCTCTCGTTGTAATGCATGAAATCGGGGTTGTACGGGGACTTCTTCCATTCACCGAGGTTGTCACCGCCGGTCCACTTCACCTCCGTGATCCAGCCGTCCCGCGGGCCTCCGTCGACGTAGAGCTCCCGGCCGTCCGGCGGATCCATTGCTGCTCGTAGCTCTGGTCGGTGACGAGCCGCTGGTACCGGTATGACGGGCGCTCAAGCAGCTTGTCCCTCAGCCAACCCAGACCTTTGAACCGCGAGTACGGCGACAGCCCGAGGGGACCACAGACCGTGAACGGATTGTGCACATAGGCAACCGGATTTGGCGCGGGGCCGAGGCCGAGCGGGGTCCGGGGAGGTGTAGCGACCGGTCTCCGGGTCGTAGTGGCGGAAGAGGTTGTAGTGGGGACCGGCCTCCGGGTCGTAGTACTGGCCGGGGAAACGCAGCGGGGTGTAGGCCGTACGGAAGCGGGCCCAAGCAGTGAGGACGAGTGCCTTGGGCGCGACTTCCGGGGCGGCTAGCCAAGAACACCGAACGCGGCGGACCGCACCTGAAGCGTCCCTTGAGCGCCTGCTCCAGACAGATGCCGGCGAAGACGCCGTCGAACCGAGCGCGATCAGGCGGTCCTCGACGCTCGGGTAGGTAGTCTTTCCCCGAACACCGACCAGGGCGCCCAGCGCCGACCAGTTGTACGCCGAGTACAAGGAGCCCCTGTACGCCGCTCCCCCGCTGCTCCAGCGGATGGTCGACGCGGGCCGCCTCGGCCGCAAGACCGGGTCGGGCTTCTACCCGTACGCCTGACCACCCGCCCGCGGGCCCGGCGCTCACGCCGCCGGGCGCGCCGGGGCGGGTTGTTCGGCAAGGGCGTGCCGCACCGCCCACAGGCGTCTGGTCACCGGTACACCTCGCCGCTTGGAGTGCGACACCATGAACGACGCCGCCGGGGACAGCCGGTCCGCCCGCGACCCCTATCCCGCATACGCGGCCATGCGCTCCGAGTGCCCCGTGCAGGCCGTGGCATCCGGGGCCGGCGGGCGCCACAGCTACCTGGTCACCGGATACGCGGAAGCCCGGCAGGCTCTCGGCGACGAGCGGCTTTCCAAGGACACCTCCGCCTTCTTCGCCGGCAAGGACTCGAAGCGCCGGCTGCATCCCGCCGTCGCGCACACCATGCTGGCCAGCGACCCGCCGCGCCACACCAGGCTCCGCAAGCTGGTCACCGGTGCGTTCACGAGCGGCGCTGTCGCCGGGATCCGCCCCTTCATCACCAGGCTGACCGATGAACTGCTGGACCGGTGGCCCGCCGACGGGCCGGTCGACCTCGTCGCCGACCTCGCCGTCCCACTTCCGGTCATGGTGATCTGCGAACTGCTCGGCGTGCCGGAGACCGACCGGCCGAAGGTCCGGCACTGGTCCGCCGAACTGTTCGCCGCCGGACGGCCCGACCGTACCGACGCCGCCTCGCACGCCGTCGCCGCGTACATGATCGGCCTCATCGCGTCGAAGCGCCTCCGGCCGGGCGATTCGCTCCTGGACCGTCTCATCGCCGCGCGCGACGGCGAGGACCGCCTCGACGAGGAGGAGCTGGTGTCCCTGGCCGTGCTGCTGCTCGTCGCCGGCCACGAGACGACCACCCACTTTCTCGGCAACGCCGCACTGGCCCTGCTGCGGCACCCCGCCGCGATGGAACGCCTGCGCAGCGACCCGGACGCCATCCCGCACGCACTGGACGAGCTGCTCCGCTTCGACGCCCCGGTCAGCACCTCCACCTTCAGGTTCACCACGGAAGCCATCACCCTGGGCGGAACCGAGATCCCCGCGGGCGTCCCCGTACTCGTCGCCCTCGGAGCCGCCAACCGTGACCCGGAACGCTTCCCGGCACCGGACCAGCTCGACCTGGACCGGGACGCGACGGGTCACCTCAGCTTCGGCCACGGCATCCACCGCTGCGTCGGCGCACCACTCGCGAAAGCCGAAGCCCACATCGCCCTACGCGCGATCCTGATCCGCTTCCCGAACATCCGGCTCGCCGTATCGGCGGACCGGTTGGACTGGCGGCGGACCCGGCTCGTTCGCGGGCTGGATTCTCTTCCCGTCCTGCTCGGAGATCCGCCGCCTCGATGAGGTGACGTGCCGGTGGTCCGGCCGAGCCGCCTCGACGCCGCCAGGATCCGGTCCCGGCCACCCCGGGGCCGGCTCCTGCGCGTACCGGAGAGCGGTTCTTACGGGGCCGGGGTCAGCCCAGTCTCAGGTGGTGCAGCATCAGCAGGGCGGCCGCCATGTTCGCGGCGGGCACCTCGCCCCGGGCGATCATGTCCGGGACCACCTTGAGGGGTATCCACTCCCGGCGTGAGGACTCGAAGGCGTCCTGCGGATGCCCGGTCCAGTGCGCCTCGTCGGACCAGTACAGGTGGTGGCGGGCGTCGGTGAGGCCGTTCGACGGTTCCACGGTGAGCAGGGGGCGCAGTTCGCCGGGGCGCCAGCCGGTCTCCTCCTCCATCTCCCGGGCCGCTGCCACCGCGATGTCCTCGCCGTCCTCGACGACGCCCGCGGCCAGCTCCCACCCCCAGCTGTCGGTGATGAACCGGTGCCGCCAGAGCAGCAGCACCTCGTTCGCCTCGTTGACGACGGTGGCGGCCGCGACGGGGCGCAGCCGGATCACGAAGTGGTCGAGGTGGCTGCCGTCGGGGAGCTCGACATCCGCCAGATTCACCCGGAACCACGGGTTCTGGTACACATTCTGTTCGCTTAAGTTCGTCCACTGCACGGTTCTGCCGCCTTTCGACATGTTGGGGTCAACATGCCAGCAGGCTCGGCCGCGGTGGTGAACGAACGGCGGGGCGTCGGTGGAGCTCACAGAGGCACGCGGAGCGCCTCGTCGATGAGGTCGGTGGTTTCGACGGCGTCGGCGCACCCGCTCGCGGCCAGCTCGCGCCGGATCTGCCGCAGCCGGTCGCGCAGCCGCTGGGACTCCATTCCCCGGGCGCGTGTCGCCATTTCGGCAGCTGTACCGGCCGCGCGGTCGGCCTCGCCCTGCAGCAGCTCGATATGACTCAACATCGCGAGCCGGTGCACGCGCCCCCGGTCGTGCGCCGGGGCGCGCACCGCGGAGGCCGCGTGCTCCCGGGCGGCGGGCAGATCTCCGAGACCGAGCAGCGCCTCCGCCACCTGGACGTCGACCAGGCCCGGCTGGACGTACCCCGTCTCGTCCGGCTCCCGGCCGATGTGGATCCGGCCCGCCTGGGCCTCGGCACGCCCGATGCAGGCCCGGGCGCTCGCCGCGTCGCCGAGCTGGGCGTACGCCTTGGCCTGCATGGCGTGCAGATCGGCGGCGAGGGCCGGGGTGATGTGGGCTCCGGCGGCCCGCAGCGCGGCCTCGGCGAAGGCGATGGAGCGGCGGTAGTCGCCGAGGAACAGCGACTGGGTGACCAGCAGGGCGATCACATAGCCGCCGAGCCCCCGGTCCCCGCTGGACTTGGCGAGCCGCAGCGCCTGGTGGAAGTAGCGCTGGGCGAGCCCGTGGGCGTCGGAGTCGTAGGCGCAGATGCCCGCCACGGCCACCAGCCCCGCCGTCGCACGGTGCAGGCTCCGGCCGAGCGCGTCGCTGTAGCCGCCGCGCAGCAGCGGCGCGGCCTCCGCGTTGAGGAAGCGGACGACACGGGACCTGGTCGCGATGCCGCCGGTCTTGCGGTACATCTGCTCGTAGTGGTCGCGGGCCGACTTGAGCACCGCTATGTCGGAGGCGCTCACCCGGCCGGGCCCGGGGCGGGAGACGTCGGTGTCCTCCGGGGGGTTCTCCCACTCCCAGACCGGCATGATCGCCGGGGTCCCCGTGACGGCGGGGACGGTCGCGAGGTGCGGGCGCTGCTGTTCGTCGGAGCGCCACAGGGCGGTGGCCCGCTCGACGAATCCGGAGAGGGAGGCGCTCTCCGCGCCGGCGTCCGCCCCCGACGCGGCGAAGGCGCCCATCCCGATGTCGTCGAGCCCGACGGGCCGCCCCAGCCGGCCGGCCAGCACGTCGCAGATCAGGTCGGGCACCTGCCCGCGCGGGCGCTGGCCCTTGAGCCAGCGGGAGACCGCCGTGTGTTCGTACCGCAGGCTCAGCCCGCGGACCAGGCCCGCCCGGTTGACGCGACCGGCGAGGCCCGCACGGGACACACCGGCCTCCTCGATCAGCGATTCGAGCAGGACATTGGGCTCCATCGTCCCCCCAGGTGCGTGTCGCAATGAGCCTAGTGGAGCACGATTCACACGGGGTGTGAACGGAATGCCCGAACCCTCCTGCTGTGCGCTCTGCCGCGCGGGACCCGGGCTCGGTTGAATGAACTCCCTCGCAAGAGGCGGCCGGGTCGTCGGCTCCCCCTCGTAACGGCCTACGACCCGCACCCGCGCCGTCCGCACTGCCGACCTGCCCGACACTCCGAGGCAGCGCGGACGGCGCCCGGACCGCACGACCCACTGACCGACGACGAAGGAGGGTGGCTGCGGAACGGCGGCCGGAACCGCGTTTCCTCCCGGTTCCCGCTCCGGTCCGGCGTGTGGTCCCTCCGCCGATCGGCGGGACGGAGAAGGGGCGTATCCGGTGGCCGGATACGCCCCTTCTCAACGCCCAGGGTGCTACGCGCCGCGCAGCACCGCGCCCGTGCGCTCGGCGGCCAGGGCCACCGCGCTGTCGCGGGCGGCCGAGGCCTCCTCGACGGTCAGCGTGCGGTCGGCGGCGCGGAAGCGCAGCGCGTACGCCAGGGACTTGTTGCCCCCGCCGATCTGCTCGCCGGTGAAGACGTCGAACAGCCGCAGCGATTCGAGGAGTTCGCCCGCGCCCTCACGCAGCGCCCGCTCCACGTCGGCGGCCGGGACGTCCCCGGCGACGACGAGCGCGACGTCCTGGGTCGCCACCGGGAAGGTGGAGATCCGGGGCGCCTGGAGCGCTCCGTCGACGGCCCGCTCCAGGACGTCCAGCTCGACCTCGGCGGCGCAGGTCCGCTCGGGCAGGTGGAGCGCCTTGATCACGCGCGGGTGCAGTTCGCCCGCGTGTCCGAAGAGGGTCTCCTCGCCGTTCACGTTGATGTACAGCGCGGCGCAGCGGCCCGGGTGCCACGGAGCGTGCTGGTCGGCGCGGACGATGACCTCGACACCGGCCTCCGCGGCGATCGAACGGGCCGCCTCGACGGCGTCCGCCCAGGTCGCCGGGGTGCCCTTGCCCCACCAGCCGGCCTGCTCGCGGGCTCCCGCGAGGACGACGGCGGCGCGGCGCGGCTGACGCGGCAGGGCCGCGTCGAGACCGGCGATCTCCTCGTCGGTGGGCCGGCGGTCGACGGGCAGCCGGACGGCGGGGGTCTCCTCGCCGGTCGGCCGGAAGACCAGGCCCGTCTCGAAGAGCGCCAGGTCGTGGCTGCCCCGGCCGTCGTTGCGCCGCAGTGCGCCGAGGAGACCGGGCAGCAGCGTGGTGCGCAGCGCCGGCTCCTCGTCGGAGATCGGGTTGACCAGCTTGACCGTACGGCGGCGGGCGTCGTCCGCCTCCAGGCCGAGCTGGTCGAGGACCGCGTCGCCGATGAACGGGTAGCTCAGCGCCTCGACGTAACCGGCTCCGGCCAGCACCCGGCCGATGCGGCGGTGCAGCCGCTGCCGGTCGGTGAGACCGCGCCCGGACGGGGGCGTGGGCAGAGTGGAGGGCAGGTTCTCGTAGCCCTCCAGCCGGATGACCTCTTCGGCGAGGTCGTTCGGCTCGTTCAGGTCGGGTCGCCAGGACGGGGCGGTGACGATCAGCTCGTCCTGCCCGTACACGTCGCAGCCGACCTCCTGGAGGCGGCGGACGACGGTCTCGCGGCCGTACTCCACACCGGCGACCTTGTCGGGGTGGTTCGCCGGCATCGCGATGGTGCGCGGCGCGTGGGGCGAGGTGATCTCGGTGACCCCGGCCTCGGCGGTGCCGCCCGCGAGGAGGACCAGCAGGTCGACCGTGCGCTGCGCGGCAGCGGCGGCGGCCTGCGGGTCGACGCCGCGCTCGAAGCGCTTGGACGCCTCGGAGGACAGCTTGTGACGGCGCGCGGTGCGGGCGATCGAGATCGCGTCGAAGTGCGCGGCCTCGATGACGACCTCGGTGGTGAGCGCGTGCTCGCCGTCCGCGTCGGCGATCTCGGTGTTGGCGCCGCCCATGACGCCCGCGAGGCCGATGGGCCCGCGGTTGTCGGTGATGACCAGGTCCTCGGCGTCCAGCACGCGCACGGTGCCGTCCAGCGTGGTGAGCTTCTCGCCCTGGGTGGCGCGGCGCACGCCGATCGGGCCGTCGACCCGGTTGCGGTCGTAGGCGTGCAGCGGCTGGCCCAGCTCCAGCATCACGTAGTTGGTGATGTCGACGGCCAGCGAGATGGAGCGCATGCCCGCCTTCTGGAGGCGGCGCTGCATCCAGATCGGGGAGCGGGCCTCGGGCTGGAGACCGGTGACGGTGCGGGCGGTGAAGCGGTCGCAGCGAAGCGGGTCGGAGATCTGGACGGGGTAGCCGTACGCGTTCGGCGCGGGCACGTCCAGGAGCGCCGGGTCGCGCAGCGGCAGCCCGTACGCGATGGCGGTCTCGCGGGCGACACCGCGCATCGAGAGGCAGTAGCCGCGGTCAGGGGTGACGGCGATGTCGAGGACCTCGTCGACGAGCTGGAGCAGCTCGATCGCGTCGGTGCCGACCTCGTGCTCCGGCGGCAGCACGATGATGCCGTGCGTGCCGTCGTCGCCCATGCCGAGCTCGTCGGTGGAGCAGATCATGCCGTGGGAGGTCTTGCCGTACGTCTTGCGGGCGGCGATCGCGAAGTCGCCGGGCAGGACCGCGCCCGGGAGGACCACGACGACCTTGTCGCCGACCGAGAAGTTACGGGCGCCGCAGACGATCTCCTGCGGTTCACCGGTGCCGTTGGCGGTGCCGACGTCGACCGTGCAGAAGCGGATGGGCTTCTTGAAGCCCTCCAGCTCCTCGATGGTCAGGACCTGTCCGACGACCAGGGGACCCTTGAGGCCCGCGCCGATCTGCTCGACGGTCTCGACCTCCAGGCCGACGGAGACGAGCTTGGCCTGTACGTCACGGCCGGTCTCCGTCGCCGGCAGGTCGACGTACTCCCGCAGCCAGGAAAGCGGGACGCGCATCAGATCTCCATCCCGAACGGCCGGGTGAACCGGACGTCACCCTCGACCATGTCTCGCATGTCTTCGACGTTGTGGCGGAACATCAGCATCCGTTCGATGCCGAACCCGAAGGCGAATCCGCTGTACTTCTGGGGGTCGACGCCGCAGGCGGTGAGCACCTTGGGGTTGACCATGCCGCAGCCGCCCAGCTCGATCCAGCCCTCGCTGCCGCAGGTGCGGCAGGGGCGGTCCGGGTTGCCGACGGACTCACCGCGGCAGACGTAGCAGACCATGTCCATCTCGGCGGACGGCTCGGTGAACGGGAAGAAGTTCGGCCGCAGCCGGGTCTTCATGTCCGGCCCGAAGAGCGCCTGGACCATGTGGTCGAGGGTGCCCTTGAGGTCGGCCATGGTGAGGCCCTCGTCGACGGCGAGCAGCTCGATCTGGTGGAAGACCGGGGTGTGCGTGGCGTCCAGCTCGTCGGTGCGGTAGACCCGGCCGGGGCAGACCACGTAGACGGGGGGCTTGCGCTCCAGGAGCGAGCGGGCCTGGACGGGCGAGGTGTGCGTACGCAGCACGACGCCGGACTCGTCGCCCTCGGTGACCTTGCCGTCGGGCGTGGTGCCCTGGACGAAGAAGGTGTCCTGCATCTGGCGGGCCGGGTGGTCGGGCACGAAGTTCAGGGCGTCGAAGTTGAACCACTCCGCCTCGACCTCGGGGCCCTCGGCGATCTCGTAGCCCATGGCCACGAAGACGTCCGCGACGCGCTCCATGATCGTCGTCAGGGGGTGGCGGGCGCCGGCCGGGGTGCGGTCGTAGGGCAGCGTGACGTCCACGGCCTCCTCGACGAGCACCCGGGCGTCGCGCTCGGCCTCCAGCTCGGCCTGGCGGGCGGCCAGTGCCTTGGAGACGGCGCCGCGGGCCTGGCCCACGCGCTTGCCCGCCTCGGCCTTGGCCTGCGGGGGCAGGGCGCCGATCTCGCGGTTGGCGAGGGACAGCGGCGAGGTACCTCCGGTGTGCGCGGTCTTCGCCTGGGCGAGCGCGTCGAGGTCACCGGCGGCGGCGAAGGCGGCGAACGCCTCGTCCCGCAGGCGCTCGATCTCTTCCGGTTTCAGTGCCTCGACCTCGACTGGGTCGTACGACTTGTTCGGTGCCGACATCTCTTCCCGTGCTTCCGATTGGCTGGTGGCGCGACCCGGCTGGAGACCGCTGGACGCAAAGGTGCCAAAGGTCGAGTCTAAAGGCCGCAGGACGGTCGGGGAGCCCGCGGGCTGCTCACACCAGATAGGCGGGCATGCTCACGGGCAGAATAAATCGGAACTCGGCTCCGCCGCCGGGTCCCCGGTCGACGGTGATGGTGCCGCCATGGGCTTCGACGATGCCCTTGACGATGTAGAGGCCCAGGCCCGTGCCGCCGCGCTTGCTCCCCCGCCAGAAGCGGGTGAAGACGCGACTCATCGACTCCTCGGGGATGCCGGGGCCTTCGTCGCTCACGGTGACAGCCGTTCCCATCTCGTCGCACGCTCCCGGCGCGGGTGCCGGGGCGATCTCAATGGTGACGGTTCCCTCGCCGTGGCGCACCGCGTTTTCCAGGAGGTTGCCGAGAACCTGGTCGACTTTGTCGGGATCGGCCCACAGGGCGGGCAGGGGCCCCCGGGCCCGGACCCGGAAGCGGTCGGGTGCCTGGCCGCCCGTGATGAGCGCCTGGATGTGCCGGGCCACGGCGGCGGAGACGTCGACGGGCTGGCGGCGCAGCTCCAGCCGGCCGGAGTCGATGCGGGAGATGTCGAGCAGCTCGGCGATGAGCCGGGTGACCCGGCCGGCGTCCGCGTCGACGGTCTCCAGCATCAGCCGCTTCTGGTCGTCGGTGAAACGTTCCCACTTGGCGAGCAGCGTGGCGGTGAACCCCTTGACGGAGGTCAGCGGGGAGCGGAGTTCGTGGGCGACGGTGGCGATCAGCTCGGCGTGGCTGCGTTCGGTACGCCGACGGGCCTCGGTCCCCCGCAGGCAGACGACGACCCGGCGCACCGGCCCGGTCGGGTGCTCGCGTACGTAGCGGGCGGAGACCAGCACCTCGCGGCCGCCGGGCAGCAGCAGATTGCGCTCGGGCTGGCCGTTACGGGTGGCGAGACCGCCGTACGGGTCGGTGAGCGTCCACCAGCGCTTGCCCTTGAGGTCCTCCAGCGGGAGGACGACGTCCAGGGGCCGGCCGATCGCGTCGGCGCGGGGGGTGGCGGTGATCCGGGCGGCGGCGGCGTTGAAGCAGACGACGTGCCCGCTCGCGTCGGCGACGACGAGACCGTCGGGAAGATCGTCCGGATCGACGCCGGTGGCGTCCGGGTCGGTGCCGGTGGCGAGGCCGTCAGGACCGGCCGCCGACCCGGCCGGCTCCTCTGCCGCAGCACGCGGTGCGGTGGTGCGCGCCGGTCGCGGCGAGCTCATGCCGACAGCCATCTTCCCGTATCCCCACCTCTCGAACCGGTGCAGTCGGCCCCCGAGTTCGTCACCCTACTAGTCGTCGGTGAACCGGCGACACCCTGTGGGGGCGCGGAGGGGGGTGCGCCGGTGGGAGGGGGCGCGGGAATGGCGGGGATCGGGTGCTGACGGGCCGTGGGAGGGCGCTGTGTTACGCGTCGGGGGCACGCCGCGGACGCTGAGCGCGGGCGGAGGCGTAGAGGCAGACGGCGGCGGCGGTGGCGAGGTTGAGGCTCTCCGCCCTGCCGTGGATGGGGACGCGGACGACGGCGTCGGCGAGCGCGCGGGTCTCCTCGGGGAGCCCCCATGCCTCGTTGCCGAAGACCCAGGCGGTGGGGGTGCCCATGGTGCCCGCGTCCAGCTCGTCGTCCAGGTCGTCCGCCCCGGCCCCGTCGGCGGCGAGGATCCGCACCCCGGCGTCGCGGAGGCCCTGTACGGCCTGTTCGACGGGGACGCCGACGGCGACGGGCAGGTGGTACAGCGAACCGGCCGAGGCCCGTACGGACTTGGGGTTGTAGAGGTCGACGGACGCGTCGGTCAGGATGACCGCGTCCGCGCCCGCCGCGTCCGCGCAGCGCAGTACCGTGCCGGCGTTCCCGGGGTCGCGGACATTGGCCAGAACGGCCACCAGGGTGGGCTTGGCGGCGAGGATCTCCTGGAACGGGGAGTCCAGGAAGCGGCAGACGCCGATGAGGCCCTGCGGGGTGACGGTCTGCGAGACGTCGGCGAGGACGTCGGCGTCGGCCAGGTGGACCCGGGCGCCCGCCGTGTGGGCGGCCTCGACGATGTCGGCGTAGCGGTCGGCCGCCTCGGGGGTGGCGAACAGCTCGATGAGGGTCGGCTCGCCGTCCCCGCCCCGGTGGGCGGCGGCCTCACGCACGGCCTGGGGCCCCTCGGCGATGAACCTGCGCTCCTTGCTCCGGAAGTTGCGGCGGGCCAGCCGGCGGGCGGCGGCAACGCGCGGGGAGCGCGGGGAGATCAGTTCGGGGGTGCCCATGGTCGGCGGCGAGCCTCTCTGCGTACGGCGGTGGGATTCAGCGGCAACGCACCGGACCCGCAGACGGCGTGCGCCTGCGGGTCCGGTTCACGTACCAAGAAAGCGGTGCCTGGATCAGGCGGCCTTCGGGGCGTTGACGTCGCTCGGGAGGGCCTTCTGGGCGACCTCGACGAGGGCGGCGAACGCGTTGGCGTCGTTGACCGCGAGCTCGGCCAGGATCTTGCGGTCCACCTCGATGTTGGCGGCCTTCAGACCCTGGATGAGGCGGTTGTACGTCATGCCGTTCTGGCGGGCAGCGGCGTTGATGCGCTGGATCCACAGCTGACGGAAGTCGCCCTTGCGCTTCTTGCGGTCGTTGTAGTTGTAGACCAGGGAGTGGGTGACCTGCTCCTTGGCCTTGCGGTACAGACGCGAGCGCTGACCGCGGTAGCCGCTGGCGGCTTCGAGGATTGCCCGGCGCTTCTTGTGGGCGTTGACTGCCCGCTTGACGCGTGCCACTTGTTAACTCCTTGTAGCGGGGCCGTGGGTGTCTTCACACGGCCCGGAAACGAATTGGTCCCGGTGTGATCGAGGTCGTGCCTCCGGGGCGGGCCGGAGGCCGAGCCTCACTTGCCGAGAAGCTTCTTGATCTTCTTGGCGTCGGCCGGAGCCACGACGACCGTGCCGGTCAGCGAGCGGGTCTTCTTGGACGACTTGTGCTCGAGCAGGTGGCGCTTGCCGGCCCTCTCGCGAAGCACCTTGCCGGAGCCGGTGATCTTGAAGCGCTTGCTGGCACCGCTGTGCGTCTTGTTCTTCGGCATCGCGCCGTTCTCTCCTCGTCAGTGGCGCCCCTCACGGTGCGGGGCACCGGACTGCAGGGGCGTCAGATCTCTATGGGATTCCGGGGTGACCCGGGGGCGCCTGGGTGGCCGCCCCCGGAGGTCACGCCTCGGAAGGTGTCTCGGCCGGAGCCTCGGCCGCTGCGGCCGGGGCCTCAGCGGTGTCGTCCTCGGACGGTGCGTCGGTCGTGCCGTGACGCTCCGCCTTGCGGGCGGCCTGGGCCTCACGGGCTTCGGCCATGGCTTCGGTCTTCTTCTTGTGCGGGCCCAGAACCATGATCATGTTCCGGCCGTCCTGCTTCGGGTTGGACTCGATGAAGCCGAGGTCCTCGACGTCCGAAGCGAGACGCTGGAGCAGTCGGAAGCCCAGCTCGGGGCGGGACTGCTCACGACCACGGAACATGATCGTGATCTTGACCTTGTCGCCCTGCTTGAGGAACCGGACGACATGACCCTTCTTGGTGTCATAGTCGTGCGGGTCGATCTTCGGCCGGAGCTTCATCTCCTTGATGACCGTGTGCGCCTGGTTCTTGCGCGCCTCACGGGCCTTCATGGCCGACTCGTACTTGAACTTCCCGTAGTCCATGAGCTTGCACACGGGCGGACGGGCTGTCGCCGCCACCTCGACCAGGTCGAGGTCATACTCCTGCGCGAGTTCCAGGGCTTTGGCAAGCGGAACAATCCCGACCTGCTCACCGCTGGGACCGACAAGTCGGACCTCGGGAACGCGAATCCGGTCGTTGATGCGGGGCTCGGCGCTGATGGATCCTCCTCGGTAGCACCACGCGACCGCCTGGCGGACAGCCGCGTAACGTCTTATAACGTCAAGACCAACCGCGCCGGAAGCACAAAAATGCCCCGGACGGGACACAGGCGAGGCTCCAGGAACTACCGGAGCACCGCCGCGGTCAACCGCGGGGCGCATCGGGCGGCTCCATCGTCCGTACGGAACGATGGGGACCGCCTGACCGGTGACCCGCCGTCCGGTGAGGACGGCCAGGTGGGAGATCGGAGCCTCCACTTGTGGGCCGGGCACATTGATGACCGGCCGGTCGTTACGCAAGGTTAGCAGCCCGGTCCCGGGTGCGCTAATCCTGCGTCCGGCCCGGCCTCCCGGCCGCCTCCCGCGCGCGGGAGGGCGATGGCCTGGCCTTATCGTGTGGGCATGAGTGACGCGACCCCCAGCAGTGAGAACCCCGGCTTCGACGACATGGCCCGCGACATCGCGGAGGTCCCCGCGGTCGAGGTGATCGTGACGGTCGCCGTCAACCTGATGAGCGCAGCCGCCGTGAAGCTCGGCCTCACCGAGGAGGGCGAGCAGCACAAGGACCTCGACGAGGCCCGCAAGCTGGTCCAGGCGCTGGCCGGGCTGCTGGACGCGAGCGCCACGGAGATCAGCACCTTCCACGCCTCGCCGCTGCGCGACGGCCTGAAGTCCCTCCAGCTCGCCTTCCGCGAGGCCTCGCTGGTGCCGGACGAGCCCGGCCAGGGCCCCGGCGAGAAGTACACCGGCCCGGTCTACGGCTAGCCGCCCCTCCCCCGTACGCCCGGGAGCCCGCCGTCCCCCGTGGGGCGGCGGGCTCCCGCGTGTGTGCGGCGGCCGTCGACGGTTCGCGGTTCCTCAGATGGCGTCCTCCGTCTCCTCGGGCAGGACGTTGGGGAAGGGGTGGGTGAGCCGGTGGACGTAGGCGGCGATCGCTCCGCCGACGAGGGGCGCGACGATGAACAGCCAGAGCTGGGAGAGCGCGGCGCCGCCCGCGAAGAGCGCCGGTCCGAAGCTCCGCGCCGGGTTGACCGAGGTCCCGGTCAACGGGATGCCCACCAGGTGGATCGCGGCGAGCGCCAGGCCGATGGGCAGCCCGTCGAAGCCGGTGACCGCCACTTTGTGGGTCACCGCGAGGACCACGTAGACGAGCAGGAAGGTGAGCACCACCTCGGCGAGGAACGCGCCGCCGATGTTGATGCCGACGGCCGACCGGTCGTCGTAGCCGTTGGTGCCGAACTCGCCGCTGGTCTCCAGACCGGGGATCTGCTTCGCCAGCAGGAACAGCAGGGCCGACCCGACGATCGCGCCGAGGAACTGGGCCACCCAGCGCTCCACGGCGGTTCGGAGGTCGATCCGGCCGGCCATCAGCATGCCCAGCGTCACGGCCGGGTTCACGTGGCACCCGGAGATCGGGCCGAGCGCGTAGGCCAGAGCGAGGAGGGTGAAGCCGAAGGTGAGGGCGATGCCCACCGTGCCGAGGTATTCGACGGCGACCACCGCGGACCCCACGGCGAAGAACACCAGCAGCAGAGTACCGAGGAACTCTGACGCCACGATCCGCTTCTGCATGGAACCACCTCGCGATGTAGTCCGGTTCGTCGGATTCCTCCGATTTTCCCGACCAATTCTCACGGCGGCGGGCGCTTCGCGCTCGTCGGACCGGATCGGCCGCCGGTCAGCGGGCGAAGAGGGGCTCCCCCGGCGTGGCCGTACCGGCCGGGAGGAGGGCCAGGTCCAGGCCGCTCACCAGCCGGGCCCGCAGCACCTCGCTGGCCGACAGCGCGCCGGCGATGCGGCGGGCCGCCTCGGCGGGCACCGCGTCCGGGGCGAGGACGAGCGCGAGGGTGCCGTCCGCGCTGCCGGGCCCGAGATGAGCGCGGACCACGGCGGGGTCGGCGGCCACGGCCTCCCGTACGGCCTCGATGACGGCGGGGTCCTGGAGCGGGTCGGTGCTCGTGCGGTTCTCGGCCAGCGCCAGGAGCGCCTGCCCGCTCAGCTCGAAGGCGACGGGCCCGGCGAGGTCCAGCACGACGGTGTCGGCCTTCTCGTGGGCGGCGGCCTGGAGGGCCTGGTGCAGCGGTACGGCGACGGGGCGCGCCTCGGGGTCCCAGAGCGCGAGCGAGGCGGTCGAGGTGAAGGCGGGCAGCGCGCGCCGGTCACCGGCCTTCAGGGTGGGCACGGCCATGTCGCTGGTCTTCTCGCGCCGGAGCCCCTTCTCGTCCTCCTCGACCTCGCCGAGGACGGCGACGACGGGGACCAGGAGCCGGGCGTCCTTCAGGGCCGCGAGGACCGGGCCGACGGCGCTCCGGTCCCGGGACCAGGCATCCAGCGCCCCGGTCAGGGCGGGGGACGCCGAGCCGTCGTCGTCGGAGAAACCGGGGTCCGGAATGTTCTTGAGCTCCACGGGACGAGGGTAGTGCCTGGCGTCCGGCGTCCTGCCCGCAGGTGGGGTGGGGGGCGCGGGCCCGGGTTCCGCCGCGCGAGCCCCACGCGTCAATGGCGCTTCGCCGCCCCGGCCAGCGGCGCGTCCGCCTCGTCGCGGGCGTGGGCGATGAGGTCCGGAAGACCCGGCCTGGTGGCGGTGGTCGTGGTGCGGCGCGGGGCCGCCCCGCGCGGCGACGGGCCCGCCGGGGACCCGGGTCCGGCCGCCCGCGGCACGAGGGACGCGGTGCCCGGGGCGGCCCGGTGAGGTGGTGCGGCGGTCCGATCCGGTCCGGGCGGCGTTCAGCGGCGGCCGGAAGCGTTGCGGCCGCGCCACAGGACGACGGCGACGGCCAGCAGCGCCGCGCCGAGGCCGCCGGCGAGCGGGGCGGCCCAGTTGACCGTTGCCTCCTCGGTACGGGGCGGGGTCGGGCCCTCGCCGAAGTACCGCCCCTGGTGTCCGGCCGGGGCGGCCTTGGCGTCCAGGTCCGCCGGGCGCATCCGGCCGCCCGCCTCGATGGCCTCCGCCGGGTCGACGATGCCGTAGCCGCGGGCGTCGTCGCGACCCTGGGCGGGGGCGTCGCGGGCGGTGTCGGCGAGGAGCTTCTTGATCTGGGCCGGGCCGAGGCCGGGGTGGGCGGCGCGGACCAGGGCGACCGCGCCGGAGACGAACGCGGCGGCGGCCGAGGTGCCCCACTCGATGTAGTAGTGACCGTCCGGGTTGGCGACCACGATGTCGACGCCGGGGGCGCTGACGGTGGCATACCAGCGGCGCGTGGAGAACGAGGCGTGGGTGCCGTACTCGTCGACGGCGGCGACCGCGATCACCCCCGGATAGGCGGCGGGGTAGGAGATCCGGTCCCCCTTCTCCCCGCCGTTGCCCGCCGAGGCGACCACGGGAACGCCCTTGGAGAGGGCGTACTGGATGGCCGCGTCCTCGCCGGGGTCGGGGTGGGCGGACTCGCTGTCGTCGCCCAGGGAGAGGTTGATGACGTCGGCGCCGTTGTCGGCGGCCCAGCGGATGCCGTCGGCGAGGGCGGCACCGCGGGACTTGCGCGCCTTGGCGCGGGCCGGGTCCTTGGACTCCAGGATGACCCGGACCGGCAGGATCCGGGCCTCGGGCGCGATGCCGAGGACGCCGTCGGTGCGACCGGGGCCGTTGCCGCGTCCGGCGATGATGCCGGCCATCGCGGTGCCGTGCAGGGCCCAGGAGGAGTCGCCGCGGGCGGCGCCGAAACCGACGAGGTCCTTGCCCGGGAGCACCTGGCCCGTCAGGTCGGGGTGGGCGTCGTCGACCCCGGTGTCCAGGACGGCGACGGTGACTCCCCCGCCCCGGGTGGTCTCCCAGGCCCGGTCCGTGTGCAGGGCCTCCAGGGCCCACTGCTGGTCGCGGATGGCGTCCGCCTGGGCGGGCGCGGCGGGGGTCAGGACCAGGACGGCGGCGGCGCAGACCGCGGCGAGGGCGCGGTGGGGTCGTCGGGTCATCCGGGCTGCTCCGTGAGTTCGGCGACGGCTGTGCGCAGCCCGCGCTCCACCCGGTCCGCGATGCCCTTGGCCTCGTGGCCGAGCCCGGCCTGGGCGATGTCCGTCCCGGCTCCCGGGGCCATGGCGTCGGCCGCGGGCTGGGGCTCGGCGACGGCGCGCCCGTCCGCGAAGCCGGAGACGGCGAGGACGACGACGGGGATCTCGGTGAGCGGGTTGACCGTCCAGCTGGCGCGCTGTCCGTCGCCGAAGGGAGCCGCGGGGGTGCCCTCGGGGGCGTACGTACGGGGCATGAGGTCCTTGCGCGCGCCGAGCTTCTGCTCGGTGAACCGGGTGCGCAGGACCCTCATGCCCGAAGCGTCGGCCTCCGTGAAGACCAGGCCGACGGTGGTGACGGCGGAGCGGGTGGCGTCGGTGTACGAGGCGCGCACCAGCCGTTCGCAGCCGACGGACCGGAGCGTGGTCAGCAGGAGCGGGTCGAGCCCGTCGGTGCAGGTGCTGTCGGCGGCCACGGCGACCCGGGTCCAGGTGCGATGGGTGCCGCCGGGGCCCGCGCCCCTGCCCTGGACGGTGCGCGGGAACAGTGTGTCGACGGGGACGCTGTGCCACGCGGCGCGTGCGGCGGTGTACGGGCTTCTGGTGGTCTCGGCCGAGGAGTCGCCGGTCAGCCAGGCTCCGGTGGCGGCCCCGCCGATCAGCCCGAGCCCGAGGACGACGCAGGCGGCGGCCGAGGCGGTACGCCACCGCTGCCGGGGGCGGACCGGGCGCAGCCGGGTGGTGGTCTCGGCGGGGGTCTCGGGGTAGCCGTGGCGGACCGGCGCCCGGTAGCCGCCGGGGGGCGGCGGGACAGCTCCCGGCGCGGGCGTCAGGTGGACGGCTCCGACGGGCCTGCGCCGGGTGACGGGCGGCGGGACCGGGTGCGCAGGAGACGCGTGGGGCGGCCCCGGGTACGAAGGGCCGGTGGAGGGCGACGCAGGCGCGGGCCGCTGGACAGGCGGGGCCGGCGGGGGCTGCGAGGTGGAAGGGGCGGGCGGGGCCATCCGGGCGGAAGGTGCCGGTACGGCCTGCGGGGCCGAAGCCGCCGGACGGGCCGACGGCCCGGCGGCCGGCGCCGACGGCACGGAAGCTGGTGCCGGGGGTGCGGAAGCGGGTGCCGGGGGTGCGGAAGCGGGTGCCGGGGGTGCGGAAGCGGGTGCCGGGGGTGCGGAAGCGGGTGCCGACGGCCTGGAAGCAGGAGCCGCGGGCACGGAAGCAGGAGCCCGGGGTACGGAAGCAGGAGCCGCGGTCCCGGAAGCTGGTGCCGGGGGCGCGGAAGCAGGTGCCGGGGGTACGGGAGCGGGGGGCGTGGGAGGGGTCGTCGGGCGGGGCGGCACAGGGGCGCGCTGCGCTTCGGTACTCATCCGGCCCCCTGCTAACACGTCCTCGTACCGACCACGGATCACCGCCGCTGACAGGCCCGTTGGTGCTCGCGTGCAGGTCACTCTACGGGCTGCGGGCGGGCGGCGGGGAACGGGACGCCCCGTCGCCGGAGGATCTGTCCTGATCGTCCCCCTACCCAGCCGTAGCGGCTCTCTGGCAAGCTGCGGCCATGACTGCCCGCGCCGCTGACCGGACCCGCTACAACCGGGCCACCGCCCATCTCGACGCCCCGATCGCGATCGTCGATCTGGAGGCGTTCGACGCCAACGCCGACGATCTGGTGCGGCGGGCGGCCGGAAAGCCGGTCCGGGTGGCGAGCAAGTCGGTGCGGTGCCGGGCCCTGCTGGAGCGGGTGCTCGCGCGGCCCGGGTTCGCCGGGATCATGTCGTACACGCTGGCGGAGTCGCTGTGGCTGGCGCGGGCCGGATTCGACGACGTGCTGCTGGCCTATCCCTCCGCCGACCGGGCCGCCTTCGCCGAACTGGCCGCCGATCCGAAGCTGGCCGCGACCGTGACGGTGATGGTCGACGACCACGCCCAACTGGAGCTGATCGACGCGTCCCGGGCGGGCGGCCAGGAGGAGATCCGGGTCTGTCTGGAGCTGGACACCTCGCTGCGCATGCTGGGCGGCCGTGTGCGGATCGGCGCGCTGCGCTCGCCGCTGCGCTCCCCCGCCCAGCTCGCCGAGCTGGCCCGCTCGGTGGCCCGGCGGCCGGGCTTCCGGCTGGTGGGACTGATGGCGTACGAGGGGCATGTCGCCGGGGTCGGCGACGCGCTGACGGGACGGCCGCTGCGGTCCCGGGCGATCCGGCTGATGCAGGCCGCCGCCCGCAAGGAGCTGGCGGTGCGCCGGGCCGAGGTGGTGCGGGCGGTCCGGGCGGTCGCACCGGACCTGGAGTTCGTGAACGGCGGCGGGACCGGCAGCGTGCAGCACACGGCGGCCGAGAGCGCGGTCACGGAGATCGCCGCCGGGTCGGGGCTGTACGTGCCGCGGCTGTTCGACAACTACACGTCGTTCACCGGCCGGCCGGCGGCCCTGTTCGCACAGCCGGTGGTGCGCAGGCCCGGCGTGGGCGTGGTGACGGTCCTCGGCGGCGGCTATCCGGCGTCCGGCGCGGCCGGTGCGGACCGCTCGCCGGTGCCGTATCTGCCGGAGGGGCTGCGGTACGACCCGCAGGAGGGCGCGGGTGAGGTGCAGACGCCGCTGCTGGGCTCCCCCGCCGACGACCTGCTGATCGGTGACAAGGTCTGGTTCCGGCACGCCAAGGCCGGGGAGCTGTGCGAGCGCTTCGACGCGCTGCAGCTGATCGAGGGCGACCGGGTCACGGCGAGCGTTCCGACGTACCGGGGCGAGGGACAGACCTTCCTCTGACCCGGCCCGACCCGACCTGGCCTGAGCTGTGGCGTGCGCGGGTTCAGGGGCCGATGGACGCGCCCACGCCGCCGCTCGTCTCGCTGTCGCCGAGCGGGCGGATGCCCTTGGTGATCGTGTCCATCAGGGAGAGCGGCAGGTCAGCCGCGTCGGCGTCGAAGGCGAACCGGACGATCACCGGGGTCTCGGTGCCCACCGACGAGGGGAAGGCGAGGGACTGCACGTAACCGCCGGGCCCCTTGCCGGTGGTGACCTGCCAGCGCACCAGATAGCCGGTGCGTCCGGCGACGGTCAGCTCCTGCGTCCTGAGCACCTTGTGGGACCTGATGCCGCCGTGGAGGCGCCGGCCGAAGGTGTCCTCGTCGTAGGCACGGTCGGCGGCGGTGACGATGTCGGCCTCGGCGAGGGCCTCGGGATCGCTCTCCCCGCCCCGGGCGGTGTGGGTGGTGACCGTGCCGTGGTAGCAGAACGACGAGCCGCCGGGGCAGTCGTAGGACTGCTCGGTGCGGATGGTGGGGACGCCCGCGGTGGTGCCCTCCGGCTTCTCCCAGCCCTCCGGCACCGGCAATGTGACCCCGTTGAGCTGGTCGACGAGGACGGCCGGGTCCTCGTCGGGGTCGGGCTCGGCGGAGGTCGTGGCGGTCGCCGTGGGAGTGGTGACGGGGCCCGGGGACGAGGTGGTCGTCGTCGGAGCCGTCGGCGTACCGCTGTCGTCGCGGCCCAGCAGGACCGCCCCGGTGACGGCCGCGCCCAGGACCAGCACCCCGGAGAGCGTGATCGCCAGGATCTTCGTCCGGCTGCCGCCCACCGGTCCGTCCTGGGGGCGGCGCTGGTGCGGGAGCGGAAGCGACGGCGGGCCGAACTCCACGGGGCCGAACTCCGCCGGTGCGGGCCGGGCGGCGGCGGCGAGCGGGCGGGTGTGCGCGGTCCAGGCCGCGCCGTCCCACCAGCGCTCAAGGCCGGGTGCGCCGGTGTCCGGATACCAGCCGGGCGGCGTCGCGTAACTCATGCCCACACTCTAAAGTCCGGCTCCGACACGGTCACCGGGTCCCCGAGGTTCTCGGGATTCGCTGAGTTCTCGGGTGTTCTCGGGGTTCTTGGGTGTTCTCGGGGTTCGCGGGTCCTCTGGGTTCCGGGGTCACGCGTCGCGACCGGTCAGGGACAGCAGATCGCGCGCGGGGCCGGTCGGGCGGTGGCCGCCGGGCCAGACGGCGCGCAGTTGGCGGCGCAGCCGTACGCCCGCGACCGGGACCTTGACGAGCCGGCGGGCCGACAGCTCCTCGCCGAGGGCCAGTTCGCTCAGGACGCAGGGGCCCGCGCCGCTCTCCGCCGCACCCTTGACCGCCGTGGTGGAGGAGAGTTCCAGCAGCGGCTGGGCCAGTCCGCCGTGCACGGCGAGCGCGGCGTCCAGGACCTGGCGGGTGCCGGAGCCGTGTTCGCGGAGGATGAGCGGGGTGGCGGCGAGTTCGCCGGGCAGCAGCGGGGTGCGGCGGCGGGCCCAGGGGTGGCTGGGGGCGACCACGACGACGAGGCGGTCATGGGCGATGACGGTGCCGTCGAGGCCCTCCGGTATCGACAGGCCCTCGACGAAGCCGAGGTCCGCCTCGCCCGTGACCAGGCGGCGGGCGACGGCTGCGGAGTTGCCGACGAGCAGCGAGACCGCCGTGTCCGGGCGTTCCCCGCGCAGGGCGATCAGCCAGCCCGGCAGCAGGTACTCGGCGATCGTCATGCTGGCGGCGACCCGCAGCCGGGAGTCGCGGCGGTCGCGCAGCGCCTGCGTGCCCGCGTCGAAGGCCTCCGCCGCCTCGACGACCCGGCGCGCCCAGTCGGTGACCAGCGCGCCGGCGTCGGTGAGCCGGGAGCCGCGCGGGGAACGGTCCAGCAGGGCGACGCCGAGCTGCCGCTCCATGGACCGGACGCGGCTGGAGGCGGCCGGCTGGGTGATCCCGACGTCCTTGGCGGCGCGGCCGAGGCTGCCGTGCCGGGCGACGGCGAGCAGCAGTTCCAGCGCCCCGAGGTCGGGGACCCGGTGGGACAGGGGGATGCGGGGTGCGTGTGCGTCGTCGCCGGTCATAAATCCAGCTTATGACCTCATAGGAACGGGGTCCCTGGCGGGCGGGGGCCCGGCCACGAAGAATCGTGGCATGGCCATCTTTCCGCAGACCCGGACCGCTGTACCGTCCCCCTCGGCCGCGATACCGCCTCGCCCGGCGGGCACCGGCGACGCGACACGGCTGCCGTCCCTGCGGCACATCGGCCCGAACTGGTACGCGAGCGTGATGGGCACCGCGATCGTCGCGTCCGCCGGCGCGGCGCTGCCGGTGGACGTTCCCGGTCTGCGGGCCGTGTGCACGCTGGTGTGGGCGCTGTCGGTCGTGCTGTTGCTGACCGTCCTCACCGCGCGGGCCGGGCACTGGCTCTGCCACCGGGACCAGGCCCGCGCCCACCTGCTGGACCCGTCGATCGCCCCGTTCTACGGCTGTCTGTCGATGGCGCTGATGGCCGTCGGCGGGGCCACCCTGATGGTCGGCGCGGACGTGGTGGGCGCGCGGGCGGCGCTCGCGGTGGACGTGGTGCTGTTCGTGGCGGGCACGGTGATCGGTCTGGCTGCCGCCGTCGTGGTGCCGTATCTGATGGTCGTGCGCCACCGTCCCGCGCCCGGGACCGCGTCGCCGGTCTGGCTGCTGCCGCTGGTCGCGCCGATGGTCTCGGCCTCGCAGGGTGCGCTGCTGGTGCCGCACCTCGGGGCCGGGCAGGGGCGCGAGGCGCTGCTGCTCGCCTGCTACGCGATGTTCGGCCTGTCGCTGCTGGCCACGCTGGTGGTGCTGCCGCTGGTCTTCTCGCGGCTGGTCCACCACGGCCCGCTGCCGCTCGCGCTGACCCCGACGCTGTTTCTGGTGCTGGGGCCGCTCGGCCAGTCGACGACCGCCGTGAACCAGCTGGCCGACGTCGCCCCGGGGGCGGTCGGGGCTCCTTACGCCTCCGCGTTCGGCGCGTTCGCCGTGCTGTACGGGGTGCCGGTGATGGGTTTCGCGCTGCTGTGGCTGGCCCTGGCGGCCGCGATGGTGGTGCGGGCCGCGCGGGACGGGATGGGGTTCGCGATGACGTGGTGGGCGTTCACCTTCCCCGTCGGCACGTGTGTGACGGGCGCGGCGGGTCTGGCCCGCCACACCGGTCTGGACGCGCTGACCTGGCTGGCGGTGGCGCTGTACGTGTTTTTGGTGGCGGCCTGGGCGGCGGCCGGGACGCGGACGGCGCGCGGGGTGCTCAGCGGAGCGCTGACGGCAGCGCCCGTGCCGCCTCGGCCAGCGACGGCCCGTACCACGTGAGCAGCCGCCCGTCGACGAGTGCGGCGGGCAGGGCGGGGAAGGCCTCGGGCCCGTCGTCGGCGGTGAAGCGGTAGGGCTCGTCGGGCAGCACGACCAGGTCGGCCCCGGAGGCGTTCAGCTCGTCGATCGGGACGCGGGGGTAGCGCTCGGCGTGGTCGGCGTAGACGTTGCGGATGCCGAGGCGGGCGAGGAGGTCGCCGGCGAAGGTGTCGTGGCCCAGCACCATCCAGGGCCTGCGCCAGATCGGTACGACGGCGGGGCGGGGGCCTCCGGCCGGGGCGGGGCGGGCGGCCCAGGCGGCCTCGGCCTCGTCCAGCCAGCGGGGCCGGGCGAGCCCGCAGCCGTCGACGAGGACGCGGTGCAGTTCGGTGAAGGCCTGGTCCAGGGTGCGGACCTCGGTGACCAGGACGTCGAGCCCGGCGGCCCGGAGCGCGTCGAGGTCGGGGGCCCGGTTCTCCTCCTCGTTGGCGATCACGAGGTCGGGGGCGAGGGCGATGATCGCGGCCACGTCAGGGTTCTTCGTGCCGCCGATCCGGGCGGCGATGAGGTCCGCGGGGTGGGTGCACCAGTCGGTGACGCCGACGAGCAGCCCGGGGGCGGTCGCGGCGACGGCCTCGGTGAGCGAGGGGACCAGCGAGACGACGCGCACAGGCACCCCGGCCTCTCAGCGGCGCGAGTCGAAGGTGGCGTCGATGTGCTCGGCCACCGAGACGACCAGGAGCCGGGTGTTCGGCACGGTGGCGCGCCAGCGGTGGCGGACCCCGCCGGAGAGAAACAGTGTGTCGCCGCTCTCCAAGCGGTGGACCTGGCCCTCGGCCTCGACGTCGACGGCGCCCGCGACGACGTACATCAGCTCGTCGTTGCGGTGCTGGAACTCGCGCCCGAGGTCCGGCTCGCCGGAGAACTCCAGGGCGCTGAGCTGGTGCCGGCCGCGCACCAGGCGGCGTACGCCCTCGCCCTCCGCGCCCCGGACGACGTCCACGGCGCGGGCGGAGTCGGCGGCGGCGTGGAGCTTCTTGGTGGTGGTCTCCAGCGCCTCGGCGACCCGGTCGAGGGAGCGGGCGCTGGGGCGGGCCCGTTCGTTCTCGATCTGGCTGAGGAAGGGCACGGAGAGCCCGCTGCGCTCGGCGACCGCGGCCAGCGTGAGGCCGAGGGTTCTGCGCCGACGCCGGACCGCGGCGCCTACCCGCGGCGTGTCCTTGTCGTCCATGTCCGAGCTCCCTCCCGCACCCGCCCATCCTCGCGGTTGCCAGCACCTTACGCACATGGTTGCGCACGACGTCCGGAAAACGACTCCGGGCAGCCGGAAGGGGTGGCCCCGCCCGAAGGCGGGAGCCACCCCTTCTCGACCTGCGCTTTCGTGCCCGTGGGCCCTTACTGGGGCGCCATGGTGTCCGCGATGCCCGGGTTGTCGTCCATCCAGGCCTTCACGGCTTCCTCCTCGTGACCCGCGCCGCGCTTCTGGATCTCGTTCTCCAGTCCGCCGAGCTGCTTCTCGGTGAGCTTGAAGTCCTTGAACCACTTCGTCAGCTGCGGGTACTGCTTCGGGAACTCCTTGGAGGCGATGGTGTGCAGCCGGTCGCCCTCACCGAACGCCTTCTTCGGGTCCTTCAGCTTGGTCATGCCGTACTCGTTGTACGCCCAGTGCGGGGTCCACAGCAGAACCGCGATGGGCTCCTTCTTGGCGTACGCGCGCTTCAGCTCGGCCAGCATGCCGGGCGTGGAGGAGTCGAGGACCTCGTACTCCTCGTCCAGGCCGTAACTCGGCAGGACGTTCTTCTTGAGGTTCTCCATGGTGGCGGTGCCGGGCTCGATGCCGACGATCCGGCCCTTGAAGTCGGAGCCCTTGCCCTTGAGGTCGTCGAGGGACTTGACGTCCTTGACGTAGTCGGGGACGGCGACCTCGATGGAGGTCGGCCCGTACCAGGAGCCGATGTCCGTCAGCTGGTCGCCGTACTTGTCCCAGTAATTCTTCTGGGTGTACGGCAGCCAGCCGTCGAACTGCACGTCGATCTGGCCGCGTGACATCGCGGCGTACATCGGACCGACCTCGAACTGCTTGAGGTTGATCTTGTAACCGCGCTCCTCCAGGACCGCCTTCCACAGGTACGTGGCGGCGATGTCCTCCTCCCAGGGGAACCAGGCGACCTCCAGAGCGCGGTCACGCTCGTCCTTGCCGCCGGCGCCCTGGGCGTCCTTCGGGACCGGGGTCCACTTGTCGGCGACGCCCGGGTTGTCCTTCAGCCAGGTGCGGACGGCTTCCTGCTCCTTGCCGGAACCGGCCTTCTGGATCTCGGCCTCAAGGCTGGTGAGCTGCTTCTCGCTCATCTTGAAGTTCTTGACCCACTTGGCGACCTCGGGGTTCTCGGCGGAGAAGCCCTTGCGCGCCAGGCTGTGGACGCCGTCGCCCTTGCCCCAGAGACCCTTGGGGTCCTTCAGCTTGGTGAGGTCGTACTCGTTGTACGCCCAGTGCGGCGACCAGAGCGGAACGACGATCGGTTCCTTCTTGGCGTAGGCGCGCTTCAGCTCGGCCAGCATGGACGGCGTGGAGCCGTCGATGAGCTTGTACTCCTTGTCCAGGCCGTAGCCCGGCAGCAGCTTGTCCTTGAGCAGGCCCATCTCACCGGCGCTCGGCTCGATGCCGACGATCCGGTCCTTGAACTCGGAAGCCCGGCCCTTCAGGTCGTCCATGGTCCGGACGTCCTTCATGTACGCGGGGACCGCGAGCTCCAGCGAGGTCGGGGAGTACCAGGCGCCGAGGTCTTCCAGGCGGTCCTTGTACTTCTTCCAGTAGCTGGCGTGGGTGACCGGCAGCCAGGAGTCGGTCTGGAAGTCGATCTGCCCGTTGGCCATGCCGGTGTACAGCGCGCCGGCCTCGTACTGCTTGACGTCGACCTCGAAGCCGCGCTGCTCCAGCATCTCCTTCCAGAGGAACGTGGAGGCGATGCCCTCGTCCCAGGGGATGTAGCCGATGCTGACCTTCTTGCCGTCGCCGATCTGCGCGCTCGCGCCGGCGGTGTCGTCCTTGGAACCGCCGAAGAGGCTCATGCTGCCCGCGACGAGCGCGAGGACGACGATGCCGACGGCCGCGATGCGGGGCTGCGGGCGGTAGGTCCAGATCTTCCAGCCCTCGGCCATGGCCTGGGCCTTGGCGACCGCACGGCGGCCCAGCGGGGAGACCTCGGTGCCCAGCGCGCCGGTCATCCGGTCCAGGTACATGGCGAGGATGACGATGGAGATGCCCGCCTCGAAGCCGAGGCCGACGTCGACGTTGCCGATGGCGCGGTAGACGGAGCCGCCGAGGCCGCCGCCGCCGACCATGCCCGCAATGACGACCATGGACAGGCCGAGCATGATGACCTGGTTGATTCCGGCCATGATCGTGGGCAGGGCGAGCGGCAGCTGGACGCGCAGCAGGGTGTTGCGCGAGGTGGTGCCGAAGGCCTCGGCCGCCTCGACGAGTTCGCCGTCGACCTGGCGGATGCCGAGTTCGGTCATCCGGACGCCCGGGGGCAGGGCGAAGATGATCGTGGCGATGATGCCGGGGACCACGCCGACGCCGAAGAAGATGACGCCGGGGATCAGGTAGACCATGGCGGGCATGGTCTGCATGAAGTCCAGGACCGGCCGGGTGATCGCGCTGACCGTCCGGGACCGGGAGGCCCAGATGCCCAGCGGCACGGCGATGACCAGGGTGACGAGGGTCGCGACGAGCACCAGGGTGAGGGTGTCCATCGCTTCGTCCCACAGCTCGACGGAGTCGATGAGGGCGAACCCGACGAAGGTGAGCAGGGCCGCGGGCAGGCCGCGCAGCCACCAGGCGATGACGGCGACGATGCCCGCGAACAGCAGCGGCGCGGGGGCGGACAGGACGGCGGCTATGCCGTCGAACATGCCGCTGACGATGGAGCTGATGGCATCGAAGAGCCAGGCGAGGTGGGTCTGCAGCCATTCGACCGCGGAGTCGACCCACTCGCCGAGGGGGAGCCTAAACACTGGCCACCTTCTTCTCGCCGCCCGCGGGCGCGGGCTCGGTGTCGCGGGGGGCCTCGGCCGGGGTCATCGGCTCGCCGAGGACGGCGAGCAGCCGGGAGCTGGGGACGACGCCGACGAGCTTGCCCTTGGCGTCGGTCACGGCGACCGGGTTCGCGCTCTGCGAGCAGGGCGTGAACAGGTCGATGATCGGCGTGGACTCCGGGACCGTGGCGGGGGCCGCGGCGAGCACGTCCTGCGGGGTGCGCAGTTCCTTGCCGTCCGCCGCCCTGGTGCCCATCACGGTGTGCGCCTCGGCCATGATCGCGCCCGCGGTGAGCACCCGGGAGCGGTCGACGTCCTGGGTGAAGGAGGCGACGTAGTCGTTGGCCGGGGTGACGAGGATGTCCTCGGCGGTGCCGAGCTGGACGATCTCCCCGTCGCGCATCACGGCGATCCGGTCGCCCAGGCGCATGGCCTCGTTGAGGTCGTGGGTGATGAAGACGATGGTCTTCTTCAGCCGCTTCTGGAGCTCCAGGAGCTGGTCCTGCATGTCACGGCGGATCAGCGGGTCGAGGGCGCTGAAGGACTCGTCCATGAGCAGCAGGTCGGCGTCGGTGGCCAGGGCGCGGGCGAGGCCCACGCGCTGCTGCATACCGCCGGACAGCTCGTCGGGCCAGGACTTCTCCCAGCCTTCGAGGCCGGTGAGCCGCAGCGCCTCGGCGGCGCGCACCTCTCGCTCCTCACGCGAGACGCCCTGGACCTCCAGGCCGTAGGCCGCGTTCTCCAGGACGCTCCGGTGGGGGAAGAGCGCGAAGTGCTGGAACACCATGCTGATCTTGGTGGAGCGGACGTGCCGCAGGTCGCGGGGGCTCAGGGCGGTCAGGTCCTGGCCGTCGAAGAGCACCCGGCCCGCGGTGGGGTCGAGCAGACCGTTGAGCATCCGCAGCAGGGTGGACTTGCCCGAGCCGGACAACCCCATGACGACGAAGATCTGACCCGGCTCCACGGTGAACGAGGCGTCGATCACTGCTGCGGTCGTTCCGTCGGCGCGCAACTCGTCGCGGTCGGAGCCGCTCTCGAGCTTCCGCACGGCTTCATCGGGTCGTCTGCCGAAGACTTTGTACAAGTGCTCGGCTTGCAGCCTGGACACATACACCTCACGCGTTGAACCGAAAAACGGTCTGCCACCCCCTCCGGCAGACCGTGGAGCGATGCGGGCTCTGTCCGCGTGGCACATGCACTAGTTGAAAGTGCGACGTGGTCCGCTCCGGTGGCGCGCCTGCCCGCACTTACACAACCCAAACGCGACCGTGACCCAGGTCACTGACCTGCGACGGAGGGACAGTAAGCGGTTACCCGGAGCGACTGTCGGCGCGGTGGGGCATCATCGGGTCTGTGACGCGACGCCTGATGCTCCTCGACACCGCCTCCCTGTACTTCCGCGCCTACTTCGGGGTGCCCGATTCGGTGCGCGCGCCGGACGGGACGCCCGTGAACGCCGTGCGCGGCCTCCTCGACTTCATCGGCCGCCTGGTGCACGACCACCGGCCGGACGAGCTGGTCGCCTGCTGGGACAACGACTGGCGGCCGCAGTGGCGGGTCGACCTGATCCCGACGTACAAGGCGCACCGGGTCGCCGAGGAGACGCCCGCTGGGCAGACGGACGAGGAGGAGATCCCGGACACGCTCTCCCCGCAGGTCCCGATCATCGAGGACGTGCTGGCGGCCCTCGGGATCGCCCGGGTCGGCGTCACGCCGTACGAGGCGGACGACATCATCGGCACGCTCACGGCGCGGGCGACCGGACCGGTCGACATCGTCACCGGCGACCGGGATCTCTATCAGCTGGTCGACGACGCCCGCCGGGTGCGCGTGCTCTACCCGCTCAAGGGCGTCGGCACCCTCCAGGTGACCGACGAGGCGTGGCTGCGCGAGAAGTACGGCGTGGACGGCGCGGGGTACGTCGATCTGGCGCTGCTGCGCGGCGACCCGAGCGACGGACTCCCGGGCGTCCCCGGCATCGGCGAGAAGACGGCGGCCAAGCTGCTGGACGCGTACGGCGATCTCGACGGGATCATGGCGGCGGTGGACGACCCGAAGGCGAAGCTGACCCCGTCGCAGCGCAAGCGGCTGGACGAGTCGCGCGCCTATGTGGCCGTCGCGCCGAAGGTGGTCCGGGTGGCCGGGGACGTCCCCCTGCCCGACTTCGATCCGGCACTGCCGCACGAACCTCGCGACCCGGCCGCCCTGGAGGCGCTGGCGGAGCAGTGGGGGCTGGGCGGAGCCCTGCAACGGCTGCTGACCGTGCTTCAGCGGTGAAGTGCTAACTTAGGTATACCTAAGTCTTCGGAAGTCTACGAACCAGGGAGTACCTCGTGGCAGAGCGGCCGGCCCGGCAGGGACCCAAGGCGCAGGGGGCGCAGGTCGTGCGCACCGAGCAGATCACCCCGCACATGGTGCGGGTGGTCCTCGGCGGCGAAGGGCTCGCGGACTTCACCCTCTCAGGCTTCACCGACCACTACATCAAGCTGTGCTTCGCGCCCGAGGGCGCGGACTACGCGCACCCGTTCGACATGGCCGCAGTCCGCGAGGAGTATCCGCGCGAGCTGTGGCCCACCACCCGCACGTACACGGTGCGTTCGTGGGACCCGGTCGCCCGGGAGATGGCCGTCGACTTCGTCGTGCACGGCGACGAGGGCCTGGCAGGACCGTGGGCCCAACGGGCGCGGGTGGGCGAGCAGGTGACCTTCCTCGGTCCCGGCGGCGGTTACGGACCCGACGCCTCGGCGGACTGGCACCTGCTGGTCGGCGACGAGAGCGCGCTGCCGGCGATCGCGGCGGCGCTGGAGCAGATGCCCGTGGGCGCGCCGGTGCACGCCTTCGTCGAGGTGCAGGACGCCTCGGAGGAGCAGAAGATCGTCACGCCGGACGGGGTGGCCGTGACCTGGCTGCACCGCGGGGACCGGCCCGTCGGCGAGCTGCTGACCGCCGCCGTGAAGGGGCTCGACTTCCCCGAGGGCGAGATCCAGGCGTTCGTGCACGGGGAGGCGGGCTTCGTGAAGGAGATCCGCCGCTACCTGCGCGTGGAACGGCAGATCCCGCTGGCCCAGCTGTCGATCTCGGGCTACTGGCGTCTCGGCAAGGACGACGACGCCTGGCGCGCCGTGAAGCGCGAGTGGAACGAGCAGGTGGAGCGCGAGCAGGAGAGCGGTACGGCCGCCGCGTAGCGGCCCCGGCCGGCCGGGGCGCCCGTTCGCCCGGCCGACAGACCCCGGACCCCGTCCGCCGCGCATCGCGGTGGGCGGGGTCCGCCCGCTGGAGCGCGGCGGGGCGGGGAGCCGGCCCCGGCTTCAGCCGCCCGCAGCACCCGCCTCCATGCCACCGGGGCCCTCCGCAACACCGGAGCCTTCCGCACCCCCGGACCCCTGCGCACCACCGGAGCCCTCCGCACCCCCGGACCCCTGCGCACCACCGGAGCCCTCCGTGGTGCCGGCCCCCTTCGCGCCACCGGAATCCTCCGTGGCACCCGCGCCCTCCCGCTCGAGCGGCCCCGAGAGGTACTCCGGCGACTCGAAGCGCCGGAAGGACACGTCGATGTGCGCCAGCCTCCGCAGCGCGCCGAACATCGCCTGGCCGAGGACGGTTCCCACGACGACGCTCTCGACCAGGTCCTCGCGGGCCACCCGCCGCTGTACGTAGTCGAGGTCGGCGCGGGCGACCGGCTCGGCGGCGTCCGCGTAGACGTCCAGCAGGTCGATGAGTCCGCCGTGTCCGGCCCTGCGCAGCGCGCACAGCACCCCCGCCAGCGATTCGGCGGCGGAGCCCCGCTCGTCCACCTCCCAGCCGCGCCGCCGCACCAGTTCGGCCGCCTCCTCCCGCGCGTGCTCCAGTTCGGGCCCCGGCATCTCCTCGCCGGTCGGCGTGACGCCGTCCGCCGCGACACCGAGCACCTTGTGCACCGGCTGCTCGGGATCGTCCATGGCATCCAGGACCTCGCCGATGGTGGCGAGCGAGAGGCCGCCGACGTCCAGCAGCGCCCGGATCAGGCGCAGTCTGCGCTCGTGCCCGGGTCCGTAGTGCGCCTGGTTCGGGCTGGTCAACTCCCCTGCGGCCAGGAGCCCTTCACGTAGGTAGTACTTGATCGTCGGCACCGGGACCCCGGACCTGCGACTCAATTCACCGATGCGCACCGTGTGTTCGCCCTTTCACCCTTGCCAGAAACCATCCCCATCATAGATAGTCCTCCTATCGGATAGCGGTAAGCGCGACTATCCATACCGACCACGTCACCACAGTCACATCACCACAGGGGGTCCCTCATGCCGTCCTGGCGTTCCTGGCATCGCCCGTTAGTCGTCTTCTCCGCCGCGATGGCCGCTCTCGCCGTCGTCTCCGCCGTCGGCCTCGTGGTCGACGACCGGATGCTGGTGGGCGCGCCGATCTGGGCGAAGCCGTTCAAATTCGCCGTGTCCTTCACCGCGTACTGCCTGACGCTGGCCTGGATGCTGACGCTCCTCACGCGCGGGCGGCGGATCGGCCGGTGGGCGGGACACGTCGTCGTGCTGACGAGTCTGGCCGAGATGGTGATCATCACCGTGCAGGTCGTCCGGGGAAAACGCAGCCACTTCAACACCGCGACCGCGTTCGACTCGGCGCTGTGGGACGCGATGGGGATGACCATCGTCGTTCTGTGGGCGGCCACTCTGGTGATCGCCGTCCTGCTGCTGCGCACCCGCCTCACCGACCGTGCGACGGCTCTGGCCGTCCGGGGCGGACTCCTGATCGCCCTGGCCGGCGCCGCTCTCGGCTTCCCGATGGCGCTGCCGAGCGAGAGCCAGCGGGCGGCCGGGAACCTCGACACGGCCGATGTGATCGGCGCGCACTCCGTGGGCGTACCGGACGGCGGCCCGTCCATGGCGCTGACCGGCTGGTCGACGACCGGAGGCGATCTGCGGGCCCCGCACTTCGTGGGCATGCACGCGCTCCAGTTGCTCCCGCTGTTCCTGATCGCGCTGGTACTGCTCGCGCCCCGCTTCGCTCCGCTGCGCGATGCCGGGGTGCGGCTGCGCCTGGTACGGGTCGCCGTCGGCGGCCACGCGGCGCTCGTCGCGCTCATCACCTGGCAGGCGCTGCGGGGCCAGCCGCTGATCCACCCGGACGGGGCCACGCTGACCGTCGCCGGAGCGATCCTCGCGGCGGTGGCGTACGGGACCTGGAGGGCGCTGCGCCCGGCCGCCCCCGCCCGCCCGGCCCGTAACGCCTCCTCCGCCTCGGACAAGGAGCACGTGGCATGACCGGCGCACTCTTCGAGATCACGTTCTATCTGGCCGCCCCGTTCTGGCTGCTGATGATCTTCGCTCCCACCTGGTCCGGCACCGCACGTGTCGTCGCCTCACCGCTGACCGTGCTGCCGGTGCTCGTCGTCTACGTCGTCCTGGCCGTCCCGGTGTTCCCCGAGCTCTGGACGGCGGTGAGCAGCCCGGACATCGACACCTTCCGTGATCTGACGGCGCTGGCGGGCGGAGCGGGGGCCGTCTGGGCGCAGGTGATCGCCTGGGATCTCCTGCTCGGGCAGTGGATGTACCTCCAGAGCCGGAAGCTCGGGCTCTCGCCGCTGCTGATGGGGCCGTTGCTGGTCCTGACGATCCTGCTGTCGCCGTTCGGGCTGCTGATCTTCCTCGCCGTACGCGCCGTCCGGCTGCGGCGGCCTCGGCGCGCAACACGCGTCGGCTGAGTCGCGCGTCCTCCCGGGACCGGATCTGCGAAGATCGCCCGCACCCGACCAATCCGCTCGGCCGTCGGCTCCGTATCACTGCTGGAACCGACGATCGCCCCGGGAGGAAACCCGCGTGAAGGAAGCCGTACACATCAGTGGGGTGCCCTCGCCGGGTCCCGATCTCCAGGAGCTCCTGGTGCGGGTCGCGCGGGGCGACCAGGACGCGTTCGCCTCGGTGTACGACGCGGTGAGCGGGCCCGTGCTCGGCCTGGTGCGCAGCGTGCTCCGCGATCCGGCCCAGTCGGAGGAGGTGGCGCAGGAGGTGCTGGTGGAGGTGTGGCGCACCGCGCCCCGTTTCCAGGCCGCCCGGGGCAGCGCGATGAACTGGGTGCTCACCCTGGCCCACCACCGGGCCGTCGACCGGGTCCGCTCGGCCGAGGCCGCCGCGGCCCGGGAGCACAAGGCGGCGCTGCTGGACCGGACGCCCGCCTTCGACGAGGTGTCCGAACAGGTCGAGACCCGGTTGGAGAGAGAACAGGTACGGCGCTGTATGCGCACCCTGTCCGAGCTGCAACGGGAGTCGGTGACCCTGGCCTACTACCGGGGCCTGACCTACCGTGAGGTCTCCGAACTCCTCTCCGTGCCGCTGGGCACCATCAAGACACGACTCCGCGACGGCCTCATCCGGCTGCGCGACTGCCTGGGGGTGAGCGCATGAGCACGGCCGAACTGCACACGCTGACCGGAGCCTATGCCCTGCATGCGCTGCCGGAGTCCGAACGGCAGGCGTTCGAGCGGCATCTGGAGGACTGCGAGGCCTGCACCCAGGAGGTGCGGGAGCTGTCGGCCACCGCCGCCCGGCTCGGCCTCGCCGTCGCCGAGGCCCCTCCGCGCGACCTGCGCGAGAGGGTGCTGCGGGAGATCACGACCGTACGCCAGGAGACTCCGGCCCACGGCAGACGAGAGCGGACCGGTGGCGGCGGACGCACCGGACGGTGGTACGCCTACGCGCTCGCCGCCTGCGTCGCGGCGGCCGCCGCGTTCGGCGGGGTCGCGGTCTGGCAGAACCAGGTGGCACAGGACGCGCGGCAGGAGGCGAACCAGGCGCAGCGGCAGAACGAGCAGGTGGCCCAGGTGCTCTCCGCCCCGGACGCGAAGACCTCCTCGGCCGATCTGACCGGCGGCGCGCACGGCACCGTCGTCGTGTCGCAGAGCCAGAACCGCGCGGTGTTCCTGGCCTCGGGGATGGATCGGCCGCCGAGCGGCAAGGTCTACCAGATCTGGTTCAACGACGAGGGCACGATGCGTTCGGCGGGCCTGATGGACCCGAAGGCGAGCGACGACGCGGTCCTGCTGGACGGTCCCGTGGACCGGGCGTCCGGCATGGGCATCACGGTCGAGCCCGCCGGGGGCTCCGCCGAACCGACCTCGTCCCCGGTGGCGCTGATGGACTTCCCGACCGCCTGACCGATCACCTCACCGACCGGCCACTGACCCATGGCCACTGACCGACCGGCCACGAACCATCCGGCCGCCGGTCGACGGATACCGCAAGGGAGCACGTGTTCCATGAGTGTCGCGGTGGTGCTGTTCACCTCCGATCTGCGTCTGCACGACAACCCGGTGCTGCGTGCCGCCCTGCGGGACGCGGACGAGGTCGTCCCGTTGTTCGTCCGGGACGACCTCGTCCACCGCGCGGGGTTCGACGCGCCCAACCGGCTGGCGTTCCTCGCGGACTGCCTGGCGGACCTGGACGCCGGACTCCGTGACCGGGGCGGCAGGCTGATCGTCCGCCAGGGCGAGACGCCCCGCGAGGTGAAACGGGTCGTCGGGGAGACCGGGGCGGAATCCGTGCACATCGCCGCCGGCGTCAGCCGGTACGCGGCACAGCGAGAGGAGCGGATCCGGGAGGCCCTCACGGGCACGGGCTGCGAGCTGCGCATCCATGACGCGGTGGTCACCGCGCTCGCTCCGGGACGGGTGGTCCCGACGGGTGGCAAGGACCACTTCGCGGTGTTCACCCCTTACTTCCGCCGTTGGGAGGCGGAGGGAGTACGGGGCACACTGACCGCTCCCCGCACGGTCCGGGTGCCCGACGACGTGTCAGGCGACCCGCTCCCGGACCGGGACACCATCAAGGATCTCTCCCCCGGCCTGGCCCGGGGCGGCGAGGAGGCGGGCCGCAAGCTGGTGACCTCCTGGCTGCACGGCCCCATGGCCGACTACGAGGACGGCCACGACGACCTGGCCGGCGACGCCACCTCCCGGCTCTCCCCGCATCTGCACTTCGGTACGGTCTCCGCCGCCGAACTGGCCAACCGAGCACGGGAGAAGGGCGGACCCGGCGGCGAGGCGTTCGTCCGGCAGCTGGCCTGGCGCGACTTCCACCACCAGGTCCTCGCGGCCCGCCACGACGCCTCCTGGTCCGACTACCGGCCGCGCCACGACCGCTGGCGCTCCGACGAGGACGAGATCGACGCCTGGAAGACCGGGCACACCGGCTATCCGCTGGTGGACGCGGCGATGCGGCAGCTCGCGCACGAGGGCTGGATGCACAACCGGGGCCGGATGCTGGCCGCGAGCTTCCTCACCAAGACGTTGTACGTGGACTGGCGGGTGGGCGCCCGCCACTTCCTCGACCTGCTGGTCGACGGGGACATGGCGAACAACCAGCTCAACTGGCAGTGGGTGGCGGGCACCGGCACGGACACCCGCCCCAACCGGATCCTCAACCCGGTGATCCAGGGCAAGCGCTTCGACCCCCGGGGCGATTACGTACGGCGGTGGGTGCCGGAGCTGGCGGCGGTGGAGGGGGCCGCGATCCACGAGCCCTGGAAGCTGGAGGGCCTGGACCGGGCGGGCGTCGACTACCCGGACCCGGTGGTGGACCTGGCCGAGGCCCGGTCCCGCTTCGAACGCGCGCGTGGCCTGGACTGACCGCACGAGCAGACGGAAGGGCCCGTTCCGCAGCTGCGGTACGGGCCCTTCCAGGTACTCATGCCCGGCGCGGCGGGCGCGGGAAGAAGCCGCTCGTCCGGGCCCGGTACTCGGCGAACCCGGGCCGGTCCGCCATATGACGCTCCAGCAGGGCCGCGCCGCTGCCCTTGGTCAGCAGGAAGCTCATCACCAGCGGAGCCACGACGGTGGCGGCAGCGGCGGCCGGCGCCTGGCAGACGAAGAGGAAGAGTCCCCACCAGACGCAGAAGTCGCCGAAGTAGTTCGGATGGCGGGTCCAGGACCACAGCCCCCGGTCCATGATCTTCCCCTTGTTCGCGGGGTCGGCCTTGAACCGGGCGAGCTGGGCGTCGCCGATCGCCTCGAAGGCGAGCCCGACCGCCCACAGGAGCGCCCCCGCCCAGGCCCACCAGGCGAGCGGCGCGGTGAGGTACTGCGCGGCCTGCACCGGGAGCGAGACGAGCCAGACCAGCGCGCCCTGGAGCAGGTACACCTTGCGCAGGGCGTACAGCTGGGGGTTGCCGGGGGCCTTGGCCAGCATCTTCTCGTAGCGCGGGTCCTCGCCGTGGCCCCGGCCGCGCCGTCCGATGTGGACGGCGAGGCGCACCCCCCAGATCACGGTCAGCGCGGTCACCAGGAGTCTGCGGCCGTCGTCGCCCGCGCCCGCCGAGAGGCCGTAGGAGACCAGGGCGACGGCGGCGAAGCCGAGGCCCCAGGCGATGTCGACGATCCGGTGGACGCCCTTGTTGAGGGCGACGGCGAAGGTGACGAGCATGACACCGAGGGCGGCGACGGCCGCGCCCGCGAGCCCGCTCGCGAACGCGGCCCAGGCGAAGCCGCTCACCGGCTCTCCTCCGGGGCGGCAGGCGCGTACCAGTCGCGCCGGGTGGCCGGCATCGCGGCGGCGCCGACCGGGTCGGGCCGCACGGAGAGGATCTGGTCGACGCCCATCCGCCGTTCCTCGAACGCGAGCGCGCCGCCGACGAGATAGAGCCGCCACACCCGCGCGGTCTCCTCCCCCACCATCGCGGCGAACTCCGTCCAGCGCTCCTCCAGGGTGCGCCGCCAGGCCTCCACGGTCAGGACGTAGTGCTCGCGCAGTGATTCGACGTCGCGGACCTCCAGACCGGACCCCTCCAGCAGGGCGACGGTCTCGCCGAGCGGCCGCATGTGCATGTCGGGGGCGATGTAGGACTCGATGAACGCGCCGCCGCCGGGGGCGGTCGTCCCCCGGGACATCTGCTGGACCAGGGCCCGGCCCCGGGGCCGGAGCACGTCGTGCAGGATCGCGGTGAACGCCGGGTACTCGGCGTCCCCGACGTGTTCGCCCATCTCGATGGTGGACACGGCGTCGTACGCGCCCCGGGTCTCGGGCCGCTCCGCGATGTCCCGGTAGTCGATGTTCAGCACCTCGACGAGGTCGCCGAGTCCACGGCTCGCGACCTGCTGCCGTACGTACGCGGCCTGTTCGGCGGCGAGGGTGACGGCGGTGACGTGGACGCCGAGGCGCTCCGCCGCGTACAGGGTCAGCGAACCCCAGCCGCAGCCGACGTCCAGCAGCCGTGCGCCGGACCGCAGTCCGAGCTTGCGGCAGATCAGCTCCAGCTTGTCGCGCTGGGCGTCGGCCGGGCCGTAGCCGGGTGCGTCGCTCGTCCAGTAGCCGCAGGAGTACGCCATCGTCTCGTCGAGGAGCAGGGCGTAGAAGGCGTTGGACAGGTCGTAGTGGTGGCTGATCGCCGCCCGGTCGCGGGCCTTGCTGTGAAGCGTTCCGCGCAGTCCGGCGCGGGCGGCGGGCACCGGCGGCCGGGGGCCGACCGCACCGAGGCGCAGGGCCAGGCCGGCCGCCTTGACCCGGTCGGCGAGGGCGGGCGAGGGCGCGGTGAGGCCGCGTTCGCGTACGGCGCGGCGCATGGCCCGCAGCCCGTCGCCGAGATCGGAGTCGAGGTCGATGTCGCCGGTGATGTAGGCCTCGGCGAGACCGAGTTCGCCCGGCTCCCACAGGAGGCGGCGCAGCGCTCTGCGGGTCCGCACATGGACGGTGGGGGCGTCCTGCGGGCCCGTCTCGCTGCCGTCCCACATCCGTATCCGGACCGGCAGTCCACCGCCGAGGAACCGCTCGATCAGCGGCTCGACACGCTGGGCTGCCCCGGTCGGGGTGCGCCGGGCGGGGGGCTTGGCTGCGGTCGTGGTCACGCGGTCTCCTCGCGGGTCAGAAGCAACTGCTGCACATCGAGATAGCCGGAGCGGAAGCCCGCCTCGGAGTAGGCGAGGTAGAAGGTCCACATCCGGCGGAAGACGGCGTCGAAGCCGAGGGCGTCGACCTCGGCCGCCCGTTCGGTGAACCTCTCCCGCCACAGCCGGAGCGTCTCGGCGTAGTGCGCGCCGAAGCGGATGCGCTGGGTGGTGCGCAGGCGGGTGTGTTCGGTGGTGATCCGCTCCACGGCCTCGGTGGAGGGCAGCAGTCCGCCGGGGAAGATGTACTTGTGGATCCAGGTGTACGTGGAGCGGCTGACGCGCAGCCGGTCGTCGGGCATAGTGATGGCCTGGAGGGCGACCCGGCCGCCGGGGGCGAGCAGCCGGTCCAGGGTCTGGAAGTAGACCGGCCAGAACTCCTCGCCGACCGCCTCGATCATCTCGACGCTGACGATGGCGTCGTAGTCGCCGGTGACGTGGCGGTAGTCGCTCAGCCGCACCTCGACGCGGTCCTCGTACCCTGCCTCGCGGATGCGGACCCGGGCCAGTTCGCGCTGCTCGGCGGAGAGCGTCACGGTGGTGACCCGGGCGCCGCGGGCGGCCGCACGGATGGCCAGTTCGCCCCAGCCGGTGCCGATCTCCAGGAGCCGGGTGCCCTCGGTGACCCCGGCGGCGTCGAGCAGCCGGTCGATCTTGCGGTGCTGGGCGGCGGGAAGCAGGTCCTGCTCGGCGGGGAAGCCGCGGAAGACGGCGGAGGAGTAGGAGAGCGTCTCGTCGAGGAAGAGGGCGAAGAGCTCGTTGGACAGGTCGTAATGGTGGCTGATGTTGTCCCGGGAGCCCTCGGGGGTGTTCATCTGCGCGGCGGGCCTGCGCAGGGCCCAGATCCCGCGGAGGCGCTGCAGGGACCGGGGGACGAGGTCGGCCGCGTTGTCGGCGAGCACGGTCAGCACGCCGACGAGGTCGGGCGCGTCCCACTCCCCCGCCATGTAGGACTCGCCGAAGCCGATGAGTCCGCTCGCGCCGATCCGCCGGAAGAAGGCGTCGGGGTCGCGGATGTCCATGAGCGGCCCGCCGAGGCCGATGTCGTCGGTGCCGGCGAGCCGGGCGCGCAGCGGGAGCCGGCCGAGCGCGTTGCGGACGATGCGTTCGGCGACGGCGGTCCGGGCGCGGGAGCCCCGGGGCAGGGTGACGATGTCGGGCCAGCGTTCCGGGTCGGTCCCGGGGGTGTGTTCTGCCGGCAGCGCCGAGGTGGGAGCGGTCACTGCATGCCTTCCTGTGTGCGTTGAGGGGGACGGGGTTGCACGGGGAGCCCGCGCAGGTAGAGCCGGATGCCGTGCAGGCGGATCGCGGCGGAGACGAGGAGGGTGGAGAGAGGGTGGCGCAGGGCGAGGCGCACCAGCTGCCGGGGGGTGGCCGGGCGGCGGCCGCCCCGCACGGTCGCGGTGAAGGGGCGGGCCCCGTCGCGCTCCAGGTGGATGCTCAGGTCGAGACGGGACCCGGGCTCGGGCAGCCGCATCCGGTAGCCGCCGTCCACGGGGAAGAACGGCGAGACGTAGAAGTCCTTGCCGGTCACGGCTCGGTCGTTCCCGTCGGGGCGCAGAAGGTAGCCGTGCCGCCCGCCGTACGTGTTGTGCACCTCGGCGACGATGCAGAGGGGACTGCCGTCGGCGCGGTGGCACCAGTAGACGGTGATCGGGTTGAAGACGTACCCGAACACCCGGGCCTGGGTGAGCATGGTGACGGTGCCGTCGCCCAGTTCCACATCCCGCGCCCGCAGGAAGCGTTCGAGCCCGCCCCGGATGGTGGGGGCGGTGCCGCCGAAGTGGTCGCGGGGGTCGAACCGGGCCAGCGGCCGCAGGGCGCGCGGCAGCCGGGGCGGCCGGTCGGGGTCGATCAGCCACAGATACGTCCGGTGGCGGAACGCGTACTTGGTCGGCCGGTTCCGTACGTGCGTGATGGTGCACGGGTAGAGGGCGCTCACCACCGCACCCCCAGGGCGGCGGCGGCCTCGACCCCCGAACGGCAGCCGTCCTCGTGGAAGCCCCAGCCGTGGTACGCCCCCGCGTAGGCGGTGACGGGACCGGACAGGGCGGGCAGCCGGGACTGGGCCGCCACCGACTCCGGGGTGTAGACGGGGTGCTCGTAGACCATGCGGGCGCGGACGGTGTCCGGATCCACCCGGTCGGCGCCGTTCAGCGTGACGACGAAGGTGTCCGGGGCGTCGAGCCGCTGGAGCCGGTTCATGTCGTAGCTGACGGTGACCCGGTCGGCGTCGGCGGCGCAGGAGGGCATCAGGTAGTTCCAGGAGGCCCTGGCCCCCGGGGCGCGCGGCAGCAGTGCGGTGTCCGTGTGCAGCAGGGTCGGGTTGCGGGAGTACCGGAACGCGCCGAGCGTGCTGCGCTCGGCGTCGCTCGGGTCGGCGAGCATCCGCAGCGCCTGGTCGGGGTGGGCGGCGATGACGACGGAGTCGTACGGGGTGGTCGTGCCGTCCTCCGTGGTGACCTCGACGCCGTCCGCGTGCCGGGTGATGGCGCGCACCGGGGTCGCGGTGTGCACGGCGGTGAGCTGCTTGACGACGAGGTCGACGTAAGCGCGCGACCCGCCGGTGACGGTGCGCCAGACCGGCGAGCCGCCGATGGTGAGCATGCCGTGGTGATCGAGGAAGCGGAACAGATAACGGGCCGGGTAGCGCAGGGCGGTGACCGGGTCGCAGGACCAGACGGCGGAGACCATGGGCGTCAGGAAGTGGGCGTGGAAGTACGGCGAGAAGCGCCCGCGCCGGGCGAACTCCCCCAGCGTCATCTCGCTCGCCCCGCTCTCCGGCAGCGCCAGCAGGGCCCGGGCGGCGCGGTGGAAGCGCGGCACGTCGGCGAGCATCCGCAGATAGGGGCCGCGCACAGCGGAGCGCGGCTGCGCGAAGAGCCCGGCGGGACCCCGCGCTCCGGCGTACTCCAGACCGCAGCCCTCGCACCGTACGGACATCGACATCTCGGACTCCTGGGTGGCGACGCCCAGTTCGTCGAAGAGTCGCAGCAGGTGGGGATAGGTCCGCCGGTTGTGCACGATGAACCCGGAGTCGACGCGGTGCATGCGGCCGTCGGACGCGCCCAGATCGTGGGTGTGGGCGTGGCCCCCGACGCGGTCGTCGGCCTCGTACAGCGTCACCTCATGAGCGTCCCGGAGAACGTGGGCAGCGGTCAGTCCCGCCACTCCTGCTCCCACCACGGCCGTCCGCCGCCGTTCCCCTGCCATTCCGGCTCCCTCCGGTCCTTCCGCACTGGTCGGAGCGCTGCTGAGCGCCCCTCAGTCCCTATTCGTGGCCGGTGGCCGAAAGGATTGGTCGATCATCGGATCTGCTCCGAACGAGTGAATGAGAGCCCGGGACCAATCCTTTGGGCCACCGGCGCCGAACCCCCTGTGTGAGAACGGACCGGAACGAAACGCGGGCGGACGGGGCGCACTTGCCCCGGCGGCTCCGCTCGGCGCGTGCCGCGGTCTCCGCGTCCGGCGGCCCGGCCGCCGGATGCGGGAGGCGCCGTCGCCCCGCCCCGGTACGCCGTACGGAACCGGCCGGCGCCGGTTTCCACGGCTGTCTCTTATACACATCT
>NTHE01000036.1:0-80000 GCA_002551355.1 Streptomyces sp. man185 | reverse complement strand
ATCCGTCACACGTTAAGGGTGAGACCTGATGCCGAGCCGATTGTGGTGAAGTGGATGATCCTATGCTGTCGAGAAAAGCCTCTAGCGAGTTTCATGGCGGCCCGTACCCTAAACCGACTCAGGTGGTCAGGTAGAGAATACCGAGGCGTTCGGGTGAACTATGGTTAAGGAACTCGGCAAAATGCCCCCGTAACTTCGGGAGAAGGGGGGCCATCACTGGTGATAGCACTTGCTGCTTGAGCTGGGGGTGGCCGCAGAGACCAGCGAGAAGCGACTGTTTACTAAAAACACAGGTCCGTGCGAAGCCGTAAGGCGATGTATACGGACTGACGCCTGCCCGGTGCTGGAACGTTAAGGGGACCGGTTAGCTGCCTTTCGGGGCGGCGAAGCTGAGAACTTAAGCGCCAGTAAACGGCGGTGGTAACTATAACCATCCTAAGGTAGCGAAATTCCTTGTCGGGTAAGTTCCGACCTGCACGAATGGCGTAACGACTTCTCGACTGTCTCAACCATAGGCCCGGTGAAATTGCACTACGAGTAAAGATGCTCGTTTCGCGCAGCAGGACGGAAAGACCCCGGGACCTTTACTATAGTTTGATATTGGTGTTCGGTTCGGCTTGTGTAGGATAGGTGGGAGACTTTGAAGCGGCCACGCCAGTGGTTGTGGAGTCGTCGTTGAAATACCACTCTGGTCGTGCTGGATGTCTAACCTGGGTCCGTGATCCGGATCAGGGACAGTGTCTGATGGGTAGTTTAACTGGGGCGGTTGCCTCCTAAAGAGTAACGGAGGCGCCCAAAGGTTCCCTCAGCCTGGTTGGCAATCAGGTGTTGAGTGTAAGTGCACAAGGGAGCTTGACTGTGAGACCGACGGGTCGAGCAGGGACGAAAGTCGGGACTAGTGATCCGGCAGTGGCTTGTGGAAGCGCTGTCGCTCAACGGATAAAAGGTACCCCGGGGATAACAGGCTGATCTTCCCCAAGAGTCCATATCGACGGGATGGTTTGGCACCTCGATGTCGGCTCGTCGCATCCTGGGGCTGGAGTCGGTCCCAAGGGTTGGGCTGTTCGCCCATTAAAGCGGTACGCGAGCTGGGTTTAGAACGTCGTGAGACAGTTCGGTCCCTATCCGCTGTGCGCGTAGGAATATTGAGAAGGGCTGTCCCTAGTACGAGAGGACCGGGACGGACGAACCTCTGGTGTGCCAGTTGTCCTGCCAAGGGCATGGCTGGTTGGCTACGTTCGGAAAGGATAACCGCTGAAAGCATCTAAGCGGGAAGCCTGCTTCGAGATGAGTATTCCCACCCTCTTGAAGGGTTAAGGCTCCCAGTAGACGACTGGGTTGATAGGCCAGATGTGGAAGCCCGGTAACGGGTGGAGCTGACTGGTACTAATAGGCCGAGGGCTTGTCCTCAGTTGCTCGCTAGGGAAACGCCCGGTTACATTCCGAACCCGGAAGCTAAGCCTTTCAGCGCCGATGGTACTGCAGGGGGGACCCTGTGGGAGAGTAGGACGCCGCCGAAAAATTTTTCCGGGAATGCCCCGCACCATTTTGGTGCGGGGCTTTTCTGCGTTCCGGGCCGGGCACGATCGACGGTATCCCACACTCGGACCTCCCTTGGAAGGGTTGCTCGAGTGCCGTGATCCGGGCCGGCCGCGATTATGAGCATCGCCGGATCCCGTGTATGGTTTACCTCGTTGCCACAGCGCAACGAGGCCCCAATAGCTCAGTCGGTAGAGCGTCTCCATGGTAAGGAGAAGGTCTGCGGTTCGATTCCGCATTGGGGCTCAGAACACAACGAAAGGCCCCCGCCTCATGGCGGGGGCCTTTCGCGTTGATGGAGTGGGATCAGACGAGGGGCGGCTCCGGAACACGCATGGCCAGGATCGCCATGTCGTCCGAGGCCGGCTCGGCGGCGAAGCGTTCCACGGCCCGCAGGATGCGTGAGGCGACCGCCCCGGCCGTCAGGCCCGTACAGGTCGACAGGACGTCCGCGAGGCCGTCGTCGCCCAGCATGCGGGTTCCCTCGCGGCGTTCGGTGACGCCGTCCGTGACGCACAGGAGGACGTCGCCCGGGTTGAGGACGACCTCCTGCTCGTACAGGTCGAGGTCCTCGATCACGCCGAGCAGGGGCTGCGGTTCCGCGGCCGACTCGACGGAGCCGTCCTGGCGCAGGCGCAGCGGCAGCGGGTGGCCGGCGCAGACGACCTTCAGGAGGGCGCTGCCGTCCTCCTGGGGCCACAGCTCGCCGTACAGGAGGGTGAGGAAGCGGCTGCGGGCGCCCTCGTCGAGGATCGCCGCGTTGAGGCGCTCCAAGACCGCGGGGCCGCCGAAGCCCTCGCGGGCGAGCAGGCGCAGCGCATGGCGGGCCAGGCCCGTGACGGCGGCCGCTTCCGGGCCCGTACCGCAGACGTCGCCGATGGCGAAGCCGTACGCGCCGTCGCTGATCGGGAAGACGTCGTAGAAGTCGCCGCCGACCTCGTTGCCCTCGCCCGCGGCGCGGTAGATCACCTCGATCTCGACGTTCGGCACGTCGGGGAGGCCCGGGGGCAGCAGGCTGCGCTGGAGGGACTGGCTGATCGCCATGCGCTCCGAGTACAGGCGGGCGTTGTCCAGGGCCAGGGCGGCTCTGCGGGACAGGTCCTCGGCCAGTTCCAGGATCTCCTGGCGGAAGTGGTCGTCCGAGGGTTTGCCGAGCGTCAGCATGCCGATCACGCGGTTGCGGGCCACCAGCGGGAGAACCACCGTCTCGCCGCCGACGGCCTGGGCCGTGGCGAGCGTGGTGCGGGTGGCGGTACTCATGCTCAGCGGGGCGTCGCGTTGCAGGCTGCGGGTCGAGGTGCTGAGCGCGGCCTTGTGACCGGCCTCCGAAGGGGCGGCCCAGACCCGGGCGCCCGGGGTCGGTACCGGATCCGGCGGGGCGATCTTGGAGAGCAGGGCCTTGAGGCCGTCGATGAGGTCCTCGTCCTCGTGGAGCACGTACGAGAGGTAAGGATCGGAGGACTGGTCCGCGATCGTGTAGACGGCGCACCAGGTGGCCAGGGTCGGGACCGTCATCTGGGCCATGAGTGCCAGGGTCTGGTCCCGGTCGAGCGTGCCGGCGAGCAGGTCGGAGGCCTCGACGAGGAAGGACAGGGAGCCGCGGCGCAGCCGTTCCAGCTCGCCGAGGCGGGCGGACTCCACGGCGAGCGCGATGCGGTCCGCCGCGAACTGGAGGCGCAGGGCCTCCTCGTTCGAGTAGCGGCCCGCGCCCTCCGCCGCGACGCCGAGGGAGCCGGTGAGACGGCCCTCGACCTTCAGCGGGACCGTGACGACCGAGCGCATCCCGGTGTCGGTGAGCAGCGGCACGGCGCCGGGGACGGCGGTCAGGTCGTCGTGGACGGCCGGCATCCGGGCGGAGCCGTAACGTCCCGTGCCGGCTTCGACGGGGACCCGGGCGAAGCGCTGGCGGGCCGAGGGGAGTCCCGTCGTGGCGCGGACCTCCAGCTCCGTCTCGTCGTCCGTGGCGAGCAGGAGGAACGCCGCGTCGGCGTCGAGCATGTCGCGGGCCCGCTCGACCGTCCGCTGGAGGAGGCCGTCGAGGTCGTCGGGGGCGGGGGATCCGATGAAGACCTCGAACGGGTCCGCGGTGCGGTTGTCGGACGAGGTGTCGGAGACCGGGGCTCGGACCGGGGACTGGAGCACCGCCCGCTCGTCGTCGCGGACGAGGAGGCAGACCGTGGAGGGTTCGCCGTCGGTGTCGCGGACCCGCAGGTGCGAGGAGTAGACGGCGATGGTCCGGCCGTCGGCGCCGCGGATGCCGTAGCTGCCCTCCCAACGGGAGAGCTGGAGGGCGTCGGCGATGCCGGTGTTGGTCCCCGGGGTGTGCGGCCAGGCGACGAAGTCGGTGAACTGCTTCCCGGTCACCTGTTCCGCGGTGTGCCCGAAGACGTACGCGGCGTCGTCGTTCCACGCGCTGATCGCGCCGGTGCTGTCGATCTGGACGACGGCGACCCGGATCCGCTGGTCGGTGACGGGGAGGAGGGAGGTGGGCAGGACCGGGCCCGCGGAGCGGATGCCCACCGGCCGGTCGGGCAGGTCCAGCTGGAACCAGACGTGCTTGCGCGTGGGGGAGTACTCGACGCCCCAGCGGGAGGCAAGGGCGGCGCAGAGCAGCAGGCCGCGGCCGTTCTCGCGGTCGGGGCTGCCGAAGTCGAGTCCGTTGCTCTGGAGCGGGACCTCGCGCTCCGGGTAGTGGTCGGAGACCTCGACGCGGACGCCGTCGCCGGTGCGCAGGCACAGCACGTCGGCCGCCGTCCCCGCGTGCACGACGGCGTTGGTCACGAGCTCACTGGTGAGGACGACGGCGTCGTCGACGACATCGTTGTAGCCCCACCCCTGGAGCGTGTCCCGGACGAAGGCGCGGGCGGTCGCGACCGAGCGCCCGACCGGTTCGAAGGTGGCGGCCGCGCGCGCGGTGATCACAGCACTCCCCATATTGGTGTCTCGTCGCTTCCCCGAGTCCTGTGCCCGTTTATCGCCGCTTCGATTCGCTTGCCAGGCTAGACGTTCGTCAAGGGTGCCGGGTACACGAGGGCCGAGTTCGGGACAAGCCGCCCCGGTGGTGGTGCGCGGGCGCACAAGTATGGACTCCCGGTGCAAGGGATGGGGGGCAACCGGCACAGGTTGCCCGCGAACCTGTTCCGGCCTGGTACGTTGCAACGATTTGACGTCCGCCCGGTCGCCCGTTGACGGTGTGCTGTGGCGGTGAGCCAAAGTGGAACTGGGCAAGCTTCCGGATAGGCCCGAGTGAAACGGTCAACCCCTGCGGGAGGGACACGGTGGAGTCTGGCGTGGCGGCGCAGGGTTCGAAGGCGCGTACAAAAGGCGGACAGTCCGTGAAAAAGCAGCGCAATGGCACCGTCGAAGTGGACGCGGCAGCTCTGAACAGGTTGCTCGCGGGCCTCGTGGCGATGCGCGACGGCAATTTCCGCCGGCGGCTCACCGTCTCCGGCGACGGCGTGATGACGGAGATCGCGGCGGTCTTCAACGAGGTCGCCGACCGGAATCTTCATCTCACCGGTGAACTGGCGCGCGTACGGCGTGTGGTCGGACGGGAGGGGAAGCTCACGGAGCGGCTGGAGACGGGCGCCTGCGAGGGTTCCTGGGCCGCCGCGATCGACGCCTCCAACGAGCTCGTCGACGATCTCGCGCGACCGGTCTCCGAAGTGGGCCGGGTCCTGTCGGCGGTCGCCGACGGTGACCTGGAGCAGCGGATGGAGCTGCGGTCGCACACGCAGGACGAGACGGTCCGGCCGCTGCGCGGTGAGTTCCTGAAAGTCGCCCGTACGGTCAACAACCTGGTCGACCAGCTGTCGGTCTTCACCGAGCAGGTGACCAGGGTCGCCGTCGAGGTGGGCACCGAGGGCAAGCTCGGCGGCCAGGCGCAGGTGCGCGGGATGTCCGGGTCCTGGAAGGACCTCACGGACTCCGTCAACACGATGGCGTACCGACTGACCGCCCAGGTGCGGGACATCGCGCTGGTGACGACGGCGGTCGCCAAGGGTGATCTGTCACGGAAGGTCACCGTCCATGTGGCCGGTGAGATGCTCCAGTTGAAGAACACCGTCAACACGATGGTCGACCAGCTCTCCTCGTTCTCCTCCGAGGTGACGCGCGTCGCCCGTGAGGTGGGCACCGAGGGCGAGCTGGGCGGTCAGGCGACCGTGCCGGGTGTGGCCGGTGTGTGGAAGGACCTCACCGACTCCGTCAACACGATGGCGGGCAACCTCACCTCTCAGGTACGCGGTATCGCGGAGGTGACGACGGCGGTCGCCAGCGGTGACCTGACGCAGAAGGTCACGGTGAGCGCGCGCGGCGAGGTCGCGCAGCTCGCCGAGACGATCAACCAGATGACCGAGACGCTGCGTACCTTCGCGGACGAAGTGACACGTGTGGCGAGCGAGGTCGGTGGCGAGGGGCTTCTCGGCGGTCAGGCGCAGGTGCCGGGCGCTGCGGGGACGTGGAAGGACCTCACCGACTCGGTGAACACGGTCTTCCGGAACCTGACGACGCAGGTGCGCGACATCGCCCAGGTGACGACCGCGGTGGCCAGCGGCGACATGTCGCAGAAGGTCACGGTCGACGTGGCCGGGGAGATGCTGGAGCTGAAGAACACCGTCAACACGATGGTGGACCAGCTCCAGTCCTTCGGTTCCGAGGTGACCCGGGTGGCCCGGGAGGTAGGCGTCGAGGGCCGGCTCGGCGGCCAGGCCGAGGTGCCGGGCGCGGCGGGCACATGGAAGGACCTCACCGACTCGGTGAACACCGCGTTCCGCAACCTGACCGGTCAGGTCCGGGACATCGCGCAGGTCACCACGGCGGTCGCCAACGGGGACCTGTCGCAGAAGGTCACCGTGGACGTGGCCGGGGAGATGCTGGAGCTGAAGAACACCGTCAACACGATGGTGGCGCAGCTGTCCAGTTTCGCCGACCAGGTGACGCGGATGGCCCGGGACGTGGGCACCGAGGGCCGCCTCGGCGGTCAGGCGCGCGTGGACGGCGTCTCGGGTACGTGGAAGGAGCTGACGGACTCCGTCAACTTCATGGCCGGGAACCTCACCTCCCAGGTGAGGCAGATCGCGCAGGTGACGACGGCGGTGGCGCGGGGCGACCTGTCGCAGAAGATCGACGTGGACGCCCGGGGCGAGATCCTGGAGCTCAAGAACACCATCAACACGATGGTCGACCAGCTGTCCGCCTTCGCCGACCAGGTCACCAGGGTGGCCCGTGAGGTGGGTACGGACGGGCGGCTGGGCGGTCAGGCGCAGGTGCCCGGGGTCGCCGGAGTGTGGCGTGATCTGACCGATTCGGTGAACGGCATGGCGGGGAACCTCACCGCTCAGGTCCGTAACATCGCGCAGGTCGCCACGGCGGTGGCGCGCGGTGACCTGTCGCAGAAGATCGACGTGGACGCCCGGGGCGAGATCCTGGAGCTGAAGAACACCCTCAACACGATGGTGGACCAGCTGTCCAACTTCGCGGAGCAGGTGACGCGGGTCGCCCGTGAGGTGGGTACGGAGGGCATCCTCGGCGGCCAGGCCGAGGTGCAGGGCGTGTCCGGTACGTGGAAGGACCTCACCCAGTCCGTCAACGGCATGGCGAACAACCTGACCCTCCAGGTCCGCAACATCGCCGAGGTCACCACCGCGGTCGCCAAAGGCGATCTCTCCAAGAAGATCACCGTCGACGCCAAGGGCGAGATCCTCGAACTGGTCACGACCGTCAACACGATGGTCGACCAGCTGCTCAACTTCGCCGACGAGGTGTCCCGGGTGGCCCGCGAGGTGGGTACCGAGGGGATCCTCGGCGGCCAGGCGCGGGTGCGCGGGGCGACCGGCATCTGGAAGGACCTCAGCGAGAACGTCAACCTGATGGCCAACAACCTGACCAGCCAGGTGCGCAACATCTCCCGGGTCTCCTCCGCGGTCGCCAACGGCGATCTGACGAAGAAGGTCACCGTGGAGGCACGCGGCGAGGTCGCGGAGCTGGCCGACACGGTCAACACGATGGTGACGACGCTGTCCTCGTTCGCCGACGAGGTCACGCGCGTGGCCCGTGAGGTGGGTACGGAAGGGGAGCTGGGCGGTCAGGCCCGGGTGCCGGGAGTCGCCGGTACGTGGAAGGACCTCACCGAGTCCGTGAACTCGATGGCCTCCAACCTGACCGGTCAGGTGCGGCAGATCGCCACGGTCACCACCGCCATCGCCAAGGGCGACCTGACCAAGAAGATCGACATCGACGCGCGCGGTGAGATCCAGGAGCTGAAGAACACCATCAACACGATGGTCGACCAGCTGTCCTCGTTCGCGGAGCAGGTGACCCGGGTCGCCCGTGAGGTGGGCACCGAGGGGCAGTTGGGCGGTCAGGCGCGGGTGCGGGACGTGGACGGCACCTGGCGCGACCTCACCGAGTCGGTGAACGAGATGGCCGGGAACCTGACCCGTCAGGTCCGTGCCATCGCGGCCGTCGCCACGGCGGTGACCCGGGGCGATCTGAACCTCAAGATCGACGTGGACGCGGCCGGGGAGATCCAGGTCCTCCAGGACAACATCAACACGATGATCGCGAACCTGCGCGACACCACGCTCGCCAACAAGGAGCAGGACTGGCTGAAGGGCAACCTCGCCCGGATCTCCGGTCTGATGCAGGGCCGCCGCGATCTGGACGACGTGGCCTCGCTGATCATGAGCGAGCTGACGCCGGTGGTCTCGGCGCAGCACGGCGCGTTCTTCCTGGCCATGGCGGCCGGCGACTCGGACGAGGTGGGTCCGGACAACGGTGCGGCCGGTTCGTACGAGCTGCGGATGCGGGGGAGTTACGGCTACTCCGCGGGGTCGATGCCGACCTCGTTCCGTCCCGGTGAGACGCTCATCGGGACGGCGGCCGAGGAGAAGCGGACGATCCAGGTGGACAACGTGCCGCCGGGGTATCTGAAGATTTCCTCCGGTCTCGGGGAGGCTCCTCCGGCGCATGTGATCGTGCTGCCGGTGCTCTTCGAGGGCAAGGTCCTCGGTGTGATCGAACTTGCCTCGTTCCAGCCGTTCACACACATTCAGCGGGACTTCCTCAACCAGCTCGCCGAGATGATCGCGACGAGCGTCAACACCATCAGCGTCAACACCAAGACCGAGAAGCTGCTGGAGCAGTCGCAGGAGCTGACCGAGCAACTGCGGGACCGCTCGCAGGAGTTGGAGAACCGGCAGAAGGCCCTCCAGGCTTCCAACGCCGAACTGGAGGAGAAGGCCGAGCTGCTGGCCCAGCAGAACCGCGACATCGAGGTCAAGAACACCGAGATCGAGGAGGCGCGGCAGGTGCTGGAGGAGCGCGCCGAGCAGCTCGCGGTCTCGATGCGCTACAAGTCCGAGTTCCTGGCGAACATGTCGCACGAGCTGCGCACCCCGCTCAACTCGCTGCTGATCCTGGCCAAGTTGCTGGCGGACAACGCCGAGGGCAATCTCTCGCCGAAGCAGGTGGAGTTCGCCGAGACGATCCACGGGGCCGGTTCCGACCTGCTCCAGCTGATCAACGACATCCTGGACCTCTCGAAGGTCGAGGCGGGCAAGATGGACGTCAGCCCGACCCGGATCGCGCTGGTGCAGCTGGTCGACTACGTGGAGGCGACCTTCCGCCCGCTCACCGCGGAGAAGGGCCTCGACTTCTCCGTACGGGTGTCGCCGGAGCTTCCCGCGACGCTGCACACCGACGAGCAGCGCCTGCTCCAGGTGCTGCGCAACCTGCTGTCCAACGCGGTGAAGTTCACCGACGGCGGTGCGGTGGAACTGGTGATCCGGCCGGCCGGCGCCGATGTGCCGAACGCGATCCGGGAGCATCTGCTGGAGGCGGGTTCGCTGCGGGACGCGGACGCCGATCTGATCGCGTTCTCGGTCACCGACACCGGGATCGGGATCGCGTCCAGCAAGATGCTGGTGATCTTCGAGGCGTTCAAGCAGGCGGACGGCACGACGAGCCGGAAGTACGGCGGCACCGGCCTCGGTCTCTCCATCAGCCGGGAGATCGCGCGGCTGCTGGGCGGCGAGATCCATGCGGCGAGCGAGCCCGGACGCGGTTCGACCTTCACCCTGTACCTGCCGCTGCACCGCGCCGAGCTGCCGCCCCAGGGCTACCCCCCGGTGGGTTCCGGTTCCGCCGAGGTGCTGGGCGGCGCGGGCGAGATGGGCCAGCCGCAGTCGCCGCAGGGCCAGTCGGCTCCGTACGGCGACCCGGCCAACTCCGCCGGGATGTTCCGGCGGCGCAAGGCCCTGGGGGACGCGGCCCGCAGGCCCGCGCTGCCGGCCGGCCGGACCACGCCCGAGAGCGCCCCGCAGCAGGAGGAGTGGGTGCAGGGGACCCAGGGCGAGAGCCAGGCTCAGGGGCAGACGGCGGCGGAGGAACCGGCACCCCGGCGGACATTCCGTTTCCGCGGCGAGAAGGTGCTCATCGTCGACGACGACATCCGCAACGTCTTCGCGCTCACCAGCGTGCTGGAGCAGCACGGGCTGTCGGTGCTGTACGCGGAGAACGGCCGCGAGGGCATCGAAGTCCTGGAGCAGCACGACGATGTGACGGTCGTGCTGATGGACATCATGATGCCCGAGATGGACGGTTACGCGACGACGACCGCGATCCGGCGGATGCCGCAGTTCGCCGGACTGCCGATCGTCGCGCTCACCGCGAAGGCGATGAAGGGCGACCGGGAGAAGGCCATCGATTGCGGGGCTTCCGACTATGTGACGAAGCCGGTCGATCCTGATCATCTGCTCGCGGTGATGGAGCAATGGATGCACGGAGAGTGATCGAGGATTGAACGAATTGACGTAAGTTGTTGACCGACTGTGCTCGAACGGGTGTGAACGCGCTGCATTCGGGGAACCTTCTGGTCTCCCACCGCGTTTGCGGTATGTGCACAGTGACATCGCGGTGACAGGGTGTGGTGACGGGCGGGGTGCGGCTACCATGACCGGCACAAGGACGGACGGCGCAAGGGAGTCGTCCTCTGGGGCGGCACCCGGTGCATTTCCGGGGCGAGGAGGGCGGGCCATGGTGCAGAAGGCCAAGATCCTCCTGGTCGATGACCGGCCGGAGAATCTGCTGGCGCTGGAGGCCATCCTCTCTGCGCTCGATCAGACACTGGTCCGGGCATCGTCAGGGGAGGAGGCGCTCAAAGCGCTGCTCACGGACGACTTCGCGGTCATTCTGCTGGACGTCCAGATGCCGGGCATGGACGGTTTCGAGACCGCCGCGCACATCAAGCGGCGGGAGCGGACCCGGGACATCCCGATCATCTTCCTCACCGCGATCAACCACGGTCCGCATCACACCTTCCGCGGCTACGCGGCCGGTGCGGTGGACTACATCTCCAAACCGTTCGACCCGTGGGTGCTCCGCGCCAAGGTCTCGGTCTTCGTCGAGCTGTACATGAAGAACTGCAAGCTCCGTGAGCAGGCCGCGCTGCTGCGACTCCAGTTGGAGGGCGACGGCCACGCGGGCGGCGAGCAGGAGAAGGAACCGGCCGGCCTGCTGGCCGAACTCTCCGCACGGCTCGCGGCGGTCGAGGAGCAGGCGGAAGCCCTCTCCAAGCAGCTCGACGACGAATCCGCGGACGCAGCGGCGGTCGCCACGGCCGCCCACCTGGAGCGCAAGCTGACCGGTCTGCGCCGTGCGCTCGACGCGTTGGAGCCGGGCACCGGCGGGAGCGCGGGCGTCCTGCCCGCACAGAGCTGACATCTCGGACTCCCCGCCGTGAGGCGGCGTCAGTTCCCGGCCGTCCGGAGGCGACACGGACGGGTGAACCAGTAGGCGAACGTGTTCACGGGCGACGACAGCGGTAACCTCGGCACCATGGCCTCACGTACGTCCGGCAAGGGTTCCCAGGGCACGGCGGGCACCGCGAAGCGCGTCGGCCGTACCTCGGGCCCGGCGAAGAAAGCCGCGCCCGCCAAGAAGACCGCACCGAAGAAGTCGGCCGCTCCCGCCAGGAAGGCTCCCGCGAAGAAGGCGGTGGCCAGGAAGCCCGCGCCCAAACCCGCGCCGTCACCCACCGGAGGCCTCTACCGGCTGGTGCGGGCGGTCTGGCTCGGGGCGGCGCACGGCGTCGGCGCGGTGTTCCGCTCGATAGGGCGTGGCGCCAAGGGACTTGACCCTGCGCACCGCAAGGACGGGCTCGCACTGCTGCTGCTCGGCCTGGCGCTGGTCGTCGCCGCGGGCACCTGGTCCAATCTCCAGGGGCCGGTCGGCGACCTGGTGGAGATGCTGGTGACCGGGGCCTTCGGCCGGCTCGACCTGCTCGCGCCGATACTGCTGGGCGCGATGGCGGTGCGACTGATCCTGTACCCGGAGCGGCCCGAGGCCAACGGCCGTATCGTCATCGGGCTGTCCGCCCTGGTCCTCGGGGTCCTCGGCCAGGTCCACATCGCCTGCGGTTCGCCGGGGCGGGAGGCGGGCACCGAGGCGATGCAGGACGCGGGCGGGCTGGTCGGCTGGGCGACCTCCAAGCCGCTGATCTTCATGATGGGCGAGGTGCTCGCCGTACCGCTGCTGGTGCTGCTGACCGTGTTCGGGCTCCTCGTCGTCACCGCCACCCCGGTCAACGCCATTCCTCGGCGGCTGCGTCAGCTCGGCATCCGTCTCGGCATCGTCGAACCCACCCCCGAGGAGGTGGAGCGGTACGAGGACGACGACGAGCGTTACGACGAACAGTGGCGTGAGGCGCTGCCCGAGCGAACCCGTCGGCGCGGCGCGCGGAGCACGGACGTGGACCCGGTCTACGACCACGACCAGGCCGAGGCGGAGGCGCTCACCAAGCGCCGGAGGCCCCGCAGGCCTTCCGCGCAGCCCGCGATGGACCGGCCGCTGGACGCGGTGGACGTCGCGGCCGCCGCTGCCGCCGCGCTCGACGGGGCCGTGCTCAACGGCATGCCGCCCTCGCCGATCGTCGCCGACCTGACCCAGGGCGTCTCCGGGGACCGGGAACGTACCGGGACGCCCGTGCCCGGGGCCCGGGAGGCCGAGCTGAACGGCGAGGGGAAGGCCGGGACGGTCGCCGGTCGCCGGTCGGACCGGCCCGGTGACGCCGACGACGCGAGCGGCGGTGGCCGTTTTGGTGACGCCTCCGGCCGGTCCGGCGGCGTTCCCGATCTGACCAAGCCCGCACCGGAGCGTTCCGAGGGCCTGCCCGCCCGTGCCGAGCAGCTCCAGCTGTCCGGCGACATCACGTACTCCCTGCCCTCGCTCGACCTGCTGGAGCGGGGCGGACCGGGCAAGACCCGCAGCGCCGCCAACGACGCGGTCGTCGCCTCGCTGACCAACGTCTTCACCGAGTTCAAGGTCGACGCCGCGGTCACCGGCTTCACCCGGGGGCCGACGGTCACCCGTTACGAGATCGAGCTCGGCCCCGCCGTGAAGGTCGAGAAGATCACGGCCCTGGCCAAGAACATCGCGTACGCCGTGGCCAGCCCGGACGTACGGATCATCTCGCCGATCCCGGGCAAGTCCGCCGTCGGCATCGAGATTCCCAACTCCGACCGCGAGATGGTCAACCTCGGCGATGTGCTGCGCCTCGCGGACGCCGCCGAGGACGACCACCCGATGCTCGTGGCGCTCGGCAAGAACGTCGAGGGCGGCTACGAGATGGCCAACCTCGCCAAGATGCCGCACGTCCTGGTCGCCGGCGCCACCGGCTCCGGCAAGTCCTCCTGCATCAACTGCCTGATCACCTCGATCATGGTGCGGGCCACCCCGGAGGACGTGCGGATGGTCCTCGTCGACCCCAAGCGCGTCGAGCTGACCGCGTACGAGGGCATCCCCCACCTCATCACCCCGATCATCACCAACCCCAAGAAGGCCGCAGAGGCGCTCCAGTGGGTCGTGCGGGAGATGGACCTGCGCTACGACGACCTCGCCAACTTCGGCTACCGGCACATCGACGACTTCAATCACGCGGTGCGCAACGGCAAGTGCAAGGCGCCCGAGGGCAGCGAGCGGGAGCTGTCCCCGTATCCGTATCTGCTGGTGATCGTCGACGAGCTGGCCGACCTGATGATGGTGGCCCCGCGCGACGTCGAGGACTCGATCGTCCGCATCACCCAGCTGGCCCGTGCGGCGGGCATCCACCTCGTGCTCGCCACCCAGCGCCCCTCGGTCGACGTGGTGACCGGCCTGATCAAGGCGAACGTGCCCTCCCGGCTCGCCTTCGCCACCTCCTCCCTCGCCGACAGCCGCGTCATCCTCGACCAGCCGGGCGCCGAGAAGCTCATCGGCAAGGGCGACGGGCTCTTCCTCCCGATGGGCGCCAACAAGCCCACCCGTATGCAGGGCGCCTTCGTCACCGAGGACGAGGTCGCCGCCGTCGTCCAGCACTGCAAGGACCAGATGGCCCCGGTCTTCCGGGATGACGTCGTGGTCGGCACGAAGCAGAAGAAGGAGATCGACGAGGACATCGGCGACGACCTGGACCTGCTCTGCCAGGCCGCCGAGCTGGTCGTCTCCACCCAGTTCGGGTCGACCTCGATGCTCCAGCGCAAGCTGCGGGTCGGCTTCGCCAAGGCGGGCCGTCTGATGGACCTGATGGAGTCCCGGAACATCGTCGGACCCAGCGAGGGATCCAAGGCGCGCGACGTCATGGTGAAACCCGACGAGCTCGACGGCGTGTTGGCCGTCATCCGCGGGGAATCCGCTCCGTAACGGAAGTCGCTCCGTAAAGGTTTTGTGGGCAACCGTTTCGTACGGTCGTACGTCCAGTTGAAGGGAGGGACGGAACCGTGCTCCTCCCCGCAGCTTGCTCCGTCGTCACCTCACCCTTGTCCCCACCCCGTTCGGCCCACTACAGGTTGCCCAGTCCTCGATCGGGGCTGCGCTCCGCCCCCGCTCCACCCCGGAGCCGGAGGCGGGGCCGTCCGGCGAACCCGATGGCGTACAAAGTCGTCCCTCCCGGTTGCCCCACCCTTTCGTACCCCCCCTAGACTGAACATCCAGCAGGTGGCTCACGCTCGAAAGGCGCCCCCGTGTCCATCGGCAACTCCCCCGAAGACGACCGGCCTTCGATCGGTCGTGCCCTTCAGCAGGCTCGTATCGCCGCAGGTCTGACGGTCGAGGAAGTCAGCAGCTCCACCCGGGTGCGCATCCCCATCGTGCACGCGATCGAGCAGGACGACTTCTCCCGCTGCGGCGGCGACGTCTACGCCCGCGGCCACATCCGCACGTTCGCCCGTGCCGTCGGCATCGATCCGGAACCGCTGGTCGAGGAGTACGACGCCGATCACGGCGGCCGTCCCGCCCCGACCCCCGCGGCACCGCTGTTCGAAGCGGAACGCATCCGTTCCGAACCCCGGCGGCCCAACTGGACCGCCGCCATGGTCGCGGCCATCGTCGCCGTCATCGGCTTCGTCGGCTTCACGCTCTTCAGCGGTGAGGACGAACCCTCCAGCACCGCGCAGATCGCGGAGGGCTCCAAGCCCGACAAGACCGCGGCCAAGCCCACCGCCCCCAAGCCCTCCGACCCCAAGCCCGTCCCCTCCGAGAGCGCCATCGCCGCCGCCCCCCGGGACAAGGTGACGGTGAAGATCGGCGTGAGCCGGGACGAGAGCTGGATCTCCGTCAAGGACCACAACGGCCGGATGCTCTTCGACGGGCTGCTGCTCGAAGGTGAGTCCAAGACCTTCCAGGACGAGGAGCGCATCGACCTCGTCCTCGGCAACGCCGGGGTGATCGAGCTCTTCGTCAACGGCAAGAAGCTGCAGGACCGCTTCGAGCCGGGCCAGGTCGAGCGGCTCACGTACACCAAGGGTGACCCCGAGGCCGGCTGAACCTGCGCCTCCCACCCCTTCGACGGGCGTCCGGCCTCGCGCCGGGCGCCCGTCGGCGTTCTCCCGCCCTGTCCGTCTGCTACGGGGAGTGACAGCGGCGGGGGCAGGCAACCCTGCACGGCAGGGCGGTCGCCGGGACAAAGTAGTCTTGAGTCCATGCCCGAACGCCGTACCGTCGCCCTTGTCACTCTTGGCTGCGCCCGTAACGAGGTGGACTCGGAGGAGCTTGCAGGCCGCTTGGCAGCGGACGGCTGGGACCTCGTCGAGGATGCCTCCGACGCGGATGTCGCAGTCGTCAACACCTGTGGGTTCGTCGAAGCCGCCAAGAAGGACTCCGTCGACGCCCTGCTCGAAGCCAACGATCTGAAGGACCACGGCCGCACCCAGGCCGTCGTCGCCGTCGGCTGCATGGCCGAGCGCTACGGCAAGGACCTCGCCGAGGCCCTGCCGGAGGCGGACGGCGTCCTCGGATTCGATGACTACGCCGACATCTCCGACCGGCTCCAGACCATTCTCAACGGCGGCATCCACGCCTCGCACACCCCTCGCGACCGCCGCAAGCTGCTGCCGATCAGCCCCGCCGAGCGGCAGGACGCCGCCGTGGCGCTGCCCGGCCACGCCCAGGAGACGCCCGCCCCGGCGCCGGAGGACCTTCCCGAAGGAGTCGCTCCGGTCTCCGGACCGCGGGCACCGCTGCGCCGCCGGCTCGGCACCAGCCCCGTCGCCTCGGTGAAGCTCGCCTCCGGCTGCGACCGCCGCTGCTCGTTCTGCGCCATCCCCTCCTTCCGCGGCTCGTTCATCTCGCGGCGTCCCTCGGACGTGCTCCAGGAGACCCGCTGGCTGGCCGAGCAGGGCGTCAAGGAGGTCATGCTCGTCTCCGAGAACAACACCTCCTACGGCAAGGACCTCGGCGACATCCGCCTCCTGGAGACCCTGCTGCCCGAGCTGGCCGACGTGGACGGCATCGAGCGGATCCGGGTCAGCTACCTCCAGCCCGCCGAGATGCGCCCCGGCCTCATCGACGTCCTCACCTCGACGCCGAAGGTCGCCCCGTACTTCGACCTCTCCTTCCAGCACTCCTCCCCGAGCGTGCTGCGCACGATGCGCCGCTTCGGCGACACCGACCGCTTCCTGGAGCTTTTGGACACCATCCGGAGCAAGGCCCCCGAGGCCGGCGCCCGCTCCAACTTCATCGTCGGCTTCCCCGGCGAGACCGAGGCGGACCTCGCCGAGCTGGAACGCTTCCTCACCGGCGCCCGCCTCGACGCGATCGGCGTCTTCGGCTACTCCGACGAGGAGGGCACCGAGGCGGTCGGCTACGAGAACAAGCTGGACGCCGACGTCATCGCGGAGCGCCTGGCCCACATCTCCCAGCTGGCCGAGGAGCTGACCTCGCAGCGGGCCGAGGAGCGCGTCGGCGAGACCCTCCAGGTGCTCGTGGAGTCCGTGGAGTCGGAGGACGACGGCGAGGTCGCGATCGGGCGCGCGGCCCACCAGGCTCCCGAAACGGATGGCCAGGTGGTCTTCACCACACGCGAGGGACTCGTGCCGGGCCGTATGGTCGAGGCAAAGGCAGTGGGCACCGAGGGCGTCGACCTGGTGGCCGAACACCACGAGCTTGCGGAGGTAGCCAGATGACGGGAGTCCCGGCATCCGCGGCAGGCGGCTCCGGCGCGAAGCCGGTCCGCGGCGGCAGGCTGGGCACTGCGGCCGTCAACCAGGCCAGCCTGTGGAACATCGCCAACATCCTGACCATGGTGCGGCTGCTGCTCGTGCCCGGCTTCGTCCTGCTGCTGTTCCACGACGGCGGATACGATCCGGTCTGGCGCGCCTTCGCCTGGGCGGCCTTCGCCATCGCCATGATCACCGACCTGTTCGACGGTCATCTGGCACGGGCCTACAACCTGGTCACGGACTTCGGGAAGATCGCCGACCCGATCGCCGACAAAGCGATCATGGGCGCGGCGCTGGTCTCGCTCTCCGTCCTGGGTGATCTGCCGTGGTGGATCACCGGCGTGATCATCGCGCGAGAGCTGGGCATCACGCTGATGAGGTTCTGGGTGATCCGCCATGCGGTGATCCCGGCCAGCCGGGGCGGCAAGCTGAAGACGCTCGCGCAGGGGACCGCGGCCGGGATGTACGTCCTGGTGCTCACCGGCCCCCTGGCGACCTTGCGCTTCTGGATGATGATGGTCGCCGTCGTGCTGACGGTCGTCACCGGACTCGATTACGTACGCCAGGCCGTCGTCCTGCGTCGCATGGGTCTCGCCGCGGAGCGCGCCGCCGCGACCGAACGGGCGGCGGAGGCCACGGAGGCCCTTCAGGACTCCGCGGGCACTACCGCCGTCGGCGCCGGACCGGCCGCCGGGGTCGGGTCTCCTGTGGGCGCTGTGGCCGGTGTGACGGACGTACCGCCCGTTGGGACGGATGTACGGCCCGGCGTGACGGACGTACACGGCGCTGCCGAGGCGCGCGACGCCGCGGAGGCCGAGCGGTGACAGCCGCCGCCCGGGTGCTCCGGCTTCTCGGAGCGCGGGGCGAGACGCTCGCCGTCGCCGAATCGCTGACGGGCGGCCTGGTCGCCGCCGATCTGACCTCCGTGCCCGGTGCTTCCCAATCCTTCCGGGGATCGGTGACGGCGTACGCCACGTCCCTGAAGCGGGACGTCCTGGGCGTCGACGCGACCCTTCTGGAGGAGCGCGGCGCGGTGAACACCGACGTCGCGCTGCAGATGGCGGCCGGTGTGCGGCGGGTTCTCGAAGCGGACTGGGGCGTTTCCACCACGGGGGTCGCGGGGCCGGAACCGCAGGACGGGCAGCCCGTCGGCACGGTCTACGTGGCCGTGGCCGGGCCCTCCGGCGTCGAGAAAGTGACGGCTCTGCGGTTGAATGGTGAGAGGGCGGATATCCGTAGTGAGAGTGTGCGAAGCGTCCTCGAACTGCTCGCGAGCGAACTCGGCGGGAATGTGCGGGCACAGGATACGGAACAACACGGGGGGAATTGATGTTTGCAGCCCTGAGTGAACACGACATCGCTCCCCGCACGGCCGCAGCACAAGGCGGTACGGTAGGGCGTGAAGGATGCGGCTACGCGGTCCGAGGAGGGAGCCACCGATGATTCTGCTCCGTCGCCTGCTGGGTGACGTGCTGCGTCGGCAGCGCCAGCGCCAAGGCCGTACTCTGCGCGAAGTCTCCTCGTCCGCCCGGGTCTCGCTCGGTTATCTGTCCGAGGTGGAGCGGGGGCAGAAGGAGGCATCCTCCGAGCTGCTCTCCGCGATTTGCGACGCGCTTGACGTACGGATGTCCGAGCTCATGCGAGAGGTGAGCGACGAGCTCTCGCTCGCGGAGCTGGCCGAGTCGGCAGCTGCCAGTGATCCGGTCCCTGTACCGGTTCGTCCCATGCTCAATTCCGTCTCCGTCTCTTCGGTCGCAGGTGTGCCGTCGGGACGGGTGACCATCAAGGCGCCCGCGGAAGCGGTGGACGTCGTCGCCGCCTGATCCACGCGGCACAGTTGCTCGACCGGAGTCCCGGTCGGCCCCACGGGGGTCGGCCGGGACTTCTGCGTGGGGCCGGGGATTCCGGTGTGATCTGTCAGCCATGGGTGTGTGGGCTTTCGCGGAGCGGGCACAAGGAGGACGAGGCCCACATGACCGTTTTGCTTCATATGTGACATCGTGGGTGATGCACCGAGACGGTCAGTGAAGCGGCTGACGGATGGGAGTAGCGCACATGTCTGTGGTCAAGAGCACGTTGTCCGAGGGCGACCTCAAGGTCGTGGGAACAGCGCTCCAAGGCGCTCTGGTCGACCTCGTCGATCTCTCCCTGGTGGCCAAGCAGGTCCATTGGAACGTGGTCGGTCCGCGCTTCCGCTCCGTGCACCTTCAGCTCGACGACGTCGTCGTCACGGCCCGGCAGCACTCCGACACGGTGGCCGAGCGTGCCTCGGCGGTCGGGGTCAACCCGGACGGGCGCTCGGGCACCGTGGCCAAGGAAACGGCCATCGCTTCCGTGCCCGAGGGCTGGATCAAGGACACCGACGCGGTGAAGATCCTGGTGGACGCGCTGGGCGTGGTCACCGGACGGATGCGGGAACGCATCGAGGCGACCGACGAGCCGGACCCGGTCACCCAGGACCTGCTGATCGCGCTGACGGCAGAACTCGAGAAGCACGCCTGGATGTTCCAGGCGGAAAGTGCCTGACCGGCGCACGACCGACCGGCGACCGCGACACGGCTGAACAGCGAAGGAGCGACATCATGAGCGACGGAGCCATGGACAAGCTGAAGGGCAAGGGCAAGGAAGCCGTCGGCAAGCTGACCGGCGACCGCCGCAAAGAGGCCGAGGGCAAGGCCGATCAGGCCAAGGGTGGAGCCAAGGACGCGGCCGACGGGGTCGGCGAGCGTGCCAAGGGCGTCAAGGACTCCCTCGCCCCGGACGACGAGAAGTAGTCACCGCGGCTCTCGGAGCCACCGCTTAGAGAGTTCGAGCGCCCCCGCCGTTTCGGCGGGGGCGCTCCTGTGTGGGTGGCCCTTCGGTCGGACGTTCTGGATGCATCACTGCCGCTGCCAGGGGAAACTGCCGGAAAGGACCTCGGCCGCAGGAGGCAGCGATGAAACGGCGACGGGTGCCGGCGCTGGTCCTCGGCGGGCTGTGGTGGTGGGCGGTGCTCCGGCTGGTGCTGCGTCCGGAACAGGCGGGGCTGGTGGAGGGGGCGGTGGCGGCGGGTGGCTGGGGGCTCAGCCTGCTGCCGGTCCATGTCGCGTCGGGCGTGCCGTTGGGGGCGTCGGGCGGGTCGGGCCCCTTGTCGAGGCGGTGGACAGGTTCCGGCGGGCGGCTCACCAGGGCATGGCGACGCCGCCGTTCGGCCGGAGGATCTGACCGGTCATGAAGGCCGAGGCGTCCGACGCCAGGTGCAGCACGGTATGAGCGACGTCCTCGGGTTCGCCGACCCGGCCCAGCGGGGAGGTCCGGGCCATCGTCGCCTCCGCCCGGTGCTGCCCCGCGGCATCGTGCCGGTCGGTCATCGGCGTACGGATCCAGCCGGGCGCGACGGCGTTCACCCGTATGGCGTGGGGGCCCAGCTCCGTGGCCAGCGTCTTGGTGAGCTGCACCACGGCGGCCTTCGCGACGCTGTAGCAGAGCAGGCCCGCACTCGCGGAGTCCACGGCGCCCGAGGCCATCGTGATCAGTGAGCCGGGGGCGGAGCGGGCGGTCATGGAGCGGGCCACTTCCTGGCAGGCGTACAGCACTCCCTTGAAATTGGCCGCCAGCACGCGGTCCAGATCCTCGTCCGCGGTCTCCAGCACGCTGCTGGTGTGCATGATCCCTGCCGCGGCGACCAGGATGTCGAGATGTCCCGCCGCACCGACGGCCGCACGGACCTGGCCGCGGTCGGTGACGTCGAGGGGATGGGTCCGGGCGCCGCCGCCTGCGTCGGCGATCAGGTCGTAGGTCCGGCGCAGGCCCGTCTCGTCGCGGTCCGCGCAGTGCACCACGGCCCCGGCCTCCGCGAGCAGCAGGGCGCTCGCCCGCCCGATGCCGCTCGCCGCACCCGTGACGAACGCGGCGCGGCCCGTGAGGTCGTACGCGGAGAGAGGCATGACGGGACCGTACGACCATATCTGACGGGTCGTCAACTAGGGGGTCGGTCCTGATTGGCAGCCGGGGCACCAGTAGGTGGGCCGGTCGTCCTGGTCGGCGAGTCGGATCGGGGTGCCGCAGCGCAGACAGGGTCTACGGGCTCGCCCGTAGACGTACAGCCGCTCCTGTACGCGGTGGGACGGGCGCGACCGGGGCCTGCTGGTGTCCTGGGCCGGGCCGAGGCCTTGGCCCCGGCCCGGTGGGGTGCGGAGTTCGGAGGTGATCGTCGTGGTGCGGGTGGGGCGGTCGCGGTTGGCGTGCAGAAGGCGCTCCGCGAGAGTGACGAGCCGGGGGAGTACGCCGTCGGCGAGGGCGCCCACGGGGAGCCAGGGGGTGACGCGGGCCAGGAAGCACAGCTCGCACTTGTAGACGTTGCCGATGCCCGCCAGATTGCGCTGGTCCAGGAGGGCCTCGCCGAGAGGGCGCTCCGGTGCGGCGAGCAGCCGGTCCACGGCGAGGCCGGGATCCCAGTCCGGGCCGAGCAGGTCAGGCCCCAGATGGCCCACGGCCCGGTCCTCCTCGCTGGTGCGCAGCAGCTCCAGCACGGGGAGCCGGTAGCCGACCGCGGTGTGCTCCGCGTTGCCGAGGATCGCGCGGATCTGGTGACCCGGGCCGCCCCGCCAGCGCTCGCCCGGGGCGAACACCCGCCAGGCACCGTCCATCCGCAGGTGGCTGTGCAGGGTCAGGCCGCCCTCGATCCGGGTCAGCAGGTGCTTGCCGCGCGCGGTGACGTCCAGGACGGTCCGGCCGGTGAGGTCGGCGGTGGCGAAACGGGGGACGCGCAGGTCCGACCGGGTCAGCACCCGCCCCGCCAGGGCATCGTGCAGCCGGGTGGCGGTCTGCAGGACGGTGTCTCCTTCGGGCATGCCTCCATGATGGGCGCGCCGGGGCGGTTCTGCGTCGATCCGGGCTCACCGCGGGGTCTCCGCGGCGGGGCGCCCGCCGACAGGATCCGCTGACGCGCCCCCGGTTGGGACGGCCGGCCTTCAAGGCGAGGGTGGGGCGGACCAGCGCGGGGCCGGGCGGCCGGCCAAGCCCCGGCGACCGCGGCTCCTGGATCAGGCGCGCAGGCGCAGGCCCCTCGGCGTGGCGAGGAACCCGGCCGCCTCCAGCGTCCGGCCCAGCGGCGAGGTGAGGGAGGAGACGCCGTTCGTCCGCTCCACCGTCACCGTGCCCAGGGCTCCGGCGCGGGCCGATTCGGCCAGGGCGTCGGCCGCTGCTCGCAGGGCCGGAGCCTCGGGATCGGACGGCCAGGCCAGGAGGGTCTTGCCGCCGCGCTCCATGTAGAGCGTCAGCTCGCCGTCGACGAGGACCACCAGCGCCCCCGCCTTGCGGCCCGGTTTGTGCCCGGCGCCGTCCGGGGACTCCGGCCACGGCAGCGCCGCGCCGTACGCGTTGGCCGGATCGGCCGCGGCGAGCACCAGGGCCTGGGGTGCGGTGTCCGGATCCCGGCGGTCGCGCGCCGTGGAGGCGGCCCGCAGCCGGTCCACGGCGCCGTCCATCGCGAACTGGGCGGCCCCCAGGCCCTCGACCACATAGCCCCGCCGCGCCTGCCCGTTGTCCTCGAAGGCGGCCAGGACGCGGTACGTCGCGGAGAAGCCGCCCTCCACCCCCTCGGCCTGCACCGCGCCGCGGGTCACCACGCCGTGCCGGTCGAGCAGGGTGCGGGCCAGGGCGTGGGCGCGGTGAGTCCGTTCCGGCTCGACCGGGGGCAGCAGGGACCAGCGGCCCGAGACCGTGGGCGGGCCGGTGCGGGACGCGGGGCGGGCGGCGGCGGTGAGCGAGCCGTAGCGCCCGCGCGGGACGCTGCGCCGGGAGCGGTGGGCGGTGGAGCCCGCCGTCCGTCCCGAGCCCAGGAGCGAACGCAGCGGGGCCAGCGTGTCGTTGGTGAGCCGCCCGGACCAGGCCAGGTCCCACAGGGCGTCGGCCAGCTGCTGGTCCGTGCAGTCCGGGTGGGTGGTGGCCCGGACCTGGTCGGCGATCTGGCGGAAGAAGAGGCCGTATCCGCCGGAGAGCGTGGTGAGCGCGGACTCGTGGAGCGCCGACAGCTCCAGCGGGTGCGGGGGAGGCAGGAGCAGCGGGGCGCTGTCGGCGAGGTAGAGGGAGACCCAGCCGTCCTTGCCGGGCAGCGCGCCCGCACCGGCCCAGACGACCTCGCCGGTGGTCGTCAGCTCGTCGAGCATCGCCGGGGTGTAGCCCATCACCCGGCTCGGCAGGATCAGCTTCTCCAGCGCCGACGCGGGAACGGGCGCGCCCTGGAGCTGCTCGACGGCGCGGGCCAGCCCGTCGATGCCCCGCAGCCGGTTGGACCCGAAGTGCTGCCACTGGGGGAGGAAGGAGGCCAGGGCCGCGGGCGGCACCGGCTCCAGCTCCTGGCGGAGCGCCGCCAGCGAACGGCGGCGGAGCCGGCGCAGCACCGTGGCGTCGCACCATTCCTGGCCGATGCCCGCCGGGTGGAACTCGCCCTGGACGGTCCTGCCGGATGCCGAAAGACGTTGCAGCGCGCCGTCGGTGACGGCGGTGCCGAGCCCGAAGCGCTCGGCGGCCCGGGTGGCGGTGAACGGGCCGTGCGTCCGGGCGAAGCGGGCGAGGAGGTCGCCGAGCGGGTCCTTCACCGGCTCGGTGAACGCCTCGGGGACGCCGACCGGGAGCGCGGTGCCCAGGGCGTCGCGCAGCCGGCCCGCGTCCTCGATCGCCGCCCAGTGGTCGGCGCCGGCGATCCGGACCTGGATCGCCCGGCGGGCCGTCGCCAGCTCGGGCGCCCAGGACGGCTCGGCGCCCCGCTCGGCCAGCTCGGCGTCGGTGAGCGGACCGAGCACGCGCAGCAGGTCGGCGACCCCCTCGACGTCCTTGATGCGCCGGTCCTCCGTGAGCCACTGCAGCTCCCGCTCCAGCTCGGTGAGGACCTCGGGGTCGAGCAGCTCGCGCAGCTCCGCCTGGCCCAGCAGCTCGGCCAGGAGATGGGAGTCCAGGGAGAGGGCGGCGGCGCGCCGCTCGGCGAGCGGGGAGTCGCCCTCGTACAGGAACTGGGCCACATAACCGAAGAGGAGCGAGCGGGCGAAGGGCGAGGGCTCCTGGGTGGTCACCTCGACCAGCCGGACCCGGCGCGCCTCCAGATCGCCCATCAGTTCCGTGAGCCCGGGGACGTCGAACACGTCCTGGAGGCATTCGCGGACGGCCTCCAGAACGATCGGGAACGAGCCGAACTCCGAGGCGACCTGGAGCAGCTGGGAGGCCCGCTGGCGCTGCTGCCAGAGCGGGGTGCGCTTGCCGGGGGAGCGCCGGGGCAGCAGCAGGGCGCGCGCGGCGCACTCCCGGAACCGGGCGGCGAACAGGGCCGAGCCGCCCACCTGGTCGGTGACGATCTGCTGGACCTCGCCCTGGTCGAAGACGACGTCGGCGGCCGCCACCGGGGGCTGGTCGCTGTCGTAGGCCACGGCTCCCGGCGCCGGTTTGCCGTTCTCGGTGTCCGGGGCGGGCGGGGCGTCGAAGTCGAGCAGATCCAGGCCCATCATGTCCGCGTCGGGCAGCCGCAGCACGATCCCGTCGTCGGCGTGCATGACCTGGGCGTCCATGCCGTACCGCTCGCCGAGGCGGGCGGAGAGGGCGAGCGCCCACGGGGCGTGCACCTGGGCTCCGAAGGGGGAGTGCACGACGACCCGCCAGTCGCCCAGCTCGTCCCGGAACCGCTCGACCAGGATGGTCCGGTCGTCCGGCACATGGCCGCAGGCCCGGCGCTGTTCGTCCAGGTAGGCCAGGATGTTGTCCGCCGCCCAGGCGTCGAGCCCGGCGGCGAGCAGCCGCAGCCGGGCATCCTCCTCGGACAGGCCGCCGACCTCACGGAGGAAGGCCCCCAGGGCGCGGCCCAGCTCCAGCGGGCGGCCCAGCTGGTCGCCCTTCCAGAACGGCAGCCGGCCCGGAACGCCCGGGGCGGGCGAGACGAGGACCCGGTCCCGGGTGATGTCCTCGATCCGCCAGGACGTGGTGCCCAGGGTGAAGACGTCGCCGACGCGGGACTCGTAGACCATCTCCTCGTCCAGCTCACCGACCCGGCCCCCGCCCTTCTTCGGGTCGGCCCCGGCCAGGAAGACCCCGAAGAGCCCCCGGTCGGGGATGGTGCCGCCCGAGGTGACGGCGAGCCGCTGCGCGCCGGGGCGGCCCGTGACCGTACCCCCCACCCGGTCCCACACCACCCGGGGGCGCAGCTCCGCGAAGGCGTCGGAGGGATAGCGCCCGGCGAGCATGTCGAGGACGGCGGTGAACGCCGACTCGGGCAGCGAGGCGAAGGGGGCGGCCCGCCGGACCAGGGCCAGCAGGTCATCGGCCTGCCAGCTGTCCAGGGCCACCATGGCGACCAACTGCTGCGCCAGGACGTCCAGCGGATTGGCCGGGATGCGCAGCGCCTCGATGGCCCCTTCGCGCATCCGCTCGGTGACGACGGCGGCCTGCACCAGATCGCCGCGGTACTTCGGGAAGACCACCCCGGTCGAGACCGCGCCCACCTGGTGCCCGGCCCGGCCCACCCGCTGGAGGCCGGAGGCGACGGAGGGCGGGGACTCCACCTGGACCACCAGGTCGACCGCGCCCATGTCGATGCCGAGCTCCAGGCTGGAGGTGGCGACCACAGCGGGCAGCCGGCCCGCCTTGAGGTCCTCCTCGACCTGTGCCCGCTGCTCCTTGGAGACCGAGCCGTGGTGGGCGCGGGCCAGCAGGGCGGGGGCGCCCCTGCCCGCGCCGGACTGGGCCATGATCTCGGCGGGGGCGTGCGCCTCCGGCAGCTCGGGGACGGGGTTGTCCGGGTCGAAGGCGGTGCCGGTCGCCCGCTCGTAGGCGATCTCGTTCAGGCGGTTGCACAGCCGCTCCGCCAGCCGCCGGGAGTTGGCGAAGACGATGGTGGAGCGGTGCGACTGCACGAGATCGGCGATGCGCTCCTCCACATGCGGCCAGATCGAGGGCTTGTCCGCCTGGCCGGAGTCTCCGTCGGTCGCGGGGGAGCCGCCCAGCTCGCCCAGATCCTCGACCGGGACGACGACCGAGAGATCGAACTCCTTCGTGGACCGGGGCTGGACGATCTCCACCTTGCGCTGCGGCGACAGGAAGCGGGCCACCTCGTCGACCGGCCGGACCGTCGCGGACAGACCGATGCGCCGGGCTGGGCGGGGCAGCAGCTCGTCGAGACGCTCCAGCGACAGGGCGAGATGGGCGCCGCGCTTCGTCCCGGCGACCGCGTGCACCTCGTCGAGGATCACCGTCTCGACGCCGGCCAGCGCGTCCCGGGCGGAGGACGTCAGCATCAGGAACAGCGACTCGGGCGTGGTGATCAAGATGTCCGGAGGCCTGGTCACCATGGAGCGCCGCTCGGCCGGCGGGGTGTCCCCGGACCGGATGCCGACCCGCACCTCGGGCTCCGGCAGACCGAGGCGCACCGACTCCTGGCGGATGCCGGTCAGCGGCGAGCGGAGGTTGCGCTCGACGTCGACCGCGAGGGCCTTGAGCGGGGACACGTACAGCACGCGGCAGCGCTTCTTGGCGTCGGCGGGCGGCGGCTCGGCGGCCAGCCGGTCCAGCGAGGCGAGGAACGCGGCCAGCGTCTTGCCGGAACCGGTCGGCGCGACGACCAGGACGTCACTGCCCTCGCCGATGGCCCGCCAGGCGCCCTCCTGCGCGGCGGTGGGCGCTCTGAAGGCTCCTGCGAACCAACTGCGGGTCGCTGGCGAGAACGCGTCGAGCGCGGATCCGGTCATGTCCCCCATCGTGCACCCCGCCACTGACAACAGGCCGGTGACACCGCCCGCGGTGGCCCGCTCGGCCGGGGTGCGCACGACCGGGACCTGCGAGAATGGCCCCATGGCGGGAGCGGACGGCACGGCGGAATGGGCACGGCACTGGCAGTACGCCGCGCTGCCCGACCTCGATCTGCTGCGCGCCCGCTACGTCCGCCACACCTTCCCCCGGCACAGCCACGAGGGCTATGTCTTCGGAGCAGTCACCGGCGGGGTCGAGGACGTGGGGCTGCCGGGCGGCACGGTCCACGCGGTCCCCGGAACGGTCGTCATGATCAACCCGGAGGTGCCGCACACCGCACGCTCGGGGGCGCCCGAGGGCTGGGCGTACTCCACGCTCTACCCGTCGGCCCAGGTCGTCAACGACATCGCGGCCGAGGTGACGTCCCTGCGCGGCACGGTCGGCTTCGCCGAGACCCGGGTGACCGACCCCCACGCCTCCCGGCTGATCACCGAGGTGCACCGGGCGGCGGAGGAGGGCAACGCGCTGGCGGCGGACAGCCTGCTGCGGGTGCTGGTCACGCGGCTTCTGAGTCGGCACGGCAGCCCGTTGCCCGGACTGACCACGCACGCCGGGGGTGCGCGTAACGCGGCCCGCGCACGCGCCGCGCTGGAGGAGCGCATGGCCGACCCGCCGACGCTGGACACGCTCGCCGCCGAGCTCGGCACCGGCCCGTTCGCGCTGCTGAGGGCCTTCAAGAAGGAGTACGGGATGCCGCCCCACACCTGGCTCACCGACGCCCGGGTGCGCAGGGCCCGCCGCATGCTCGACGCCGGTGTCGCCCCCGCCGAGGCCGCGACCGCCGTCGGCTTCACGGATCAGCCGCACCTCAATCGGCATTTCACCCGGATCGTAGGAGTGCCGCCGGGCGCCTACCAGCGCGAGCGCGGAGTGTTGCGGCCGAGCCGGTGAGGGGCGTGCCAGTGCGCGAGGACACGAGGGCGTAAGAACGTACGGCTGCGTGCGCGAGGTACGGCTGTGCGTGCAAGAACGTACAAGACCGGGCCCGCCTGATCCCCGTAACGTCCCGGGCGTGGCAGAACAGACAGCACTCCCAGAGAGCACCGGCGCGCCCGGTGCCATATCCGCCGGTCCGCCAGGACCGGCGGCCGAGGCCCGACCGGACAAGCCGGACGCGGCCGTCGTCCGGGACGCGCTCGGCGTCGGCATCGCCGTCGGGCTCTCCGGCTTCGCCTTCGGCGTCACCTCCGCCGGCTCCGGCCTCAGCCTGCTCCAGACCTGCGTCCTGAGTCTTCTCGTCTTCACCGGCGCCTCGCAGTTCGCCCTGGTCGGCGCGCTGGCCGCGGGCGGCAACCCCTACACCGCGGCGGCCGGGGCGTTCTTCCTGGGCGTCCGGAACGCGTTCTACGGTCTGCGACTCTCCCAACTGCTCGCCCTTCCCCGACCGGTACGGCCCTTCGCCGCCCACTGGGTCATCGACGAGACGACCGCGGTCACCCTGCCCCAGCCCACCCGCCGGGCGGCGCGCATCGGCTTCACGGTCACCGGACTCACCCTGTACGTGCTGTGGAACCTCACCACCCTGGTGGGCGCTCTGGGCGCCGAGGCGCTGGGCGACACCGACGCGTGGGGCCTCGACGCGGCGAGTCCCGCCGTGTTCCTCGCGCTGCTCGCGCCGATGCTCAAGGGCACCACCGAACGCGTCACGGCGGGGCTGGCCGTCCTCCTGGCCCTGACGCTGCTGCCCGTGCTGCCGGCGGGCGTGCCCGTCCTGCTGTCGGCGCTCGCCGCGCCCGTCGTCCTCTTCCTGATGGGACGGAAGAAGGGGGAGCGGCACTCATGAACGTCTGGATTGCCATCGGACTGACCGTGGCGGGCTGCTACCTCGCCAAACTCGTGGGCCTGCTGGTGCCTGCCGGCGTACTGGAGCGGCCGCTCGTCCAGCGGATGGCCGCCCTGCTGCCCGTGGCGCTGCTGGCGGCACTGACAGCGCAGCAGACCTTCGGCGACGGCCAGCAGCTCGTCCTCGACGCCCGTGCCGCAGGTCTCGGCGCGGCGGCACTCGCCCTGGTCCTTCGCGCTCCCTTCCTGGTCGTCGTCGGCGCGGGCGTTCTGGTCACGGCGGGCGTACGCGCGCTGGCCTGAGCGGGCCGATCGCCCGGGGGAGGGAAGGTGCGCGGTCGGCCGAGCGGGCGGCCGCGTACCTTCCGCTGTGGTCAGCCGAGCGGGCGACCGTACGAGCGGAGCGTCTCCAAGGCCCTGAGCGTGACCAGCGGGCGCCCTTCCAGCGCGGTTCCCGGCGCCCACCGACGCCAGGTCACGGGCCATCCGCCGTCGTCCTGCTGCTCGGCGGCCAGGTGGTCGAGCGAGCGCTCCACCTCCTCGTCCGTGAACCAGCGGCGAGCGAGGGACCCGGGTGTACGGGCGTAGTCGTGCGGGAAGTGGTGCTCGCCCGGTGCGTAGCCCGCCGCCACCGGGTACTCCGCCCGCCGGGAGGGATCGAGCACCGCGAGCCGTTGTTCACGCACCAGGCGGCCGAGGCGGTCGGCCGCAACCTCCGCGCGGGCCCGGTCCGGGGCGCCGTCCAGGAAGGCGACCGCGGCTTCGACCTCGTAGGGATGGGAGCGCTGCAGAGCCTCGACGGCGCTCCAGCAGAAGTCCGTCGCCCGGAACAGCCAGGCGTGCCACACCTGATTGCCGTGCAGCAGTCCGACGACCGGACCGGTCGCGAGCAGCTCCGCCGGCGGGTCGTCCACGATCGGGATGAACGGTGCCGCGGGATAGCCGCGCTGCGTGGGAAGCAGAGCGGGCAGCGCGCCTTCTTTGGTTGACACATGGGTCAGATAGCGGCAGATCCGTTCCACGCGCTGTCCCTCGCAGCGGTCGATCGAGTCGAGAACGCTCAGCGCGTGGGCGGTGTGCAGCGGTTGGCTGACCGGGCCCCGGAGATCGGGTTCCAGCGCGTGACCGTAGCCGCCGTCCTCGTTCAAGTAGGCGGAGAGTGCCGTCTCGACGGCGTCGGGGCCTCCGCCAAGGAAGCCATGGGCGAACCTCCGCTGTTCGAGGACACGGGCAGTGAGCCAGATGAACTGCTCGGCGCGGGCGAGGGTGTTTGCTCCGGTTCCAGCCATGGACCGACCGTAGAGGGCGAAGGGGCCGGGCACATGCCAGGTGGGTCTGCTGCACTCTCAGGAGCGGGATACTGGTGGCATGCGGTTGACGATTTTCTGGGAGCGGATGGCCGACCACTTCGGTGCGGCGTACGCGGACTCCTTCGCCCGTGACCATGTGATGGCCGAACTCGGCGGCCGTACGGTGCACCAGGCGCTGGACGCGGGCTGGGACGCCAAGGACGTCTGGCGCGGGGTCTGCACGGCCATGGACGTCCCGGCCGACCGGCGCTGAACGACACGGGCGCCCCCGCAGGCGAGGTGAACCCCGGGCACGGTCCGGTGAACGAGCGCTGAACGCCGTGGGGCCCCGTTTCCGGCGGGCACGGAACCGGAGCGGCCGATGCGGGGCGGGGAACTGCGGGCCGACGGCATGGGCCAGACTTGTCCCGTGTCATCGACAGACGAGAGCGCCCCGGCCCAGCCGTCCGCCTCCCCACCCGCTCCGCCGGCCGCACCACCCGCGCCGCCGTCCGGCGCCGGCGGGGTTCGCATGCCCGGCTGGCTGCCGCGTGCGATGGTGCTGGCCCTGGCGCTCTACGCGTGCTTCCAGCTCGGCAGTTGGGCGTTCGACCAGCTCATCGGTTTGCTGACGAACGTTCTGATCGCGTTCTTCCTCGCGCTCGCCATCGAGCCCGCGGTCAGCCGGATGGCGGATCGCGGGATACGCCGCGGACTCGCCACGTTCCTCGTCTTCCTCGGCCTGACGATCTTCGGCGTCGGATTCGTGGTGCTGCTGGGGTCGATGCTCGCGGGCCAGATCGTCGACATGGTCGACGAGTTCCCCAAGTACATCGACTCGGTGATCAACTGGGTCAACCAGACCTTCCGCACCGAACTCTCCCGGGTCGAGGTCCAGGACAGCCTGCTGCACTCGGACTGGCTGCAGAAGTACGTCCAGAACAGTGCCACCGGAGTGCTCGACCTCTCCACCACGGTGCTCGGCGGGCTGTTCCGGCTGCTGACGATCTTCCTGTTCTCCTTCTACTTCGCGGCCGACGGTCCCCGGCTCCGCCGCACCCTGTGCTCCGTCCTGCCGCCCGCCCGGCAGGTCGAGGTGCTGCGCGCCTGGGAGATCGCGGTCGACAAGACCGGCGGCTACATCTACTCGCGCGGTCTGATGGCGTTGATCTCCGGAGCCGCGCACTACATCCTGCTGGTGATCCTGGAGGTGCCCTACGCCCCGGCGCTCGCGGTCTGGGTCGGACTCGTCTCGCAGTTCATCCCCACCATCGGCACGTATCTCGCGGGTGCCCTGCCCATGCTGATCGCCTTTACGGTCGACCCCTGGTACGCGCTGTGGGTGCTCGGGTTCGTCGTGATCTACCAACAGTTCGAGAATTACGTGCTCCAGCCCAAGCTGACCGCGAAGACCGTCGACATCCACCCCGCGGTCGCCTTCGGATCGGTCATCGCCGGCACGGCCCTGCTCGGCGCGGTCGGCGCGCTGGTCGCGATCCCCGCTATCGCCACGCTCCAGGCGTTCCTCGGCGCCTATGTGAAGCGGTACGACGTCACCGACGACCCGCGCGTGCACGGGGGAAGCAGCCGCGCGCCCGGGAGGCCGCTGCCGTCGCGGATGCGCCGCCTGGTGAACGGTCGCCGGGCCGCCGGCCGCGGGGGAGCGCAGGGTACGTCGGACGGGCCGCCCCAGCGGTAGCCGTCGCAGGGGGCGCCTCAGCGGTAGCCGTCGCAGGGGGCGCCTCAGCGCCGGCCGGCCCAGCAGCCGGCCTTCAGCGGTAGCCGGGCCACAGCATTCGGCCTCAGCGATACCCCGTCACATCGGCCGGCAGGCCCGGGTCCTGGACCTCGGCCAGATACCGCCAGGCATCGGGCCGGCTCCCGTCCACATCGGTGAAGCCGTACACCTGGGCGAGCTGTCCGCTGGAGAGCGACCTGCCGTTCCAGCGGGCCACCTCCGGATCGCCGGCGAGGGCGGCCACGGCACGGCCGACGTACGCGGGGGACTCGGAGATCGCGAAGTGGGGCGTGTGCGCGACGGCGTCGCGCCAGGTGGCCTCGGTCACCCCGTGGGCCTGGAGCATGGCCTCGGACCGGAGCCAGCCCGGGGTGAGCGACACAGCCGTCGCGCGGTGCGGCGCGAGTTCACGGCCGAGGGCGAAGGCCATCCGGTTCACCGCGGCCTTGGCCAGGTCGTAGAAGAACGAGACACGGTAGTGGGACGCGTTGTACTCGTCCGTCCCGTCGGTCATCTCGACGACCAGGCCGCCCGGTGTCTCGATCAGCAGCGGCAGCGCGAAGTGGCTGGTGATGGCGTGGGTGTCGACGGCCAGCCGCAGCGTGTGCAGCCCGATGTCGAGCGACGACTCCCACACCGGCTTTCCCCACTCGATCTCGGCGCCCCAGATGTCGTTCACCAGGATGTGCAGGGCTCCCTGCTCGTTCGCGATGCGGGCCACGAGCGCCCTGACCCGGTCGGGAACCAGATGGTCGACCTGCACGGCGATCCCCCGCCCGCCCGCCGCGTCGACCAGGGCCGCGGTCTCCTCGATCGTTTCGGGCCGGTCCATCTCGGAGCGCTCGGAGCCACTGGTACGGCCGGTCACGTAGACGGTCGCCCCGGCGGCGCCGAGCTGGACGGCTGTCCCTCTCCCGGCCCCGCGGGTGCCTCCGGCGACGAGCGCCACACGGCCGGCCAGGTCGGGCCCGGAGGTCTGCCCTCCGTCCGGCGTTCCGGGCTTCGCAGTCGTTCTCATATCGGTCGAATATAGGTTTATGGGACCGAATGTGCACGTGTGCGGCTATACGGTCAGGCGTGCGTGCGTGCCCGGGCGTGGGTGGGAGGTCGGAGCGGGAACGGAACAGCACGCCGGTGTTGCTGCCAGGAGTCCTGGCCATGGCCCTCGCCAACGAGCTCGCCCCCGGTGCGGCCCCTCCGGAGCGTGCGGGGTCAGCCGCAGCGGTGCTGGAATCGGGCCAGGAGTTCGGCGGAGCGTTGGGGATGGCCATCCTCGGGTCCATCGGCGCGCCGGTCTACAGCCGGGACATGACCGACGCGCTGCCCTCCGGCGTGCCGCAGGCCGAAGCCGTGCGCGAAACGCTGGGCGGTGCGGCGGTCGTCGCGGCCCAGCTGCCCGGCGAGACCGCTGATGCCGTGCTGGCGGCCACGCGCGACGCCTTCACGCACGGAATGCACATCGCGGCCGTCGTCATGGCCGCAGCCGGCCTCTTCTCCCTCGCGTGGCTGAGGGGTGCGGGCTGGACGAGGCGCCCGGCGGAACCGGCCGACGCGCGGCCCACGACGCTCGCGTCGTGATGGCCGGCAGTCCGCGTGGTGCGCTTGACACGAAAATCGAACATCCATTCTGATGGGATTCCGGCCGGGTTTTCCCGGGCCCGGCCCGTGGAGTTGTCCACAGGTCGGGAGGACGTCGAGGCCCATTGTCAGTGGCAGGGGTTAGCGTCTGTGACGTGAAGCGATCGACTCAAGCAAATCGGGTGGAACCCATGGCAGGAACCGACCGCGAGAAGGCGCTGGACGCCGCACTCGCACAGATTGAACGACAGTTCGGCAAGGGCGCGGTGATGCGCCTCGGCGAGCGGCCGAACGAGCCCATCGAGGTCATCCCCACGGGATCGACCGCCCTCGACGTCGCCCTCGGCGTCGGTGGTCTGCCGCGCGGCCGCGTGGTGGAGGTGTACGGACCGGAGTCCTCCGGTAAGACGACGCTGACGCTGCACGCCGTGGCGAACGCGCAGAAGCTCGGCGGCTCGGTGGCGTTCATCGACGCCGAGCACGCCCTCGACCCCGAGTACGCGAAGAAGCTCGGCGTCGACATCGACAACCTCATCCTGTCCCAGCCGGACAACGGCGAGCAGGCGCTGGAGATCGTCGACATGCTGGTGCGTTCCGGCGCCCTGGACCTGATCGTCATCGACTCCGTGGCGGCCCTGGTGCCCCGTGCGGAGATCGAGGGCGAGATGGGCGACTCGCACGTGGGTCTCCAGGCCCGTCTGATGAGCCAGGCCCTCCGCAAGATCACCAGTGCGCTCAACCAGTCCAAGACCACCGCGATCTTCATCAACCAGCTCCGCGAGAAGATCGGCGTGATGTTCGGCTCCCCGGAGACCACCACCGGTGGCCGGGCGCTGAAGTTCTACGCCTCGGTGCGCCTCGACATCCGCCGTATCGAGACGCTCAAGGACGGCACCGACGCGGTCGGTAACCGCACCCGCGTCAAGGTCGTCAAGAACAAGGTCGCCCCGCCGTTCAAGCAGGCGGAGTTCGACATCCTCTACGGCCAGGGCATCAGCCGCGAGGGCGGACTGATCGACATGGGCGTGGAGCACGGCTTCGTCCGCAAGGCCGGCGCGTGGTACACGTACGAGGGCGATCAGCTCGGCCAGGGCAAGGAGAACGCCCGCAACTTCCTCAAGGACAACCCCGACCTCGCCAATGAGATCGAGAAGAAGATCCTGGAGAAGCTGGGTGTCGGCGTCCGTCCGGACGACGCTGCCGGCGAGCCTGCCGCGGACGCCGCTGCGGCACCGGCGGCCGACGGGGCGGCTAAGCCGGCGACCACCGCGGCCGCCAAGGCCAAGCCGGCCAAGACCGCGGCGGCCAAGAGCTAGGCCGTGACACGACGTACGGAGTGGCCGGGCAGCCCTGCCGAGCCCGGCGGCGACCCCGGATCCGGCTACGGGGCCGCCGAGGCGTCCGCTGCCGCGCGGGGGGCGTCGGCGGACGATGCCGGGATGCGGTCCGGGCGCCGTTCACGCGGGGGAGCGGGCGGCGCGAGCGGATTCGGCGAGGGGGCGGGCCGTCGTGCCCGCTCCGGCACCAGAGGCAGCGGCTCCCCTTCCTCGTCGAGGGCCGAGAAGGGGGAGCCGCGTGATCCGGTCGAGCAGGCGCGCAACATCTGCCTGCGGCTGCTCACCGGGACGCCGCGAACGCGCAAGCAGCTCGCGGACGCCCTGCGCAAGCGAGAGATCCCGGACGAGGCGGCCGAGGAAGTGCTCGCGCGCTTCGAGGACGTCGGGCTGATCGACGACGCGGCGTTCGCCGGGGCATGGGTGGAGTCCCGGCACCACGGCCGGGGGCTCGCGCGCCGCGCCCTCGTTCGTGAGCTGCGGACGAAGGGCGTGGACTCCGCCGTGATCGACGAGGCGGTCGGGCAGCTCGACTCGGACCAGGAGGAGGAGACGGCGCGCGAGCTCGTGGGCCGCAAGCTCCGCTCGACACGAGGCCTGGACCGGGACAAGCGGCTGCGTCGTCTGGCGGGGATGCTCGCACGCAAGGGATACGGAGAGGGCATGGCCCTGCGGGTGGTGCGTCAGGCGCTGGAGGAGGAGGGCGAGGACACGGAAGGTCTGGACGAGCCCTTCTGACAGCAGCCGACAGGAGCCTTCCTGATGCCGTCGACGCGAGCCTTTCTGGCACGAGCCTGGATGAGCCTTTCAAGCAGTGGCCTCCGCCGGTCGGCGTGCCGTGATCACTGTCCGGCCAGGGACGCGCGGCGGATGGTGGCGTCGAGGAGGGCCAGCGCGTCGGCGGCGGTGCGGCCCGGATGGCGGTTCCAGGGGCCGATCAGCCCCGTCCACCCCTGCGCGCGCAGCTCCGTGATCAGCCAGGCGCCGGCCCGGTCCACGGTGTCGAGGGAGCCGTAGCCGAGGCGGTGCGCCGAGATCAGGGCGCCGCAGACGCAGCGGGCGCCACGGGCGTTCCGCAGCCGGTACGGGGTGTTCTGCCAGCCCCACTCGGCCAGGATCTGCCGCGCGTAGCCGAGATGGGTCGAGGGGCGCAGGTCACCCTGACCGACCCGCCGCCAGAGGTGGACGCGGTCGGGCAGCATCGCACCCAGCCGGCCGGGCAGTGGACGCTCGCGCGGGACCGACGCGGGCAGCGTCCGCAGGGTGTCGTCGATCAGCCGGTCCACGGGTACGGACAGCAGGCTCCGCCAGTCCGAGGGCCGTGCGGATGCGGGGGCGGGCGAGAGTTCCGCAGGGTCTGCGGGCCGCGCGGACGTCGGGTCCGCCGGGGTGGGCCCGGGTTCGGGGGCGGTGTTCTCCCAGCCCGTGACGATCTGCTGCCACGTCTGGGTGTCGTGCAGTCGGGAGGCCTGGCCGTCGAGCTGTTCGGGGGTGAGGACAGCGATCGCCATGTGTGGTCATCTCCGTACATTTCGGTCCTCTGTGTGAGGCGAATGTCGGTCACGCACGGCGATTGCTCCAGTGGAACGTGGCGTTCGGGTGTGTGGCTGCCCGGAGACGGAGACGGAGCGGGGGCAGTCGGGCCCCGGGGCAGGCGCCGGGGCCCGGGGCTCAGGCCTCGGACGGAGAGATGACCGGGAGTCCCGTCGCGCGCCACGCCTGGAAGCCGCCGATCAGGTCGGTGGCCCGGTGCAGTCCCAGCTGGCGCAGCGAGGCGACCGCGAGGCTGGAGGCGTATCCCTCGTTGCAGATGACGACGACCGTGAGGTCGTGGTCGACCGCCTCGGGCACGCGGTGGCTGCCCTGCGGGTCGAGCCGCCATTCCAGCTCGTTGCGTTCGACGACCAGCGCGCCCGGGATCAGTCCGTCCCGGTCGCGGAGTGCGGCGTACCGGATGTCCACCAGCAAGGCCCCGGACTCCGCCGCCGCGGCGGCCTCGCGCGGGTCGATCCGGTCGTAGCCGGCCCTGACCCGCTCCAGCAGATCGTCGATGCCCACCGGCACAGAGGCCTCCGCCACGGCGGCCTCCGTACCGCTCGTGCTCCGGTTCTCGCTCACTGCCAGTCCTCCGGGCTCTCGGTCTGCTCCAGCCGGAGCACCGCACCGGTGCGGCTGAACCGGCGGATCCGCGGCAGCGGCGGGTAGTAGGCATGGACGGAGACCGCGTGCACGTCCTCGGATTCGTTCAGGACCTCATGGACGTGGTTCTGGCCGAAGGCCCTGCCCTGACCGGTCGCCAACTCCCTCGACCGGTCCACTCCCTCCGTCAGCTCCAGCGTCCTCCAGCCGTCGGTGGGCAGCCGCACGGCCAGGGAGTGTTCCTTGAGGGCGCCGGCCGCCGTGGTGAACGCGCCGATCGAGTCGGCGTGATCGTGCCAGCCCGTGCCGGTGCCCGGCGGCCATCCGATCAGCCACGCCTCGCTGCCGCCGGGGCCGTCGAGCCGGATCCAGGTGCGGCCCTCCGGGTCGAGGGGCAACGAGGCGACGAGCGCCTCGTCCCGGGCGGTGCGGCGGACGAAGTCCAGCAGCTCCGCGACCGTCGGCGCGGCGGGAGAGGACACCGGGGTGGAAGGAGAGGGCACGAAGGATGCCGTGGGTACGGCGGAGTGAGGGGAAGACACGAGGACCGTCCTGAGAGTTCGCGCGGGGTTCCGGCCGTGCGGAAAGCGGCACGGACCGGCGGAGGGAGGCGATTCAGCAGGACGGGCGACACACGCAGCCCGCGTAACGGACGAGGTCCATATGGACCCTCCGCCACAGGCGCACATCGGTGTCGGTCATGATCTGGAGTACACCATGCGTGCCGATGGCGGTCAATGTGATGCGTGCCCGTCACGGTCGACACGTCCGCGACGGGCCATCGGTCAGTGGCGGCCGGCGGTCCCGTCGGCGTGGACCCTGGCCCGGCGCCGCTCCTCGCCCGCGCCCTCCTCCTCGTCCGCCTCCGCGCGCTCCCGCGCACCACGGGGCGCGCCGCCCAGCGCGGCCTGCGCCGCGGCGAACAGTTCCGCGGGCCGTACGCCGCCGAAGGCCGCCACCAGATGCCCGTCCGGCCTGACCAGCAGGACGGTGTGGGCCGATGCTCCGGGGTAGCTCTCGGTGACCAGCAGCTCCGTCGTACCGGGGAGCGCCGCCACGGCGTCCGTGAGGCGGGGCATGACCCCCGCGGTCTGCCAGTGCCGCCGGTCCCAGACACCGGTTCCCGGCGCGACCAGGACCACCAGCGGATGGCCCTGTCCGAGCCGCTCCCGCAGCCGCGCCGTCGTTCCGTCCGGCGCGGTCACCGGTACGTCGGCGACCGGCGCACCGGGGGGCGTACCGACAGCGGTGTGCGCCTCGGCGTGCGGAGGCGCAAGGGGGGAGTGCGAGTACGAAGGGGGCGCACCCAGTGCTCCGCGGCCCACATGGGCGTCGGCGAGCAGGGTGTCGTGACCGCGTGCGGCGCCCGGGACAAGGGTTCGCAGACCACCTCCACCGCGCAGTATCGGCAGCGACTGATCGGCGGCGCGCAGCCGGGCGGCCACCGCGGCCCGGCGCTCCGCCTGATAGCTGTCGAGCAGATGCTCCGCCGGACCGTGGTGCCAGGCGTGGGCCAGCTTCCAGGCCAGGTTCTCGGCGTCCCGGATCCCCTCGTCCAGCCCCTGCGTGCCCAGCGCGCCCAGCAGGTGCGCCGCGTCCCCCGCCAGGAAGGCGCGCTGCTTGCGCCAGCGCCGGGCGAGCCGGTGGTGGAGGGTGTGGACGCCGGTGTCCAGCAGTTCGTACGCCGGGGTCTCGCCGCACCAGCCGCCCAGGGTGTCCCTGACCCGGGTGATCAGCGCTTCGGGGGTGACCAGTTCGCCGCGCGGCGGCAGCAGCCAGTCCAGCCGCCAGACGCCGTCCGGCAGCGGTCGCGCGGAGATCTCGGCGCCCCCGGTCCGCCAGGGAGGCTGCCGGTGCGACACGGCCACGTCCGGCCAGGGCAGTTCGGCCCGGAGCGCGGCGACGGCATGCCGTTCCACCGACGTACGACCGGGGAACCGGATGTCCAGCAGCTTGCGCACGGTCGACCGGGCGCCGTCGCAGCCGACCAGATAGCTCCCGCGCCACCAGGTCGATCCCGGCTCCCTGGTGTGCACCGTGATGCCGTCGGGGTCCTGCTCCAACGTGTCGATCCGGCTCATCGGCACCAGTCGGGCCAGCGGTTCCTTGTCCACCGCCGCACGCAGCGCGGCGCTCAGCTCGTGCTGCGGCAGGTGCAGTGGCGCGGGCAGGAGCCCGGAGAGCGGCTCGCCGTCCTCGTCCGCCCGGCCCCCGCTCAGCGGCACGTCCCGGACCAGTTGCTTCCGGCGCATCGAACGCCAGCCGGCCCAGCGAAGTCCGACCCGGTCCAGCTCCCGGCAGCCGAGGCGGCCCACCAGGTCGGCGGTGTCCTCGCGCAGCACGACCGTGCGGGCGGGACGGGGTTCCTCCGCGCCGGGGCCCTCGTCGAGGACGATCGAGGGGACGCCCTGGGCGGCGAGGGCCAGCGACAGCGTCAGGCCGACGGGCCCGGCGCCGACGACGATCACCGGGTCCACGGCGCGTTCCCTCCGGCCCTTACGGTCATGCGGAACGTGGCAGAGGTAGCCGGGTGCGTGATCACAGAACGTATGCAACCCACTGGTGGTGCTTGCGTCAAGTGACCGAGGCAGCGACGCGTGCGCCGCTGCCTCGAATGCTCCTGCCGGGAGGGGCCGGTAAGGCCCCGGGGAGGTCAGTCCTTCGTCACACCGGTCCCAGCGGCACCGTCGGCCGTCGGGCCTGCGCCCCCTGCGCCCCCCGCGTTCGGGCCGGGAACGGCCTCCACCGTGGGGATGTCGGCGGTCTGGACGCCGGGCGCCACCTTGATGCCGGTCTTGGCGCGGCGGCCGCGCTTCTCGATCCAGGTCGCCAGCGCCGAGAGCAGCAGACACATCGCGATGTAGATCGTGCCGATGACGATGGTCGTGGAGACGTAGGGATAGATGCCGTTCACCTGCGTGTTGGAGGCGATCAGACGCGCGGTCTGGAGCAGCTCCGGATACAGGATGATGAAGCCGAGCGAGGTGTCCTTGAGCGTCACCACGAGCTGACTGATGATCGTCGGCAGCATCGACCGGACGGCCTGTGGCATCAGGACGGTCGTCATGACCTGCGTCTTGCTCATCCCGAGCGCGTACGCGGCCTCGCTCTGGCCCTTGGGGACCGAGTTGACCCCGGCCCGCAGCACCTCGGCCTGTACACAGCCGTTGTAGATGGACAGGCCCGCCGCCAGCGCCCACATCGAGTAGTCGGTGAGGAAGCCGACCCAGATGGCGTAGATGGTGATCAGGAGCGGGAGCGAGCGGAACAGCTCGATGAAGGCGGTCGCCGCCCAGCGGATCGGCTGGTGGTCGGAGAGCCTGCCCACCGCGAGCAGCACACCGAGGACCAGCGAGCCGATCGCGGCCAGCCCGAAGGCCTTGAGCGTGGCGACCAGGGCGTCGGCGATGTTCTGCCGGATACCCGCGTAGTTGAAGATGTCCCACATCTCCGGCGCCAGGTGACCCTTGTCGGCCAGCCGCATCAGGCTCACGACGAGCAGCGCCGCGATGGCGAGGCTGCCGACGACGGCGTAGATCCGGTTGCGGACGACGGCCTTGGGGCCCGGGGCGTCGTAGAGAACGCTGGCGCTCATCGGGCGACCTCCATACGACGCTCCAGCAGCCGGAAGAGGCCGCTGATGGTAAACGTGACGACCAGGTAGCCGAGGGCCACCCAGATGAAGACGGGGATGATGTCGTAACCCTTGTCGCTCATCAGCTTCTGCCAGCCGAACAGCTCGGTGTTGCTGAAGGCGCCGGCGATCGCGGAGTTCTTGGTCAGCGCGATGAAGATGCTGCTCAGCGGCGGGATCACGGTCCGGGTCGCCTGGGGGAGCACCACGATCTGGAGCGTCTGGGCGAACGTCATGCCGATGGAACGCGCGGCCTCGGCCTGTCCCAGCGGCACGGTGTTGATGCCGGAGCGGACTGCCTCGCACACGAAGGAAGAGGTGTAGAAGCCGAGCGCGAGCGAGCCGAGCACGAACGGGCTCATCCCCGGGAAGAGGATCTCGGGCACGACGAAGAAGAAGATCAGGAAGAGCAGCGTCAGCGGGGTGTTGCGCATCAGCGTCACCCAGGCGGTGCCGAAGTACCGCAGCGGCGGCACCGGCGAGACCCGGAATCCGGCGATGATCACACCGAGGACCAGGGCGATAACCGAGCTGACGGCGGTGATCGACACGGTTCCTATGAAGCCGTCGCGGAACTCTGGGAAATTGTCGAGCAGTACGTTCATGAGGTCTCCGCGTCGGCGGTCAGCGGCATCAGGGCAGGGGAAGGGGCGCCCTGTACGCTCCCCGTCCCCGGGGACTCCGGGACGGGGGCGGCATACGGGACGCCTGGGTCACGCGGGACGCCTGGGGCGTCTGGATCACACGGGGCGTCGGTGACACCGGCTGGTCGTCCGTCGGGCGGCGGGCTCAGGCCCGCCGCCCGACGGACGGCGGCGTCAGTAACGCTCGATGGCCGGCGGGTCGACGAAGTCCGAACCGGACAGGCCCAGCGTGGCCTCGTAGATCTTCTTGTACGTGCCGTCCTTGACGCGCTCCTCCAGCGACTTGCTGATGGCCTCGCGGAGCACCTTGTCGTCCTTGTTCAGGCCGACGCCGTAGGGCTCGTCGGTGAACGGCTTGCCGACGACCCTGAGCTTGCCCTTGTTGGCTGCGGCGTAGCCCTTGAGGATCGAGTCGTCGGTGGTGACGGCGTCGACCTGCTTGGTCAGCAGCTGCTGCACGCAGTCGGAGTACTTGGCCAGCTCGACGACGCTCGCGCCGTACTCGGGCTTCTTGATCTCCTGGAGCGGCGTGGAGCCGACGATCGAGCAGACCTTCTTGCCCTTCACCGAGTCCTTGCCGGTGATCGACTTCTCGTCCTCGCGCACCAGGAGGTCCGCGCCGGCCTTGTAGTACGGACCGGCGAAGCCGACCTGCTTCTTGCGCTCGTCGTTGATCGTGTAGGTGCCGACGTAGTAGTCGACCTGGCCCTTGGAGATGGCCGTCTCACGGACGCCGGAGTCGACCGTCTTCCACTCGATCTGCTTCTCCGAGAAGCCGAGGTCGGCCGCGACCATCCTGGCGATCTCGATGTCGAAGCCCGAGCGCTCCTTGGTCGCCTGGTCCTCGAAGCCGAGGTACGGCTGGTCGGCCTTGGCGCCGATGATCAGCTTGCCGCGCTCCTTGGCCTTCTTGAAGACCGGGGAGTCGAGGGCGACGTCCTTGGCGGCGGTGTACTTGGGCAGCTCGGGGGCGCCGGAGGCGCCCGGCTGGGTGCCGCCCTGTTTGTCACCGGCGGAGCCCTCCTTGCCACCACACGCGGTCGCGGTCAGGGCGAGGACGGCAATGGCCGCGACGGCGGCGGACTTGCGGAGCTTCATGTGAACAATCCTTAGGTCGGAGGTCGTTGTCGTCAGTGGTGAAGGATCTTCGACAGGAAGTCCTTGGCCCGGTCGCTGCGCGGGTTGCTGAAGAACTGGTCGGGGGTCGCCTCTTCGACGATCTTCCCGTCCGCCATGAACACGACGCGGTTGGCGGCGGAACGGGCGAAGCCCATCTCGTGGGTGACGACGATCATCGTCATCCCGTCCCGGGCCAACTGCTGCATGACTTCGAGGACCTCGTTGATCATCTCCGGGTCGAGCGCCGACGTGGGCTCGTCGAAGAGCATGACCTTCGGGTCCATCGCCAAAGCCCGTGCGATCGCGACGCGTTGCTGCTGGCCTCCGGAAAGCTGCGCCGGGTACTTGTCGGCCTGTACGCCGACGCCCACCCGGTCGAGCAGGACCCGGGCCTTCTCCTCCGCCGCCTTCTTGTCGGCCTTGCGGACCTTGACCTGGCCCAGCATGACGTTCTCCAGCACCGTCTTGTGTGCGAAGAGATTGAACGACTGGAAGACCATGCCCACGTCGGCACGCAGCCTGGCCAGCTCCTTGCCCTCCTGGGGCAGGGGCTTGCCGTCGATCGAGATCGCTCCCGAATCGATCGTCTCCAAGCGGTTGATCGTGCGGCACAGCGTGGACTTGCCGGACCCGGAAGGCCCGATGACGACCACGACCTCGCCACGGGCGATGGTCAGGTCGATGTCCTGGAGCACATGCAGCGCGCCGAAGTGCTTGTTGACGTCGCTCAGTACGACCAGGTCGTTCGCCGCGGGCGCGGCATCCTCGGCGTCCTTGGTCACTGAAACTCCGCTCATCGGCTTCTTGCTCCGTCCTCCTCGGTTGAAGAAGGACACTAATGACGCAGTGCGACCAACGTCATTACATCTGAGCGGAAATTGAGCATAACGATCCGGCGGCAACCGGACACTCCGTGTGAACGGGACGCCACGTGCCACCCCGGGGGCGTACCGGGTGCATAACGGAAACCCTGCTGTAACCGGCAGACTCTTGACTGGTGTGCCGTTCATCGGCGTGGATGCCTTGAGCGAGTCGACGCGAAGCGTCGATGAACGGGAGATCACGCCAGAGATCTCCCGGGTGAAGCAGGGTGAAACGTGTGACAGCACCCGGTGACACCGTGCAACGGTTGCACCCATGAGCCCGAGGAGCCGGACGGCCCCGGGAGAGACGGAGAGGAGGGCCATGAGACTGCTGCTCGTCGAGGACGACGACCATGTCGCGGCGGCCCTGTCCGCCGTGCTCGCCCGCCACGGATTCCAGGTGAAGCACGCCCGCAACGGCGAGGAGGCCCTGCGCGCGTTGCTGCCCGCCGAGAAGGAGCCCTTCGGGGTGATCCTCCTCGACCTCGGCCTGCCCGACCAGGACGGCTACGAGGTGTGCGGCAAGATCCGCAAGCGCACCGCGACCCCCGTGATCATGGTCACCGCCCGCGCCGACGTGCGCTCCCGCATCCACGGACTCAACCTCGGCGCCGACGACTACGTCACCAAGCCGTACGACACCGGAGAGCTGCTCGCCCGTATCCACGCGGTCGCCCGGCGCACCACCAGCGGCGAGGACACCGCGCCAACCCCCCTCGCCGCCCTGCGCCTCGGGCCGGTCGCCATCGAGCTGCCGACCCGCCGGGTCAGCGTCGACGGCGCGGAAGTCCAGCTCACCCGCAAGGAGTTCGACCTGCTGGCCCTCCTCGCCCAGCGCCCCGGCGTCGTCTTCCGCCGGGAGCAGATCATCAGCGAGGTCTGGCGCACCAGCTGGGAGGGGACCGGACGCACCCTGGAGGTCCACGTCGCCTCCCTGCGCTCCAAGCTGCGGCTGCCCGCCCTGATCGAGACCGTGCGGGGCGTCGGCTACCGGCTCGTCGCGCCGTCCGCGTAACCGGCGGGTACGTCCCCGGTGCGCTCCCGTCTGCTCCCGCTGCTGATCGTCCTGATGGCGGCCGTGCTGGTCACCCTCGGCTTCCCGCTCGCGATCAGCGTGGCCGCCGCCGAGCAGCAGCGCCTGGTGATCGACCGGATCGACGACACCGCTCGGTTCGCCGCCCTGGCGCAGTCCATCACCGACACCTCCCCGGACAGCGAGGAGCGCCGCCGGACCCTCCAGACCGACCTGGAGGTCTACGCCTCGGTGTACGACATCCGCGCCGGCGTCTTCTTCCGGGACGACCGGGCCATGGCCAAGGCCCCAGGCTCCTGGACCCTGCCCGCCGAGGGCGAAGGGCGCACGGCGTTCGACGAGGCGCTGCTCGGCCGCCGCTCGCACGACCCGCCGCAGGTCTGGCCCTGGCGCGACGGCCGCGTCGTCGTCGCCTCGCCCGTGGTGCGCGACGGCGATGTGGTCGCCGTGGTCGTCATCGACTCGCCCACCGGTGAGATGCGGTCCCGGATCCTGCGGACCTGGCTGTTCATCGGCCTCGGCGAAGCCCTGGCCCTGCTGGTGGCCGTCGGTGCTGCGGTCCGGCTCACCGGCTGGGTCCTGTTGCCCGTACGGACCCTGGACGCGGCCACCCGCGACATCGCCGGCGGCCGTATGCGCTCCCGGGTCGCCGCCTCCGCCGGGCCGCCGGAACTCAGACACCTGGCTCGCTCCTTCAACGAGATGGCGGACAACGTCGAGGACGTGCTGGAGCAGCAGCGCGCCTTCGTCGCCGACGCCTCGCACCAGCTGCGCAACCCGCTCGCCGCCCTGTTGCTGCGCATCGAGCTGCTCGCCCTGGAGCTGCCCGAGGACAGCGAGGAGATCGCCGCCGTGCGCACCGAGGGCAAGCGGCTGGCCCGGGTCCTCGACGACCTCCTGGACCTCGCACTCGCCGAGCACGCCGAGGCGGACCTCCAGCTGACCGACATCGTTCCGCTCACCGCCGAGCGGGTCGCCTCCTGGCGCCCCATGGCGGACCGGGAGGGCGTGCGACTCACCCTGGACGGGGCCCCGGCGGCCACCGCCTGGGCCGACCCCGTGGCGCTCTCCAGCGCCCTGGACGCGGTGATCGACAACGCCCTGAAGTTCACCCCCGCCGGCGAGGACGTCACCGTCACCGTCACCGCCGGGACCCACACGACCACCGTCGTCGTCGCCGACCGGGGCCCCGGCCTCACCGAAGCGGAGCTGGAGCGCGTCGGCGACCGCTTCTGGCGCAGCAACCGGCACCAGAACGTCAGCGGGTCGGGCCTCGGCCTCTCCATCTCCCGGGTGCTGCTCGCGGCGGGCGGCGGCTCGATCGCGTACGAGCACCACGCACCGCACGGTCTGCGGGTGACCGTCTCGGTGCCCCGCGAACGGCCGGGCGGCTGAGGGCCAGGGGCGGGGAGACTCGGCGCCCTCGACGAGGAGCCGTCAGGGCTTCACCGAGCGGTAGTAGTCCTTGGCCCCGTCGTGCACGTCCAGCGGATCCGTGTAGATCGCCGTCCGCAGGTCCACCAGCTGCGCCGAGTGGACCTCGCGGCCGATCCGGTCCCGGGTGTTGATCACCGTCCGGGTGAAGGCCTCGGTCATGGCCGCGTCCGTACGGTCGGTCGTGACGAGCAGGTTGGCGACGGCGACCGTGGGCACCGCCTGACCCTGCTGGGCCTGCGGATAGGCGTCGGCGGGCATCATGGCCGACCGGTAGAAGCGGGTGGGACCGGTCGACGCCTGCAGCTTCGCGACCAGGTCGGCCTCCAGCGGCACCAGCCGGATCTCGAAGCGCTCCGACAGCTCCTGCACGGCCGCGGTCGGCAGCCCGCCGGACCAGAAGAAGGCGTCGAGCCGGCCCTGCGTCAGCCGTACGGGCATGGTGTCGATGCCCACCGGCACCGGCGTGATGTCCTCGGCCGGATCGAGCCCCGCCGCCGTCAGCAGCCGGTCCGCGACCAGCCGCACCCCGGAACCCTCCTGGCCGACGCCCACCCGCTTGCCCCGCAGGTCGGAGGCGCTGCGGACGTCGGAGTCGCGGGGGACGACCAGCTGGACGTAGTCGTCGTACAGCCGGACGCAGCCGCGCAGCCGCTGGGCCCCGGGCCTGCCGTCGCGCAGATAGGTGGCCACGGCGTCGGCCGTCGCGATGGTGAAGTCCGCCTCGCCCGTCGCGACCCGGGCGAGGTTCTGCTGCGACCCCTCGCTGGTCCGCAGCCGTATGGACACCTCCGGCATGTCCTTGGCGAGCGCGCCCTCCAGCCGCTCCCCGTAGCGCTGATAGACCCCGCTGGGCACTCCCGTGGAGAAGGTGAGCGGGCCGCTCGGGTCCCCCTCGTCCCCCTGGGGCTGCAGCCACCATGCGAGCAGCCCGAGCACGACCGCGAGGACGGCGCCCGTCTGCAGGGTGCGCCGGCGGCCGAATCGGGACAGAGCGTGGAACATGCGCGCGATCCTGCCAGCTCACCCGCTCCCCTGGCCAGGCTTCCCCGTGAGGCCCGCCCCACAGCGGGCGGCTCGGCGGAAGCCTGACCAGGGGACGGGAAGGCGCCGCCCGGCAACCGCCTACCCTTGTCCCATGAGCAGCGGCAACCGGAGCGAAGCAGTGGACGTCCAGAAGAGCTACGAGGTGCGCACCTACGGGTGCCAGATGAACGTCCACGACTCCGAACGGCTGTCGGGTCTCCTGGAGGGCGCCGGTTACGTCCGGGCCCCCGAAGGCTCCGACGGCGACGCCGACGTCGTCGTCTTCAACACCTGCGCGGTGCGGGAGAACGCCGACAACAAGCTTTACGGAAACCTCGGCCGCCTCGCGCCCATGAAGACCAAGCGCCCCGGGATGCAGATCGCCGTCGGCGGCTGTCTCGCGCAGAAGGACCGCGACACCATCGTCAAGCGGGCCCCCTGGGTCGACGTCGTCTTCGGCACGCACAACATCGGCAAGCTGCCGGTCCTCCTGGAGCGCGCCCGCGTCCAGGAAGAGGCGCAGATCGAGATCGCCGAGTCCCTGGAGGCCTTCCCCTCCACGCTCCCCACCCGCCGCGAGTCCGCCTACGCCGCGTGGGTCTCCATCTCGGTCGGCTGCAACAACACCTGCACCTTCTGCATCGTCCCGGCTCTGCGCGGCAAGGAGAAGGACCGCCGCACCGGCGACATCCTGGCCGAGATCGAGGCCCTGGTCGCCGAGGGCGTCTCCGAGATCACCCTGCTCGGCCAGAACGTGAACGCGTACGGCTCCGACATCGGCGACCGCGAGGCCTTCTCCAAGCTGCTGCGCGCCTGCGGGGCCATCGAGGGTCTGGAGCGCGTCCGTTTCACCTCGCCGCACCCCCGCGACTTCACCGACGACGTCATCGCCGCCATGGCCGAGACGCCGAACGTGATGCCGCAGCTGCACATGCCGATGCAGTCCGGATCCGACCGCATCCTGAAGGCGATGCGCCGCTCGTACCGTCAGGAGCGCTTCCTGGGGATCATCGAGAAGGTGCGCGCCGCGATGCCGGACGCCGCCATCTCCACCGACATCATCGTGGGCTTCCCCGGCGAGACCGAGGAGGACTTCGAGCAGACGATGCACGCCGTCCGCGAGGCGCGGTTCGCCAACGCGTTCACGTTCCAGTACTCCAAGCGTCCCGGGACCCCCGCCGCCGACATGGACGGCCAGATCCCCAAGGAGGTCGTCCAGGAGCGGTACATGCGCCTGTCCGCCCTCCAGGAGCAGATCTCCTGGGACGAGAACAAGAAACAGGTCGGCCGCACCCTGGCCGTCATGGTCGCGGAGGGCGAGGGCCGCAAGGACGGCGCCACACAGCGCCTCTCCGGCCGCGCCCCCGACAACCGCCTGGTCCACTTCACGCAGCCCGACAAGGCCGTGCGCCCGGGCGACGTGGTGACCGTCGAGATCACCTACGCCGCCCCGCACCACCTGCTCGCCGAGGGCACGCCGCTCGCCGTACGGTCCACCCGCGCCGGCGACGCCTGGGAGAAGCGCACCACGGAGGCCGCCGCCAAGCCCGCCGGGGTGATGCTGGGCCTCCCCGGCATCGGCGCCCCGGACCCGCTCCCGGCCGCCACGGCCCCGGCCTGCGGCATCGGCTGACGGCTCCCGGCTCGGTCGGCGGCGCCCGGCAAGTACGCTGACCGGCATGCTTGTCGCCGCCGCCGTGTGCCCCTGTCCGCCGCTCCTGGTGCCCGAGGTCGCCGCCGGGGCCGCCCCCGAGCTCGACTCCGCGCGTGACGCGTGCCTCGACGCCGTGGGGGTGCTCGCCGCCTCGCGCCCGGACCTCCTCGTCGTCGTGGGGCCGGGCGAAGACGGCACGGCCGCGCCCTACCCACCCGGGTCGCACGGCTCCTTCCGGGGCGTCGGCGTGGACCTCGACGTGACGCTCGGCCATGCACCCGATGGGGACACGACGGCCGGGCGCCCGCTGCCGCAGTCCCTCACGGTGGGCGCCTGGCTGCTCGGCCGGGCCCGCTGGACGGGCGCTCCGGCCGAAGGGCTCGCCCTCCTGCAGACCGCGGCTCCGGGCGACTGCGAGGAGGCCGGACGCGCCCTCGCCCGCCGCGCCGACCGGATCGCGCTCCTGGTCATGGGCGACGGAAGCGCCTGCCGCACCCTCAAGGCGCCCGGTTACCTCGACGAGCGGGCCGCCGCGTTCGACGCCCTGGCCACCGAGGCGCTCGGCGCCGCGGACCTCGACGCCATCGCCGCGCTCGACGCCACGCTCGCCCATGAACTCAAGGCGGCCGGACGGGCCTCCTGGCAGCTGCTCGCCGGCGCCGCGCGGGACGCCGGGCTCGCCGGACGGCTGCTGTACGAGGACGCCCCGTACGGCGTGGGCTACACCGTCGCCGCCTGGTCCGGCACGGAGCACTCGGCTCCGTGCCCGCCGCCGGGGCACGACCGCTGCGTCAGTGCGCGGGCGGCGGCGGGGGAGGCGTGCTGCCGGGGGTGCCGCCGGGCGTACCCGGAGCACCGGGGGTTCCGTGCGTACCAGGGGTTCCGGGCGTACCGGGGTTCCCGGGAGTGCCGTGAGCGCCTCCCGGCGCACTCCCGTCCTTCTGGCCCAGCTTGTCCACGGCTTCCTTGGCCTTGCGCGTACCCGAATCGATCTTGTCGCTGTACTTGCCCTTGGTCCTCTGGTCGACCGTGCGCGCGGCCTTGTCGAGGCCCTGCTCGATCTTGCCCCCGTGCTGCTGCGCGAGGTCGCCGACCTTGTCCTTGGCCGGCCCCAGCTTGGCCTTCAGGTTGTCCAGGAACCCCATTGGGTCACCTTCCGTGCAGTGAGGACTGTCGTCGCGGGAGCGTTCTCCCGCCCCCATTGTCCGTCACCTGTCCGTTCCTGCCGTTTTTACTCGTCCTTCGGCGCTTCCGTGGCGCATCCTTGACGTCGCCCTCCGTGTCCGGCCGCGTCTCCCTCGACACCCGTTGTGTTCGGCAGGGCCCGGATATTTGGGAGACTGTCCCGGTGACCCCTCCCCCTCCCACTCCCCGCGTGATCACCGTCGTAGGCCCCACAGCGGCCGGAAAATCGGATCTGGGGGTATTTCTCGCCCAGCGGCTCGACGGCGAGGTGATCAACGCCGATTCCATGCAGCTCTACCGGGGGATGGACATCGGGACCGCGAAGCTGACGCTCCCCGAGCGCGACGGCGTGCCGCACCGCCTGCTGGACATCTGGGACGTCACCGAGGCCGCCAGCGTCGCCGAGTACCAGCGCCTGGCCCGCCGGGAGATCGACCGGCTGCTCGCCGACGGCCGCACGCCCGTCCTGGTCGGCGGCTCCGGGCTGTACGTGAAGGGCGCCATCGACGCCCTGGAGTTCCCCGGTACGGACCCCGAGGTGCGCGCCCGCCTCGAAGCGGAGCTGGCCGAGCGCGGTTCCGGCGTCCTGCACGAACGCCTCGCCGCCTTGGACCCGGACGCCGCCCGGTCCATCCTGGCGAGCAACGGCCGCCGTATCGTCCGCGCCCTCGAAGTCATCGAGATCACCGGCAAGCCCTTCACCGCCAACCTCCCCGGTGACGAACCGGTCTACGACGCGGTGCAGATCGGCGTCGACGTGGATCGCCCCGAACTCGACGAGCGCATCGCCCTGCGCGTCGACCGGATGTGGGAGGCGGGTCTCGTGGAGGAGGTGCGGGCCCTGGAGACGTCCGGGCTGCGCGAGGGCCTCACCGCCTCACGGGCTCTCGGCTATCAGCAGATCCTCGGGGCGCTCGCGGGGGAGTGCACCGAGGACGACGCGCGGGCCGAGACCGTGCGCGCCACCAAGCGCTTCGCACGTCGTCAGGACTCGTGGTTCCGCCGCGACCCGCGGGTCGTGTGGCTCGGCGGCGGACACCGTGACCGGGAAGAACTCCCGCACCGGGCGCTGACGTTGGTCGAACGAGCGGTCACAGCCTGATCACGTGATGGCATCGGGAAGCTCCGCCCGTCAATTCGGCACCCGTGACCGTGCCATCATCGAGCATCGATCCACCAGTGGAGTCCGAGTTGGGAGGGCGCGTGGCGATGGAGGCCGGCCCTCGCGACACGGAGCAGCGCGACACAGAGCACGAGGTGCCGTCACCGCGGGAGACCGCGGGGCGGCTGAGCCCCGACGGGCCCGACGAGCAGGACGTGACCCCCGAGGTCGAGGTCGAGCTGCGGCCCACCCGCAAGCTGCGGATCTGGCAGCTCGCACCCATCGTCATGCTGGCCGCGGTCGGCTCGCTGATGTTCGCCTTCCCCCTCGCCTTCGAGTTCGGTGACGGCGGCGCCATCGTCGCCATGCTGGGGCTCCTGATCAGCTGCTGCGCGGCCGGCTGGGGCATGATGGCGGCCCGCCGCGTCGGTCACACCTGGCCCGGACTGCCCTCCCGCGGCTCGGGCGACCGCCCCGACTGGCGCGTGATCGCGCTGTACGCCGTGACCGGCCTCGCCCTGGTCGCCCTCGCCGTCTGGCGCGTGGCCCGGCTGCGCTGACGGCGTCGCGGCGAGGCCCGCACGGCCGGGCCGCTCGCGCGGGTTGTCGGCGCCGCCTCGTACAGTTGGCGTGTGAGCACCTCGCAGATCGCCTTCCTCAAGGGTCACGGCACCGAGAACGACTTCGTGATCGTCCCGGACCCCGACAACGCCCTCACGCTGCCCGCGGCCCTCGTCGCCCGGCTCTGCGACCGCCGGGCCGGCATCGGCGGCGACGGACTGCTGCACGTCGTGCGCTCCGCCGCACACCCCGAGGCGCGGTCCATGGCGGACGAGGCCGAGTGGTTCATGGACTACCGCAACGCGGACGGCTCGATCGCCGAGATGTGCGGCAACGGCGTGCGCGTCTTCGCGCACCACCTCCAGCGCGCCGGCCTCGTCGAGGAGGGCGACCTCACCGTCGCCACCCGGGGCGGCCCCAAGCGCGTGCACCTCGCCAAGAACGGCGAGATCACCGTCTCCATGGGACGCGCCCAGCTGCCCGGGGCGAGCGTCACGGTCAGCGTCGGCGGCCGCAGCTGGCCCGCCCGCAACGTCAACATGGGCAACCCGCACGCGGTCGCCTTCGTCGAGGACCTCGACCACGCCGGCGACCTGCTCACCGCCCCGCCCATCAGCCCCGAGGCCGTCTACCCCGAGGGCGTCAACGTCGAATTCGTCGTCGACCGGGGCCCGCGCCACGTCGGCATGCGCGTCCACGAGCGCGGCTCCGGCGAGACCCGCTCCTGCGGCACCGGAGCCTGCGCGGTCGCCGTCGCCGCCGCCCGCCGGGACGGCGCCGACCCCGCCCGGACCGGCCTCCCCGTCACGTATCGGGTGGATCTCCCCGGCGGCACCCTCGTCATCACCGAGCACCCCGACGGCGCGGTCGACATGACCGGACCCGCCGTGATCGTCGCCGAAGGTGTCATCGACCCGGCCTGGCTCGCCGCCTCCTGAGGAACGGCTCACCGCCTCCTGAGGCATGAACCGCTCGAAACGGTGATCGGTCCGAGCTTCGCTCGAATGGGTGATCCGTTTCACGCTGGGCGAGAGCTGGACTGCGCCACGTGGTGGGGTCGATAGCATCAAGCACCGGCCCCGAGGGGTATCCGCTCCTCCCCAGCGCCGGTCGACGTCGCCGGAGGTGCCCATGAGTGCAGAGGCCGCCGATCCGGGCGCTCCCCTTCGCAGGCGGAGCCGCCCCCGGATCGATCTGCGCAGACTGGGCCGGGTGGCACTGCGCGGCCCGGTCTCCCGCGACCGGCTGCCCGACGCCATCGGCCATGTCGCCGAGGCGCACCGCGCGCACCACCCCGACGCCGACCTGACCATCCTGCACCGGGCCTACGTCCTCGCGGAGTCCTCGCACCGCGGCCAGATGCGCAAGAGCGGCGAGCCGTACATCACACATCCGCTGGCCGTCACGCTGATCCTCGCGGAGCTCGGCGCCGAGACCACCACGCTCACCGCCTCCCTGCTCCACGACACCGTCGAGGACACCGAGGTGACGCTCGATCAGGTCCAGGAGCAGTTCGGCGACGAGGTCTGCTATCTCGTCGACGGCGTGACGAAACTGGAGAAGGTCGACTACGGCGCCGCCGCCGAACCGGAGACCTTCCGCAAGATGCTCGTCGCCACCGGCAACGACGTCCGGGTCATGTCGATCAAGCTCGCCGACCGGCTGCACAACATGCGCACCCTCGGCGTGATGCGCCCCGAGAAGCAGGCCCGGATCGCCAAGGTCACCCGGGACGTCCTCATCCCGCTCGCCGAACGGCTCGGCGTGCAGGCGCTCAAGACCGAGCTGGAGGACCTGGTCTTCGCGATCCTGCACCCCGAGGAGTACGAGCACACCCGCGCCCTGATCGCCGCCGCGACGGGCCCGGACGACCCCCTCGAAATCATCGCCGACAACGTGACGCACACCCTGCGCGACGCGGGCATCAGCGCCGAAGTCCTCATCCGGCCACGCCACTTCGTCTCCGTGCACCGGGTTCGCCGGAAACGCGGCGAACTGCGCGGCACCGACTTCGGCCGGCTCCTCGTCCTCGTCGGCGAGGACGCCGACTGCTACGCCGTCCTCGGTGAACTGCACACCTGCTTCACCCCGGTGATCTCCGAGTTCAAGGACTTCATCGCCGCCCCCAAGTTCAACCTGTACCAGTCGCTGCACACCGCCGTCGTCGGCCCCGGGGGCGCGGTCGCCGAAGTCCTCATCCGTACGCACCGGATGCACAAGGTCGCCGAGGCGGGCGTCGTCGCGCTGGGCAACCCGTACGCCCAGGACGGGACCGCCCCGCTCCAGCACGCCGAGCCGTCCGACGAGCGCGCCGACCCGACCCGGCCCGGCTGGCTCTCCCGGCTCCTGGAGTGGCAGGAGTCCGCCACCGACCCCGACACCTTCTGGACCACCCTGCGCGACGACCTCGCCCAGGACCGCGAGATCACCGTGTTCCGCACCGACGGGGGCACCCTCGGGCTGCCTGCCGGAGCCAGCTGCGTCGACGCCGCCTACGCCCAGTACGGCGACCGGGCGCACACCTCCATCGGGGCCCGGGTCAACGGCCGCCTCGCCACCCTGAGCACCGTCCTCAGCGACGGCGACACCGTGCAGCTGCTGCTCGCCCAGGACACCGCCTCCGGCCCCTCGCCCGACTGGCTCGACCACGCCCGCACCCCCGCCGCCCGGATCGCCATCACCGGCTGGCTCACCGACCACCCCGACGAGGCGAAGCCCGACCCGGAGACCGTGGAGGCGGCCGGACCCGGCACGCAGGGCGAGCCCGCCGCCGACGCCCCGGAACGCGAGGCTTCGGGCTCCACCGCCCCGACGCGCACCCGGTCCGGCCCACGGACCACGGGCGTCGTCGTCGACGGGCCGGGCGCGCCGGTGCGCCTGGCCGGCTGCTGTACGCCGGTGCCCCCCGACGAGCTGACCGGCTTCGTCGTCCGGGGCGGTGCGGTCACCGTGCACCGCCGCGAGTGCCCCGCCGCCGCCGAGATGCGGGACATCGGCCGCGCCCCGGTCGCGGCCCGCTGGGCGGACGCCGAGGGCCGGGAGTCCGAGGTGGGCTGCCGGGTGACCCTGGTCGCCGAGTCCTTCGGTCGCCCCCGCCTCCTCGCCGACCTCACCGAGGCCATCGCCACCGCCGAGGCGGCGATCGTGTCCGCCACCGTGGAGCCGCCCAGCGAGCAGCGGGTCCGCCACACCTACACCCTCCAGCTCCCCGACGCGGCGGGTCTTCCCGGTCTGATGCGGGCCATGCGCGACGTCGCCGGGGTCTACGACGTCAGCCGCGCCCAGCACCCGGCCCCGGCCGGCTGAGCGACCACGGGCGGCGCGTCCTCGTTCGGGTGGTGCGGCGCGCGGCTCCCCGGCCGGGCGGCCCCGCGCTGATAGCGGTAGTCCATGCCGCTCCTGACCCGCCGCCTGCGCGCCGCCCTGCTGGCGACCGCCTCGGCCACCCTCGTCGCCGCCACCCTGCCCGCCCCCGAGCCCCTGGGCATCGGCGACCGGCTCTTTCCCGAGCTGGGCAACCCCGGATACGACGTCCTCGCGTACGACATCGCCCTCACCTACCACGGCAGCAACACCAAGCCCCTGGACGCCGTCACGAAGATCAGGGCCCGTACCACCGCCCCGCTGGACCGGATCAACCTCGACTTCGCCCGGGGCACCGTCCGCGGCGTCGAGGTCAACGGGCAGAGCGTCGACTTCGGCAGCAAGAGAGAGGACCTGGTCCTCCAGGCCCCCCGCCGTCTCCCCGCGGGCGTACCGCTGAACATCACCGTCCGGCACACCAGTGACCCGGGCGGATCCGGGGACGACGGCGGCTGGGTGCGTACCGCCGACGGGCTGGCCATGGCCAACCAGGCCGACGCCGCCCACCGCGTGTTCCCGAGCAACGACCACCCCTCGGACAAGGCGCACTTCACCTTCCGGATCACCGCCCCCGAGAAGCTGACGGCGGTCGCGGGCGGCCTGCCCGTGGACAGGACCCGGCACGGGGCCACGACCACCTGGACCTACCGCACCGAGCACCCCATGGCCACCGAGCTGGCCCAGGTCTCGATCGGCAGCTCCGCCGTCGCGCACCGCACCGGCCCGCACGGACTGCCGGTGCGCGACGTCGTCCCGGCCGCCGACCGCAAGAAGCTGGAGCCCTGGCTGAAGAAGACCCCGGCCCAGCTGGAGTGGATGGAAAAGCAGGTCGGCCGCTACCCCTTCGAGACGTACGGAGTGCTCGTCGCCGACAGCCCCATCGGGTTCGCCCTGGAGACCCAGACGCTGTCCCTGTTCGGGAAGTCGTTCTTCACCGAGCCCGCCTACCCCGAGTGGTACGTCGACTCGGTGATGATCCACGAGCTGGCCCACCAGTGGTTCGGCAACAGCGTCTCGCCCGCGAGCTGGTCCGACCTGTGGCTGAATGAGGGACACGCCAGCTGGTACGAGGCCCGGTACGCCGAGGAGAACGGGGGCGGGACCCTGGAGCGCCGGATGCGCCAGGCGTACAAGCTCTCCGACGGCTGGCGCGCCGACGGCGGACCGCCGGCGCACCCGGACGGACCGGCCCCGGGGCAGAAGCTCAGCCTGTTCCGCCCGGTCATGTACGACGGCAGCGCGCTGGTGCTCTACGCCCTGCGCAAGGAGATCGGCGAGGCCGCCTTCGACCGGCTGGAGCGCACCTGGGTGCGGGTGCACCGGGACTCCACGGCGACCACCGCGGACTTCACCCGGCTGGCGTCCGGCATCGCCGGACGGGACCTGACCGGCTTCTTCGACGGCTGGCTGTACGGCGAGAAGACCCCGCCGATGCCCGGCCACCCGGACTGGAGCAGCGCGAAACCCGCGTGACGGGCCCGGCGGGGCCGTGCCACTATCGACGCGTCGGCGCGGCGGACCGCCCGGAGTTCCCCGAAGGGAATCATCCGGGAAGATCACACGTTGTGACTGACGTAAAGACTTCTATCGACGTAAGGATCCAATGACCTCCTCTTCTTCCCTTCCCCAGGACGCGCAGGACGCGCAGAGCGCCACGGAGAACACCACCGAGAGCCTCACCGAGGCCCGCCGGGCGGACGCCCTGATGGAAGAGGACGTCGCCTGGAGCCACGAGATCGACGGAGCACGCGACGGCCAGCAGCTCGACCGCTCCGAGCGTGCCGCGCTGCGACGCGTGGCCGGTCTCTCCACCGAGCTCGAGGACGTCACCGAGGTCGAGTACCGCCAGCTGCGCCTGGAGCGCGTGGTGCTGGTGGGTGTCTGGACCTCGGGGACGGTGCACGACGCGGAGATCTCCCTCGCGGAGCTCGCCGCACTCGCCGAGACGGCGGGCGCGCAGGTGCTGGACGCGGTGTACCAGCGGCGCGACAAGCCCGACCCGGCCACCTACATCGGCTCGGGCAAGGCGCTGGAGCTGCGCGACATCGTGCTCGAATCCGGTGCCGACACCGTCGTCTGCGACGGTGAGCTGAGCCCCGGCCAGCTGATCCACCTGGAAGACGTCGTCAAGGTGAAGGTGGTCGACCGGACCGCCCTGATCCTCGACATCTTCGCCCAGCACGCCAAGTCCCGAGAGGGCAAGGCGCAGGTCTCGCTGGCCCAGATGCAGTACATGCTGCCCAGGCTGCGCGGCTGGGGTCAGTCGCTCTCCCGTCAGATGGGCGGCGGCGGTTCCAGCGGCGGTGGCGGCATGGCCACCCGTGGTCCCGGTGAGACCAAGATCGAGACGGACCGGCGACGGATCCGCGAGAAGATGGCGAAGATGCGCCGGGAGATCGCGGAGATGAAGACCGGCCGCGAGATCAAGCGGCAGGAGCGCAAGCGCAACAAGGTGCCCTCCGTCGCCATCGCCGGATACACCAACGCCGGCAAGTCCTCGCTGCTCAACCGCCTGACCGGGGCCGGTGTCCTGGTGGAGAACGCCCTGTTCGCCACGCTGGACCCGACCGTCCGCCGGGCCGAGACGCCGAGCGGCCGCATCTACACCCTGGCCGACACCGTCGGGTTCGTCCGGCATCTGCCGCACCACCTCGTCGAGGCGTTCCGCTCCACCATGGAGGAGGTCGGCGAGTCCGATCTCATCCTCCACGTGGTGGACGGCTCCCACCCGGTGCCGGAGGAGCAGCTCGCCGCGGTGCGCGAGGTGATCCGGGACGTCGGCGCGGTGAACGTACGCGAGATCGTCGTGATCAACAAGGCGGACGCGGCGGACCCCCTGGTCCTCCAGCGCCTGCTGCGCAACGAGAAGTACGCCATCACGGTCTCGGCCAGGACCGGCGCCGGCATCGACGAGCTGCTTGCGCTCATCGACGCCGAGCTGCCCCGTCCGTCCGTCGAGATCGAGGTGCTCGTGCCGTACATCCAGGGGGCTCTGGTCTCCCGGGTGCACGCCGAGGGCGAGGTGCTCTCCGAGGAGCACACCGCCGAGGGCACCCTGCTCAAGGCCCAGGTCCACGAGGAGCTGGCCGCGGAGCTCGGGACCTTCGTCCCCGCCGCGCACTGACGGCCGCAGGACCGTACGACAGCCGAAGGCCCGGCCCCCACTCTCCGGAGAGTGGGGGCCGGGCCTTCGGCGTACTTCCGCCGCCCGGGACTACTGCCCGGCGAACTTGTCGCTCATCGTCGTGAAGGTGCGCCTGGCGTCCTCACCGAGCCGGGGCCCGGCCAGCCAGCCCGAAGTGACCGGGCCGATCGAGGTGTTGGAGACCAGCATCGACTTGCCGTCGGGCCCGGCGACGAACCAGCCGCCGCCGGAGGAGCCGCCCGTCATGGTGCAGCCGATCCGGTACATGGTCGGGGTTCCCGGTGCGATCGAGAGCCGGCCGGGACGGTCGACGCACTGGTGCATCAGCAGACCGTCGTACGGCGGACCGGCCGGGTAGCCCCAGGCGCCCATGCCGCTGATCTGCTGGATCTCCGGAGCGTCGAAGGAGACCGGCAGCGCGTTGCCCACCGTCTCCTCCAGCGACTTCGTGCCGCTCGAAGGCTTCACGTGCAGCACCGCGTAGTCGTACGGCGCGCCCGCTCCGCCCGTCGGGCCGCCGCCGGAGATCCACTCGCCGGAGGACGTGGCCCAGTCAGCCCAGTAGGTGCCGTACGGGGCGACTTCCTGCGGCTGCGCGGTCCGCAGCTGCGCCGCGCTCCTGCCCTGGTCGTTGTAGGACGGCACGAAGACGATGTTGCGGTACCAGCCGCCGCCCGCGCCCGCGTGCACGCAGTGTCCGGCGGTCCACACGAGGTTGGACCTACCGGGGTTCTCCGGGTCCTTCACGACTGTGCCCGAGCAGACCTTGGAACCCTCGGGCGAGTCGAAGAAGACCTTGCCGACCGGGGCGGCGTACCGGTGGTACGGGGTCTTCTCCGGCTTGGCCCGCACCGGCGCGGGCTCCGGGTCGCTGACGTCCTGACCGGCGGCGAGGTCACCGGCCGCCATCGTCTTGGCGGGCTCGTCGGCCGAGGCCATCCGGTCCGGCTTCCACAGACCCTCGATGACCGGGTTGACGAAGTCCTCGGCCGTGCGGAGCCAGCCGTCCTCGTCCCAGTTCTTCCACTCGCCGTCCTTCCACTTCTCCGGATCCACCCCGTGCTTCTCCAGGGCGTCGCCCAGATCACCGGGAAGACCGGCGGCGGGGTCCTTCTCCGCCGCCCCGCCGGTGGCCGACGGCTTGGCGGCCGCGGCCTCCTCGTCGGGACCGCAGGCCGTGGCCGTCAGCGTGAGCGCCGCGACGAGGCCGGTGGCGGCCAGCAGCGGACGTATCGATCGCATGGAAGAAATCCCCCTGAACAGCTGAGTCGTACGGTGGCGCGCAGTCGCGGGGGCGCGTGCGGATGTGCCGTCGTCGCGCCTGCGCGGTCGTGCATTCTGTCATGTGCTTGTCATGTGCGATCGCGGAGCCGACCGCCGGTCGCACGCGGCCCCCGGCAGTCGCCTGCCGGGGGCCGCGGACCCCATGGGCCGTGTGCGCGGGCTACTGGCCCGCGTACTTCTCACTCACCGCGCGGTAGATGCCCTCGGCCTCCTTGCCGAGCCGGGGACCGGCCAGCCAGCCCGCCGTGACCGGGCCGATCGAGGTGTTCGAGACCAGGGCGGGCTTGCCGTCCTGACCCGCCGCGACCCAGCCGCCGCCGGAGGAACCGCCGGTCATCGTGCAGCCGATGCGGTACATCGTGGGCTGGTCCTGGAAGACGGAGAGCCGGCCCGGCTTGTCCTCGCACCGGAGCAGCTTCTGACCGTCGAACGGCGGCGCGGCCGGGTACCCCGTGGCCGTCATGCCGGCGATCTCCGGCACGGCCGGAGCGTTGAACTCGACCGGCAGCGCCGAACCGACCGTCTCCTCCAGCGACTTGCCGCCCGCGCCCTTCTCCGGCGTCACGTGCAGCACCGCGAAGTCGTACGGGGCGCCCTGGCCGCCGACCGCGGCGCCCTGCTCGATCCACTGCTCGGAGGTCTGGGCCCACTGGCCCCACCACACACCGTAGGGAGCGATCTTCTCCTTGGGCGCGGTCTCCAGCTCGGCCAGCGACAGGCCGTCGTTGTTGTACGCCGGGACGAAGGCGATGTTGCGGTACCAGCCGCCCTTCTTGCCCGCGTGCACACAGTGCCCGGCGGTCCACACCATGTTGGACTTGCCGGGGTTCGCCGGGTCCTTCACCACGGTCGCGGAACAGACCATCGAGCCCTGCGGGCCGTCGAAGAGCAGCTTCCCGGACTCCGGGGCGTTGTCGTGGTACGGCGTCGCGACACCGGCGGCCTGGACCGGGGCCGGCGTCGGGTCCGTCACGCCGTCGTCGCCGGAGATGTCGTTGTCGACCGGGTTCTCCGGGGGCTTGTCGGCCTCCCGCATCCGGTCCGGGTCCCACAGGCCGTCGATGATCGGGTTGACGAAGTCCTTGGCCTCACGCAGCCACTTGTCCTTGTCCCAGTTCTTCCACTCCCCGTCCCGCCACTTGTCGGGGTCGATCCCGTGCTCCTTGAGCCGGTTCTTCAGATCGTCCGGAATGGTGACCTTGCCGTCGGACGACTGGTCGGCCGAGGCGCTGGGCGTGGAGCCCGCGTTGTCCTCCTCCGGACCGCACGCGGTGGCGGTGAGCGCCAGGACGGCGGCGACGGCCGTCGCGGCGATCGCGGTGGAGGGCATGCGCCGTGCGCGCCTCCCGCGGCGTGCGGTATCGGTCGGGCGAATGGGTCGCATCTCGTGATCCCCCTGGGACTTCGTCACTCGGTACTCGTGCTGCATTGCGGACACTTCGGGCGCCGGAGCAGGTGCTTCCGCGCCGCGGTGCGGCCCCCACTATGCCGGTGCCGATGGTGACGGTACGCGGCAGGTCCGCGGTTCCGTCGCCGCGAGGATGTTCCGATTTACCCGTGATCCATCGCGGTCGGCGTCGTTGGTACGTACGGGGGACACCAGGACAGCGTTCACGGCCTCGGTGCGTCCGCGCGAAAACGTACCGACGTGCAACGCAACTGTTACCGCAGGAGGATCAAGAGCCGTGTCCGTGACCGAACCCGCTCCGGTGGCGCCGCCCTCCGCACACGAAGGCATCCTGCGCCGCCAGTCCCTGCGCGAATCGGCGGCCCGCACCTACGCACGGTCCCTGCCGATCGTCCCGGTGCGCGCCCGCGGGCTCACCATCGAGGGCGCGGACGGACGGCGCTATCTGGACTGCCTGTCCGGCGCGGGCACCCTGGCGCTCGGCCACAACCACCCCGTCGTGCTCGAAGCCATCCGCAAGGTCATCGACTCCGGCGCCCCCCTGCATGTGCTGGACCTCGCCACCCCGGTCAAGGACGCGTTCACCACCGAGCTGTTCGCCACCCTGCCCCGGCAGTTCGCCGACAACGCCCGCATCCAGTTCTGCGGTCCCGCCGGCACGGACGCCGTCGAGGCCGCGTTCAAACTGGTCCGCGCCGCGACCGGGCGATCCGGCCTGCTGACCTTCACCGGCGCGTACCACGGCATGACCGCCGGAGCCCTGGAGGCCTCCGGCGGCGCGACCGACGTACGAGTGACCCGGCTCCCCTTCCCGCAGGACTACCGCTGCCCGTTCGGGACCGGCGGCGAGCACGGCGCCGCGCTCGCCGCCCGCTGGACCGAACACCTGCTGGACGACCGCAAGGGCGGAGTGCCGGCCCCGGCCGGGATGATCGTGGAGCCGGTCCAGGGCGAGGGCGGCGTCAACCCCGCCCCGGACGCCTGGCTGCGCCGGATGCGCCGGATCACCGGGGAACGGTCCATCCCGCTCATCGCCGACGAGGTGCAGACCGGGGTCGGCAGGACCGGTGCCTTCTGGGCCGTCGAGCACAGCGGAATCGTCCCCGACGTCATGGTGCTCTCCAAGGCGATCGGCGGCTCCCTGCCCCTCGCCGTGATCGTCTACCGCGCTGAGCTGGATCTTTGGCAGCCGGGCGCGCACGCGGGTACGTTTCGTGGCAACCAGCTCGCCATGGCGGCGGGCGCGGCCACGCTCGCGTACGTCAGGGAGAATCAACTGGCGGACCGCGCGGCGGTCCTGGGGGCCCGGATGCTCGCCCGCCTGAGGGAACTGCGGGCGCACCACCCGGGAATCGGTGACGTACGGGGGCGTGGACTGATGATCGGCCTGGAGCTGGTGGATCCCGAGAGCGCGCCCCTGCCCGCCGAAGCCGGCGACGACACCCCGGCCCCGCCGCCCGACCCGGCACTCGCCCTCGCCGTCCAGCAGGAATGCCTTCGGCGCGGCCTCATCGTCGAACTGGGCGGCCGGCACGGCGCCGTGGTCCGCCTCCTGCCGCCCCTCACCCTCACCGACGAACAGGCGAACGCCGTCGTCGACCGTCTCGCCGACGCGCTGGCAGCCGCGACACGCTCCCCGCACCGTCGGACCACCGCCGGGCCGACCACCTGACCCCGGAATCCCCACAAGGAAGAACGCCGTGAACCCCACCCCCGCGTCCGAGGCCGACGGCCCCGGTACCCCCCAGCACCGAGGGCAGGACGGACCGGCCGCCCCCGGCACGGTCGAGGCGACGACCGTGCCCCGCCAGAAAACCCCGCGTGATCCCAACGCCGCCGCGTACGCGCCCGGTCCGGACCTGGTGGATCAAGGTCCGAGGCCCGACGCCCTCGACGACCCGGACCCGCTGCGGGCCGCCGACGCGGCGGGCACGGAGAGCCTGCTGCGCTGCTGGAGCCGGGAGACCGACCTGCCCCGCCCCGACGGCGACACCCTGCGTATCGCCTTCCCCGCCAGCGGCACCGCCCTCCTCGTTCCCGTGCACTACTGGTCCGCCACCGGGGCCCACCGCTTCGGCGCACCCGTCCTGGAGAACGCCCCCGCCGACGCCCCGCCCGCCGACGCCGCCACCGTCGCCGTCCTCATCGGCCGCGAGGGCGGCGGGAGCGGCTCGGGCGATCTGGTCGGCCGGGTCGCCGACTCCGTACGCCACACCGCCGGCTTCATCGAGCAGCGCCGGCGCAGCCCGGCCGACCCCGCCGAGGCCGACCTCTTCCTCACCGCCGAACAGTCCCTGCTGCTCGGCCACCCCCTCCACCCCACGCCCAAGAGCCGCGAAGGCCTCTCGGAATCGGAGTCCCGCCGCTATTCGCCGGAGCTCCACGGCTCCTTCCCGCTCCACTGGTTCGCCGTCGACCGGTCGCTGACCGCCACCGACTCCGCGTGGACCGAGGGCGGTCCGGCCACCGCCGAGGAACTGCTCGCCCCGCACGCCGAAGGGCTGCGCCTGCCCCCCGGCACCGTCGCCGTCCCCGTGCACCCCTGGCAGGCCGCCGACCTGCTCCACCGCCCCCAGGTCCGGGCCCTCGCCGAGACCGGTCTGCTCCACGACCTCGGCCCGCACGGCGAGCACTGGCACCCCACCTCCTCCATCCGCACCGTGCACCGCCCCGGGGCGCGGGTGATGCTCAAGCTCTCCCTCGGCGTACGCATCACCAACTCCCGCCGGGAGAACCTCCGCAAGGAGCTGCACCGGGGCGTCGAGGTCCACCGCCTCCTGTCGACCGGGCTCGCCGAGCACTGGCAGCGGGAGCACCCCGGCTTCGACATCGTCAGGGACCCCGCCTGGCTCGCCGTCGACGACCCCGAGGGCACACCCGTCACGGGACTCGACGTGATGCTCCGGCACAACCCCTTCGGCCCGGGCGACGACGCCGCCTGCATCGCCGGACTCACCGCGCAGCGCCCCCGGCCCGGGCGGCCCGGCATGCACTCGCGGCTCGCGGAGGTCGTCTCCGGTCTGGTCGCCCGCACCGGCCGCACCGCCGCCGCCGTCTCCGCCGAATGGTTCCGGCGCTATCTGCACCACGTCGTGCGCCCCGTGCTCTGGCTCGACGCCCACGGCGGAGTCGCTCTCGAAGCCCACCAGCAGAACACCCTCGTCCTCCTCGACCCGGACGGCTGGCCCGTCGGCGGCCGCTACCGGGACAACCAGGGCTACTACTTCCGCGACTCCCGCCGCGACGAGCTGGAACGGCGGCTCCCCGGCATCGGCACCATCAGCGACACCTTCGTCTCCGACCCGGTCACCGACGAGCGGTTCGCCTACTACCTCGGCATCAACAACGTCCTCGGACTGATCGGGGCGTTCGGGTCCCAGCGCCTGGCCGACGAGCAGGAACTCCTCACCGTCCTGCGCCACTTCCTCACCGAGGCCGCGGAACTGGGCTCGCCCCTGCCCGCGTATCTCCTGGAGAACCGCCAACTGCGCTGCAAGGCAAACCTGCTGACCCGGCTGCACGGCCTCGACGAGCTGGTCGGACCGGTCGACACCCAGTCCGTGTACGTCACCATCGCCAACCCGCTGCACTGCTGAACCTCCGCACCAGAGAGACTCCGACTGCACCCGCACCGGAGAAGCTCACCGACCGCACCCGGTCCAGAGAGGAGAGCGCCACCGTGCCTCCCGCCGACGCCTCAGCGGAATCCGGCGCCGCACCCGACGGCGGGAGCACCGGAGTCGAGGACACGCTCGACCTGAAGCTCACCGAGGAGCTGCTCGCCCTGATCGCCGAGGAGCGGAGCGCGGGGTCGCCTCCCGCTTCCGCCCCCGGCGAGCTGCTGGGGGATCCGGGGACCTGGCCGCCCGCGACCACGGAGGCGGGGGAGTTCGCCCTCCTCCCGGTCCGGCTGGAGCGCGATCTCCCCGTCGTCAGCCGCTGGATGAACGACCCCGCCGTGGCCGCCTTCTGGGAGCTGGCCGGACCCGAGTCCGTCACCGCCGACCACATCGGGCCGCAGCTCGAAGGGGACGGGCGCAGCATCCCCTGTCTCGGCGTCCTCGACGGCACGCCCATGAGCTACTGGGAGATCTACCGCGCCGACCTCGACCCCCTGGCCCGCCACTACCCCGCCCGCCCCCATGACACCGGCCTCCACCTCCTCATCGGGGGCGTGAACAACCGGGGCCGGGGCGTCGGCACCACGCTGCTCCGCGCCGTCGCCGACCTCGTCCTGGACAACCTCCCGCGGTGCGGGCGGGTCGTCGCCGAGCCGGACCTGCGCAACACCCCCTCCGTATCCGCGTTCCTCAGCGCCGGTTTCCGCTTCTCCGCCGAAGTGGATCTCCCCGACAAACGCGCCGCGCTGATGATCCGCGACCGAACGTACCGAGCCCAGCTGTGACCTACTCGCCGCACTTTCCACACCGTTCGAACCTCAGAGGTTCCATCCGGAGGAGTCCCCGTGCCGATATATCCCACGAGCCGTGATTCAGCCGAGTCCCCGCAGCTGTTCAGCCCTCCGGAGCTGAACCGGCAGATCTGGGACCGGGCCGCAGCACGGCTCCTCGCCAAGATGCTCGGCGAGTTCGCCTACGAGAAGATCATCGAGCCGGTTCCGGGGCCCGGGACCGGCGGACTCCACCGACTGACCCTCGACGACGGGGGAGTGCTCGCCTTCACGGCCCGGCGTGGCGTCTACGGCAGCTGGCGCGTCGACCCCGACTCGATCGAGATCACCGAGCAGCCCCCGGCCGCCCACGCCAACGGCTCACCCACCGCCGCGTACACCGACGCGCAGCCCAACGGCTCACTGACCGCCGCGCACGGCGACGTACCGTCCAACGGCGCGGCCGCCGGCCCCCGGCCGTTCCGCGACCCGCTGACGTTCCTCACCCGGGCCCGGGGGCTCCTCGGACTCGACGGCACGACGCTGGGCCATCTCATCCGCGAACTGACCCTGACCCTGTCCGCCGACGCCCGGCTCGACCACACCGCCCTCACCGCCGACCGGCTCGCCGCGCTCGACTACGCGGAGCTGGAAGGCCACCAGACCGGCCACCCCTGGCTGGTGGCGAGCAAGGGGCGGCTCGGCTTCTCCGCCGCCGACGCCGCCCGCTTCACCCCCGAGACCCGCAGTCCGCTCCGGCTGCCGTGGATCGCGGTCAGCACCCGCATCGCGCAGTACCGGGGCGTGGGCCGCGTCGGCACCCCCGAGCAGCTGTACGCCGGAGAGCTCGACGGGGACGTCCGGGACGCCTTCGCCGACGTGCTGCGGGCCCGGGGGCATGATCCGCGGGACTACCTCTACCTCCCCGTACACCCCTGGCAGTGGGACGAGTGGATCGTGCCGCTCTTCGCCCCCGCCATCGCCGACGGCGACATCGTGGCTCTGCACACCGACGGGGACGCGCGCCTCCCGCAGCAGTCCATCCGGACGTTCGCCAACGTGGAACGGCCCGAGCGGCACATCGTGAAGCTCCCGCTCTCCATCCTCAACACCCTGGTCTGGCGCGGTCTGCCGACCGAGCGGACCCTCGCCGCCCCCGCGGTCACCGCCTGGGTCCAGGGGCTGTGCGAGGGCGACCCGTTCCTGCGCGACACCTGCCGGGTCGTCCTCCTCGGCGAGGTCGCCTCCGTCGCCGTCGAGCATCCGCTGTACGACCACCTCCCCGAAGCGCCCTACCAGTACAAGGAGCTCCTCGGCGCGATCTGGCGGGAGCCCCTGCCGCCCCGCCTCGCCCCGGGCGAACGCGCCCGCACGCTCGCCTCCCTCCTCCATACGGATCCGGCGGGCCGCGCGTTCACCGCGGAGCTGGTCGAGCGCTCCGGCCTGTCCCCGGAGACCTGGCTGAAGCGGCTCTTCGCGGCGCTCCTGCCGCCCCTGCTGCACTTCCTCTACCGCTACGGCACCGTCTTCTCCCCGCACGGCGAGAACGCCATCGTCGTGTTCGACGAGAACGACGTGCCTGTACGGCTCGCCATCAAGGACTTCGTCGACGACGTCAACGTCAGCGCCCGTCCGCTGCCGGAACACGACTCCATGCCCGACGAGGTACGCGCCGTCCTCCTCACCGAGGAGCCGTCCTTCCTCACCCAGTTCATCCACTCCGGCCTCTTCGTCGGCGTCTTCCGCTATCTCTCTCCCCTGTGCGAGGAGCAGCTCGGCGTCTCCGAGGGCACTTTCTGGTCACTCGTCCGGGCGGAGATCGTGCGCCACCACGCCCGCTTCCCGGAGCTGGAGGAGCGGTTCGAGCTGTTCGACATGCTCACCCCGGAGATCGAACGCCTCTGTCTGAACCGCAACCGTCTGCATGTCGACGGCTACCGGGACCGGGCCAGCCGCCCGCACGCGGCGATCCACGGCACGGTTCCCAACCCGTTGCACCCCTCCGCCCGCGTCCGGGAGTGATCGCCGTTGTCAGTGGTGCGCCGTAGGGTGGTCGGGCTATGACGAAGCCATCCCTCCCCGAGCTCCTGCACGCCGCCGTCACCGCCGTCGGCGGAACGGAGCGGCCCGGCCAGGTCACCATGGCCGAAGCCGTCGCCGAGGCCGTCGACGACCAATCCCACCTGCTCGTCCAGGCCGGCACCGGTACGGGCAAGTCGCTCGGCTATCTGGTGCCGGCCCTGGCGCACGGGGAGCGGGTCGTCGTGGCCACGGCCACCCTCGCCCTCCAGCGGCAGCTCGTGGAGCGCGACCTTCCGCGCACGGTCGAGTCCCTGCATCCCCTGCTGCGCCGGCGCCCGCAGTTCGCCATGCTCAAGGGCCGGTCGAACTACCTCTGCCTGCACCGGCTCCACGAAGGGGCACCGCAGGACGAGGAGGAGGGGCTGTTCGACCAGTTCGAGGCGGCGGCCCCGTCCAGCAAGCTGGGGCAGGACCTGCTGCGGCTGCGGGACTGGTCGGACGAGACGGAGACGGGGGACCGGGACGATCTGACGCCCGGCGTCTCGGACCGGGCCTGGGCGCAGATCTCGGTCTCCTCGCGCGAGTGCCTGGGCGCGACGAAGTGCGCGTACGGCGCGGAGTGCTTCGCGGAGGCGGCCCGCGAGCGGGCGAAGCTCGCGGACGTGGTCGTCACCAACCACGCGCTGCTCGCGATCGACGCCATCGAGGGCGCGCCGGTGCTGCCGTCGCACGAGGTGCTGATCGTCGACGAGGCCCATGAGCTGGTCTCCCGAGTCACCGGCGTCGCCACCGGCGAGCTCACCCCCGCCCAGGTCAACCGCGCGGTCCGCCGGGCGGCGAAGCTGGTCAACGAGAAGGCCGCCGACGCCCTCCAGACCGCCGCCGAGGGGTTCGAGCGGGTCATGGAGCTGGCGCTCCCGGGCCGTCTGGAGGAGGTGCCCGAGGACCTCGGCTACGCGCTGATGGCACTGCGCGACGCGGCGCGCACGGTGATCTCCGCGATCGGCGCCACCCGGGACAAGTCAGTCGAGGACGAGAACGCCGTGCGCAAGCAGGCCCTGGCCTCGGTCGAGTCGATCCACGGCGTCGCCGAGCGCATCACCCAGGGCTCGGAGTACGACGTCGTCTGGTACGAGCAGCACGACCGTTTCGGAGCTTCCGTCCGGGTCGCACCGCTCTCCGTCTCGGGGCTGCTGCGCGAGAAGCTGTTCGCCGAGCGGTCCGTGGTGCTGACATCCGCCACCCTCAAGCTCGGCGGCGATTTCAACGGAGTGGGCGCGTCCCTCGGGCTGGCCCCCGAGGGCACGGCGGGCGAGGACGTCCCGCAGTGGAAGGGGCTGGACGTCGGCTCCCCGTTCGACTACCCGAAGCAGGGCATCCTCTATGTCGCCCGGCATCTGAACACCCCGGGCCGCGAGGGCTCCCGTACGGACATGCTGGACGAGCTCGCCGAGCTGGTGGAGGCGGCAGGCGGCCGCACGCTGGGTCTCTTCTCCTCCATGCGCGGTGCGAAAGCGGCGGCCGAGGAGCTGCGCGGCCGCCTGGACAAGCCGATCCTGCTCCAGGGCGAGGAGACGCTCGGCGAGCTGATCAAGAACTTCGCGGCCGACCCGGAGACCTGCCTCTTCGGCACCCTGTCGCTCTGGCAGGGCGTGGACGTCCCGGGGCCGAGCTGTCAGCTGGTGGTCATGGACCGGATTCCGTTCCCCCGGCCCGACGATCCGCTGATGAGCGCACGGCAGAAGGCGGTGGAGGAGGCGGGCGGCAACGGCTTCATGGCGGTGGCGGCGACGCACGCCGCTCTGCTGATGGCTCAGGGCGCGGGCCGGCTGGTCCGGGCCACTGGCGACAAGGGCGTGGTCGCGGTGCTGGATCCGAGGCTCGCCAACGCGCGGTACGGAAGCTATCTGCGCGCCTCGCTGCCGGACTTCTGGTACACCACCGACCGGAACCAGGCGCGCCGCTCGCTGGCCGCCATCGACGCCAAGGCCAAGGCGGAAGGGGCGTAGCCCCGAGCCCCTGCTGCAGGCCGTGCCGACCCGGGGCGAGGCAAAGCCCCGGGACCGACGTCATGATCGACGTCCTAGGCAGGGATCCCGGGGCAGGCAGCCGTGGCCTTCGCTTTCCTCAGACCCGGCGGAGCACCGCCACCACCTTGCCGAGGATGGTCGCCTCGTCGCCGGGGATCGGCTGGTACGCGGCGTTGTGAGGCAGCAGCCATACATGACCGTCCTCCCGGCGGAAGCGCTTGACCGTCGCCTCGCCGTCGAGCATGGCGGCGACGATGTCCCCGTTCTCCGCGACGGGCTGGCGGCGGACGGTGACCCAGTCGCCGTCACAGATCGCGGCCTCGATCATCGAGTCGCCGACGACCTTCAGGACGAACAGCTCACCGTCGCCGACGAGCTGGCGGGGGAGCGGGAAGACGTCCTCGACGGACTCCTCGGCGAGGATCGGACCACCGGCGGCGATCCGGCCCACCAGCGGCACATAGGACGCGGCGGGCTTGCCCGTCGTGTCGGTCGGCTGGGTGCTGGGCTGGTCCGATCCGCGCACCTCGTAGGCGCGGGGCCGGTGCGGGTCCCGGCGGAGGAAGCCCTTGCGCTCCAGTGCCATCAGCTGGTGGGCGACGGACGAGGTGCTGGACAGGCCCACCGCCTGACCGATCTCCCGCATGGAGGGCGGGTATCCCCGCCGCTGCACGGAGTCGCGGATGACCTCGATGACCCGCCGTTGCCGGTCCGTGAGCCCCGAGCTGTCCGCCCGGATGCCGGGGGGCCTGCCGGGCATGGAACGTCCCGGGCGCGCGGGCTCGGACCCGTCCGTGTTCGTGACTGAGTCATTCATGGCATGCACCGGCTCAAGTCGGCTCTGGGAGCGGTGGTCCCGGGCGGTGATGGTGGCACTGTCTGCGGTGGTGGTCACGTCGGCCCCTCTCGAATGTTCTCCCTAGCTGGACAACGGTAGTAGCTTTCGAAAGGTTGCGCCAAACACACGTTCGAGTGAAAAACGAATAAAGGGATGCCACAGTGCTACCGACAGGTGTATGGGCGCCGGATCGGGGATCGCGCGGTCTCCGCGGAAGCCCTGTCGCGGACCCTGCCCAAGTCTTTCATCCGGACCTGTGTGCCGGAGCCCCGGCGGCTCGGCGGTCCGGCGTTTCCCGTAACCTCTTCCTCGGCCCACGCTCCCCCCGAGCGGCCTCCGAGTGAGGTCCGGCGTGCGACACGCGATAGGGCCGGAAACGCGACTCAACCCTAGATCTAGTGGTTGGATTGCTCCAGTCGCCCAGAAGTTGTGGTCTCGGTTCAACCGCGCCGTGGTCATCGCCTATGCTGGGGACTGCTTCCAGGGGCCCGGACACGGCCCTGAAGAGGCTATTCAGTCGTGCGTGTGAAGGAGGGTTGGGAGCCATGCACTGCCCCTTCTGCAGGCACCCCGACAGCAGGGTCGTCGACAGTCGCACCACCGACGACGGGACGTCGATCCGTCGCCGCCGGCAGTGCCCCGACTGTTCCCGCCGCTTCACCACGGTGGAGACCTGCTCGCTGATGGTGGTCAAGCGCAGCGGCGTGACCGAGCCCTTCAGTCGCACCAAGGTCATCTCCGGCGTCCGCAAGGCATGCCAGGGGCGACCCGTCACGGAGGACGCCCTCGCCAAGCTCGGCCAGCGGGTCGAGGAGGCGGTGCGCGCCACCGGCAGCGCCGAGCTGACCACCCACGACGTGGGACTGGCCATCCTCGGCCCCCTGCAGGAACTCGACCTCGTCGCGTACCTGCGCTTCGCGTCCGTGTACCGGGCGTTCGATTCCCTGGAAGACTTCGAGGCCGCCATCGTGGAACTGCGTGCGCAGCACCCTTCCGCGGAGGACTGCGGGAGCGGAGAGACCCTTGAGGTCCCCGCGCCCGCCATTGCCGCCGACTGAGCGGTACCCGCCCGGGACGCCCGTGCCCGCAGACGAATCTCTGCGGACCGGCGGCAGGGCGACTTGAGATGTGCTTCCGGCTTGCCGAGTGCGGCTTCCGGAGCATCGGACACACATTGTGCCTGGGAAGATCTGGGCACTTCAGGGCGTTTTCGCCCACATATGGGAGGCGGCATGACAGAGACGGCGAGCGGCCCGGCACGAGGTTCCCGCACCAAGGGCGCCAAGGCGAGCAAGGGTCTGCGTATCGAGCGCATCCACACCAACCCCGGCGTGCACCCGTACGACGAGGTCGCGTGGGAGCGCCGTGACGTCGTCATGACCAATTGGCGCGACGGCTCGATCAACTTCGAGCAGCGTGGCGTCGAGTTCCCCGACTTCTGGTCGGTGAACGCGGTCAACATCGTCACCAGCAAGTACTTCCGCGGCGCTGTCGGCACGCCGCAGCGCGAGACCGGTCTCAAGCAGCTGATCGACCGGATCGTGAAGACGTACCGGAAGGCCGGTGAGGAGAACAGCTACTTCGCCTCGCCCGCCGACGCCGAGATCTTCGAGCACGAGCTGGCCTACGCCCTCCTGCACCAGGTCTTCAGCTTCAACTCCCCGGTCTGGTTCAACGTCGGCACGCCCCAGCCGCAGCAGGTCTCCGCCTGCTTCATCCTGGCCGTCGACGACTCCATGGAGTCGATCCTCGACTGGTACAAGGAAGAGGGCATGATCTTCAAGGGCGGCTCCGGCGCCGGCCTGAACCTCTCCCGTATCCGCTCCTCCAAGGAGCTCCTCTCCTCCGGCGGCAATGCCTCCGGCCCGGTCTCGTTCATGCGCGGCGCCGACGCGTCCGCCGGAACGATCAAGTCGGGCGGCGCCACCCGCCGCGCGGCCAAGATGGTCATTCTCGACGTCGATCACCCCGACATCGAGAACTTCATCGAGACCAAGGTCAAGGAAGAGGAGAAGATCCGCGCCCTGCGCGACGCGGGCTTCGACATGGACCTGGGCGGCGACGACATCACGTCCGTCCAGTACCAGAACGCCAACAACTCGGTCCGGGTGAACGACGAGTTCATGAAGGCCGTCGAGGCGGGCGGCAAGTTCGGGCTGCGCGCCCGGATGACCGGCGACGTCATCGAAGAGGTCGAGGCCAAGTCCCTCTTCCGCAAGATGGCCGAGGCCGCCTGGGCCTGCGCCGACCCGGGCATCCAGTACGACGACACCATCAACGCCTGGCACACCTGCCCGGAGTCCGGCCGGATCAACGGTTCGAACCCGTGCAGCGAGTACATGCACCTGGACAACACCTCGTGCAACCTCGCCTCGCTCAACCTGATGAAGTTCCTCAAGGACGACGGCCTGGGCCACCAGTCCTTCGAGTCCGAGCGCTTCGCCAAGGTCGTCGAGCTGGTCATCACCGCGATGGACATCTCGATCTGCTTCGCGGACTTCCCGACGCAGAAGATCGGCGAGAACACCCGCGCCTACCGTCAGCTGGGCATCGGCTACGCCAACCTCGGCGCCCTCCTGATGGCGACCGGCCACGCGTACGACAGCGACGGCGGCCGCGCGCTCGCCGGCGCCATCACCTCGCTGATGACCGGCACGTCCTACCGCCGCTCCGCCGAACTGGCCGCGGTCGTCGGCCCGTACGACGGCTACGCCCGCAACGCCGAGCCGCACCAGCGCGTCATGAAGCAGCACTCCGACGCCAACGCCAAGGCCGTCCACGTCGACGACCTCGACTCGCCGGTCTGGGCCGCCGCGACGGAGGCCTGGCAGGACGTGATCCGGCTCGGAGCGAAGAACGGCTTCCGCAACGCGCAGGCCTCGGTCATCGCGCCCACCGGCACCATCGGTCTCGCGATGTCCTGCGACACCACCGGTCTGGAGCCCGACCTCGCCCTGGTCAAGTTCAAGAAGCTGGTCGGCGGCGGCTCGATGCAGATCGTCAACGGGACGGTGCCGCAGGCGCTGCGCCGCCTCGGCTACCAGCCGGAGCAGATCGAGGCGATCGTCGCCCACATCGCCGAGAACGGCAACGTGGTCGACGCCCCCGCCCTGAAGACCGAGCACTACGAGGTCTTCGACTGCGCGATGGGCGAGCGTTCCATCTCCGCGATGGGCCACGTCCGGATGATGGCGGCCATCCAGCCGTGGATCTCCGGCGCGCTCTCCAAGACGGTGAACCTCCCCGAGACGGCCACCGTCGAGGACGTCGAGGAGGTCTACTTCGAGGCGTGGAAGATGGGCGTCAAGGCGCTCGCGATCTACCGCGACAACTGCAAGGTCGGCCAGCCCCTCTCCGCCAAGACGAAGGACAAGGAGAAGGAAGAGGTCACCGCGAAGGCCGAGGAGACCATCCGTACGGCGGTCGAGAAGGTCGTCGAGTACCGCCCGGTCCGCAAGCGCCTCCCCAAGGGCCGTCCCGGCATCACCACCTCCTTCACGGTGGGCGGCGCCGAGGGCTACATGACCGCCAACTCCTACCCGGACGACGGTCTCGGCGAGGTCTTCCTGAAGATGTCCAAGCAGGGCTCGACCCTCGCGGGCATGATGGACGCCTTCTCCATCGCCGTCTCGGTCGGTCTGCAGTACGGCGTCCCGCTGGAGACGTACGTCTCGAAGTTCACCAACATGCGCTTCGAGCCGGCCGGTATGACGGACGACCCGGACGTGCGGATGGCGCAGTCGATCGTCGACTACATCTTCCGCCGCCTGGCGCTCGACTTCCTGCCCTTCGAGACCCGCTCGGCCCTCGGCATCCACTCCGCCGAGGAGCGTCAGCGCCACCTGGACACCGGCAGCTACGAGCCGTCGTTCGAGTCGGTCGGCCTGGACGCCGACGGCCTGGCCCAGTCGGCCCCGGTCCAGGCCGAGCCCCTGAAGGCGGTGCCGGCTCCCGCGGAGTCCGCTCCGAAGCCGGCGCCGAAGACCGCGCACACCTCGGCCGAACTGGTCGAGATGCAGCTCGGCATCAGCGCCGACGCCCCGCTCTGCTTCTCCTGCGGTACGAAGATGCAGCGCGCCGGCTCCTGCTACATCTGCGAGGGCTGCGGCTCGACGAGCGGCTGCAGCTGACCGGACACGGAAACGTGTGCGGCACCGCGTAAGGCGTAGCTGACCCGCGGTTCACGAAGGGGACCGGCCACCGGCCGGTCCCCTTCGGCATGCCACTCCGGGTTGTCCGGAACTGGCCGATGTCACCCCGCGGCGGCCCGGCTTCCCATCTCCGCGGCGAACGCGTCGGGGTCGCCCTCGAAGCCGCGTACGGCCGACCGGAATCCCCAGAGCCCCGAGGCGTCACGGGTGAAGTCGCCGATGACCGCGGCGGTCGCCCCCGCCACGCCGGAGAAGTCGTTCTCGGCCAGCTTCGTGTAGCCCTCGACGATCTCCATCGCCGTACTCCCTATGTCGCCGAAGGTCTTGCGACCGTCGCGCTGCTGGATGGCGACGCCGACCACCACCCGCCCGTACCGCTCCGCCAGCCGGTTCAGCTCGATGGTCATCACCTCGTCGAACCCGAAACCCTGGCCGGTCCGGCTGTCCCGGTTCAGCGTGATGGTGCCGTCCGGCGAGCGGCTGTCGAAGTGGACCAGGTAGGCAGGGGCGCCGTACGGCTCGTCGGCCGGGTAGGTCGCCGCGATGATGTCCAGGTCGTTCGCCGCCGCCCCGTGCGCGCTGGGGTCCCATTTGACCCGCACTTCGACCTTCTCGATGTCCTTGTTCGGAGTGCTCAAGGGACTTCCCTCCCGGCCGACGGCCCACGGACCGTTCTCATCACCCGATACACGATTGACCCGATCATGTACGGAACCGGCCGCTGAACCAACTGCCCCGGAATCGGACGGCGGATTCGGGCCATCCGCCGGCCGCCGGTCCTCCCCGCCCGCACCTCAGTGGGGATCCTGCGCGGAGGGCGCTGCCGGACCTCCTCGGGCGGATGCGAGCCGACCGAACAGGGGAGGGGCGCGCAGCGTCGTCATGGTGATCATTGCGGGAGCGGAACGACCGGTTCGGGTGCACTCCCCGGGACCGTGACGCGCGCCACGTTCCGCGCCGTACGATGGCGCGGTGCTGGTGAAGTGGATTCGCTGTTCCGTGGTGGACCGTCATGGTTTCGAACGGGGGCAGCGGAAGTGGGCGGGGCTGCTCGGCGAGCCGGGGTTCAGAGGACAGAGCGGCGGGTGGAGCCGAACGCGCCCCGACGTCGCCCATGTCTTCGCGTTCTGGGAGAACCGCGTCTTCTACGACTCCTTCATGGCCCGCGGGCACGACCGGCTGGCGGCAGGACAGTCGGGCATGTTCCGCGACATGCAGGTCACGCTGTTCGAGCGCCGCTTCGACGTGAAGACGGGCTTCGAGCCCCACTTCGCGGAGGCGGACGTCGCCAGGGTCGCGCACAGCCGGGTGCACGAGGAGCGGGCCGAGCACTTCGTGCTGATGCAGCAGCAGGTGTGGAATCCCGCCATGGCCGGATCGCCCGGCATGCTGCGCGGCGTGTTCGGCGAGGCGCCGGGCAACGAGTTCCTGGCGCTGTCCCTCTGGAAGTCGAGCGCCGAGCGCGGCAAGTACCGTGCGGCCGGGGCCGAGCGGCTCGCGGCCCGCGCGCAGACCGAGACGGACGTGATCGCGCTGACGGGGGACGTCGTGGAGCTGGAACCCTCCTGGACGGTCTAGGCGCGGCCTGCGAGGCGCCCCCGTCGTCCGTGCGGGCCCGATCCGCTCTAGGCTCGGGACATGGCACGACCGCAACGCATCGTCCTCGTCCGGCACGGCGAGTCAGAGGGCAACGCCGACGACACGGTGTACGAGCGCGAGCCCGACCATGCGCTCCGGCTCACCGCCACCGGTCTGCGGCAGGCCCGGGAGACCGGGGAGGGGCTGCGTGAGCAGTTCGGCGAGGAACGGGTGAGCGTATACATCTCGCCGTACCGCCGCACCCACGAGACGTTCCGGGCCTTCGATCTCGACCCGGCACGCGTCCGGGTCCGCGAGGAGCCCCGGCTGCGCGAGCAGGACTGGGGCAACTGGCAGGACCGGGACGACGTACGGCTGCAGAAGGCCTACCGGGACGCCTACGGGCACTTCTTCTACCGTTTCGCCCAGGGCGAGTCCGGCGCCGACGTCTACGACCGGGTCGGGGCGTTCCTGGAGAGCCTGCACCGGAGCTTCGAGGAGCCGGACCACCCGGAGAACGTGCTGCTGGTCACCCACGGACTGACGATGCGGCTGTTCTGCATGCGCTGGTTCCACTGGTCGGTGGCGGAGTTCGAGTCGCTGGCCAACCCGGGCAACGGCGAGACGCGGACCCTGCTGCTCGGCGAGAACGGCCGCTACACCCTCGACCGGCCCTTTCAGCGCTGGCGGACCCCTGAACCGTACGGCCGCACCGGATAGAGTGGCAGGGCGATGACCGCTGATTCTGCTTCCGCGCGGCGCTTCGAACGCGCCCTGGCCAGCCTGCGTGGGCTGTCCGTGGGAGACGCCCTGGGCTCCCAGTTCTTCGTCCCCGTCAACTACCCCCTCCTGAAACAGCGGGCCCTGCCACCCGGGCCCTGGCAGTGGACCGACGACACCGAGATGGCCTGCTCGGTCCTGGCCGTGCTCACCGCGCACGGCCGTATCGACCAGGACGCGCTCGCCCGCTCCTTCGCCGAGCACCACGACTTCGACCGGGGGTACGGCCCCGCCGTCAACCGGCTCCTCAGGCTCGTACGGGAGGGCGGCGACTGGCGGGAACTGGCCTCGGCGCTGTTCAAGGGGCAGGGCTCCTGGGGCAACGGCTCGGCGATGCGGATCGCCCCGCTCGGCGCCTGGTACGCGGACGACCCGGAGCAAGCCACGCACCAGGCGGAGATCTCCTCCTACACCACGCACCAGCACCGTGAGGCCGTCGTCGGCGCGATGGCCGTGGCCGCCGCCGCGTCCCTCGCCGCAGCCCCCGGCGGACCGCCGAGCCCCGAGGAGCTTCTCGACGGGGTCGTCGCGCTCGTGCCCCGCAGCGCCGTCGGCGCGGGGCTGCGCCGCGCCCGCGACATGCTGGACTACCGCGACGCCGGGACGGTCGCCGCGGTCCTCGGCAACGGCCGTCGGACGAGCGCCCACGACACCGTGCCGTTCGCGCTGTGGTCGGCCGCCAGGAACCTCGGGAACTACGAGGAGGCGTTCTGGGTGACGGCCCAGGCGGGCGGCGACGTCGACACGACGTGCGCCATCGTCGGCGGTGTCGTCGCCTCGGGCGAGGCCGGAGCGCCGCCCTCCGGCTGGCTGGCACAGACGGAGGAACCGCCGGCCTGGCTGACCCCCTCCCTGCGCTGACCCGTTCCGGCCTGTCCCGCTTCTTCTCCGACCGCCCCTCGCCGGGGCGGTCGTCGTCTGTCACGGTCCTGCCACAGCAGCACCCTGGGGGTCTGTGAAGCGTTTACGAACGCGAGTTCGGGATTATTCTTTCGGCCACGCCGCCACTGGTTGATCTTGAGGCGCGCGCCGAATGAGACGCCGGGACAGGCGTACGGCCCCGGGCCGCACGTGGACCCGGTCGGGGAGGGGTCCCATGTCCGATCAGCCGTCCGAGGCGTCCAGACCGCCGGAGAAGTCGCGGGAAGCCGGTACGCCCGGCCCACCGGAGCAGCAGCCGGCCTCCGAGGCCGCGCGCACACCGGCGGCGAACAAGCCGCAGGAGTCCGAAGGGCACCAGCCGGAAGCGCAGAAGTCCGATGCGCACGAGTCCGAAGCGCGGAAGTCCGAAGCGCAGGCGTCCGAAAATCGACCGTCCGCAAGGCAGGCGTCCACCACACAGGTTGCACAGGTTGCCGGTGCGCAGCCGTCCGGTGCGCCGTCCGCCGGTGCCGGGCATCAGGCCGGCAGTCCCTGGCAGTACGCCGCGGGGGCGCCCGGCGCCAAGGACGACAGCCTGACGGCCCGGCTCCGCCCACCCGCTCCGCCCGTGATGCGCCCCGCCGTGCTCTGGTCCGTCCTGGCCACCGCCGTCCTCAGCGCGCTTTTCCTGGGGGACGGGCTCGGGACGAACCTGCTGATCGTGGCGGTACCCGCGTCGCTGGCCGCGTTCTTCGCCGCGCGTTCGGCGGGCCGCCGGCTGCGCCCCTGGACCGCGACCTGGGCCGTGGGAGGGCTCGCGCTGCTCGCGGTGCCGGCGCTCCGGGACGCGGGCTGGCCCACGTTCCTCGCGGTGGTGTCCGCCTTCGCGCTCGGCTCGCTGGCGCTGCACGGCGGCCGCAGCTGGCCGGGCGTACTGATCGGCTCGCTGGGCCTGTTCGACTCGGTCGTCCCCGGCATCATCTGGGGCGTGCGGGGGATACGCGCCCGGGCCGACGGCTCCCGGGCGCGCTGGGGCGCCGCCCTGCGCACCACGGCAGTGGCCCTCGTGCTGCTGGTGGTCTTCGGAACCCTCTTCGCGAGCGCGGACGCCGCCTTCGCCGACCTGCTGGGCAGCCTCATGCCCGACGTGTCGGTCGGTGAGGGGCCCTGGCGGATCTTCCTGTTCGCCCTCGGGCTGGCCGGCGCGCTCGCCGCCGCGTACGCCGCGGCGGCCCCGGTCCGCTGGGACGGGATCACCGTACCGTCCGGCAAACCCCGGGGACGCGCCGAATGGGCCCTTCCGCTGATCGTCCTCAACCTGCTCTTCGCCGCGTTCATCGCGCTCCAGCTCGTCGTCCTCCTCGGGGGCTACGAGAAGGTGCGGGCGGAGACCGGACTCGACCACGCCGAGTACGCCCGCCAGGGCTTCTGGCAGCTGCTGTGGGCCACCCTGCTCACCCTCCTCGTGATCGCCCTGGCGCTGCGCTGGGCGCCGCGCGGCGGCAGCCGCGACCGGACACTGGTGCGCGCCGTCCTCGGCACCCTCTGCGTGCTCACCCTCGTCGTCGTCGCCTCCGCGCTGCGCCGCATGGACCTGTACGTCGACGAGTACGGCCTGACGAGGCTCCGGATATCCGTGGCCGCGATGGAACTCTGGCTCGGGGTGGTGCTGGTCCTGATCCTGGCGGCCGGGGTCTTCGGGGCGCGGTTCCTGCCGCGGGCCATCGCGGTGAGTGCCGCGGCCGGGGTCCTGGCCTTCGGGCTGCTCTCGCCGGACGGATTGATCGCCGAACAGAACGTCCAGCGCTTCGAGGACGGCAAGTCGGCCGGCATCGACATCGACTACGTCAAGGACCTGTCCGCCGACGCCGTGCCCGCTCTGGACCGGCTGCCCGAACCGGAACGCTCCTGCGCGCTGCGGATCATCCAGAACGAGGTGCTCCACGCCGACACCCCCTGGTACGCGACCAGCTGGGGAGAGGCGCGGGCGAAGGAGATCCTGGAGAAGCGCCCGGCGAAGGGCGACGGGCGTGACTGCTACCGCGTGGGCGGGGGCGGGTCCCGCGACGGATACGAGCCGGACGACGACGGCTACGACCCGTACTGAGCCGACGGGTCTTCCGGGCCGACGGCCCCGTGATCCGACACGCCCTCTGAACCCACGGGCCCTTTGTGCCCCATGGGTTCAGAGGGCCCGCGGGTCTTTTGTACCCGCCCCCGATGGCTGATTCGCGGGACGCACGGCGCCCCGGGGTGTCGCTGCCGTGGCTCGCGGCGTACGCTGGCTGGCGCCATGCCGTACGAACCACCCACGCACACCGTCGAGCGCTCGCTTCGCGCTACCACCGGTGCCAGGACCGTCGCCGGTGTCGATGAGGTCGGACGCGGGGCATGGGCCGGACCCGTCACCGTGTGCGCGGCGATCACCGGCCTGCGCCGACCGCCCGAAGGCCTCACCGATTCCAAGCTGTTGACCCCCCGGCGGCGCGCCGAGCTCGCTCCCGTGCTGCGGAGCTGGGTCACCGCCTACGCACTGGGCGACGCCTCGCCGCAGGAGATCGACGACCTCGGAATGACCGCCGCACTCCGGCTCGCCGCCGTGCGCGCCCTGGACGGGCTGCCGGTACGTCCCGACGCGGTGATACTCGACGGCAAACACGACTACCTGGGTGATCCCTGGAAGGTCCGCACCGTGATCAAGGGCGACCAGTCCTGTATCGCGGTCGCTGCGGCCTCTGTGATCGCCAAGGTGCACCGTGACCGGATGATGGCCGAGCTGGGCGCCGCGTCCGAGGACTGCGGCGACTTCGCCTTCGATGCCAACGCGGGATATCCCTCGCCCGTGCACCGAGCCGCGCTGGAGAAGCGGGGGCCCACGGCCCATCACCGCCTCTCCTGGGCGTATCTTGACGCCTTGCCACGGTGGCAGCATCTGAAGAAGGTCCGTTTTTCCGCCGAGGCGGCCGCACTCGAAAGCGGGGGCCAGCTCGGCTTCGAATTCTGATCGCGCGCACGCGCCCCTCTTGACCACGCCGACGACATCGGCGTTCACCACAGACCACCTTCATGCCTCTGATCTCCGAGGAGCCTCAGATTCCCGAGAGCGCCCAGGGTCCCCGCGTCAGTCCGGCCGCCGGCCGCACCGCACCGACCCCCCGTCCCGTACCCGGTCCGCGTTCAGCGGCCACTCCGCGTCCCGGCCGCCCGGGCCCCGGCCCCGCGCGCCCCGCGCCCTGTCTCTTATACACATCT
>NTHE01000035.1 GCA_002551355.1 Streptomyces sp. man185 | reverse complement strand
AGATGTGTATAAGAGACAGGATCCGCGGCGGGCGCCTCCGGCGCGGGCGGGTCCGGGGCGGGGCCGGGGCCCGGTTCCGGCGCGGACGGTTCCGGGTTCGATTCCGGCGCGGCCGACACGGCCGGCACAGGCGTGGGCGCGGGCGAGGCCGCTCGGCGGCGGGCGCGGTCCGCCTCCGTCCAGGCCGCCTCCAGGACCCGCCGTTCCTCCTCGTCCGCCCCGCACAGCAGAGCGATGCGGTCGACCACGGCGAACTCCTCCGGGACGGTCGCGCCCGAGCAGTAGCGGTGGAGGGTGGACGCGCTGACGCTCAGCCGCCGGCCCAGCGCCTCGTAACTCCTCCCGTCCCGCGCCTTCAGCGCGCGCACGAGCCCCGCGAACTCCTCGACGGCGGCGTCCTTCGGCATTCCATCCCCCTCGACCCTGCGTCCCATCCTTCACGTCCTTGCACGTCAGCGGGGGTGGAATGGTTCCGGGACGGCTGGTGGGCGCGTGATCGTTGCAGCCGGCGGGCGCCGGCCCCACGCTGGTTGAGCACTGACCGAACGAACGACCCGACGGGGGATCCACCACCATGAACAAGCTCCGCACCGCACTCGCCACCGCAGCCGCTGCCGCACTGGGCCTCGCGGCCCTCGCCACAGCCCCGGCGCAGGCCGCTGCCCAGCCCGCCTTCCTCGCCGCCTCCCAGATGCCGCCGTCGTCGGCGCCGTGGACCGCCACCCAGGTCTTCACCGGCGTCCCGGAGAACGGCGGCGTCCTCTGCGCCCCGTACAAGATCCCGGCGCAGAACACCCGCTACCGCGAGTTCAGCACCGAACTCGACACCAACGGCGTCCAGGTCACCACCGTCGCCCGTACCGAGGCCGACGCCGTGAAGCTGGTCGACACCCTCCGCGGGGCCCTCGCCGGCTGCGGCCCCCTGCTGGAGCAGCAGAACCCGGGCCTGCAGGCCGTCAGCGCCTCCCACGGCAAGCTCGCCGTCGAGGAGGGCGCCTGGGTCTACAGCCTGGACACCGCCGACCCGCAGATCGGCATCTCCGACATCCACCTGTTCTCCGTCGGCCGCGACGGCCGCACCGTCACCCTCGTCCGCTGGGGCCAGATGGGCGACCTCGAGGACGCCCCGCTGACCGCCTTCCGCACCACGACGAAGACCGCCGTCAACAAGCTCCACTGACCGGGGGCTCCCCCGAGGGCTGACCACAGCTCGACAGCGGCGCGGCCGGAACCCGGGCGCGCCGCTGTCGAGCCCACCTGCTCCGCCGGCGGCGACCACTTCCAGGCCTTCACCAGCATCGCCTGCACCCTCATCTGCTACCGCGGACTCGCCAAATGAGATGGTCTCTTAGGATCTAGACCAGGCTCTGGGTCAACCTCCGTTTACGCTGACCGGCATGGCTGGGATCACCGCGCGTCTGAGCATCGGGCAGGTCGCCGAGCGCACCGGCTTGAGCGTCCACGCGCTGCGCTTCTACGAGGGGGACTCTTCCTCGCTCCCGTGCGTCGCGGAGCCGGTGGGCGACGCGTCTACGGCGAGGACGATGTGGACTGGCTGACGGTCTGCATCATTCTCCGGGCGTCCGGCACGCCTCTGCCCGTGCTCCGCAGGTACGCCGACCTCGTCAGGGAGGGCGGTGGCAACGAGGAGCAGCGGCTCGCGCTGATGCGTGAGCACCAGGCGCGCGTCACGGCTCAGATCGACCGGCTCACCGAGTCCCTGGACCTGATCAGGCACAAGGTCGCGGTGTACGAGGATTTCGTCGATCGAGGCAGCGCCGTCGCCCGCCCCTGTCACGCACCGCCCTCTCGGGCGTGAAGGCATGACGCCTCCGGCCGACGGCACAAGTGGTGCCCGGGCGGGCGAGGGTCAGGCATCGCCCCTCCCCGGGTGCAGGTCGAGGACGATGTGCGGCTCCAGTGCGCGCAGGAAGTCGGGGGCGTGGGCGTCGAAGATCTCGCCGGCGGACACGACGCCGAGCGACCAAGTGCGGCCGGTCAGGACGCGGTCGAGGGCCTCGGCGACCAGGGGTGCGGTGACGGCGTAGATGTCCTGGCCGCTCGCGGTGGCCCGGCGTTCGGTGTCGCCGGAACGGACGACGGCGTCGACGAGGAAGGTCTGGTCCGAGCGGCCGCTCTCGTCGGCGGCGGTGCTCACGCCACCTCGCCCGCCACTTCGAGCACCTGACCGGCACCACTCCCCTGCAGTGGCTGCACGCCCAACGCACCCGCCACACGCAGGAGTTGCTGGAGACGACCGACGCCGGAGTGGACACCATCGCAGCGGTGGCCGGCATGGGCACGGCCGCCACGTTGCGCCGCCACTTCCAGCGCAGTGCCGGCGTCCCGCCCGACACCTCCCGCCGCACCTTCCGCCCCTGAGGCGCCCACCGGATCCACCGGCCTCACCGTCACCGCTGGCCCCGGGGCCGACGATGAGCTACTCTGCACGGACAAAGCGAGACGATACGTCTCGTCTAGATAGTGACCACAGGACGCAGAACAGCGAGGTTCACCATGGAACGCTTCGTCGATGCCGCCCCCGGCGTGCACCTCTGGGCAGAGGATCACGGCTCCCCCGACGCCCCCGCCCTGCTCCTGATCATGGGCGCGCAGGCGTCCGCGCTCGGCTGGCCCGATGAGCTGGTGGAGCTGCTGGCCGCACGGCACCGGGTGATCCGGTACGACCATCGGGACACCGGCCGCTCCACCACCTCCTTCGACGAACAGCCCTACCCGCTCACCGCGCTGGCCGAGGACGCCGTCGCCGTGCTGGACGCGTTCGGTGCGGCACGCGCGCACGTGGTGGGGATGTCGATGGGCGGCATGCTCACGCAGTTGCTCGTCGCGGACCACCCCGAGCGGCTGCTCAGCGCCACCGTCATCGGGACGATGGCGCTCAGCTCCACGCCGTACGTCGCGCCGGACGGCCGCCGCATCCCGCCGGAGGAACTGCCCGGCATATCAGCGGAGTTGACGGAGCTGTGGTCCCGGCCCGTCGAGGACCTGGGGCCGGAGGCCGAGCTGGAGCGGCGGGTCGAGCACTGGCGGGTGCTCGGCGGTGACCTGATCCCGTTCGACGCCGCGTACGCCCGCGAGCTGGAGAGGCGGATCATCGCGCACACCGGGCACCACCACGCCGGCACCGCGCACGCCCGCGCCGACTACTCCGGCATGGAGCGCACCGAGCAGCTCGCCCGCGCCGAGGTGCCCACGCTGATCACCTCGGCCCCCGCCGAACCGGTCGCGCCGGCTCCGCACGCCGAGCACCTCACCCAGGCGATCCGCGGCGCCCGGATCGTCGAGATCCCCGGCATGGGCCACGCCCTTCCCCGCGAGGTCCACGCCCCGCTCGCGGCCGCGATCCTGGCCCACACCGGTCGGAGCTGACGCCGTGCCACGTCGCCCGCGTCATACCTGAGAGCCACGTCGCAGGTGCCCCCTCCAGCGGGACGCCGACTACCGCCCCCTGTCCATAACTTCTGTACCGGAAGCACCGCATGCCCCCGGTACGGAAGGACCTCGCCCCATGCCCGACCGCCCGCGCAGACCGCGTCTGCGCCGCACCCTGCTCGCCGCCCTGGTCACCTTCGCGGTGGCCGTGCCGGTGTCCGGAGCGGCCCGGCCCGCCGCCGTGCCCGCCCCCGCGCCGACTGCCCTCGGGCCGCTGCGGGACGCGAGCCCGGCGGCGCTGGAGAAGCGGTACGCGGTGAGCCGGCAGGACATCAGGGCGGCCGGGCGCATGGCGGCGGGGCACGGGGACCTCAAGCGGGCGGCCTCGCTGCGCGCGATGGCCGCGCCGGGGCGTCAGTTCCTGTCCTTCGACGGGCGGGACGGCGGCCGGAGCGTGGAGGTCACGGGCGCGCTGTCCTCGGCTCGGCGAATCGCGGTCCTGGTGCCGGGAGCCGGTGTCGGCCTGGACGCGTACGGGCGGCTCCGGCGCGACGCGACCGCCCTGCGCGAGGAGTTGGGCGAGGGCGCGGCCGTCGTCGTCTGGCTGGGCTACCGCTCGCCCGCCACCGTCAGCCCGGCCGCCCTGACGACCGGGCGCGCCGACGAGGCCGCTCCAGGCTTGCGCGCCCTGGTGGACGGATTGCGCGCGGTGCGGCCCGCCGCCCTGATCAGCCTGCTCTGCCACTCCTACGGTTCGGTGATCTGCGCCCGGTCGGCGTCCGGAACGGCGGCCGACTCCCTCGTCCTCTACGGCAGTCCCGGGGTCGGGGTGGGGGATGCCCGCTCACTGCGCACCCGGGCGCGGGTGTGGGCGGGCCGTGGCGGCGGGGACTGGATCGCCCGGGTGCCGCATGTCCGGGTGCGGGTGCCGTTCGTCGCCACGGTGGGGTTCGGGACCGATCCGGTGGCGGAGGAGTTCGGGGCCGAGGTGTTCGACGCGGGCGACGGCGGGCACAGCGACTACCTGCTGCCCGGTTCGCGGTCCATGACGAACCTCGCCCGGATCGCGGCGGGCGCCGAACCGTCGGGGGCCTCCCGATGACCGGGCTCGTCGAGCGGATCGAGGCCGTTACCCCGCCCGGCCGCGACCGGGCCGTCGACGCCCTGCGGGCCCTGGCCATCCTGGGCGTGGTGGGCGGCCACTGGCTGGTGACCGCGCTCGTCGCCGACAGCGGCACCGTACGCGGGGCGAGCCCGCTGGCCCATCTGCCCGAACTCATCCCGGTCTCGTGGGTCTTCCAGACGCTCGCGGTGTTCTTCCTGGTGGGCGGGCAGGTGGCGGCGGGAAGTTGGGCTTCCGCGCGGAAGCGGGGCGTGCCGTACGGGCAGTGGGTGGGCGGCCGGCTGGCGCGGCTGTTCCGGCCGGTGGCGGCGGTGCTCGTGGTGTGGGCGCTCGCGGCGGCCGCGATGCTGGTGGCCGGAGTGGGCGAGCCGACCGTCCGGGCGCTGGCCAAGCTGGTCTGGTCCCCGCTGTGGTTCCTGCTGGTCTTCGCCGCGCTGACCGCGCTGACGCCGCTGGTGGCCCGGCTGCACCCGCTGTGGCCGCTCGTGGTGGTGCTGCACGTCGATCTCGTACGGTTCGGCCTCGGCGGTCCGCGGGAGCTGGGGTGGATCAACGTGGTCGCGGGGTGGCTGGTGCCGTACTGCCTGGGGGCTCTGGTCGCCCGGGGCGGGCTGCGCGGCCGGCCGGGCCGCTGGGCGCTGCTGCTCGGCGGGGCGGTCGCGGCCACGGCTCTCGTCCGGTGGGCGGGTTACCCGGCCTCGATGGTCGGTGTGCCGGGCGGCCGGATCTCCAACCTGGACCCGCCGAGTCTCGCCGCCGCCGCCTTCGGCCTGGCGCAGTGCGGGGCGGCGCTGCTGCTGCTCGGGCCCCTGCGCCGGGTGCTGCGCGCGCCCGCCGCCTGGGCGGGGGTGGCGGTGGTGAACGTGTCGGCGATGACCGTCTTCCTGTGGCACCAGACCGCGATGATCATCGTCACGGCGAGCGCGCTGCTGCTCGCGGGCGGCCCGCTGCCGGGGCTGCACACCGTGCCCGACGACGCGGGCTGGGTGACGGCCAGACTGCTCTGGCTGCCGGTGTTCGCCCTGGCCCTGCTGGGGTGCTGGGCGGCGTTTCGGGGTTACGAGCAGGGCGGGCGGCGCGGCGGCGGGGGCTCCCTCGTCGTACGGGAGTCCGCCCCCGAGCGGAAGGGGGAGGCGCGTCGTGCCTAGTCTGTGGGCTGGTCGAACCGAGGGGGCGGTGGGGGCCGTGACGTCATCGAGAGCGCTGCGCCTGCGGGCGGCGGTACGCCGTGCGCCGCGTGCGCTGTACGGGGACCTGTGGGCGACGCCCGCCGACCGGGTGCCGCGCATGGGGGAGCCGGACGCGCCGGTGTGGCGGCCGGTGTTCCTGATGCTGCTGGTGTTCGCGGCCGCCTTCTTCGCCGTGCCTCGGGCATACGAGTTGAGCACCGACCCGGCCGCCGGAGTCAGCGGGTGGGCCGTGCTGGCCGCCCTCGCGCAGTCGGTGGTGCTGCTGGTCGGGATGGTCCGGCCGGTGGGGGCGTGGTGGGCCGCGACCGCGCTGTCGGTGGCGACGGTGCTGGCCACCGAGACCGCCATGAGCCCGGACCGGCTGTTCCCCTGGAGCATCATGGGGATGGTGTTCCAGGGCGGGGCGCTGTTCCTGCTGGCCCTGCGCGTACAGCTGCGGCGCTCGGTGGGGGCGCTGGCCCTCACGCTGCTGGCGGGCCTGGCCATGACCCTGCACACCACGCAGCCGCACAACCTGAACCTGGACCGCTCCGCCCCGGCCTTCGTCGTGGCCCTGGTCCTCGGCACCGCGCTGCGCAGCCTGCGCCTGGCCCGTAAGGACCTCGTCGTCCAGGCCGAGTTGACCGCCGAGGAGCGGGCCCGGCGCACGCTGCTGGAGGAGCGCAACCGGATCGCGCGCGAGCTGCACGACGTGGTCGCCCACCACATGTCGGTGATCTCCATCCAGGCGCAGGTCGCCCCGCATCTGGTGGCGCACCCCACCGAGGAGCTGAAGGAGAATCTGACCGGCATCCGCGAGAACGCCCTGGAAGCCCTCGCCGAGCTGCGCCGGGTGCTGGGCGTCCTGCGCTCGGAGGACGCCCCCGCCCGGAGCGACGACACCCGGCACTCCCCGCAGCCGGGCCTCGACGGGCTCGACGGCCTGGTCGCCACCGTGCGCTCCGCCGGTCTCGGCGTCACCGTCTCCACCACCGGCGACCCCCGCCCCCTGGCTCCGGGCGTCGAGCTGTCCGCGTACCGCATCGTGCAGGAGGCGCTGAGCAACGTGATGCGCCACGCGCCCGGGGCGAGCGCCGAGGTGGTGATCGGCCACCGCCCCGCCGGGCTGACCGTCCGGGTCGTCAACTCCCCGCCGGACCGCCCGGCCGCTCCCTCCCCCGGCGTACGCCACGGTCTGCTCGGGATGCGCGAACGCGCCGCGATGCTCGGCGGCGACCTGGCCACCGGCCCCACGCCCGGCGGCGGCTGGGAAGTCACCGCGATCCTGCCCACCAGCACCGAGACGACCGAGGACGCCCCATGACGCCCCCCATCCGTTGCGTGATCGCCGACGACCAGATGATGGTCCGCCAGGGCTTCACGTTCCTGCTCGACGCCGAGCCGGACATCGAGGTCGTCGGGCAGGCCGTCAACGGGCTCGACGCGATCGGCAAAGTCGCCGAACTCGATCCGGACGTCGTCCTGATGGACATCCGGATGCCGGAGCTGGGCGGCATCGAGGCGACCCGGCGGATCACCTCCCCCGAGGGCTCGACGGTGAAGGTGCTCGTGCTCACCACCTTCGACCTCGACGAGTACGTGTACGAGGCACTGCGCGCCGGGGCGTCCGGCTTCCTGCTGAAGGACGCGTCGGCCGCCGAACTCGCCGACGCTGTAAGGGTGGTGGCGGCGGGCGACGCACTGCTCTCACCCAACATCACCAAGCGGCTCATCGTGGAGTTCTCCCGGACCGCCGGGGCCCCGCGACCGCCGCTCAAAGCACGGGTCGGGGACCTGACCGAGCGCGAGACGGAGGTGCTGACGCTGATCGCGGGCGGCCTGTCGAACGCCGAGATCGCCCGGCAGCTGATCGTCGCCGAGCAGACGGTGAAGACCCATGTGGGCCGGATCCTGGTCAAGTTGGGCGTCCGCGACCGGACCCAGGCGGCGGTGTTCGCGTACGAGTCGGGGCTGGTGCGCCCCGCCGGGCTCTGACCCGCGGGGCCCGTTTCGTAGGATCGGAGCCGTGACGACGGGGAACGGGGCGGGAACAGCGGGCGGCGGAGCGATGGCGCCCACGGGGATCGAGCGCGCGCTGTCCGCAGCCGTCGGGGCCGGGAGCGCCGACGCCGTCGTGGAGCTGCTCGCGCGGACCCGCCTGTACGTGCTTGTCGCCCGGCTGCACGCGGACATCCCGGGCTGGACGGCACCGCTGCCCATGATCCGCGACGAGTCCACCCGGCGGACCTGCGTCCCGGTCCTGACCCCGGGGATGCTGCCGCCCTGGCACCCGGAGTGGGTGTTCCGCGCGGTGAGCCTCGGCGAGCTGGCCCGGACCTGGCCGTACGACGTGCGCCGGCTCGCGGTGAACCACGGCACTCCGTACGCGGCGATGGTCGACGCCCGGCCGGGGCGCCTGAAGGCCTGGCTGAGGGCCGAGGAGCGGTCCGGGGGCCGCGAGCACGGGCGCCTGCTCACCGACAGCGGCGGGCCGCTGCACGGGCCGCTCGCCCACGGGCTGGCGCTCGGCGCCCATCTGGCCGTCACCAACGCTCTGGTCTGGAACCGGCTCGGCGCCGCCTACGAGGACTACGCGACCGACCGCGCCCGGCTGCGCAGCCCATGGGGCATCCCGCACCGCGCCGAGTACCGCGACCGCCTCGCGTCACTGATGAAGAACCAGCTGGTCGGGCGGGTCCAGGAAGCCGTCCTGCGCACCCGGCAGACCCTGGCCGCCAGGCTGGGGCATACACCGGCGCACGAGGAGTGGTCCGAGGCGCTGGCCCGTACGTTCAGCGCACGCGACGCCGACGACCGGGCTCTGGCCGAACGGTCGCTGCACCACATCGCCCGGTACGAGGAACGGCTCCGGGCCGACGGCGCGCTCGCCCCGGACGGTCGCGTCGACACCCTGGCCGCCTTCGACCTCGGCCGGGCGGTCAACGTCGTACGGCTGGCACTGGGCGCGCGGTACATCGATCCGTACGAGGCCGAGCAGGACGTCCTGCGGGTCGGCGAACTCGCCCGCGGGGCCTACTCCTCGTGGACGGACTTCTCCCTCGGCTACCTCATGGCCCGCATCGCCCACCGGGCCGAGGACGACGGCCCGGAGGCGGCGGAGGCCACCTACCGGCAGTCGCTCGCCGAGCACCGCATCCTCACCCAGGACCCCACCAGCCCCTACCGGAACCTCCCCTGGTCATGAACCCGAACCTCCCCGGCGCGCCCGCCGCCGCACCCTGGGCGCCGGCGCCCTGGATCCCGCCGTCCGAGACCGAGCAGCTCCTCCACGAGGCGACGCTGCGCGGCGACGCACGGGCCCAGCTGGCGGCCCTGGCCGGGGCCGAGCTGTACATCCCGGCCCCGCGCGCCGAGGCGGACGCGAAGCCGGACACCGTCACCTGGCGCGCGCACCACGACCCGTCGGGCTTCGTCTGCCGGCCCGTGCTCACCCGGGGCATGCTGCCCGCCTGGCATCCGGACTGGGTCTTCCACGGGGTCTCGCTGCGCTGGGCCGCCGAGTTCGGCTGGTCCGACCCCCAGGTGTTCCTCGGGGTGAACGTGGGCACGCCCGGGCAGTTGCTGCTGCCGACGGCCCCGATCCATCTGGCGCTGTGGCAGCGCGCGTACGCGGAGAACGACCGCCTCCCGGAGAACCGGCTGCTCGCGCTGCGCCACGGCGTGCTGCACGGGCCGTTGGCGTACGGGCTGGCCTGCGGCGCGCACCTGGCGATCGGGAACGCGGTCCCCTGGAACGAGATCGGGACGGTCTACCACGACTACACCACCGAGCGCGATCAGCTCCGCCGGTCCTGGGGCATCACCGGCCACGAGGAGTGGCGCAAGCAGCTGGACGTCCTGCTCGACGCCCGCAACAGCCCGCCGGAACCGGACTTCGCGCTGCGCGCCCGCGAGCAGTTGGCGGCGGGTCTCGGCCAGCTGCCCTCGGCCGATCTGTGGCGGGAGACGGCGGCCGGTCACGCCCAGGACCTCGGGGCCGACGCGGGCACGGTGAAGGGCATCGAGGAGCTCGTACGCCGGATCATGCGCTACGAGGCCCGGTTCCGCGCGGACGGGCTGCTGCCGCCGGACGGCCGGGTGCGCACGACGGTGGCGTACGACTACGGGCGGGCGGTGAACCTGGCGCGCTGGGGGCTGTCGGCGCGCTACTGCAGCCCCGCCGACGCGGAGGCCGCGATCGTGTACGCCGGAGCGCTGAGCAAGTCGGCCCACCGCTCCTGGGAGGAATTCTCGGCAGGGTACGCGCTGGGCCGGGTGCTGCGCTTCGACGACGAGGAGTACGGCCCGTTCTACGAGCAGAACGTCCTCGCCCACCGTCTGCTGGCCCAGAGCGAGGGCAGTCCCTGGCGTCACATCCCGTGGCGGTGAGCCGGGTCGGCCTGCCGGTCAGCCGCCGGGGAGCAGGTGGCGATAGCTGTCCGGGTTCTCCACCAGGAACTGGGCGAAGCTCTGCGCCGGGCGTCCGGTGAGGGTGGGTACCGCGTCGGAAACGGCGGCCAACTCGCCCGCCGCGATGGCCTCGTACGAGGTGACCCAGCCGGCCACCTCCCAGTCCTCGGCCCCGTAGCCGGCCCGCGAGGCGTAGGCCTCCTCGCGGGTCTCGGGGACGTAGACGACGGGGCGCCCGGTGGCCCGGCTCAGTTCGTCGGCCGCCTCGGCGAGGGTGAACGCCTCGGGTCCGGTGAGGTCGTAGACCCGGTCGTCGTGGTCCGTGCCCTCGTCCAGCAGCACGGCCGCCGCCGCGTCGGCGATGTCCTCGTGGGCGACGGCCGCCACCCGCCCGTCGCCCCCGGGTCCGCGCAGCACGCCGTCGGTCCCGGTCATGGCGGGCAGGCCCGCCAGATACCAGTTGTCCCGCAGGAAGGTGTGGCGCACCTCGGCGGTGCGGATGTGGGCCTCGGTGCCCCAGTGGTCGCGGGCGAAGGTGAACGTGGCGTCGGGCGCGGCCCCTTGGAAGGACACGTACACGATCCGCTCCACCCCCACCGCCACGGCGGCGTCGATCGCGGTGGTGTGCTCGCGGACCCGGTGGGGGCTTTCGTGGGCGGAGACCAGGAAAAGGGTGTGGGCTCCGTCGAGGGCCCGGCGCATGGCCTCTCCGTCGCCGTAGGGGGCGGCGGGCGCGTGCTCGGCGCCGGGCACGTCGGGCAGCCGGGCGGGGTCGCGGCCGAGGAGCCGTAGGGGGACGCCGGTACGGGCCAGCCGTCGGGCGACCCGGCCGCCGACCGCTCCGGTCGCTCCGGTCACCGCTGTGAGGGGGCCGATCACTGGGGTTCGTCTTCCTCTCGTCGGTCGTTGTACCAGTCCTCAAGGGGCCGCACCTCGACGACCGCGCTCACGGGGAGCGGTCCGTACAGGTGCGGGAACTCCTCGCCGCCGGGCTTCATCGCCTCGTACCGGACGGGGGCGGCGAGGCGGGCGGGGTCGACGACCAGGACCACGAGGCCCCGGCCGCCGTCCCCGTACAGCATCCGGGCCACACCGGGGAGTTGGTGGGGCAGCGAGAGGTGGATGAAGCCCTCCTCCTGGAGGGTGCGGCCGCGGGTGGACTCTCGTACGTCCCTGTCCCGCGGGCCGCATCCCACCGTGGTCCTTCGGCGAGGTGCAGCAGCGGTTCGCTCAGCGGTTTCGTCATCGAACCACGCTAGCGGGCCCTGCTCCGTGCCTGCTAGAAGGTGCGGCGACGAGCCCTGCGCGTTGCCACCAGCACCGTACCGCCGGCGGCCACCAGCGCTGCCGCGATGGACCCGATGATCCATTCGCCGCCCCGGGAGCCGGTGTCGGGCAGCTCACCCGGGTGGCTCGGCGAGTGCGTGGGGTGCGGGGAGTGGCCGGTGGGGGTGGGCGTCGGATCCGTCGGGACCGGGGTGGGCTCGGTGGGGGCCGGGGTCGGGTCCGTGGGGGTCGCGGTGGGGCCGGTGGGGGTGGGGGTCGGGTCCGTGGGGGTCGCGGTGGGACCCGTGGGGGTCGGAGTGGGATCGGTGGGGGTCGGAGTGGGATCGGTGGGAGTCGGAGTGGGATCGGTGGGAGTCGGCGTGGGATCCGTCGGAGTCGGCGTCGGGTCCGTCGGAGTCGGCGTCGGGTCCGTCGGAGTCGGCGTCGGGTCGGGAGTGCACGACGGCAGGTCGCCGTCGAAGGGGTACGCGTGGATCTCCTGGCCGCCGGACTGGCCCGGCGAGGTGTGGGTGAGCGAACCAGCCGTGTAGAAGCGGCCGTTGGTGCCGCTCATGCTGAGCACCGTGGCGCTCGTCGGCTGTCCGACCAGGATGCTGCCCTCGAACTGGGCCGGGCCGGTCAGCGACAGAGCGGTGGCGTCCGGGAAGTTCCACAGGAGGTTCTCGCGGAGGCCCTCGTTGGGGAACGAGCCCATGAACGTGGCGACGCTGCGCGTGCCGCCGTACACGTTGACCAGAACGGTCGCCCCCTCGGGGACACCGTTGAACACGAACCCCGTGTTGCCACCGGTCTCCGACTCCAGGTCCGCGTCCACGTCGAAGATCTGGATCGCGGAGGTGCCGTCGCCGGTGAACGTCATGATGTCGCCGACCTGCTGCCAGGTGCCCGTCGCCTCCCGGTGCTCATCGCCGTCGTACGCGTAACAGCGGCTGGCGTCGGTGAGCTGCGGGCGCAGCTGGGTGTACGGGGCGGCCGCCTCCGCGTCGAAGCGCGGGGCGGTGGTGGGGTTCACCGTGCCCGTGAGGTCCCCCGCGTACGCGACGCGGCCGGAGTGTTCGCCCTCCTCGGCGAGGAGGCGCTGACCGTCGGCGATGGTGACGTCCCCGCCCGTCGTCAGATAGTCGGAGCCGTCCGGCGGCGGTACTCGCGAACCGACCCCCGCAACGCCGACGTTGTAGATCTGCGAGACCCCCTCCCGCTTGTCCATGTCGAACCGGCCGAGGGTGACGACCTTGCCCTCAGCCTCGGCCGCCGCCTCCCGGACCAGGAAGTCCCCGCCGACGAAGACGTTGATGTTGCTGTCGAAGCCGACTACCGGGCCGTTGTTGGGGTCGTTCCAGCTGGGCGGGCAGGAGCTGCCGAGACAGGGTCCCAGTCCACCCGGGAGCGGATCGGCGCCCGCGGCCGGGGCCAGCACGCCCACCATCGCCGCGGCTGTGGCCACTGTCACTGCTGCCCGGACTGCGTTGCCGCGCCTGCGCGCCTTCTGTTCCATGCCGCGCAATATGCATGGTCATCACTTAGTCATTTTGTATGACACGCCGCTCTTGTCCGCTGCTGTAGTCCTATAGGAGGGTTCTTCACCGCGACACGCGCACGGCGGTGGCGCGTCAGGGGGTCGGCGGCAGGTCAGAATGCCAGCAGCCTCGCCTCCAGCTCGGGGTCGAGGCCGACGGCCGGGCGGTCGGGGCGCTGGGGCGCCGTACCGCCCAGCGCACACAGCCAGGCCCAGGTGTCCGCGACGGTCTCTCCGACCGGACGGCAGCGCAGCCCCGCGGCATACGCCTTGGCGTGGTCGCCCCGGTGCAGCGTGTCGTACAGCTCGCCCGGCGGGAGCCAGATCGGCAGGCCGCTCCAGGGCTCGGCTCCGGCGGCCAGCAGGACCTCCGCATCGGTCCAGCGCAGCTCGGCGTCGGCCCCGGTGACCCGCACGCAGGCTTCCAGCAGCTCGCCCATGGTCGTGTGGCCGGGGCGGCTGACGGTGTTGTACGCGCCGTGCGCCCCGCCCGCCGCCGCGCCCAGGATCCACTCCGCCAGGTCCCGGGCGTCGATGTACTGGAGCTCCGCTCCGGGCCGGCCGGGGGCGATCACCGGTCCGCCCCGGGCTGTCCGCGACAGCCACCAGGGAAGCCGGCCGATGTTCTCCCCGGGGCCGATGATCAGCCCGGCCCTCGCCAGCAGCGCCCGGTCCCCGAAGGCGTCGAGGGCGGCCAGCTCACCGCCGCGCTTGGCCCGGTCGTACGGCACGTCCCCGCCGTCATCGGGTGAGGCGCCGGCCACCAGGGGTCCGTCCTCGTCGAGTCCGGCTGCGGCCGGGTAGGCGTACACCGAGCGGCTGGAGACGTAGGTGTAGTGCCCGGCGCGGCCGGACAGCAGGCGGGCGGCGTCCCGGACGGCGACGGGGGCGCCGCTCCAGGTGTCGACGACCAGGTCCCACTCCTGTCCGCTCCCCGCCAGCGCCGCGAGCCCTCGCGCGCCCGCGGTCCGGTCCCCGGTCAGCGCGCTCGCACCGGGCGGGGGCGCGTGGCGGCCGCGGTGGAACACCGTGACATCCCAGCCCCGCTCCAGCGCCGCGTCGGTGACGGCCCGTCCGACGAACTCCGTACCGCCCAGCATCAGAAGCCTCATGAGGCGACTCTGCCCACCGGAAGGCGGTGGGGGAACACGGCCATGCTGTCAGCAGAACGGGGAACTTCCCGGCACGGGCGGAGCAGTGAAGGATCAGGGCGCGCAGGCCAGCGGGGAGCGGTGGCGCAACAGCCATTCGTGGTAGCCGCTCGCCCGTCGCGCCGCGTCCCGGTAGGCGTCCTCCAACTGCGCGTACACCACCTCGATGTCGGTCCCGGGCCGGGACACCAGGAGGAGGCGTACCGCGAGCGGGTCGCCCAGCAGCGGGCGGATCACCATGTCGTCGCGCGGGCCCGACGTCGGCTGGCAGGGGGCGACTGCCTCGCCGAGCACGACGAGGGAGGCGGCGGTGAGGTAGTCGCCGTGCAGGACCGGCGGGTTCAGTCCGGCGGCGCCGAGAACCCGGCGCACCCCGTCCCACTCGCCGTCCACCGTCGGGTCGACCATCCACGGGTCGCCCGCGAGGTCCCCGAGCTCCACCACCCGGCGGCGGGCGGCCGGGTGATCGCGGGAGAGCGAGATGAACTGCGGTTCCCGGTCCACGAGTACGCGCTGCTCCAGGCCTTCCGGCACGGCGAGCGGGCAGCCCTCCACCTCGTGCACGAAGGCGACGTCCAGGCGGCCCGCCTCGACCGAGCGCATGAGCGCGTGGGCGGAGACGTCGACGCGCAGGGAGATGTCGGTGCCGGGCAGGGCGACCCGCAGCCGGCGCAGCCAGCCGCCGATGACCCGGCTCGCCGTGGAGCCGATGCGCAGCCGGGATCCGCGGGGCCGGGCCGCCTCGGCCTCCGCCAGCGCCTCGGCGACCAGGGCGCTCATGCCGTCGAGGAGGGGCCGGGCCCGGCTCAGGACGGCCTGCCCCAGGGAGGTCGGCCGGCAACCGGTCCGTTCGCGGCGGAACAGTTCGGCCCCGAGTACGTTCTCGATCCGCCGGAGCTGGGTGGTCAGGGAGGGCTGGCTCACGCCGAGGCGCCGGGCGGCCTGATGCAGGCTGCCCGCGTCGGCGATGGCGCACAGCGCCCTGAGGTGCCTCACCTCCAGCTCCATGCAGCGGAGACTATGACCGCCGCCCGCCGCGCACCAGACGTCGCAACCCCACCAAACAGCGGCAATTCAGGGGGTGTTGGGCTCAGTGCCCTGTGACGATGCCGTGCACATGGCGTGCCCATGGCATGACAGCGAGCGGCTGACGTGCGCAAAGAGCGGGGCGGAGCGGCGATAGGGCGGCGCTATCACCGTTCGGCATCATCCCCGGCGACTGTGTGCTGCACCACACTCTTCCCCGTACCGCCCCACGCCTTGTCCGCCCAGCGGACACCCCCACGGCGCGGGTTCGATCGGACAGGTAGGAGAAATCCCCCCATGAGACACCTCAGGACCGCCGTCGCCACCGCCGCCGCCGGGCTCGGCCTCGTCGCCGCGCTGGGCACCGCACCCGTCGTCGCCGCCGCTCCGGCCCCTGCCGCCCCCTCCGCCTCCACCACCATCGCCGCGTACAACGGCTCGGGCGAGAACGCCGCCGCGAACCGCGCCTTCCTCGAAGCGGTCATGAAGTCCGTCGCCGAGAAGCGCGCCGCCAACCCGGGCATCAAGGCCGTCACGGTCACCTACGACGCCTCCAGCGCCCCGTCCTTCCGCAGCCAGATAGCCAACAGCACGCGGATCTGGAACAGCTCGGTCTCCAACGTCCAGCTCCAGGAAGGCTCCGGCGCGGACTTCACGTACCGCGAGGGCAACGACCCGCGCGGCTCCTACGCGAGCACCGACGGGCACGGCAGCGGGTACATCTTCCTGGACTACGCCCAGAACCAGCAGTACGACTCGACCCGCGTCACCACGCACGAGACCGGGCACGTGCTCGGCCTGCCGGACAACTACTCCGGTCCGTGCAGCGAGTTGATGTCCGGCGGCGGCCCCGGCCCGTCCTGCACCAACTCCCAGCCGGACGCCAACGAGCGGGCCCGGGTGAACCAGCTGTGGCAGAACGGCCTGGCCGCACTCGCCCGCTCCGCTTCCTGACGCCCTCACGTTCCTGACGTCGTCGCGTACCTGACGTCGTCGCGCTCGTCCGGCCGGTCCCGTGTCCCGGGGCCGGCCGGCACCCCCCACACGACAGAGGACCGTTCCGCGTGCGGAACGGCCCTCTTCGCGATCCCCGACGCCTCCCCCTGTCAGGCGTCGAGTTCGCTCCGGACGAGGGCGAGCAGTTCATCCTCGGTCATGCCCAGGTCCCGGGCGTCCGCGACCGCTTCACGGACCCGCTCCAGCAGCCGGGCCCGCTGCGGCGAGGCTCCCGCGGTGATCGCCGCGCCCCGGCCCCGGCGCAGCTCGATGAGCCCTTCCTCACGCAGCCGTTGGTAGCCGCGCAGCACGGTGTGGACGTTCACGCCGAGGGATTCGGCGAGCACCCGGGCGGCGGGCAGCCGCTCGCCCGGTGCCACCGCGCCCTCGGCGACCGCGCGCCGGACCGAGGCGGCGATCTGGTCCCCGAGCGGAACGGTGGAGGTCGGATCGACCCGGAATAGCATGGTCAGCGCCCCGCCCGCTGCCGGTCGAGCAGCGTGTTGAGCAGGGCCGCCCCGGTGGCCGAGTCCCCGACGGTGACGGCGAACTCGCGACCGCTCGTCAGGCTGACGACGATGGCCTCGCCCGAGCGGGTGATGACACCGCTGCGCTCGGGGCGGATGCGATAGCCCCATCCGCCGTACTCCGCCAGCGCATTGACGCGCCGGCTGTCCGCGACTTCCATCCGCTCCAGCGGCACCCGCACCCGGGGCCGGGGGAGCAGGCCGGAGACGGTGAGGCCTCGCCGGTCCACGGTGACGTGGGGGCGGCAGAAGGTGCCGATCACCAGGGCGAGCACCATCAGCGGCGCCCCGATGAACCAGCTCTGCTCCAGGCCGACGATGACCCCGGCCGCCAGCAGCACCAGCACCGCGACGGGGGCCCACCAGGCGCCGATGCCGCGTCCCCAGGCGGCCACCTCGCCGTCGGCGAGCACGATCCTTTCCCGGGCCTCCGGGTCCCGGTCGCGAGGGTCCTCGGGCAGGGGGACCAGCCGGGACAGCAGCAGCCCGAGGGCTCCGGCGACGGCGGCCGCCGCGAGAGCCACCGCGACGTGCCAGAGCGGGAACCCGTCGACCGAACCGCCTTCGGGCACGTCCACGTTGACGAACAGGACGGCGATCAGCAGGTAGCCGAGGAACGCGGCTGCGGCGAAGCCTCCGCCGGTGAACCACCGGTGGGCGCGGCCGTGGAGCCTGCCCTTGACCGCGATGAGGGCCCACAGCGCGCCGAGCACGAGCAGCGACGGGACCGTGTAGAGCAGGTAGGCGGTGTAGCTCATGTGCCTGTCGGCGGATCCGCCGGCGTCGAAGTGGACGGCCAGCCGGTCGGGCAGGCGGTCCGCGACGGCGGCGTGGAGAGTGAGGTCGACGAGGAGAGCGAGCACAAAGGGAAGGGCGGCGAGAGTTGCGCGGCCAAGGTTCTTGCTTGTCATGGAAAACCTCCGTTGTTCGCATGCTAGTAGAACAATGCAGCGGGGGCAACGGGGTGACGCACGTCCGCCCCGTACCGGCGATGCGGTACGGGGCGGGCGCGAGCGGATGATCGGTGACGGTCGGACGACTCCGGGCTAGGCAGCCCCGGGCCCGGCGATACAGGTCTGGAGCCTGACGTCGTCCGGAAGGGCACGCTGGACGGCGGCCAGCGCCACGGCGAAGTCGCGCTCCGCGCGGGCCGATTGGTACAACGCCCCGTCCAGGTGGAGGGTGAGGTGCAGATCCGGGTCATCCCGGCGCAGGGAGAGCAGGCAGCTGAGCGTCGCGGGGCGGGGCGTGCCCGCGACGAGGACGGGCAGCGGCAGATCCCACTCCAGTACGCAGTCGGTGAGCGCGCCGTCCGCGAGAGCGAACATCCCGCTCGCCGAGGCCTCCGACGGGCCGCCTGCGACGGGCCGCAGCCCGTCGAAACTCCCGCCGTCGAAGCTCACGCCCACGAAGTCGATCCCCCGGATCCGGAACCGGAATCGCTGTCCGTCCGCGGTGAGAACGACGGCGTCGGAACCCTTGGTGTCCCGGTACCAGCCGGACCACGACTCATCTGTCATGAGCAGGGACTGTAGCCCCTGCCCCGGGCGGTTTCCGTACCGCCCTCCACAGGCGATCAACCGGCTTGGGGTTCCCGCCACATGGGGAACATCGGCGGGCCGTCCGGCAGGTCGACCGCGCGGCCGAGGAAGCGGAATCCGAGCCGCTCGTACAGCGCCAGGCTCCGGGCGCTGCTCGCCTCCAGATAGGCCGGCAGCCCCTCCCGGTCGCAGCGCTCCAGCTCCGCTCCGATGAGCTCCGCCCCGATGCCTTCTCCCTGGCGGTCGGGACGGACGCCGATCATCAGCAGGTAGGCGTGTGCACGGTCGTGCGGGTGAACGGCCCCGGTAAGCCTGCCCACCAGTTCGCAGCGCTCGTTGTCGGGGTCGGCGGTCCGCCGCATCAGGGCGGGCGTGGGGTCCTCCTCCTCGGGGGCCCCGGCGGGCACCGCCAGCCACAGGGCCACCGCGGCCCCGTCCTCGGCGATGTCGATACGGCCCTCGGCGAGGGCTACGTCGACGAAGACGCCGAGGAACCTGCCGTGCACCGTGCGCCGGTGCGCCTCGTCGGGGAACACCCAGCCGCTGACCGGGTCATGGTGGAAGGCCTCCTCCATGACCGAGACGACCAGCTCCCGGTCGCGCTGCTCCGCCTGCTGGATCCGTATGCCCATGACCGGCCGCCACCTCTCCGCCGTGTTTCTTCAACCGACCTCCGGAATACTAGAGTTGAGGTGGCCTCGCCGGTCACGCGAGGTGGGTCAGCTGGTCCGGCGGGTGACGAATTCGGCCAGCGCCAGCAGATCCCCCGCCACACTCGGGTCGGGAACCGCCCGGGAGAGATGGTGGACCGCGCGGGCCATCCGGTCGGCCGCGCAGACCTGGGCCCAGTCCCGGCCGCCGGCCCGGTCCACCGCGTCGGCCGCCCTGCCCACCTCGGCGGCGGTGTTCATGGGCCCCCGGTAGAGCGCGGCGAGCTCGGCGGCGGCGGGGGTGCCCGAGGTGAGGGCGGCGACCACGGGCAGGGACTTCTTGTGGGCGGCCAGGTCGGCCCCGACGGGCTTGCCGGTGCGGTCCGGATCGCCCCAGATGCCGATCAGGTCGTCGATGAGCTGGAACGAGAGCCCCGCCTCCCGCCCGAACCCGTCCATCGCGCGGACCGCCCGGTCCTCCGCCCCGGCGTAGAGGGCTCCGAGCGCGCAGGCGCAGCCGAGCAGGGCGCCGGTCTTGGCGGTCGCCATCGCGAGGCACTCGTCGAGGGTGACCTCGTCGGGGCCGCGCTCCTCGAAGGCGCAGTCCGCCTGCTGGCCCGCGCACAGCTCGATGACGCAGGAGGAGAGGCGGGCGGCGGCGCGTGCCGCGGCCGGGTGCGCGTCCTCGGCCAGCAGGCGCTGGGCGAGGGCGAGCATGGCGTCGCCGGTGATGATGGCGTCCGGAACACCGAAGACCGCCCAGGCGGTTGGCCGGTGCCTGCGGGTGGTGTCCTCGTCGATGACGTCGTCGTGGAGCAGGGTGAAGTTGTGGGCGAGTTCGACGGCGACGGCGGCCCGGACCGCGCGTTCCTGATCACCGCCCAGCGCGCGGGCGGCGGCCAGCACGAGGGCCGGCCTGATGGCCTTGCCGGCCTGACCGGCGGCCGGGGTCCCGTCGGCGTTCTGCCAGCCGAAGTGGTACATCGCGATCCGGCGTATGCCGCCGGGCAGCGACTCCACGGCCGATCGCAGATGCGGGTCGACGACGGCGCGGGTGCGCTCCAGGAGCGCCGCGGCCTCGTGCCCTTCCGTCGCTGCGTCCGTACTGGTCATGGTCACGGTCACTCCCTGGGGCGAGGCGATGGGTGCGGGCCCGGGGGTCCGGGCGGCCTCGGCCGCCCGGACCCCCGGGGTGACTCGGGATCAGCGCCAGCGGCTGACCTCGACGTTCTCCAGCACTCCGAGGGCGTCCGGTACCAGGATGGCGGCGGAGTAGTACGCCGTCACGAGGTAGGAGATGATCGCCTGCTCGTCGATCCCCATGAAGCGGACCGAGAGGCTCGGCTCGATCTCGTCGGGGATGCCGGTCTGCTGGAGGCCGATGACGCCCTGCTCGGCCTCGCCGGTCCTCATGCAGATGATGGAAGTGGTGCGGGCGTCGGTGACGGGGATCTTGTTGGACGGGAAGATCGGCACCCCGCGCCAGGCGGGCACGTGGTGACCGCCGATGTCGACGCTCTCCGGGACGAGTCCGCGCCGGTTGCACTCGCGGCCGAAGGCGGCGATGGCCTTCGGGTGGGCCAGGAAGAGCTTCGATCCGCGGCGGCGCGAGAGCAGCTCGTCCATGTCGTCCGGGCCGGGCACCCCGTCGTGCGGCTGGATCCGCTGCCCGTAGTCGCAGTTGTTGAGCAGTCCGAACTCCCTGTTGTTGATCAGCTCGTGCTCCTGGCGCTCGCGCAGCGCCTCGACCGTGAGCCGCAACTGCTGCTCGGTCTGGTTCATCGGCTGGTTGTAGAGGTCGGCGACCCTGCTGTGGACCTTCAGCACGGTCTGGGCGACGCTCAGTTCGTACTCGCGGGGCGCGGCGTCGTAGTCGACGAAGGTGTGCGGGACGACGGCCTCCCCCACATGGCCGGCGGAGAGGTCGATCGCCGCCTCGCCGTAGTGGTTGGTCCGCTGATGCGGGATGGAGAGCAGACCGGCGAGGTGGCCGCGCAGCGATTCGGCGCGCTCCGCGAGGTTGTACACATCGGCCCGGCTCAGGGTGAGGAGCGTGCACGGGGTGACCGCGCGGGCGGTGTACTCCCAGACGGCGCTGCCGTCGATCAGGCTCTGGTCGCCGAAGTACGCGCCGTCGGCGAGGACCCCGAGCTCCGTCTCGTCCCCGTAGAGGCCGGAGCCGATCTTCTCGACCTTGCCGTGCGCCAGCAGATAGACCCGGTCCGCCGCGTCCCCCGAGGCTGCGAGCACCTCCCCCGCGGCCACGTCCCGCTGTTCGCACCTGCGGGCGAGCTCGGCGAGCACCTCCTCGTCACCGAAGTCCCGCAGGGCGGGCAGCTCCCCCAGCTCCGCGGGGATCACGGTCACCCGGTCCCCGGTCTGGACGAAGGTCACCCGGCCGTCACCGACCGAATAGCTGAGCCGACGGTTCACCCGGTACGTACCGCCCTGTACCTGCACCCACGGCAGCATCTTCAGCAGCCACCGCGAGGTGATCTCCTGCATCTGCGGCGCGGATTTGGTGGTCGTCGCGAGGTTCCGCGCAGCTGCCGTCCCCAGACTCTGCTGCGGCGGCGCCTGCGTGTCGCGAACCTCTTCACCAACGGACATCTGACGTCCTCTCGATCATGGGCTGACCTGCGAGCAAAAGCCTTTCAGCAGGAGGACCGTGCCGCCATTACACAAAAGAGTGTGACTAATCCGCCTTCGGGTGGGGCACGTTGCACCGTCGCGGCCGGGGCGGGGGGCTCACCCGGGAGCTGGAGGGACTGGAGGAGGCCGTCGGGCGCGAGGGCGACAATGGGCGGGTGAACAACCCGCCCCCCAGCCCGCCCCGCCTCGACGCCCTCCTGCGGCCCCGGGTGCCCTCCCCGCTGCGGGAGGTCCACGACGAGCGCTTCGCGCGCCACGGGGTGCGGCTGCTCCTCAAGCGGGACGACCTGATCCACCCGGATCTGCCGGGCAACAAGTGGCGCAAACTCGCCCTCAACCTGGAGGCCGCCGCCGGGCGCACCGTCCTCACCTTCGGCGGCGCGTACTCCAACCACCTGCGGGCCACCGCCGCGGCCGGGCGGCTGCTCGGGTTTCCCACCATCGGCGTCGTCCGCGGCGACGAGCTGGCGCGCCGGCCGCTGAACCCCTCGCTCGCCCGGTGCGCGGCCGACGGCATGCGCCTGCACTTCGTGGACCGTCCGACGTACCGGGCGAAGGCCTCCCCCGAGGTCCTGGAGGGGCTGCTGAGCCTGTTCGGGGACGTGGAGGTCATCCCGGAGGGCGGCAGCAACGCGCCCGCCGCACAGGGCTGTACGGCGCTGGGGCGCGAGTTGACCGGAGAGGTGGATGTGGCGGCCGTGGCGTGCGGGACCGGCGGCACCCTGGCCGGGCTCGCCGCCGGGCTGGCCACCGGACAGCGGGCCCTGGGCGTCGCGGTGGTCGGCGGTGGCTTCCTGGCGAAGGAGGTGGAGCGGCTTCAGCGCGAGGCGTTCGGCGGTCCCGCCGGGAGCTGGTCGCTGGAGGAGCGCTTCACCTTCGGCGGCTACGCCCGTACGACACCGGAGCTGGCGGCCTTCGCCGACGGCTTCGAGGACCGGCACGGGCTACCCGTGGAGCGGGTCTACGTCGCCAAGCTGCTGTTCGCGCTGACCGCGCTGGCCGAGGAGGGGGCGTTCGCGCCGGGCACCCGGGTGGGCGCCGTGATCACCGGCGCCCCGGACCCGCCGCCGCTTCAGGACTCGTCCGTCTCCCGATAGACCGCCGCCTCCTCCAGGTCCAGTCGGCGCAGCAGCGTGCGCATCATCTCGTCGTCGATCCGCCGCTCGTCCCGGAGCCGGACGAAGACCGCGCGCTCGGCCTCGATCATCTCCCGCGACAGCCGCCGGTAGGTGTCGTCCGCCGATTCCCCGGTGACCGGGTCGGCGGCCCCGAGGCGCTCCCACACGGCGTTGCGGCGGCGCTCCAGCACGCTGCGCAGCCGGTCGGCCAGCGGAGGCGGCAGGCTGTTGTGCGGATCGTCGAGCAGTTCGCGCAGCCGGGCTTCCGCCGCCTCGGACGCCTCGCTCTGGGCCTGCGCCTCGATGAGCGTGACGGTCTGCGCGTCGGGACCGGGGAGCTTCAGTACGCGGACGAGCACGGGCAGCGTGAGGCCCTGGATCACCAGCGTCCCGATGACGGTGGTGAAGGTCAGGAACAGCACCAGACTGCGGGCCGGGAACGGCTCCCCGTCGTGCGTGACCAAAGGGATGGAGAACGCGACGGCGAGCGAGACCACTCCGCGCATCCCCGCCCAGCCCACGATCAGCGGCGCGGTCCAGTCGGTCCCGGGCTCGCGCTCCCGGACCCGGCGGGAGAGCCACCGGGGCAGATAGGTGGCCGGATAGACCCAGACGAAGCGGACCACGACGACGGCCAGAAAGACGATGACCGCGTAACCGATGGCCTCGGTGACGCCGAACGGGCCGAGCCCTTTCAGGACGAAGGGCAGCTGAAGGCCGATCAGGGCGAAAACCGCGGACTCCAGGATGAACGCCACCATCTTCCAGACGGCCGCTTCCTGGAGCCGGGTGGCGAAGTCGACCTGCCAGGAGCGGTGACCCAGGTAGAGGGCGACGACGACCACGGCCAGGACACCGGAGGCGTGCACCCGTTCGGCCGCCGCGTACGCCACGAAAGGAATGAGGAGGGACAGCGTGTTCTGGAGGAGCGCTTCCTTGAGATGGGTGCGCAGCCAGTGCAGCGGCGCCATCAGCAGCAGTCCGACGCCGACCCCGCCGATCGCGGCGAGCAGGAACTCGGCGATGCCCTCGCCCCAGCTCATGCCCTCCCCCACGGCGGCGGCGAGCGCCACCCGGAAGGCGGTGATCGCCGTGGCGTCGTTCACGAGGGACTCGCCCTGGAGGATCGTGGTGACCCGGGCGGGCAGCCCGACCCGGCGGGCGATGGCGGCGGCCGTCACGGCGTCCGGCGGGGCGACGACCGCCCCCAGGACCAGTGCGGCGGTCAGCGGCAGGTCCGGGATGATCCGGTGAGCGAGCCAGCCCACCGCCACGGTCGCGAAGAGGGTGTAGCCCACGGAGAGCAGCGCGACCGGCCGGATGTTGGCCCGCAGATCCAGGTAGGAGCTGTCCACGGCCGCCGTGTAGAGCAACGGCGGAAGCAGCAGCGGGAGGACCACGTGCGCGTCCAGGTGGTACGTCGGCACCCCCGGCAGATAGCCGGCCACGAGCCCCACAGCGACCAGGACGAGCGGGGCCGGCACCGGTGTGCGGCGGGCCGCGCCGGCCACCGCCGCACTGACCGCGACCAGGGCCACCAGCGGCAGCGCGTCCATCCCACCGTCCCTCGGATCCGTCGTAATCTGCCCATCATGATCGAGTGTGCGCATGTAGCGGATCTGCCACGCCCCGAGCCCGTGCCGCTCGGGAAGACGTGTCCCGAGTGTCTGGAGGCGGGCACCCACCCCGTGCAGCTTCGGCTCTGCCTGACCTGCGGGCACGTCGGCTGCTGCGATTCGTCGCCGCTGCGGCACGCCTCCGGACACTTCCGGGCGACCGGCCACCCCGTGATGCGGAGCTTCGAGCCGGGCGAGAGCTGGCGCTGGTGCTTCGAGGACGGTTCGATCGTCTGAGGCCTGGGTACGTCAATGCGGCGCTGGTTCTTCGCAATTGGACGCCGCAGACCCCTAGCCACTGTGCGTACTCATGGGCTTACCATGAGTGACGGTCGGGGTATGGGGTCCGCACGACACGGCATCATGGATCCGATAACGTCGCCGAGCCGAAGAACCGTCGACGGACCGCATGGCTCCGGGCCACCCTTCCCGGAACCTCGAAAGAGTTTGTGCCACCTTGGAGGTGAGGGTGTCCCAGATCGCAGGCGAGCCCGGTAATCAGGACTTCGTGGAAGTCCGGCTGCCCGCTGCGGGTGCCTACCTGTCGGTGCTGCGAACGGCCACGGCCGGTCTCGCAGCGCGTTTGGACTTCACTCTCGACGAGATCGAGGACCTTCGCATCGCGGTCGACGAGGCCTGCGCGATCCTGCTCCAGCAGGCCGTGCCGGGCTCCGTCCTCAGCTGCGTCTTCCGTCTCGTCGACGACTCCCTCGAAGTGACGGTGTCGGCGCCCACCACGGACGGCCGGGCGCCCGAGCGCGACACCTTCGCCTGGACGGTGCTCTCCGCGCTGGCCGGCAAGGTCGACTCCACGGTCGCGGACGACCGTACGGTCAGCATCAGCCTCTACAAACAGCGCGGCGCGGGCCCCGGGCCGGCGTGAGCGACGGGAACGGGGACGGTCCTGTGCGGGACGAGACGATCCGATCCGGGGTGGTGCGCCCAGCAGGCATCCCGGAGCAACAGGCCCGGCCGCATCCGGAGGACGGAGCGGACGGGCCCGAGGGCTTCGACGTCGCGGTGGAGCAGCAGTCGCAGGCAGAGCGGGCGGGCCAGATGAGCGAGCACGGGCACCACGATCCACACGACCGCAGCGGGGCCCGGGCCCTGTTCTTCGAGCTGCGGGAGCTGCCCGACGGTTCGGCGGAGAAGGCCGAACTGCGCAACCGGCTGGTGCGGATGCATCTGCCGCTGGTGGAGCATCTGGCCCGTCGCTTCCGCAATCGCGGGGAGCCGCTGGACGACCTGACGCAGGTCGCCACGATCGGGCTGATCAAGTCCGTGGACCGGTTCGACCCGGACCGGGGGGTGGAGTTCTCGACGTATGCCACGCCCACGGTGGTCGGTGAGATCAAGCGCCACTTCCGGGACAAGGGCTGGGCGGTGCGGGTGCCGCGCCGTCTCCAGGAGCTGCGTCTTTCGCTGACCACGGCCACCGCGGAGCTCTCCCAGCAGCACGGCCGTTCGCCCACCGTGCACGAGCTGGCCGAGCGGCTCGGCATCTCCGAGGAGGAGGTGCTGGAGGGCCTGGAGTCGGCCAACGCGTACAGCACGCTCTCGCTGGACGTGCCGGACACGGACGACGAGTCGCCGGCGGTCGCGGACACGCTGGGCTCGGAGGACGAGGCGCTGGAGGGCGTGGAGTACCGGGAGTCGCTCAAGCCGCTCCTGGAGGACCTGCCGCCGCGCGAGAAGCGCATCCTGCTGCTGCGCTTCTTCGGGAACATGACGCAGTCGCAGATCGCCCAGGAGGTCGGCATCTCGCAGATGCACGTCTCGCGGCTGCTGGCCCGCACGCTGGCGCAGCTGCGCGAGCGGCTGCTCGTCGAGGAATAGGCGAGGAGCGGGCCCGGGAAGGGCGGGGTGGGCCGGCTCAGGCCTCGGGGGTCGCCCTCGGTCCCCGGCGGATGCCCAGGTCCTGGGTGGTCGCCGGGTTCAGGACGAGCACGAGGCCGGTGACGGCGACCGCCGCCAGGACGATCCCGGTGGGGATCAGCGCACCCTGCGAGCGCAGCAGCGTCCAGGCCACCGGCAGCGCCATGATCTGGGTGATCAGCGCGGGCCCCCGGCTCCAGCTGCGCAGCAGCAGCAGTCCGCGGGCGGCGATCAGCGGGATCGCGCCGAGCGCGACCAGCGTGACCCCGACCGTCTCCGCCTGCTGCGTGCTTTCCAGGTTTCCGAGCAGTCCCATGATCAGCAGGTAGGCCCCGCCGACGGCGAGGGCCACGCCTTCGAGGGCGTTGACTCCGGCGAGGACGGTGATCCTGGTCGGGCGCTCCGCGGTGGAGGACGACGGCGTGGACGGTGTCTGCTGAGTGCTCACGCCTTTCAGGTTGGCATCCCAGGGGCCCGGAAGTGAAGCCGGGGTGCGCGGGAGCCGCACCCGTTCGGCGGCGGCCAGGGGCGGCCCGTCACGCTCCGTCACGGGCCTGGAGCGCAGCGAACCGGGACTACAGCACCCAACCGCCCGGTAGGTAGGCTGGCCGTCATGCGCGCACTCCTCGTGGTCAACCCAGCTGCTACCACCACCAGTGCCCGCACCCGTGACGTGCTCATCCACGCGCTGGCCAGCGAGATGAAGCTGGAGGCGGTGACCACGGAGTACCGGGGGCACGCACGGGACCTGGGGCGGCGGGCCGCGGACAGCGACGACATCGATCTGGTGGTCGCCCTCGGCGGCGACGGCACGGTGAACGAGGTCGTGAACGGGCTGCTGCACCGGGGCCCGGACGTGGACAGCCTCCCGAAGCTCGCCGTGGTCCCCGGCGGGTCCACCAATGTCTTCGCGCGCGCTCTGGGGCTGCCGAACGACGCGGTGGAGGCGACCGGCGCGATCCTGGACGCCCTGGAGAACCGGACCGAACGCACGGTTGGTCTGGGCCTGGCCGCCGGCACCCCGGGAACCGAGGACGAGTCGGTCCCCGAACGCTGGTTCACTTTCTGCGCCGGTCTCGGATTCGACGCCGGAGTCATCGGCCGCGTCGAACAGAAACGCGAGCACGGGAAGCGTTCGACGCACGCCCTGTACGTACGCCAGGTGGTGCGGCAGTTCCTGAACGAGGCCCATCGCAGACAGGGTCAGATCACGCTCGACGTGCCCGGCCAGGACCCGGTGACCGACCTCGCGCTCTCCATAATCTGCAACACCGCCCCCTGGACCTACCTGGGCAATCGCCCGATGTACGCCTCGCCGAAGGCCTCCTTCGACACCGCGCTGGACGTCCTCGGACTGAAGCGTCTGTCCACCCCGGCGGTGGCCCTGTACGGCACCCAGCTACTCACTTCGAGCCCCGAGAAGGGGCCTCGCGGCAAGCATGCTGTTTCACGGCATGACCTCACGGACTTCACCTTGCATTCAAAGGTTCCACTGCCCTTCCAGATGGACGGTGACCACCTGGGACTGCGTACGAGCGTGACGTTCACAGGCGTACGCCGTGCACTGCGTGTGATTGTGTGAGTGGAAGGGCCCAAAGTCCTTTAACTCGAACGTTTGGACTGGCCCCCACCCCTAAGAAGTGCGGCTGTGACCTAGTCGACACCGAGGAATCAAAAAAAACTTTCCAGAAGGGGTTGTATCCGCCGCCGAGGTTTGCGAATCTCTACATGGCGATCGGGACGGCCCGCAACACCGGCCTCCACTGAGAGCCAGAACCCCTCCTCACTACACAGACCACACCCAGTCCATCTGGGAGTCGGCCCGTCACCTGTGGGGGGATTCGTGAAAGCGTTCACATTCACAAGCAACAAGCGTGTAATACCAAGGAGAGGTAGCAGCCATGGACTGGCGTCACAACGCCGTTTGTCGTGAGGAAGACCCCGAGCTGTTCTTCCCCATCGGCAACACCGGTCCTGCGCTGCTGCAGATCGAGGAAGCCAAGGCCGTCTGCCGCCGCTGCCCCGTCATGGAGCAGTGCCTGCAGTGGGCGCTCGAGTCCGGCCAGGACTCCGGCGTCTGGGGTGGACTCAGCGAGGACGAGCGCCGCGCGATGAAGCGCCGCGCCGCTCGCAACCGGGCGCGCAACGCAAGCGCCTGAGCGAGAACCGCACCAAGCCTCAGCCCGGCGGCGCGTACAGAGCGTACGCACAGCCCCGCCTTCGAGTCGCAGCGCGCAGTACCCCGAAGCGCATCGCAACGTGAGCATCACGGAGCGGGCCCGGACCGTCACCACGGTCCGGGCCCGTTCTGCTGTGTGTGCTCCGCCTGCTGTACGCGCTTCCGTTTTCCTACTTGTCGCCGCTGACCGGGAGGTCCAGCACCACCTGGGTTCCGCGTTCGGGGGCCGGGACCATGCCGAACGTGCCGCCCAACTCCCCCTCCACCAGGGTCCGCACGATCTGGAGCCCGAGGTTGCCGGCCCGCTTCGGGTCGAACCCCTCGGGCAGCCCGCGCCCGTCGTCGGTGACGGTGATCAGCAGCCGCCCCTCGGTGGGCGATCCGCCGCGCACGGCGGAGACCTCCACCGTCCCGTGGTCGGCCACGGCGAAGGCGTGCTCCAGGGCGTTCTGCAGCACCTCGGTCAGCACCATGGAGAGCGGGGTGGCGACCTCGGCGTCGAGGATGCCGAAGCGTCCGGTGCGCCGGCAGGTCACCTTGCCCGGGGAGATCTCCGACACCATCGCGATGACCCGGTCGGCGATCTCGTCGAACTCGACCCGCTCGTCCAGATTCTGGGAAAGCGTCTCATGGACGATGGCGATCGAACCGACGCGCCGGACCGCCTCGTTGAGTGCCTCGCGGCCCTGCTCGGAGTCCATCCGGCGGGACTGGAGACGCAACAGGGCGGCCACCGTCTGGAGGTTGTTCTTCACCCGGTGGTGGATCTCCCGGATGGTCGCGTCCTTGGTGATCAACTCGCGTTCGCGGCGGCGCAGTTCGGTGACGTCCCGGAGCAGGACCAGGGAGCCGATGCGGACACCCTTGGGCTTGAGCGGGATGGCCCGCAGCTGGATCACCCCGCCCGCGCACTCGACCTCGAACTCCCGGGGCGCGTACCCGCTGGCCACCTTGACCAGGGCCTCGTCCACCGGGCCCCGGGACGGGGCGAGTTCGGCGGTGGTGGTGCCGAGGTGGTGGCCGACCAGGTCGGAGGCGAGGCCGAGGCGGTGGTAGGCGGAGAGGCCGTTGGGGCTGGCGTACTGCACGATCCCGTCGGCGTCGAGCCGGATCAGGCCGTCGCCCACGCGCGGGGAGGCGTCCATGTCGACCTGCTGGCCCGGGAAGGGGAAGGACCCGGCGGCGATCATCTGGGCCAGGTCGGAGGCGGACTGGAGGTAGGTGAGCTCCAGCCGGGAGGGGGTGCGCACGGTGAGCAGGTTGGTGTTGCGGGCGATGACGCCGAGCACCCGGCCGTCACGGCGTACGGGGATGGACTCGACCCGTACGGGCACCTCCTCGCGCCACTCCGGGTCGCCCTCGCGCACGATCCGGCCCTCGTCCAGGGCCGCGTCCAGCAGCGGGCGGCGGCCGCGCGGCACCAGGTGGCCGACCATGTCGTCCTGGTAGGAGGTGGGCCCGGTGTTGGGGCGCATCTGGGCGACGGAGACGTACCGCGTGCCGTCGCGGGTGGGTACCCACAGCACGAGGTCGGCGAAGGACAGGTCGGAGAGCAGCTGCCACTCCGAGACCAGCAGATGGAGCCACTCGAGGTCGGTGTCGCTCAGAGCGGTGTGCTGGCGGACGAGGTCGTTCATGGAGGGCACGTGTGGAGCGTACCTGTGGATACCGGGGCCGTTCGAACCACGCGGCCCGACGAGCCGTGCAGCGGTACAACGATGGACAGGCGCGGCGCCCCACCGGAGAATGTCGTGCACACGGATGGACACGGGCAATTGGTCTAGTCCACAATGTTCATCAAGACCTCCGCTCTCCCCGCACAGGAGAGTGGACCGAGGCACCCGGCGCTCTCTGCCCTGACTGCGCCGGTGCCTCCAGTGGCCGGGGGCACCGCACACCGCCGGCCGGGTATCTCCGGGCTGCGGTGCCGGGCGGGCTGAGGGTCCCGTCCCGGCGCCGTGGCCCGCGGGTTTTGTCGGGGCGCTCGATCAGGACCGGACAGGCCGCGTTCAGCGGGTCTCGGTGACCTTGGCCAGGGCGCGGGGCGCGTCGGGGTCCTGGCCCCGGGCGATCGTCACCTCGTACGCCAGCATCTGCAGCGGCAGGATCTCCAGGATCGGCTGCAACTCCTCCGGGACGCCCGCCGTGGGCAGCGAGAAGCCCGCCGACGCCGCCTCCACCTGGGCCTTGGGGCCGACCACGAAGAGATCCGCGCCGCGGCCGCGCAGCCGGTCCAGCACCGGCTGGAGGGCCTCGCCGCCCCGGCCGTCGGTGACCACGGCGATCACCGGGGAGATGTTGTCGACCATCGCCAGCGGGCCGTGGAGCAGGTCCGCGCCGGAGTACGAGAGGGCGGGGATGTAGCTGGTCTCCATGAGCTTCAGGGCCGCTTCCTTGGCCGTCGGATAGCCGTAGCCGCGCGAGGTGATCACCATGCGTTCGGCGAAGCGGTAGCGGGAGGCCAGCGCCTTGACCTCGGCCCGGCGGCCCAGGACCGCGCCCGCCAGGTCGGGCAGGCTCGCGGCGGCCGTCGTGCCGTCGTTGCCGCCCAGGCCCTCCACGAAGAGGTACAGGGAGAGCAGGGAGGCGGTATACGTCTTGGTGGCCGGGAGCGCCTTCTCCGGGCCCGCCAGGATGTCGATGTGGTACTCGGACACGGCCGCGAGCGCGGAGTCCGGGTTGTTGGTGACGGCGAGGGTGACGGCCCCTGCCTCCCGGGCGGCCCGCGTCGAGGCCACCAGGTCCGGCGAGCCGCCCGACTGGCTGACGGTGACCACCAGGACGTCCCGCAGGTCCGGCCGGGCGCCGTAGGCCGTCGTGGTGGACATCGAAGCCAGGCCGCAGGGCAGTCCGAGGCGGATCTCCAGCAGGTACTTCGCGTACAGCGCCGCGTTGTCCGACGTGCCGCGGGCGGTGAGCAGCACGAACCGGGGCCTCCGGGCGGCGATCTCGGCGGCGACCTCGTGGATGCGGGGTGCGCCCTGTTCGAGGATCCGGCGCAGCATCGCGGGCTGCTCGGCCATCTCGCCGGACATGATGCGGCCGGGCTCGTCGCCCTGGCCGCTCCGGCCGGCCGGAGGGGTGGCGGACATGTGGGGGGCCTCCCTGCGCTGTCGGGCTGCGGTGTCGGCGTACGGGCGGCGCGTCCACGTCCGCGTGAGCCGTGCCGTACCGGACAAGTCGACCAGGCAATGCCATGGGCCGCCAGCGGGCGGGAAGGACGGGCCGCCGATGTGCGGACTGTTCGCCGTACGGGTGCCCGATTCTGCTAAATTGGAGTTTGATTGGTCTATACCACCTCCTCCCCTAGTCAGATCGGCAGGCACAGCGTGGAAGTTGTCATCGTCCCGGACGCCACGGCAGGCGGCGAACTGATCGCGGAGGCCATCGCCGCCCTGCTCAGCCGCAAGCCCGACGCCCTGCTCGGCGTGGCCACCGGCTCGACCCCGCTGCCCATCTACCGCGCGCTGGCGGCGAAGGTCGCCGCCGGTGCGGTCGACGCCTCGCGCGCCCGGGTCTGCCAGCTCGACGAGTACGTCGGGCTGCCCGCGGGCCACCCGGAGTCGTACCGCTCCGTGGTGCTGCGCGAGGTCATCGAGCCGCTCGGGCTCTCCGAGGCCTCCTTCATGGGCCCCGACGGCTCGGCCGAGGACGTCCAGGCGGCCTGCGAGGAGTACGACCGGGCGCTGGCCGAGGCGGGCGGCGTCGACCTCCAGCTCCTGGGCATCGGCACGGACGGGCACATCGGCTTCAACGAGCCGTGCTCCTCGCTCGCCTCCCGTACCCGGATCAAGACGCTGACCGAGCAGACCCGGGTCGACAACGCGCGCTTCTTCGACGACGACATCGAGCAGGTGCCGCACCACGTGATCACGCAGGGCATCGGGACGATCCTGGACGCCCGTCACCCGATCCTGCTGGCCACCGGCGAGGGCAAGGCGGAGGCCGTGGCCCAGACCGTGGAGGGGCCGGTCGCCTCGATCGTGCCGGCCTCGGCGCTCCAGCTGCATCCGCACGCGACGGTGGTGGTGGACGAGGCGGCGGCGTCGAAGCTGAAGCTGGCGGACTACTTCCGCGCCACGTATGCGGCGAAGCCTGGGTGGCAGGGGCTGTAGGCCGCGGGCCTCGCCCCGTGACGGCAAAGGGCCGGGACGCCTTTACGGTGTCCCGGCCCTTTGCCGTGCGGTGTGCTTCCGCCCGTCCGGCGAGAGGCTTGTCCTCAATCGCCGGACGGGCTTGAATCGGCCGGTCCGGGCCTTGAGCTGCAAGGCCCGGACCGGTCGGTCGCGTCAGGTCTTTGTGCCTGTTATCGCTTCCGCCGCTGCCAGGCCGCAGACCCGGGCCGCGCCGTGGGTGGCTATGTACAGCGCACCCCGGGGGTCCGACTGGGGCAGGCCCATCTCGACCACGATCGTGTCCGGGCGGGCCGCCAGCAGTACGCCGAGCGCTTCGCCCATCCACGCGTGCCGGTGCTCGTCGCGGACCACGGCGACGATGCGCCGCTCCCCCGCGGCCGCCAGGATCGCGTCCGCCGGGGCGGTGGTCCCGTCGGTGTAGGTGTCCGTGCCGGTGCCGGGCAGGATCCTGTCCAGCTCGGCGGCGATGCCCCACGGGGTCTCGTCGCCGACCGCGATGTTCGCCTCCGCGCTGAACGAGGCGACGTACGCCGCCTCGGCCAGCCGGTCGCCGGAGCCGGTCACCCGGACCGCGCGGCGGGCGGCGATCAGGCCGATGTCGGGGCTGACTCCGGTGCCGGGCGCGGTCCCCTCCTGCACTGCCGCGCCCGACTCCCGGGCGTCCCCCCGAACCCTCTGCGTCCAGGACGCCAGGGCTCGTACGCGGGCGGCCGCGTCGGCGAGCCGCTCCTCGGTCAGTTCCCCGCTGCGCACGGCCGCGACGAGGGCGTCGCGCAGCCGCAGCACCGTCTCCTCGTCGGCCAGGCCGCCGCCCACACAGATGGCGTCGGCGCCTGCCGCGAGGGCGAGGACGGACCCGCGCTCGATGCCGTACGTACCGGCGATGGCGTCCATCTCCACGGCGTCGGTGACGATCAGGCCGTCGTAGCCAAGCTCCTGACGCAAGAGACCGGTGAGGATCTGCGGACTCAGGGTCGCCGGGCGGTCCGGGTCGAGTGCGGGAAGCAGGATATGCGCGCTCATCACCGATTTGGAACCCGCTGCGATGGCAGCCCGGAAGGGCACCAGCTCACGGGCGTGCAGGGTGTCGAGGTCCACATCGATGCGGGGCATCGCCAGGTGCGAGTCGACCGCGGTGTCGCCGTGCCCGGGGAAGTGCTTGGTGCAGGCGGCGACGCCGGCGGCCTGGAGCCCCTCGATGTACGCGGCGGTGTGCCGGGCGGCCAGGCGGGTGTCGGCGCCGAAGGAGCGCACGCCGATGACCGGGTTGCCCGGGTTGGAGTTGACGTCGGCGGACGGCGCCCAGTTGAGGTTGACGCCGCACTCGGCGAGCCGGCGGCCGAGCTCCTGGGCGACGGCCCGGGTGAGGTGGACGTCGTCCACCGAGCCGAGGGCGAAGTTGCCGGGGAAGGACGAGCCGTGCGTGACCTCCAGTCGGGTCACGTCGCCGCCCTCCTCGTCGATGGCGACGAGGACGTCGTCCCGCTCGGAGCGCAGCCGCTCGGTGAGGGCGGTGAGCTGTTCGGGCGAGGTGATGTTGCGGCCGAACAGGCCTACGGAGGCGAGGCCCTCACCGACGCGGCGCAGCAGCCAGTCCGGTGCGGTGGTGCCGGTGAACCCGGGCTGGAGCACGGCGAGCGCGTCGCGCGTCACGGTGTCCGTGGTGGAAACGAGGGTGGTCATGGGCCCGCACTATCCCTTCACGGCGCCGGAAGTGAGGCCTGTGGCCATCTTCTTCTGGATGATCATGAAGAACACGACGACGGGGAGGGCGATCATGGTCGAAGCCGCCATGAGGGCGCCGTAGTCCGTTCCGCGCTCGGTCGTGAACGTCATCAGCCAGACGTTCAGCGTGTACTTGGAGTTGTCGTTGATCAGGATGTAGGCGAAGAGGTACTCGTTCCACGCGTTCACCAGGGCGAAGATCGACGCGGCGGCGAGCCCGGGGGCGAGCAGCGGGAAGATCACCCGGCGGAAGGCCTGGAAGCGGGTGCAGCCGTCCACCATCGCGGACTCCTCCAGCTCCACCGGGATGTTCACGACGAAGCCGCGGATCATGATGGTGGCGAAGGGCAGCGTGGAGACCAGGTAGACGACGATCAGGCCCCAGTACTCGTCGATCCCGCCCATCGCGTTGAGCTGGGCGTAGATCGGGATGAGCATCGCCGTCGGCGGCAGCATCTGGACCAGGATCATGATCAGGACCAGGGCCTTGCGGCCGAAGAACCGGAAGCGGCCGATCGCCAGGGCCGCCAGGGTCGCGATGATCATGCCGCCGACCACCGCGGTGACGGCGACGATCAGGCTGGACTGGATGGCGGTGCCGAAGTTGGGCTGCTCGGTGGCCCGGACGAAGTTGTCGAAGGTGATCGATGTGGGCCAGAGCGTCTGGTCGTAGCTGCGGATCTCCCGGTTGGGCCGCAGGGCGCTGATGACCAGCCAGTAGACCGGGAAGACCATGACCAGGGCGATGCCGAGGCCGAGCAGGTCGAAGTGGAGCCGGCTCTTCTTGCGGTCGGGCCGCAGCGCCTGTGTCGTCTGGGTCGTGCTGCTCATTCGACCTCTCCCGTCTTCATGAGCTGGCGCAGGTAGTACACGGCCACGCCGGACAGCAGCAGCACCGTGATCAGAGCGATGGCGGTGCCCTGGCTGAAGGAGGTGGACTCGAACGCCTTGGAGTAGGAGTAGAGGCCGAGGGTCTCGTACTCCGGCTCGGGCTTGTTGCCGCGCAGCAGCCAGATCTGGCCGAAGACGTTGAAGTCCCAGATCACCGAGAGGGTGGCGACCATGGTGAAGACCGGCTTGATGACCGGCCAGGTGACGAACTTGTAGACGCCGTAGGCGCTGGCGCCGTCGAGGGCGGCGGCCTCCTCCAGTTCCTGGGGGACCTGGGTGAGGGCGGCGTACAGGGTGACGACGACGAACGGGATCGCGCCCCAGACCACCAGCAACGTGATGATGCCGAAGCCCTGCACGGGGTTGAGGTACCAGTTGTGTCCGAGCCAGTCCTCGCCGACGACCTTGGCGATCAGCGTGTTGATCAGGCCGTAGTCGGAGTCGGCCATGAACCGGAAGATCGAGGCGGCCACCATCAGCGGCATCGACCAGGCCGCGATGAGGCAGGCGGTGAGCACGAGCCGGACCCAGGTGGAGAGCTTGCGCATGAGCAGGGCGACCAGCAGCCCGATGCCCATGGTCAGCGTCACGCAGATGGCCATGAAGACGATCGTGCGGAAGGTCACCCACCAGAACTCGGAATCGCCGAGGATGTTGGTGAACTGCTCGAAGCCGACCCAGGGTGCGGGGTCGCCGGTCCAGAGCTCGCGGCGGCCCATGTCCTGGAAGGACATGATGACCGTCTTGCCGAGGGGGTAGAGGTAGACGGCGGCGATCGCCACGATCGCCGGGAGGATCAGGAAGTAGGGGAGGAGTTCACCCTTCTTCCGCTTCCTCTTCTGTACCCGGGGCGCGTCGTCGTCGTGGGACGACTTCCCGATCGCCTGCGGGTCGGGTGGTACGGGGACCGGCGGCCCGACGGCCTTGGTATCAGCGGCAGACACGTGGCTGACCTTCCATCGCGGGTCCGGGGCGGGCCCCGGAATTCACGGCGTTCTCTTGCGGGAAAGGCGCGGGGGCCCGGCACTGGTGCCGGGCCCCCGCCTGGCGATCGGAAGGTCAGGATTCCTTGTTGATCAGCTCGTTGATCTTCTCGTCGGCCTTCTTGCTGGCGTCGGCGACGGAGGCGCCCTTGACGATCTCCAGGAGCATGTTCTGGAGGATCTCCTCCTTCTCAACGGAGGCCCAGCCCGGCGCGATCGGCGTGAACCAGGCGTCCGGCACCGCGTTGGCGATGGCGGCGGTCTCCGGCTTCTGCTTCAGCGGCTCGAGCTGCTTCTCGTTGTTGGGGAGGATGTTCTTCGACGCGAGGACCTCCATGGACTTCGCGTTGGTGAAGAGGGAGATCCACTCCTCGCCGAGGTCCTGGACCTTGGACTTGGAGATGGTCGCGAGGTCCGAGCCGCCGATGAAGGACGGGAGGGCCTTGCCCTCGGGGCCGGGCATACCGGCCGTGGCGATCTTGCCCTCGAGCTTCGGGTTGCCGTTCTCGCCGGTGGTGACGCTGCCGGCCTCCCACGCCTGGCCGTAGATGACCGCGGCCTTCTCGTTGGCCATGACGTTGGCGTGGTCCTGCTCGTCCTTCGTCACGTCGGCCTTGTTGTACTTCTTGACCAGGTCGACGAAGTGCTGGAGGCCCTTCTGCGCCTCGGGGGTGGAGAGCGCGGCCTTCCACTCCTTGCTGCCCTCGTCGTACGTGGCTATCTGGCCACCGAAGGCGGCGACGTAGGACATCGCGGCGTACCAGTAACGGCCCGGGAAGTAGAGGGAGGAGGCGCGCTTGTCCTTCTTGCCCAGCTCGGCGTCGACCTTGTCCATCGCTGCGAGGAACTCGTCCTCGGTCTGCGGGAGGGCGTCGCTGCCGGTGCCGGCCTTCAGCATGTCCTTGTTGTACACGGCCAGGCGGGCGCTGGCGTAGTAGGGAACGCAGTAGGTCTTGCCCTCGAAGGAGCACGTGTCCTTCAGACCCTTGATCCAGGTGTCCGAGTTCTCGTACTTCTTGGGGTCGATTTCTCCGAGCGCACCATTGAGGATGTACTGCATGGTCTCGGTATTGCCGAGTTCCACGACGTCCGGGAATTTGTCGCCGCCGAGGGAGGTGTCCAGCTTCTTGACCTTATCGGCCCACTGCTGGTACTGAACCTTGACGGTGACGCCCGGGTACTTCTTGTTGAACTCGGCGTTGACGTCCTTGACCAGCTCCGGCCAGGTGGACTGGGCCTCGCCCATGAGCCAGACGGTCAGGGTTTCCTTGCGGTCCTTGGGGTCGGCGGACGAATTCTTGTCGTCCGAACCACACGCCGCGACCGAAACCAACATGCCCGCGACACCGATAGCCGCGATGAGCTTGCGCTTCACGTCAAACCCTCCTCAGGGATGCTGCAACCCCACCCACCGCGAAGACATTCGACGAGTTCTGCTGGGGCTGGACCTGGTCTTTAATGGTTTAGACCAGTACCGGGAGCTTGGCCTAGACCTTTAGGGGTGTCAAGGGTGTATAAGAAGTGCACTCGCGTCCGTTATAGGACCGACACCTAAGGGAGGGCGACGACCCGTGACCGGACCGTGCCACCATGTGAGCCGCGACAGACGGAGGAGCCGGTGACGGCAGCAACGCAAGCGTCGGGAAGGCGGGACATGAGTGCCGACGGGGGCAGTACGGGGAGCGAGACCGGTGCCGGTACGCGTACGGCGCGCGTACCGAAGTACTACCGGCTCAAGCGGCATCTCCTCGACATGACGGACACCCTGCCGCCCGGCACCCCGGTGCCGCCCGAACGCACCCTGGCCGCCGAGTTCGACACCTCGCGCACCACCGTGCGCCAGGCGCTCCAGGAGCTGGTCGTCGAGGGCCGTCTCGAACGCATCCAGGGCAAGGGCACGTTCGTCGCCAAGCCGAAGGTCTCCCAGGCCCTCCAGCTCACCTCGTACACCGAGGACATGCGCGCCCAGGGGCTGGAGCCGACGTCCCAACTGCTCGACATCGGCTATGTCACGGCGGACGACACGCTGGCCGGTCTGCTGGACATCTCGACGGGCGGCCGGGTGCTGCGCATCGAGCGGCTGCGGCTCGCCAGCGGGGAGCCGATGGCGATCGAGACCACGCATCTTTCGGCCAAACGCTTCCCGGCGCTGCGCCGTTCGCTGGTGAAGTACACCTCGCTCTACACCGCGCTCGCCGAGGTCTACGACGTCCGCCTCGCCGAGGCGGAGGAGACCATCGAGACCTCGCTCGCCACCCCGCGCGAGGCGGGACTTCTGGGCACCGACGTGGGACTGCCGATGCTGATGCTGTCCCGCCACTCCGTGGACGGCCAGGGCGAACCGGTGGAGTGGGTGCGCTCGGTGTACCGGGGCGACCGCTACAAGTTCGTGGCGCGCCTGAAGCGGCCTGCGGACTGAGGGGCGGCGGACGAGGAGCGGGCGGTGGCCCGGGGACCCCTCCCCGGGCCACCGCCCGTTTTCGGTCATCCCGGGCGGGGCCGGATCGCGTGAACCGACACACCCTCCCGTCCGTGTCGTAACTGCGGAACTTCGGTGGAGACATCGGCGATGCGCGACCGGTATGCGGACAGGGGTTCCTACGAGCGGTCGCACCACTTAGATTTCGCGCACGTTACGACAGTGATCGCGCGAGGGGACGGATCGATATGCCGGAATCGCCCACATCAGCACCACCGGTTCCACCAGCACCGGGACGGCGGTCGCCGACCCCGAAGTCCATAGCCGTCTGGAGTCTGGTGGCCCTGGTCGGCGCCATCGGCTGGGCCACCCTCGCGCTCTCCCGGGGTGAGGAGGTCTCCGCCGCCTGGATGCTGGCGGCGGCCCTCGGCTCGTACGCCATCGCGTACCGCTTCTACTCCCGGTTCATCGCCAACCGGGTCCTGAAGGCGGAGAAGAACCGCGCGACCCCCGCCGAACTCCTGGACAACGGGGTCGATTTCCACCCCACCGACCGCCGGGTCCTGTTCGGCCACCACTTCGCCGCCATCGCGGGCGCGGGCCCGCTGGTCGGGCCCGTGCTCGCCGCGCAGATGGGTTATCTGCCGGGCACGATCTGGCTCGTCGTCGGCGTCATCTTCGCGGGCGCCGTCCAGGACATGGTGACGCTCTTCTTCTCCACCCGCCGCAACGGCCGTTCGCTCGGCCAGATGGCGCGCGACGAGATAGGCCCGGTCGGCGGGATCGCCGCCCTGGTCGCGGTCTTCATCATCATGATCATCCTGCTCGCGGTCCTCGCGCTGGTGATCGTGAACGCGCTCGCGCACTCGCCGTGGGGCGTCTTCTCCATCGGCATGACGATCCCCATCGCCCTCTTCATGGGCGTCTATCTGCGCATACTGCGGCCCGGCAAGGTCAGTGAGGTCTCCCTCATCGGCGTCGCGCTGCTGCTGCTCGCGATCGTCTCGGGCGGCTGGGTCGCCGAGTCCTCGTGGGCGGACTTCTTCACGCTGGAGCCGGGCACGCTGGTCATCTGGATGATCGCGTACGGGTTCCTCGCCTCCGTGCTCCCCGTGTGGCTGCTGCTGGCCCCGCGCGACTACCTCTCCACGTTCATGAAGGTCGGCACGATCGGGCTGCTGGCCCTGGGCGTGATCGTCGCCCTGCCGACCCTGAAGATGCCCGCGGTCACCGACTTCGCCTCCAGCGGCTCGGGCCCGGTCTTCGCCGGCTCGATGTTCCCGTTCGTCTTCATCACCATCGCCTGCGGCGCGCTCTCCGGCTTCCACTCCCTGGTCTCCTCCGGCACCACGCCGAAGATGGTCCAGAAGGAGACGCAGATCCGGATGATCGGCTACGGCGCCATGCTGGTCGAGTCGTTCGTGGCGATCATGGCGATGATCGCCGCCTGCATCATCGACCCCGGCCTCTACTTCGCCATCAACGCGCCCGTCGGCGTGATCGGTGACAGCGTCCAGTCCGCCTCCGAGGCCGTCGCCAACTTCGGCTTCACCATCACCCCGGACGCCCTGGCCCAGGCCGCCAAGGACGTCGAGGAGCAGAGCCTGCTCTCCAGGACGGGCGGCGCGCCCACCTTCGCGCTCGGCATGGCGGAGATCTTCTCCGCGGTGATCGGCGGGGCGGGCATGAAGGCGTTCTGGTACCACTTCGCCATCATGTTCGAGGCGCTTTTCATCCTCACCACCGTGGACGCCGGCACCCGGGTCGGCCGCTTCATGCTCCAGGACATGCTGGGCAACGCCTACAAGCCGTTCCGCGAGGTCAGCTGGAAGCCGGGCGTCTGGTTCGCCAGCGCCGTCGTGGTCGGCGGCTGGGGCTACTTCCTCTGGGTCGGCGTGCACGACCCGCTGGGCGGCATCAACCAGCTCTTCCCGCTCTTCGGCATCGCCAACCAGCTGCTGGCCGCCGTCGCGCTGGCCGTCTGCACCACCCTGCTCGTCAAGTCCGGGCGTCTGAAGTGGGCCTGGGTCACCGCGGTGCCGCTCGCCTGGGACGTGGCGGTCACGCTCACCGCGAGCTGGCAGAAGATCTTCTCCGAGGACGTGAAGGTCGGCTTCTTCGCCCAGCGCGACAAGTACCAGGCGGGCATCGACGCGGGCGAGGTGCTGGCCCCCGCGAAGAACATGGAGGAGATGCGGACCGTCGTCACCAACTCCACCGTCGACGGGGTGCTGAGCGCACTCTTCGCGCTCCTCATCATCGTGGTGCTCGTGGACGCCGGGCGGGTCTGCTACAAGGCCATCCGCGACCCGGAGAGCGTCAAGCTCCACGAGACGCCGTACGTGGAGTCCAAGCTCGTCGCCCCGGCCTCGCTCATCGCGACCAAGGAGGAGAAGGCCGAACTGCTCGCGGCGGGCGTCGGCCCCGAGGGCGGCATCCGCAAGGATGCGGCGGAGACGGGGAGCCGGACATGACGGTCGCGGACGTACGGCGGGTGGCGGGACGGATCCGCTGGTACGTCCGTGAGCTGACCGGCGAGTCCACGTACGACCGTTATGTGGCGCACGCGAGGGCCCACGATCCGGACACACCGGTGATGACCCGCCGCGCCTTCGAACGCAGCCGTACGGACGCCCGCGAGGCGGACCCCCGGGAGGGCTTCCGCTGCTGCTGAGCACCGTCGGCCGATCGGGGCCGCCGCGCCCCCTGCAGGGTGCGGCGGCCCCTTCTCGCGTCCTCGTGCGAGGCAGGCCGCCGTTCGGTTTCCCGGTGCGCAGAGCCCTCACCGTACGAAAGGATGTGCCCATGACACCGCTCTCCCGATCGCCCCGACTCCGGCCCGCCCTCCTGACCCTGACGCTGGCTTTGGCCCTGGCGGCGACGGGCTGCGGCACCGAACCGGCGCCCGACGCGGAGGCGGCGGGCCTCCGCTCCTCGGACGCCCCGGCGCCCGACCGGGCGGAGCTGGAGGCGCGGGCGGCGGCCGTGCAGACCGTCACCGAGCACGTGTGGGTGACCGAGGCCCCGGGCTACGCCTTGGCGCGCCAGTCGGTCGGGGTGCTCGGCGACGACGGGTTCGGCAGCGTGTACACCGAGCCGAAGGGCGGCCAGATCCGGCTGTCGGTGGAACGCCTCCCGCACGCCGACGCCGACTGTACGGACGGACCCGCGTCAGGCAGCGATCGGGAGCCCCTGGTGACGTGCGAGCGGGACGGCGAACAGTGGTACCGGGCCACGGAGTCGGGCCACGCGTACGCCCAGCAGCAGGGCGACACCGTCGTCACGGTGGGCGGGGACCGCGCGGAGGTGGACCGGGCGACGCTGCGGTCGGCGGCGCGGGCCGCCCACCGCGCCGACGACTACGAGCTGGACCAGGTGCTGCCGCCGGCCGGGGAGGCCTCCGGGCAGCAGCCGGTCGAGCGCGGCGATCTGCCGCCGGAGGGCGACGGCGCCCCGAACAACGAGGTGGGAGCGAGCGGCTGATGGATCTGACGATCAGGGTGGCGGAACCCGCCGAGTACGCCGTGCTCGGCGAGATCGTCGCCGAGGCGTATCTCGGCGACGATCTGCTGGACGGCCCGCAGGACCCCTATCTCCTCAGACTGCGGGCAGTCGAACGGCGGGCGGCCGAGGCGGAGGTGCTGGTCGCGCTCGACGCGGACGGGGCGGTGCTCGGGGGTGTGACGTATGCCGCTCCCGGCACTCCGTGGCGCGACATCGCCGGTCCGGACGAGGCCGAATTCCGGATGCTGGCCGTGGCCCGCGCGGGGCGCGGACGGGGCGTGGGGGAGGCGCTCGTGCGGGCGTGCGTCCAGCGGGCCCAGTCCGCCGATGGCGTCCGGGCTCTGGTGCTGTCGACGCAGCCGGCCATGCTCTCAGCCCATAGGATCTACCGTCGGCTCGGCTTTCTGCGGACCCCCGAACGGGACTGGGAGCCGGTGCCGGGCCTACGGCTCATGACCTTCCGGCTGGAGCTGGAGGCGGCGTCCTGAGGGGCGCACTAAATCGACGCGACACAACATGTGGGGGCCGCAGCATCTGGCGGCCCCCACATGTATGCTCGACCTCGCTGTCGTCGCAGGGGAATCCGGTGCGAATCCGGAACTGTCCCGCAACGGTGTGATCAGTGCGCTTTTGTGCACCCGCAAGTCCGAAGACCTGTCGACAGCGCGTCCGGCTCGACCGAACCGGACGCCAGACGTCCGGGCCTCGCGGATGGGCCGGTGGACGCCGTCAGCTGTGCTGCCCTGCCCGGGGTTTCGCGCTGCCCGGCTTCCCCGCCTTCCGCCGGCCCCCTGCCGAGCGAGGGAAAGCCCAGTGACCATCGCGCCCGCCGATCCGGTTTCAGCCACCGAATCCGCTGCCTCCACCACGTCCGGCGAAGGCACGAACGACGGACCCGGGACCGCCTTGCTGCGGACCCTGACCGACCTCACCGTCGATCTTCCCGACACCGACCCCGGACGGGTCGCCGCCGCCGCGCTGCGCGGGCGCAACGCCCGTTCCGACGAGGCCGAACTGCGCTCGCTGGCCACCGAGGCCGCCGCGGGGCTGATCTCCGAGGATCCGGCGTACTCCCGGCTGGCCGCCCGGCTGCTGACCCGCACGATCGCGGACGAGGCGGCCGGTCAGGGCGCGACGCACTTCTCCGCCTCGGTCGCCGTGGGCCACCGCGAGGGCCTGATCGCCGACCGCACCGCCGCGTTCGTGGAGCTGCATGCGAAGGCGCTGGACGAGCTGGTCGAGCGGACGCTGGCCGAGGGCGCCGACGACCGCTTCGGCTACTTCGGTCTCCGTACGCTGCACAGCCGCTACCTGCTGCGCCACCCGATCACCCGCCAGGTCATCGAGACCCCGCAGCACTTCATGCTGCGCGTGGCCGCGGGCCTCGCCGAGGACGAGTCGGTCCGGGCGCTCGACGAGGTCGCCGCGCTCTACGGGCTGATGAGCAAGCTGGACTACCTCCCCTCCTCCCCCACGCTCTTCAACTCCGGCACCCGGCACCCGCAGATGTCCTCCTGCTATCTGCTGGACTCGCCGAAGGACGAGCTGGACTCGATCTACGACCGCTACCACCAGGTGGCGCGGCTCTCCAAGCACGCGGGCGGCATCGGTCTGTCGTACTCCCGCATCCGTGCCCGGGGTTCGCTGATCCGGGGCACCAACGGGCACTCCAACGGCATCGTGCCGTTCCTGAAGACGCTGGACGCCTCGGTGGCGGCGGTGAACCAGGGCGGCCGGCGCAAGGGCGCCGCCGCGGTCTACCTGGAGACCTGGCACGCGGACATCGAGGAGTTCCTGGAGCTCCGCGACAACACCGGTGAGGACCAGCGCCGTACGCACAACCTGAACCTGGCGCACTGGATCCCGGACGAGTTCATGCGCCGGGTCGACGCGGACACCGAGTGGTCGCTGTTCTCGCCCGCCGACGTGCCCGAGCTGGTCGACCTGTGGGGCGACGCGTTCGACGCGGCCTACCGGGCGGCCGAGGCCAAGGGCCTGGCCCGCAGGACGATTCCGGCGCGTGAGCTGTACGGCCGGATGATGCGGACCCTCGCGCAGACGGGCCAGGGCTGGATGACGTTCAAGGACGCCTCCAACCGGACCGCGAACCAGACGGCGGAGCCGGGCCGGGTCGTCCATTCCTCGAACCTGTGCACGGAGATCCTGGAGGTCACCGACGACGGCGAGACGGCCGTCTGCAACCTGGGCTCGGTCAACCTGGGTGCCTTCGTGGCGAACGGCTCGATCGACTGGGAGCGGCTGGACGCCACCGTCCGCACCGCTGTGACCTTCCTCGACCGGGTCGTCGACATCAACTTCTACCCGACCGAGCAGGCCGGGCGCTCCAACTCCCGCTGGCGCCCGGTGGGCCTGGGCGCCATGGGCCTCCAGGACGTCTTCTTCCAGCTGCGCCTGCCCTTCGACTCGCCGCAGGCGCGCGCTCTCTCCACGAAGATCTCCGAGCGCATCATGCTGGCCGCGTACGAGGCGTCCTGCGACCTCGCGGAGCGCTCGGGCCCGCTGCCGGCCTGGTCGGAGACGCGTGCCGCGCGCGGTGTGCTGCACCCCGACCACTACGACACCGAGCTGAACTGGCCGGAGCGCTGGGATGCCCTGCGTGCCCGGGTCGCGACGACCGGCATGCGCAACTCACTGCTGCTGGCCATCGCCCCGACCGCCACGATCGCCTCGATCGCCGGGGTGTACGAGTGCATCGAGCCGCAGGTCTCCAACCTGTTCAAGCGCGAGACGCTCAGCGGTGAGTTCCTCCAGGTCAACGCCTACCTGGTGGACGAGCTGAAGAAGCTCGGCGTGTGGGACGCCCGCACCCGTGAGGCGCTGCGCGAGGCCAGCGGCTCGGTGCAGGGCTTCGCCTGGATCCCCGAGGACGTGCGGGCGCTGTACCGCACCGCGTGGGAGATCCCGCAGCGCGGCCTGATCGACATGGCGGCGGCCCGTACGCCGTTCCTCGACCAGAGCCAGTCGCTCAACCTGTTCCTGGAGACGCCGACGATCGGCAAGCTCTCCTCGATGTACGCGTACGCCTGGAAGCAGGGGCTGAAGACGACGTACTACCTGCGTTCGCGCCCGGCGACCCGGATCGCCCGTGCCGCGTCCGGCCAGGCGTCGGCCGCCGCCCCCATTCCCGTACAGCAGGCTTCGGCGCCCGACGCGGACGCCATCGCCTGCTCCCTGGAGAACCCCGAGTCCTGCGAGGCCTGCCAGTAATGAGCACCAACGACAACAAGAACCTGCTCGACCCGGGCTTCGAGCTGACCCTGCGTCCCATGCGCTACCCCGACTTCTACGAGCGCTACCGGGACGCGATCAAGAACACCTGGACCGTCGAGGAGGTCGACCTCCACTCGGACGTCTCCGACCTCGCGAAGCTGTCGCCGGGTGAGCAGCACATGATCGGCCGGCTGGTGGCGTTCTTCGCGACCGGTGACTCGATCGTCTCGAACAACCTCGTGCTGACGCTGTACAAGCACATCAACTCCCCCGAGGCCCGGCTGTACCTGTCGCGGCAGCTCTTCGAGGAGGCCGTGCACGTCCAGTTCTATCTGACGCTGCTCGACACCTATCTGCCCGACCCGGACGACCGGGCGGCGGCGTTCGACGCGGTCGAGGAGATCCCCTCGATCCGTGAGAAGGCGCAGTTCTGCTTCAAGTGGATGGACTCGGTCGAGAAGATCGACCGGCTGGAGACGAAGGCGGACCGCCGTCGCTTCCTGCTGAACCTGATCTGCTTCGCGGCCTGCATCGAGGGGCTGTTCTTCTACGGCGCCTTCGCGTACGTGTACTGGTTCCGCTCGCGCGGCCTGCTGCACGGTCTCGCCACGGGCACCAACTGGGTGTTCCGTGACGAGACGATGCACATGAACTTCGCGTTCGAGGTCGTGGACACCGTCCGCAAGGAGGAGCCGGAGCTCTTCGACGACGCGCTCCAGCAGCAGGTCACCGACATGCTGAAGGAAGCGGTCGAGGCGGAGCTGCAGTTCGGCCGCGACCTGTGCGGCGAGGGCCTGCCGGGCATGAACACCGAGTCGATGCGCCAGTACCTGGAGTGCGTCGCCGACCAGCGGCTCGCCCGCCTAGGTTTCCCGACGGTGTACGGCTCGGAGAACCCGTTCTCCTTCATGGAGCTCCAGGGCGTCCAGGAGCTGACGAACTTCTTCGAGCGCCGCCCGTCCGCCTACCAGGTGGCCGTCGAGGGCTCGGTCGGGTTCGACGACGACTTCTAGACCCTGGCCCACATCCTGAGGTGAGGGCGCCGCGTGGCCGTGACAGGCCGCGCGGCGCTTTCCGTTTCCGGGGGTCCGGCCGCCCGCCACCCCCGTTCCGCCTCCCGCAGCTGGCGGTCGATGCGGCGTTCGCGGACGACGCCGAGGGCCACGGGCGCGAGGACGAGGGCGAAAAGTGCTGCTACGACCAGGTAGTTCAGGAATGTGTTCATGCCTCCACTCTGGCCCGCCGGGACGAAAATCGTCAGTGGCAGGACTGCCACGGGACAGCAAATAACTGCCACACTGATTCCATGCTGAAAAATGTCGCCGTCCTGCTCCTGGACGAGGTCCACCCCTTCGAACTCGGCGTGCTGTGCGAGGTGTTCGGCCTCGACCGCAGCGAAGACGGCCTGCCGGTGCACGATTTCGCGGTGGTCTCCCCCGAGGGGCCCCACCTGCGCACGCACGCGGGCTTCACCATCAGCACGCCCCACCGCCTGGACCGGCTGGAGGAGGCCGACCTCATCGCCGTCCCCGCCAGCGGTGGCGTCATGAGCCGGGCGCATCCGGAAGAGGCCCTGTCGGCGCTCCGCCGGGCCGTGGAGCGCGGTGCGCGGGTGCTGAGCGTCTGTTCGGGGGCGTACGTCCTCGGCGCCGCCGGGCTGCTGGACGGCCGCCGCTGCACGACGCACTGGCGGCACGCGGCGGATCTGGCCCGCCGCTACCCGAAGGCGATCGTGGAACCGGACGTGCTGTACGTCGACGAGGGCCCGGTGATCACCTCGGCCGGGACCGCCGCCGGCATCGACGCCTGCCTGCATCTGGTCCGCCAGGAGTACGGGCAGGACGCGGCCAACACCATCGCCCGGCGGATGGTGGTCCCGCCGCACCGGGACGGCGGCCAGGCGCAGTACATCGACCGGCCGCTGCCCAGGAACGCCTGCGACACGGTCGGCGCCACCCTGGCGTGGATGGAGCAGCACCTCGACCGGGAGATGACGGTGGAACAGCTGGCCGCGCAGGCGCACATGTCGCCGCGCACCTTCGCCCGGAGGTTCCAGCAGGAGACCGGAACCACCCCCTACCGCTGGCTGCTGCGGCAGCGGGTGCTGCTGGCCCAGCATCTGCTGGAGACCTCCGACCGGACGGTCGACACGATCGCGGGGCAGACGGGGTTCGGCACGGCGGCGACGCTGCGGCACCAGTTCGTGCGCACGCTCGGTACGACACCGAACGCCTACCGCCGGACCTTCCGGGGCCCGGCGGCCACGGCCGACGCCGCCTGACGCGGAACGGGCCCGGCGCCGGGGTCGGCGTCGGGCCCGTTCGGTACGTACTCAGTCGTTCGGGACGGTCTCGTAGCGCGGCGTGCCCTCTTCCATCTGCCGCAGCGCGTCCTTGCGCTCCCGCTTGGAGAGCCGGTCGATGTACAGGTAGCCGTACAGGTGGTCCGTCTCGTGCTGGAGGCAGCGCGCGAAGTAGCCGGTGCCCTTGACCCGGATCGGGTTGCCCTGGGCGTCCTGGCCGCGCACCACCGCGTAGTCGGGGCGGGCGAGCGAGGCGTACGCGGTCGGGACCGAGAGGCAGCCCTCGTTGGAGTCGTCCAGCACCCGCGCCTCGGGGGCCAGCTCCTCCAGGACCGGGTTGCAGACGACGCCGGTGTGGCGCTTGCCGTCGTCGTCGGGGCAGTCGTAGACGAAGACCTTCAGGTCCACGCCGATCTGGTTGGCGGCCAGGCCGACGCCCTCGGCCGTCTTCTGGCTGGCGAACATGTCGTCGATCAGCTGCGCCAGCTCGTCGTCGAACGCGGTGACGTCCTTGCACTCCTTGTGCAGCACCGGGTTGCCCACGACCGTGATCGGACGGGAGGTGCCGCGCGCGCGGTAGGCCGCCTCGCGCTCCTCACAGTCCTCGGTGTCGACGATGAACCCCTCGTCGTCCACGTCGATCCGCCCGTCCGTCTCCTGCTGCGACATGTCCGCCGTACGCCTTCCTGCAAAGCCTGAACTCGGTGACCCCGCCGCAGCCCGTCGAAACCCGGGAAGCGCGGGAGGAGCAGCACCGCGATCGGTGCGCGTACAGCCTACGGGCAGTGGTCAGCAGACTTCTTCGAGATCCCGCCACTCGCGGCTGTCCGGGCTGTCGGCGACCCAGCCGTCCAGCAGCCCGCGCACCAGCCCGGCGGGGGCCGCGAGACCGCACTCGCGCTCGGGGACCCACAGGTCGCCGGCGCCGGCGGTGCGGTGGCCGAGCGGTCCCGGGTGGCCCGGCTCGCTGTGGTCGTGCGGGTCCAGGTGCTCCCCGTCGCCCTCGTCGCTCTCCATCCGGCTCTCCGAACACGCCCGGCACAGCAGCCGCACGGAGGAGGACCAGTCCTCGGCGGCGAACCCGGCGTCCGAGGCCAGCTTCTCCAGCGCGTCCCGGTCGTCCTCGGTCGCCGCCTCCAGCAGCACCACCCAGGTCGGCACCGGGGACGGCGCCCACAGCTCGATCTCGTCGAACACCGGATACGAGGGCCCGGCCGCGGTGACCCGCTCGCCGTTGGGCACCCCGTCGTGCAGGACGACCTCGCCCCAGCGCCGCCCGGAGGACGGCAGCGGGATCGAGAGCACCTCGATCCGGGCCGGGTCCAGCCGACGGCCCCAGACCACCTCGGCCTCGCCCTCCGGCGAGAGCCGCACGGCGGCGCTGCCCAGCTCCATGCCGGTCGGCTCGGTGGTGGCCGCGCTGTGCTGGCCGCCGCCGGGGACCTTCAGGCCGTACGCCTGCCAGGCCCGCCGCGCCAGCGGCCAGTCCTGGAGGGCGGTGGCCGCGATCCCGACGTTCCACCAGTCCGGGGCGCCCGACTCGCGGTCCAGCAGCGCGACCGCCCGCAGGCCCGCCGCGCGCGCCTGCTCCCAGTCGTGCCGGAACTTGTGCAGCAGCGCCAGATTGAACCAGGACTCCGAGAGCCAGGGCTCCAGATCCGCCGCGCGCGTCAGCAGCGCCCCCGCGTCCTCGTACCGGCCGTCGCCGATCAGCGTGAACGCGCGGTCCGTGGCCTGCCGCCAAGAGGCGGACGGCCGATGCCGTACCTTCCCGAAGATCCTCACGATTCCCGCCTGTCCCGACTGGACACCCTCGTCATCCGCTCTGCTTTCGCATCCAACCATGCCCGGCCGGACGCCCGCTCATTACCCATGGGTTACCCAGCTCCGGCCGGGGTCAGACCGCCCCGCGCGAGGACACGTCCCAGCGCCTCGACCACCTGTGGCTGGTGGTCGTGCCCGGTGCCGAGCCTGAGCTGCTCCAGCGCGCCGAGCGGCCCGCCCACGCATTCCCCGCACAGGTCGTCGTATGCGTTGGCCGTTCTCACGATCCTGGCGGCGGGCAGTTGATCCCGGTACGGATCGGCCTGCTGCTCCACCACCGCGGCGACCGCCGGATCGACCCCGGTGCGGCGGACCACCGCCCCGCCGAGCAGGGCGATCCGGCGCTGCTCGGCGGCGGGCAGCCGGGCGGTCGCTCCGCCGGTGACCGGGTCGAGGAGGGAGAGCTGGCCGATGTCGTGCATCAGGGCGGCGTGCTCCAGCACGGTCAGCTGCGGCCCGGTCAGCCCCAGCTCCCGCCCCACGGCGGTGGCGAGCGCGGCGACCCGGCGGGCGTGGCCGGGCGGGGTGTACCCGGCGATCTCGGTGGCGCGGGCGAGCGAGGCGATCGTCTGCCGACGGGTCGTGCGGACGGCCGCGTACCGGCGGGCGGAGACCTGGGTGAGCAGCAGCGGCCCGCACAGCACGGGCAGCGCCCAGAGTCCGGCGGCCGAGACCCCCAGCGCCATCACGACCCCGGTCGCGCCGATCGCGGTCCCGATCCCGGCGAGCCCGCGCACCTCGTCGACCAGGAGCGAGCCGTACGGGGGCGGGGCGCCGGGCCCCTCGCTGCGGGCCCACGAACGCGCCAGGAGAGCGGTCAGCAGGGCGTCGCACAGGGCGGTCGGCGCCAGGACCGCGAGCGGGAGCAGGGCGAAGTACGGCCCGTCGCCGAATACCCGCTCGGCCTGCCCGGAGGTGTACAGCGGCTGGAAGCAGACCGCCGCGAAGCCCACGGTCAAGGTCCGGCGGGCGGCCCGGTCGGCGTCCGTGCGACGGCCGCGCGCCAGGCGCGGTACGGCGGCGAGCGCCTGCGCGGCGACCACCACGGCGACCACCTGGAGCGCCCCGTGCGTGGTCGGCCGCCCGGCGCTGTCCCCGAGCAGGGCGTACGCGAGGGCCCCGGCCGCGGCGAGCGGCGCGGGCTCCCGCTCGCCGGGGGCGGCGCCCCGGCAGACCACTTCCCCGGCGGCGACCAGAAGCCCGAAGGCCAGGGCGTGGCCCGGCCCGGCGAGCCCGTGCACCAGAGTGTGAACGAGCCCGACGAAGGCGAGCAGCAGCGCGGCCCCGCGTACCGCGAGCACGGCCGGGGCGGGCGGGACGCTCCTGTACGGGGCCCTCATCGGCGGCCCGAGGACGGCCTGGCGTCCCGGGACGGCCCGATGTCCTGGGACGGCCGGGGAAGGGGAGCGGCGGCGGGGTCGCGCGGCGCCGGGAGCGCGTTCCGGCGGGGCCCGGCCGTCGCGTCGTACGGCGCACGCGGTTCGTCGGCCGTGACGGCGGTCTCGGCGGCGCTCCAGCCGTGCCGGCCCAGGGCCCGGTCCAGCGCCCGCACCATCCGGGGGTCGAACTGGCTGCCCGCGCACCGCTTCAGCTCGGCGAGCGCGGCGGAGACCGGGCGGGCGCGGCGGTAGGAGCGGGTGGAGGTCATCGCGTCGAAGGCGTCGGCGACGGCCACGACCCGGGCGAACTCCGGGATGCGCGAGCCGCTGAGCCCGTACGGATAGCCGCTGCCGTCGAGCCGTTCGTGGTGGTGCAGGATCGCGTCGCGGGCCTCGTCCAGGAAGCCGATGCCCCGGACGATCTCGTGCCCGTACTCCGGGTGCAGCTCCATGATCCGCCGCTCCTCGGGAGTGAGCGGCCCGTCCTTGCGCAGCACCCGGGTGGGGACGCCGAGCTTGCCGACGTCGTGCAGGATCCCGGCGAACCGGAGGCCCTCCACCCGGCTCTCGTCCATGCCGAGTTCACGGGCGATCAGAACGGAGGCCCGGCCGACCCGTTCGCTGTGGCCCCGGGTGTAGGTGTCCTTGATGTCCACGGCGTGGACCAGGGCGCGGATGGTGGCGCGGTGGGCGGCCTGTTCACGGTGGTACTGGGCGAACACCCAGCAGGAGAGGCACATCGGCAGCAGCACGAGGAGCGCGGAGAGGGGACCGTACGGACTCCGCCACAGGACGGCCGTCATCAGGCCGGCGAGCGCGTGCACCAGATGCGGCCCGAGCGCACGCGGCAGCAGCTCGCAGGCGCTGCGGTGCACGGGCCGGCGTTCCGCCGCCGCGAGGATGACGCCGTCCAGCACGGTCAGCACCAGGCTGAAGGCGACCGCGGCGGCGCAGGCGGGCAGCAGGGCGCGGGGAAAGTCCGGGGCAGCTCCCCCGCCGCCGAGGGTCGCGGGGCCGCCGAGGGCCGCGTGCGCCCAGGAGGCGGCGGCGCAGGTGAGGGCGAGCTGAGCGGCCCGCCAGATCCGGCGGGCCGCGTACGGCGGCTGTTCCACCCGCCCGGCCAGGGATCCGATCACCGCCACCGGCGCGGCGGCCGCGGGCGGCAGCAGAAAGGCGGCGGCGAGGAGGATCGGGAGGAACGCCCCGGCGGCAACCGGTCCGGAGCCTCCGGGCGGCGAGCGGCGGCCGGCCAGCTCGCTGCCGAGCCCGACGGCGGCCAGCAGGGCCGCCGTGCTCCACGGGACCGGGGACCCGGAGGCGTACACGGGAAGCGTGCACCAGATCGCGCAGAGAACGGCGGCCAGGATGCAGGCACGCGCCGCCGCCGGTGTGCCCCTCACGCCCGCACTCGCCCCCCAGCATGGTCGATGGACGCGCCACGCTAGCGACTTGTGCGGCTCACCAAGCCGCTACGGATGCGATTAGCACATTCGGGTGACTATTCGGCCGCGGTCGCCGACCGGTCCGTGTCCTGCACGGTCACGTCCTGATCGGGCACGGCCTCGCCGGCCCGGATCAGGTCGATCCGGCCCATCACCTTGGAGCGCAGGTCGGTCGGGACGTCGTCCTGTCCGCAGCAGCGCTTGACCAGCTTCTTCACGGCCTGTTCCAGTCCGTACTTCTCCAGGCACGGGGAGCACTCCTCGAAGTGCGTCTCGAACTTGGTGCAGTCGCCCTCGGGCATCTCCCGGTCGAGAAACTCGTAGAGATGGTCGAGGACCTCCGAGCAATCCGTCTCGTGCGGCTCTCCGCAGCTCATGAGGTAGAGCCCTTCCGATCGTCCGAGTCACCGGCGCCGGCCGCGACGAGCCCGCGCTCACGGGCGTAGTCCTCCAGCATGCCGCGCAGCTGGCGGCGGCCGCGGTGCAGCCGGGACATCACCGTACCGATGGGAGTCCCCATGATGTCCGCGATCTCCTTGTAGGCAAAGCCCTCGACATCGGCGAGATACACGGCGATGCGGAACTCCTCGGGAATCGCCTGGAGCGCCGACTTCACGTCGGAGTCCGGGAGATGGTCGAGCGCCTGGGACTCCGCCGAGCGCAGACCGGTCGACATGTGCGACTCGGCCCGGGCCAGCTGCCAGTCCTCGATCTCCTCGGCGGCGCTGCGCTGGGGCTCCCGCTGCTTCTTGCGGTACGAGTTGATGAAGGTGTTGGTGAGGATGCGGTACATCCACGCCTTGAGGTTGGTGCCCTCACGGAACTGGTGGAAGGAGCCGTACGCCTTGGCGTAGGTCTCCTGGACCAGGTCCTCGGCATCGGCCGGATTGCGCGTCATGCGCAGCGCGGCCGAGTACATCTGGTCGAGAAAGCCGAGGGCGTCCCGCTCGAAGCGCGCGTTGCGCTCGGCGGACGTCTCCGGTGCACGGCCGTCGTCGGTCCCTGTGTCGGTCCCAGTGACCGGACCCACCTCCTCCAACGATGTGGCGGAACCGAAACCGGACCCGCTCGCATCGGAGAATAGTCGACCTTGCTTCGAGGCGGGCTGTCGATCACCACCGCCGGAGGGCCGCTCGTGGCTCGTCCTCGCCGCAGACAGGACGGTCCACTCCAGGTCAGCGGCGTTCGAGCGACTGGGGCAGATGGTCGAACCCATGCGACGGACTCCCTCTCCACGTACGACGTTGTTGTACCGACGTCCCGAACAACAGCGCCTCGGCGCGGAGCATTCCCGGGGCCGGTGGCACGCGCGTGGCAGCCGTGGCGGCAGGGGAGCACGGGGTCATCCGAGTGACGTGAGCCACCCGGTGACCGCTCCGGTGAGAATGCCCATCGCCTGCTCCTCGGTCAGCCCGGACCTCTTGGGCACCGCGAACCCGTGGTCGCCGTGGGGCACTTCGGCCAGTTCGTAGGAGCCGGGCGGGAATTCCCCGGGTCGGCCGAACGGGTCGTTACCGCCCTGCACCACCAGGGTGGGCACGCCCGCGCCGAGCAGTTCGTCGGCGCGGGACTTCTCGGGCTTGCCCGGGGGGTGCAGCGGGAAGCTGAGCGCGAGGACGGCCGCGGCGCCCAGTTCGGTGGCGGTCCGGCAGGCGACCCGGGCCCCGGCGCTGCGGCCCCCGGCGACGACGGGCAGCCCGGGGGCGGCGAGGGCGGGCCAGAGTCCGCGCCAGCCGGTGTCCAGGGTCTTCGGGGCGGGGGCCACCTTCTTGCCGGCCAACCGCCAGGGCTGCTCCACCAGGGCGACGGTGACGCCGTGTCCGGGCAGGGCGGCGGCCAGCGCCTTCAGGTCCCGGGCCTCGATCCCGCCTCCCGCCCCGTGGCTCACGGCGAGCACGAGGCGGGGCGTGGACGCGGGGACCCAGGTGATCCGGGCCTCACCGGCGTCGGTGGTGACGTTCTGCGTACGTGGTTGACGGCTCACCGCACCATCCTCTCCCGCCCGCGGTTCAGAACAGCGTGGACTCCTCCGGCGCGGCCAGCTCCTCCAGCAGTTCGGGCCCGTTGTTGCGGACGTTGCTGACGGCGGTGGCGACCGGGTAGGCGCGCATCAGCCCGCCGGGCGGCGGTTCGAGGAGCGCACGCAGCTCGTCGGGGTCCGTGTGCGTGGGGTCCAGCCAGGTGTCCCAGCGGTCGGCGGTGAGCATCAGCGGCATCCGGGGGTGGATGTCGGCGAGCGCGCCGGGTCCTTCGGCGGGGGCGACGGCCAGCGGGGTGGTCTCCGCCTCGGTGGTGATGACCGAGCAGGTCACCCACCAGGCGTTCTCGTGGTCGCCGGGAAGCGTCGTATCGCGCCAGAACTCGTACAGACCGGCCATCGCGAAGACCGACCCGTCGGCAGGGGTGACGAAATACGGCTGCTTGCGGGCCCGCTTCTTGCCCTTCTTCTCCTCCAGCTGCCGTTCCTCGGAGCCGGTGACCCACTCGTAGTAGCCGTCGGCGGGCAGGATGCAGCGGCGCTGGGCGAAGGCGCGGCGGAAGGAGGGCTTCTCGTGCACGGTCTCCGCACGGGCGTTGATCATCCGGGCGGCGCCCTCGGGGGTCTTCGACCAGGACGGCACGAGTCCCCATTTCAGTGCCCGCAGCTGGCGAACCGGACGCTGGTCGTCCGCGTCTTTAACAGGACGCTCCAGAACCGCGTAGACCTCTTTGGTCGGCGCCACGTTCCAGTCCGGCTCCAGAGTCTCGGTGGGTTCCCACTTCTCGACGCCGAAGAGTCCGGTCAGGTCCTCGGGCTTCCGACTCGCTGCATACCGTCCGCACATAAGTGCCAGACTGCCACGACCGCCCGCCCCGACCGCAAGGAGTCGCCCGGCCGATGAACAGCACCGAATTGGGCGATCTGTGGGATCGCGTGACCGGAACCCAGTCCGCACCGGAGCAGTGGCTGGTGGTGGTGACGGCCACGCTCGCGCTCATCGCGGTCGTACCGAACCCGATATGGCGGCTCGCCCGCAACACCATCACCATCGCGCACGAGGGCGGCCACGGTCTGGTGGCCCTGCTCACCGGGCGGCAGCTCTCCGGCATCCGGCTGCACTCGGACACCAGCGGGCTGACCGTGAGCCGCGGCAAGCCGACGGGGATCGGCATGATCCTCACGGCGGCGGCGGGCTACACGGCCCCGTCGCTGCTGGGCCTGGGCGGCGCCTGGCTGCTGACGAACGGCAGGATCACCCTGCTCTTGTGGGTGGCGACGGCCCTGCTCGCGGTGATGCTGGTGATGATCCGCAATGTCTACGGTGCCCTCACCGTCATCCTGACCGGCACCACGTTCCTGCTGGTGTCCTGGCTGAGCTCGTCGGACGTGCAGTCGGCGTTCGCGTACGTGGTGGTGTGGTTCCTGCTGCTGGGCGGGGTGCGGCCGCCCTTCGAGCTCCAGTCCAAGCGGCGGTACGGAGGCGCCCCGGACTCCGACGCGGACCAGCTGGCCCGGCTCACCCACGCCCCGGCGGTGCTGTGGCTGTTCCTCTTCCACGCGGTGTCGCTGTGCTCGTTGATCGGCGGCGGAAGGTGGCTGCTGGGCTGGTGAGGGCGGGTTGCCGCCGCGGTCCGTACCACTTTTTCGTTGCGGTACGCTTTCCGCCCTTTTGGCCAGGATCCGGGTCGACGTAAAGCCACTGGACCGGACGGCACATGAGGGGCGGGAGGAGGAGCGGGGCTGGGCGCGTGCAGCTGTAAGGCGGAGAATGGAGGCAACGCGGATGGGGCGTCCCCTGCTCGAGCGAAGCCGAGCGCTTGGGGAAGTCGGTGATTGACGACAACGCCGCAGATGAGCGTGCCCAGCCCCGCGACGCGGCCCCTCATGTGCCGTCCGGTCTAAAGTGTTGGCCATGACCGAGAGTTCCGTGCAGCCTGCCCTCTGGCCCGCCCCCCACGCGAGCGGAGCCGTCGACGCGACCGTCACCGTGCCCGGATCCAAATCGGTCACCAATCGCGCGCTCGTGCTGGCCTCGCTGGCCTCCGAGCCGGGCTGGCTGCGCCGCCCGCTGCGCTCCCGCGACACCCTGCTCATGGCCGACGCGCTGCGCGCCATGGGCGTCGGCATCGAGGAGACCGTCTCCTCCGCGTCCGCGAGCAGCCCGTCCGCCGCGGCCTCCCCGGACAGCACGGGCGAGGCCTGGCGGGTCATCCCGGCGGGGCTCCACGGCCCGGCCGCGGTCGACGTCGGCAACGCGGGCACCGTCATGCGCTTCCTGCCGCCCGTCGCCACGCTCGCCGACGGCCCGGTCCGCTTCGACGGCGACCCCCGCTCCTACGAGCGCCCGCTGACCGGCGTGATCGAGGGGCTGCGGGCGCTCGGCGCGCGGATCGACGACGACGGGCGCGGGGCGCTGCCGCTGACCGTGCACGGCGGCGGGGCGCTGGAGGGCGGCCCGGTGTCGATCGACGCCTCGTCGTCCTCGCAGTTCGTCTCGGCGCTGCTGCTGTCGGGGCCGCGCTTCAACCAGGGCGTGGAGGTCCGGCACACCGGGTCCACGCTCCCCTCGATGCCGCACATCCGGATGACCGTCGACATGCTGCGGGCCGTCGGCGCCCAGGTGGACGAGCCGGAGACGGGCGGCGAGCGAGATGTCTGGCGGGTCTCCCCCTCCGCCCTGCTCGGCCGGGACCTGACGATCGAGCCGGACCTCTCCAACGCGCAGCCGTTCCTGGCCGCGGCCCTGGTGACCGGCGGCCGGGTCACGATCCCCGACTGGCCGGAGCGGACCACCCAGCCGGGTGACGCGCTGCGCGAGATCTTCACCGCGATGGGGGGCAGCTGCGAGCTGACCGAGCGCGGACTGGCCTTCACCGGTACAGGCCGGATCCACGGCATCGACGTGGACCTCGGCGAGGTCGGCGAGCTGACCCCGGGCATCGCCGCGGTCGCCGCCCTGGCCGACTCCCCCTCCACGCTGAGCGGCGTCGCCCATCTGCGGCTGCACGAGACGGACCGGCTGGCCGCGCTGACCAAGGAGATCAACGAGCTGGGCGGCGACGTCACCGAGACGGCCGACGGGCTGCACATCCGCCCGCGCCCGCTGCACGGCGGCGTCTTCCACACGTACGACGACCACCGCATGGCCACCGCCGGGGCGGTCATCGGCCTGGCGGTGAAGGGCGTGGAGATCGAGAACGTGGGCACGACCGCCAAGACCCTGCCGGACTTCCCGGACATGTGGACCGGAATGCTCGGGGCCTAGGGATCATGCGCCGCTACGGGAAGAACCCCGACGAGGACGACATCCGCGTCCGCCCCAACCGCAAGGGCAACCGGCCGCGTACGCACATCCGGCCCAAACACGAGGACGCCGAGGACGGCATGGTCCTCACCGTCGACCGGGGCCGGCTCACCTGTCTCGTCGAGGGCCGGACCGTAGTGGCGATGAAGGCCCGTGAGCTGGGACGCAAGGCCGCCGTGGTGGGCGACACCGTCTCCATCGTCGGCGACCTCTCCGGCGAGAAGGACACCCTGGCCCGCATCGTGCGCATCGCCCCGCGCCGCACGGTGCTGCGCCGCACGGCGGACGACGACGATCCGTACGAGCGCGTGGTCGTCGCCAACGCCGACCAGCTGGCCATCGTCACCGCCCTGGCCGATCCGGAGCCCCGCCCGCGCATGATCGACCGCTGCCTGGTGGCGGCGTACGACGGCGGGCTCACCCCGCTCCTGGTGCTGACCAAGTCCGACCTCGCGTCCGCGGACAAGCTGCTGGAGGCGTACACCCCGCTCGGCGTCCCGTACATCGTGACCAGCCGCGAGGAGCTGGAGGACGGAGACGCGGCCGACCGGGTCCGGGAGTTCCTCAACGACCGCGTCACCGCTTTCGTCGGGCACTCCGGGGTCGGCAAGACGACCCTGGTCAACGCCCTGGTGCCGAAGGACCGGCGGCGGACCACCGGCATCGTCAACGCGGTCACCGGCCGGGGACGGCACACCACCACCTCGGCCCTCGCGCTGCCGCTGCCCGGCGACCGGGGCTGGGTGGTCGACACCCCGGGCGTCCGGTCCTTCGGGCTGCACCACGTGGACCCGTCGCGCGTCATCAACGCCTTCCCGGACCTCCAGCCGGGCACCGAGAACTGCCCGCGCGGCTGCACCCACGACGGGAACCAGCCCGAGTGCGCGCTGGACGCCTGGGTGGCCGAGGGGCACGCCGACCCGGCGCGCCTGGACTCCCTGCGCAGGCTTCTCGCGACCCGGGAGAGGCGCGAGGGCGACTGACGGCGCGTCCGAACGCAATCGTTCGGGGCGGCATGGGCATGTTTGCGAGCTTCAACGACCAGTAAAGGCATAATCGCACCGAGTGGGACGAAGCCGTCACCTATGCGGGAGGCTACTGACGATGGCGTGGCTGCTGGTCGTGGTCGCAGGACTGCTGGAGACCGGCTTCGCCGTGTGTCTGAAGCTCTCCCACGGATTCACCCGCCTCTGGCCGACGATCGCGTTCGCCGTGTTCGCGCTCGGCAGCTTCGGTCTGCTGACCCTGGCGCTGAGGAAGCTGGACGTCGGTCCGGCGTACGCGGTGTGGACCGGGATCGGGGCGGCCGGGACGGCGATCTACGGCATGATCTTCCTCGGCGACGTGGTCTCCACGCTGAAACTGGTGTCGATCTCCCTGGTGATCATCGGCGTGATCGGCCTCCAGCTGTCCGGCTCGGCCCACTGAGCCCCACCCCCTCGTGAGCCCCGCCCCCTCGTGAACCGTCGTCCGCGACGCCTCCCGGACGAGGCGGAGCGCGCGGCTGTCCGTGGCGTCGTCGCCCGGCACCGGGACGATCACACAGGACAGCGCGAGGCGTAACGCGATCTCGCAGTGCCCGGCGGCGGCCCCGGGCGACGCGGCCGCCAGCCGGTCCCTCACCAGCGCGAGCAGCTCCTCGGGGGCCGGCGCCCGCCTCCCGCCCGTACGTCCCCGGGAGCCCGGCCCCCGGTCCGGGCGAGGCAGCCCGTCCGCCCAGTGCCCCGTGAGCAACGCCTTGACCAGGGGGTCCTGGCGGGCGGCCCGGATCGTCCAGAGCGCGACGGCGGTGGGACGGTCGGGCGCGGGGGCGGTCAGAGCGCGGTCCACCCCGGCGAGATAACCGTCCGAGGCCCGCCGGATGAGGGCCCCGGCCAGTCCGCCCCTGGTACCGAACTCGTTGTAGAGCGTCTGCCGCGAGACGCCCGCCAGGGCGGCGACGTCGACCATGCGCACGGCACGCCAGGGCCGGTCGGACAGCGCCCGGAGGGCGGCGTCCAGCAGGGCCTGCCGCGCCGTCGGCATCATCGCCTCCCCGCCCCGGAATCCTGCCGTTCAGAGTTGACGCGCTTGCGGGGGCTGTCAAGGTCCCGGCAGGCGGCAGGGGCACCGTAGCCCGCGTCCGGCGGCGCTGGATACTGTGGCGGCATGCCCGACTACCACGATGATCTGCGCCTCGCCCACGTACTGGCGGACGCCGCCGACGCCGCGACGATGGACCGGTTCAAGGCTCTCGACCTGAAGGTGGAGACCAAGCCGGACATGACGCCGGTGAGCGAGGCCGACAAGGCCGCCGAGGAGCTGATCCGGGGCCACCTGCATCGGGCCCGCCCGAGAGACGCGATCCTGGGCGAGGAGTACGGGGTCGAGGGCACCGGTCCGCGCCGCTGGGTGATCGACCCGATCGACGGCACCAAGAACTACGTGCGTGGTGTGCCGGTGTGGGCGACGCTGATCTCGCTGATGGAGGCGGGCGACGAGGGCTTCCAGCCGGTGGTGGGCGTGGTTTCCGCGCCCGCGCTGAACCGGCGCTGGTGGGCGGCGAAGGGCGCGGGCGCGTTCACCGGCCGCAGCCTCACTTCCGCGACGCGGATGCACGTGTCGAAGGTGGAGCGGATCGCGGACGCCTCGTTCGCGTTCTCCTCGCTGTCCGGCTGGGAGGAGCAGGGACGCCTCGACGGAATCCTGGACCTCACCCGGGCCTGCTGGCGGACACGGGGGTACGGGGACTTCTGGCCGTACATGATGGTCGCCGAAGGCTCCGTGGACATCTGCGCGGAGCCGGAGCTGTCGCTGTGGGACATGGCGGCGACCGCGATCGTCGTCCAGGAGGCGGGGGGCCGGTTCACCTCGCTGGACGGTGTGGACGGTCCTGGCGGCGGGAACGCGGCGGCCTCGAACGGGCCGCTCCACGACGAACTGCTGGACTATCTCAACCAGCGCTCCTAGGACTTTCGTTCGGATCGCGCCGGCCCCTGCGAGCCGGGCACGTTCCGAACCAGAGCCCTGACAGCCAACGCCGCTGATCGCGGGACGCCCTCCCCGGGGGGGGTGCGACACACGCTCGCGCACTCCCCCGGTGTACACCCGCCCCCCCCTTGTCGACCCTCCCCAAGGGTGCAACTCTGAGAGTCCCCCCACTTGTGAACTTGTGAATCGACTCACAGAGTCGGCTCACCGAGGAGGTGGCTCTATTCATGCTCGTCCGTGACGCCATGAGCACGGTGGTCCTCACCATCGGCCCCACCCATACGCTCCGCCAGGCGGCCCGGTTGATGTCGGCCCGCCGTATCGGGGCAGCTGTCGTCCACGACCCGGACACCTGCGGGCTCGGCATCATCACCGAGCGCGACATCCTCGACGCGATCGGATCCGGGCTCGACCCCGACCGGGAGACCGCGTCCGCCCACACCACCACCGACGTGGTGTTCGCCGCCCCGGCCTGGACCCTGGAGGAGGCCGCGGAAGCCATGACGCACGGTGGATTCAGGCACTTGATCGTGCTGGACGGCGACGGCCCGGTGGGCATCGTGTCGGTGCGCGACATCATCCGCTGCTGGGCGCCCGCCCGGCGTACGGCTGCCGCGGCGGCCGGCTGACACCGCCGGGGGCCGGAACGGCCGGTGGGCCGGACCCCCGCGAGGGGATCCGGCCCACCGTCTACGACAGGCGCCCGGTCAGCCGCGAAGGGCCTGGACCGCGGTTTCCAGCCGCTTGCCGAAGTCACCGTCCGCCTGGCGGAAGTTGTTGATCGCGCGCTCGGCGATGTCGTCGCGCGAGACCTTGGCGATGAACCCGGCGAGGTTCTCGATCAGCCGGACCTTCTCGTCCTCGGAGAAGAGCCGGTAGAGGTCGCCCGCCTGCACGAAGTCGTTGTCCTCGGCATGACTGGGGGCCTCGGTGCTGCCGGTGGCGCCGGTGACCGGGACCGGCTGCCAGAGCGGCCGGTCGGTCTGGGAGGGGCCGCCGAAGCTGTTCGGCTCGTAGTTCTTGGCGCCCTTGTGACGGCCGTCGTAGAGGAAGCCGTCCCGGCTGTTGGTCCGCGCCTCGGTGGCGTGCGGGCGGTTCACCGGCAGGTGGTCGGCATTGATGCCGACGCGGTAGCGGTGGGCGTCGCCGTACGCGAAGAGGCGGCCCTGGAGCATCTTGTCCGGGGACGGGCCGATGCCCGGCACGAAGTGCGCGGGGCTGAAGATCGACTGCTCGACCTCGGCGAAGATGTTCTCCGGGTTGCGGTTGAGCTCCAGCTTGCCGATCTCGATCGGCGGGTAGTCCGCGTGCGGCCACACCTTGGTGAGGTCGAACGGGTTGAAGCGGTACGACGCCGCGTCCGCCGCGGGCATGATCTGGACCTGCACCGTCCAGGACGGGAACTCGCCGCGCTCGATCGCCTCGCGCAGATCGCGCTGGTGGCTGTCGGGGTCGACGCCGGAGAGCCGGACGGCCTCCTCCGTGGTGAGGTTCTCGATGCCCTGGTCGGTCTTGAAGTGGTACTTGACCCAGAAGACCTCGCCCGCCTCGTTGTTCCACTGGAAGGTGTGCGAGCCGTACCCGTTCATGTGGCGGAGCGTGGCCGGGATGCCACGGTCGCCGAAGAGCCAGGTCACCTGGTGCGTCGACTCGGGCGACAGGCCCCAGAAGTCCCAGACGTTGTCCGCCTCCTGCGAGCCGGTGTACGGGTCGCGCTTCTGGGTGTGGATGAAGTCGGGGAACTTGATGGCGTCCTTGATGAAGAACACCGGGGTGTTGTTGCCGACGAGGTCGTAGTTGCCCTCCTCGGTGTAGAACTTCAGCGCGAAACCGCGGGGGTCGCGCACGGCGTCGGCCGAGCCGAGGTTGCCCGCGACGGTGGAGAAGCGCAGGAAGGTCTCGGTCTGCTTGCCGACCTCGCTGAGGAACTTCGCCCGGGTCCACTGCGAGACATCTCGGGTCAGCGTGAACGTCCCGTACGCGCCGGCGCCGCGGGCGTGCACGATGCGCTCCGGTATGCGCTCACGGTTGAAGTGGGCGAGCTTCTCCAGCAGCGCCTGGTCCTGGACGAGAACGGGACCGCCGGGGCCCGCGGTCTCACTGTTCTGGTTGTCGGCGACCGGCGCGCCGGCCTCCGTAGTGAGCGGTCCCTGCGTCACGTGCGCCTCCTGCGTCGTATCCCTGCACAGCGGTGAAGTCCTGTACAGCCCTGTCCCTTGGTCAATGCCGTTCCCGATCCTACAATGGACAATGTCTAAGTCAAGCAAGCATCCAAAGTCACACCCGATCGGGATTCCTGTTCCCCACTGTTAGGCTGGGCTTCATGAGCGACCTGCTGGAACGACTTCGTGGACGCGGCTGGCGCATGACGGCGCAGCGGCGTGTCGTGGCCGAGGTCCTCGACGGGGACCACGTGCACCTGACGGCGGACGAGGTCCACGCGAGGGCCGTTTCCCGGCTGCCCGAGATCTCGCGCGCCACCGTCTACAACACCCTCGGCGAGATGGTGTCCCTCGGCGAGGTGCTGGAGGTCTCCACCGATCGCCGCGCCAAGCGCTACGACCCGAACGCCCACCGCCCCCACCACCACCTGGTGTGCGCGCAGTGCGGCGCGATCCGGGACGTGCATCCGGCCGGGAACCCGCTGGCGGACCTGCCGACCGACGAGCGCTACGGCTTCATGGTCTCCGGCGTCGAGGTGACGTACCGCGGCATCTGCCCGAGCTGCTCCACCACCGCCTGAACCGCGAGAGTCGGGCCCGCCTGTTCCGGCAGGCGGACCCGGCTCTTTTCATGTCCGGGCATGACGAAGGCCCGGATCCCATGAGATCCGGGCCTTCGTTTTCAGTAGCGGGGACAGGATTTGAACCTGCGACCTCTGGGTTATGAGCCCAGCGAGCTACCGAGCTGCTCCACCCCGCGTCGGTGAATGCAACATTACGTCAGCGGGTCGGACGGCGCAAATTCATTCACACCGGCCCCGGTCCTGCCTGCGTGAGCATGCGGCGTCACGCGGTCAGCTCCTGGTGCAGCGCCTCGCGCAGCCGCGCCGCCCGCTCGGCCACCTCGGCCGGGCCCAGCTCCACCGCCCGCGCGCACCAGCGCTGCCCCTCGGTGAGCTCGCCCCGGCGCGCGGCGAGGAGCGCGAGGCGCAGCGCGGCCCGGCCGTGTCCGGCAGCGGCCGCACGGGTCCACCACAGGGCGGCCTCCCGCTCGCTGCCCTCGCGGGCCAGCAGCAGCCCGAGGTTGAAGGCACCGTTGCGGCTGCCCGCCTCGGCGGCCTCCCGGTACCAGTGGGCGGCGCTCTCCACGTCCCCGCGGGCGGCGGCGAGCATGCCGACCCGGACCTGGGCGCGGCGGTGGCCCTGCTGGGCGGCCCGCTCGTACCACTCCTCGCACTCGGTCTTCTCCGGCATCGGCTCGCCCAGCGCGGGCGGTCCCGGTGGCGGCTGGCGCGCGTCCAGCACCCCGGCCAGCCGGAACGCGGCCTCGGCGCTGCCGCCGCCCGCGGCGCAGCGCAGGTGGCGCTCGGCCTCCCGGTCGTCGCCGTCGCGCAGCAGGGCCATGGCGACCTGGAGCGCCGCGTCGGTGTGCCCGGCCGCGGCCGCGCGCTCGTACCAGCCGAGCGCCGTACGGTCCTCGTCGCGCCCGGCGTGCAGGATGCCCAGGTTGAACGCAGCGTCGACGCTGCCCGCCTCCGCCGCCTTGGAGAACCAGGGCTCGGCCCCGGTGTGGTCGCCCGCCTGGAGGAGCAGCACCGCGAGCGCGTTGGCGGCCTCGCGGTGTCCGGCGTACGCGGCGCGGCGGTACCACTGCTCGGCCTGCGGGATGCGGTCCTGGGCGGCACAGAGCAGCCCGAGGTTGTACGCCCCGTTGACGTCACCGGCGTCCATGGCGGCCCGGTACCAGCGCTCGGCGGTCTGCTGCTCACCGCGTGCGGCGTGCAGCGCGCCGAGCGCGTTGGCGGCGTTGCCGTCGCCGTCCTGGGCGGCGCGCAGCCACCACACGGCGGCGCTCTCCTCGTCGCCCGCGTCACGCAGCAGGAAGCCGAGCGCGCAGGCGGCGCGCGGCTCGCCGTCCTTGGCGGAGGTCAGGTACCAGCGTCCGGCCTCCTTGAGCTCGCCGCGCTGCTCCAGGATCGCGCCGAGGTGCAGGGCGGCGCGCCGGTGTCCTCGCGCGGCGGCCTGGCGGTACCACTGCTCGGCCTCGCCGACCCGGCCGGCGGCGGGTCCCGCCACGGGGCTGTCCCCGTCGGCCGTGCCCTTGTCGCCCGCGGGGCCCGTCGCGCGTACGTCCTTCGTGGGCGTGGAGCCGGGGAGGCCGAGGCCCGTTCCGGTCCGGCCGGAAGCTTCGCCCCGGCCCAGGCCGAAGGCGTCGTGCGGGTCCTCGACGGCCTTCCGCTCCAGGGCGCGGGCCAGCCGGTAGGCGGCCTCGCGGTGCCCCTGTTCGGCGGCGGCGCGCAGCCAGCGCTCGGCGCCGACGTCGCTGCGGTGCTCCAGAAGATCGGCCAGCGCGTACGCACCCAGGGCGTGGCCCTGCTCGGCGGACTGGCGCAGCCAGTACTCGGCACCGGGCTCGTCGCCGCGCTCGCGGAAGTGCCGGCCCAGTGCGTGGGCGGCGGCGGCGGAGCCGGCCACGGCGGCGATGCGCCACCAGCCCGCGGCCTCGTCCGGGTAGCCGCGCTGATGCAGCAGGACGCCCAGGTTGTTCGCGGCGGCCCGGTCCCCGTCGGCGGTGGCGGCGCGCAGATACCGCTCGGCGCCGTCCAACTCCCCCCGGCGCAGCAGCAGCGCGCCCAGGACGCTCATGGAAACGGTGTCCCCGGCATCGGCGGCACGGCGGTGGCGCGCCTCGCTCTCGGCACTGTCCGCGGCGTCGACCGCGTCCGTGGTGTCCTCGTCGGACGGGGTCGCGGCGGCGCTCGCGTCGATGGCGCCGGTCCGCTGGACCGGTGCGCCCGCCCCGGCGATGGCAGCGGCGAAAGCCGCGTCTACCGCGCTTTCCGCATCTTGGCCGCGCTGCTGCACAAACCGCCCTGTCTCCAACAGAGTTGCCCTGTCCCCCATAAATACCATCGTCGCACCACCTGTTACCCGCGTACACCTGGAATATCGCGGCCAGTGAGGTCACTACAGCGTTTTGTCGACATGCCCACAGGGAGACAAGTCAAACACGCCTGAAGGCAACTGCTGCCCAGCGAACCGCACTTCACGCCCCCAGCACGGGACCGACACGGCCTGTGGCACAACGGACACGACGAAGGCCCGGATCCCCAAGGGAATCCGGGCCTTCGTCTTTTCAGTAGCGGGGACAGGATTTGAACCTGCGACCTCTGGGTTATGAGCCCAGCGAGCTACCGAGCTGCTCCACCCCGCGTCGTTGTGTTCAAACCGTACCACGACGCGGAGTGGGGCTTTCTCAGCTGCCCTGGTCGGAGCCCTGCTCGGCTCCGTCGGCCGCATCGGGCTTCCTCGCCGGATCCGCCTTGTCCGCGCCCGCCGGCTTCTCGACGCTCGCGGGCTCGGCCGAACTGTCCGGCTTGGCGTCGCCCTCGGGCTTCTCTGCGCTGTCGGCCTTGTCCCCCTCGGAGCCCGCCTTGGGCTCCGCGGCGGCGGCTCGCTCCAGGGCGTCCTGAAGAGCCTCCTGGGCCTTGCCGTAGGCAGGCCAGTCCTGCTCCTGCAGCGCCTTCTCGCCGTCGGAGTACGCCCTCTGGGCGTCCGCGATGGCCTTCTTGAGCGCGGCGCTGCCGGTGGCCGGAGGCTGGTCGGTCTCGCCCGGCGGATCATCGGCGTCGGGCGGTGTCGTGGTCCCGTCGTCCTCGACCCCGAAGACGGCGTTGAGGGCCTCTGCGAGACTGTTCTCGAAGACGATCTTCGAACCGTACGACGCGGCCACCTTGCGCAGCAGCGGGTAGTTCTGGGTGCCACCGCGCGTGTAGACGGGCTCGATGTAGAGGAAGCCGCCTTCGAGCGGAACAGTCAGCAGGTTGCCGTACTCGATGTCGGAGTCCGAGCCCCTGAGGTCCCTCACGAACGTGGCGACGTCCTCGTTGCCGTTCAGCTCACTCTGTACCTGGCCCGGGCCCTTCACCGTGGACGTGACCCGTAGCAGCCGCATGGTGCCGTAGTCCTTGCTGGCCGCGTCCGCGTTCACCGCCATGAAGGCCCCCAGGTTGGGGCGCCCTCTCGGAGTGAACGTGGTCGTCAGCGAGAACTGCTGCTCGTTCTGGCCCGGCATCTTCATGCTCAGGTAGTAGGGCGGAACGGAGCCCGGCTCCTTGTTGGTCGGGTCGTCCGGCACCTGCCACGCGTCGGAGCCGCTGTAGAACTGCGCGGGGTCCTCGACGTGGTAGCGGGTGAGCAGCTCGCGCTGGACCTTGAAGAGGTCCTGCGGATAGCGCAGGTGGTCCATGAGCTCCTGCGGGATGTCACCGCGGGGCTCGACCGTACCCGGGAACGCCTTGCGCCAGGTCTTGAGGACCGGGTCCTCGGTGTCCCACTCGTAGAGCTTGACCTTGCCGTCGTACGCGTCGACGGTGGCCTTCACCGAGTTGCGGATGTAGTTGACCTGGTTCTGCTGGGCGACGACCGCGCGCTGGTTGGTGGTCAGCGAGTCGGCCGTGGTGTCGCCGAGCGTCGTCCGGGACGCGTACGGGTAGCCGTTGGTCGTGGTGTACGCGTCGACGATCCACTTGATCCGGCCGTCGACGACCGCCGGGTAGGCGTCGCCGTCGATGGTCAGCCACGGGGCGACCGCCTCGACGCGCTCCTTGGGCGTGCGGTTGTACAGGATCCGCGAGCCCTCACCGATGGCTCCCGAGTACATGATCTGCGGCTCGCTGAACGAGACCGCGTACGCGGCACGGTTGAAGGTGTTGGAGAGACTGACCCCGCTGTCGCCCTCGTAGCTGGTGGTCCTCTCGCCGTCCTCCTCGTAGTCGAGCTCCTTCTGGGGCCCGCCGACGATGGAGTACTGCTCGGTCTTCTCGCCGTAGTAGATCCGCTGCTCGTACTTGCCGAACTCACCGGTGGAGGGCAGGCCCGACTCGGTGAAGTCCGGAGACCCCGCCGGGTTGGTGCCGGTGGTCGTGCCGCGGGCCGCGATGGCACCGTACCCGTGGGTGTACGTGAAGTGGTCGTTGATCCAGTTCCGCTTGGGCAGGCCCTGGATGTTCAGCTCACGCAGACCGATGACGGTGTCCTGCTCCTTGCCGTCCTTGTCCTTGTAGCGGTCGACGTCCAGCGTCCTCGGGAACTGGTAGTAGTTCCTCCGCTGCTGGAGCTGCTGGAAGGCCGGGGAGACGACGTTGGGGTCCATCACGCGGTAGCTGGCGGCGGTGTTGGCCGCGGCCCGCAGCTTGGTGTCGTCCTCCGTGGTCGCCTGACCGTCGTAGTCGTCCACCTTGGCGTCATCGATGTCGTACGCGTCGCGTGTGGCATTGATGTTCTTCTGGATGAACGGCGCTTCCTTGGCCTGCTCGTTCGGCTGGACCTGGAACTTCTGCACGATCGCCGGGTAGAGCCCGCCGATCAGGATCGCCGAGAGCACCATCAGGCCGAAGCCGATGACCGGGAGCTGCCAGGTGCGGCGCCACAGCGTCGCGAAGAACAGCGCCGCGCAGATCGCTGCGATGCAGAACAGGATGGTTTTCGCCGGGAGATAGGCGTTGGCGTCGACGTACCGCAGGCCCGCCCAGTTGTCGGTGGCCTTGAAGTCACTGGACTTCACGGCCAGCCCGTACCGGTCGAGCCAGTACGCCACGGCCTTCAGGGAGACGAAGATGCCGAGCAGCACCGAGAGGTGGCCGGTGGCCGCCCCGGTGGCGCGGGCGCCGGGGCTGGTGATGCGCAGCCCGCCGTACAGATAGTGGGTCAGCGCCGCGGCGATCAGCGCGAGTACGGTCGCCGCGAAGCCGAAGCCCAGCATGAAGCGGTACCACGGCAGGTCGAAGGCGTAGAAGGACACGTCCAGCTGGAACTGGGGGTCCTTCTGCCCGAACGCCACGCCGTTGACGTACATCAGCCACGTGCGCCACTGGCCGGAGGCGGAAGCTCCGGCGATCAGCCCGACGAGCGCCGTGACGGCGAGCAGCACCCACTTCTTGTAGGGGGCGATGCTCATGCGGTAGCGGTCCAGGCTCTGCTGCTCCAGCGACATCGCGCTCAGCGGCGGCCGGAGCCGGTGCGCGAGCCAGACGTTCACACCGATGGCCAGGGCCATCAGCAGTCCGAAGACGAGGAACAGCCCGATCTTGGTCCACAGGGTGGTGGTGAAGACGGATGAATACGCGACCGACCTGTACCAGAGCCAGTCCGTCCAGAACCCGGCGAACATGACGAAGGCCATGGCGAGAACCGCCAGGACGCCCAAAGTCATGAGCAGGGTACGGGCACGCCGGGACGGGCGGCCGACTCTGATCCGTGGCCCGGTCGGGCCTCCGCCGCGGTCCGGCATCTGGAAAGCCAACGTGCGCCCCTCGAAGTTCGCGGTCGTGTGAACAGGCCCAGCGATCCTAGAGCCCACCTATGCAACTTACTGAGGCTTTACCTAGTTCCCGTTCCCGGGGCGGAAGGAGGCAGGATATTGCCCATGCCCAACGTTTCCCCCGCAGGACCCCCGATGGCCGCGAGTCCGCTGACCGTCGCCGTCCTCGAAATCGACGCCTATGCCTCCAACCTCGGCTGGGACCAGCCCGCCCGGCTGTTCGCCCTGGTCGACACCGCCCGGCTGCGGGTCCAGGAGCCCGGCCTCGCCGCTCAGCTGGGCCTGGAGGACCCCAGCTCCTCGGTCGCCGCACTCACCCCGATCGAGCAGGACGAGCTGCCGCCGGGCACCGCGCTCGACGACTTCCTCGCCACGATCGCCTGGCCCGACGCCGTGGTCGGCTGCGCCATGACGGTGGAGCGGCTGATGCTGCCGCCGTCCGCCGAGGCGTCGGTGCCGGACGGTCTCAGCGACAAGCAGCTGACCCAGTGGGTGGCCAAGCACCCCGACCGGCAGGAGGTGCGGATGACCGTGGCCGTCCTGCGGGACGGGGCGCGCGAGTCCGCCGTGCGGCTGCGCGAGAAGGACTCCCCCACCGAGGTGCTGACCGGGGCCGGTCTGGTGCCCGGCCTCGCCGAGGCGCTCGCGGCGACGTTCGAGTCCTGATCCGGCCGCTGCCCGGGGCCCACGTACGGTCCCCGGGCGGCGCGGCCGTCAGCCGGTCGAGCAGCTCGGCAGGCCGGCGGTCTTCCCCGCCCGGATCTGCTCCAGCGACTTCGTGGCGTCCTCGATGGTCTTGATCCGCACGAGGGTGAGCCCGTCCGGGGTGTCGGCGGCGGCCGAGGCGCAGTTGTCGTCGGGCGTGAGGAAGTAGCGGGCGCCGGCGTCGCGGGCGCCGACCAGTTTCATGTTGATGCCGCCGATCGGTCCGACGGTGCCCGCGTCGTCGATGGTGCCGGTGCCCGCGACGAACTTGCCACCGGTCAGATCGCCCGGGGTGAGCTTGTCGATGATGCCGAGGGAGAACATCAGCCCGGCGCTCGGCCCGCCGACGTCCGCGAGCTTGATGTCGATCTCGAACGGGAACGTGTGGTCCGTGCCGGCCCTGATCCCGACGATCGCCCGGTCCTTGCCGCCCTCCTCGCCGTCGCCCTCGGCGGCGGGAGCCTTCGCGGTCCTGATGGTGATCTTCTCGCTGCCCTCGGGGGCGCGGCCGGCCTTCTCGGCCGCGGCGGCCTCCTTCGCCGGGACGATGGTGAAGGTGACGTCCTCGCCGGGCCGGTGCTCGGTGACGAGCTTCGCCACGTCGCCGGGCTCCTTGACCACCGTGCCGTCGACGGCCTTGATCACGTCGCCCGCGTGCAGCTTGTCCTCGGAAGGGCTGTCCTTGACCACCGTGGAGACCACGACCTGCGTGGAGACCGGGATCTTCAGCTCCTTGAGGGCGGCCACCTTGGCGCTCTCCTGGGACTGGCTGAACTCCTCGGCGTTCTCCTGGGTGGACTGCTCCTCGGTCTTGCCGTCCGGGTAGAGCGTGTCGTGCGGCACCACGACGCTGTCGTGGGCCAGCCAGCCGTAGACGGCCTCGACGATGTTCATCCGGTAGTCCGCTCCGGTGACGCGGACCGTCGTCATGTTGAGATGGCCCGACGCCGGGTACGTCTTGCGACCGGAGATCTGCAGGACGGGCTCGCCGCGCGCGTCACCCAGCGTGTTGACCGTCGGTCCGGGAGACATCTCCGAATACGGCACTTTGATCAGCACGCCTGCGCAGAGCAGCGCGATGAGGACGAGAGTGGAAGCGAGCATCGTCGCGGTGCGGCGTGGCATGGAACGACAGTACGGGAAGGGCCTGTCAGTGCACCGCCGGGGCCGGTCCGTACGAGGCGACCGGAACGCGGCGGAAGGTGGTCACGCGGCGTGCTTCGGTCTCAGAGAGCCTCGGAACCGGAGTGCGATTTCTCCATCGCGTCACGGAACCTGGCGTAGCCGGCGAGTTCGGTGACATCGCCGGTCGTGCGATTTCGGGCAGCCCAGCTCGCCCATATCGCACCACCGACAGCAGCGAAAAGTGGAATCAACAGCCAAGCGAGTGCCGCCATCACGACCTCCCTACCCCATGAGCGACCGGATGCCCGATCAGCAGATTAACGATCCGGAAGACCAACGCTCGTGGCGGGGGTGCGGTTACGCAAATCGGGGCTGATGCGCCCCGGTCCGGTTTGCGCTCAGCAGGCTCCGACCCACTCCTCCGTGCCGTCCGAGAAGCGCTGGTGCTTCCAGATCGGGACCTCGTGCTTGAGGTCGTCGATGAGCTTGCGGCAGGCCTCGAAGGCCTCGGCGCGGTGCGGGCAGGCGACCGCGACGACCACGGCCAGGTCGCCCACCTCCAGTTCACCCACTCGGTGGACGGCCGCCAGTGCGCGGACCGGGAAGTCGGCGACGACCTTCTCCGCCACTCGGCGCATCTCGTCCTCGGCCGAAGGGTGACAGGAATAGCCGAGCGCGCCGACGTCCTGTCCCGCGTCGTGGTTGCGCACGGTGCCGACGAAGAGCGCGATGCCGCCCGCCGCGTCGTCGCCGACGGCACGGAAGACCTCGTCGACGGAGAGCGGGGCGTCCCGGATCGCCAGCAGCCGGATGGGGTCGGCCGCCGCGTGCTCGCCGGGGTGGTCGTGAGTGGGTGCCATGCTCCCATCGTGCCGCATGGCTCCGACATCCCGGAATTGCCTGTTCTACCGGCGGCCGGCCGGCCGGATTGGAGCCTCCTACAGGGGCCGCGCCGCAGGGGCCCCGGGCGCGGTGGGCGGTCAGATGCGGCGGCGGGCCCTGCGGGCGCGGCGGACCACGGCGGCGGCGCCGAGCAGGGCGACCGTGGCTCCGGCGGCTCCGGCGGCGGTGGCGTCCTTGCGGCCGAGCCGGCGTCCGGCGAGCGTGTGGCGGCCCTCGACCTCTTCGAGGAGGGCGCCGAGCACCTCCTCGTTGGTCCACTTCGGCCGCCATCCCACATCGTGCAGCCGGCTGACGCTGACCACCCAGGGGTGCATCGTGTACGCCAGGTCGCCCGCCGGGGACGGGGTGAGGCCGATCCGGTGCAGCCGGGCCGCCGCTCCGAGCGCCACGGCGGAGGGCAGCTCCATCCGGCGTACGCCGCTGAGCTCCTCGACCTCCTCCTGCTCCAGCCAGCCGTCGCAGCCGACGGCGAACTCGCCGTCGATCTTCTCCAGGGCGGCGTACTCCAGCGCCGTGACCAGGTCGTCGACGTGGCAGAACTGCCACGCGGGGCGGGATCCGGCGACGACCAGGAGGCGCGGGGACTCGAAGTAGCGGGTCAGGGCGGTGTCGGTGCCGCCGATCAGGACGGTGGGGCGCACGACGGTGACGTTGAGCCCGGGGTGGGCGCGCGGGGCCCGGCGGCCGAGCCGTTCGATCTCCAGGAGGTCGCCGACGCCGGTGGCCTCGGCAGTGGCGCGCAGCTCGGCGTCCTCGGAGAGCGGTACGTCGTTGTCGGCGAGCGCCCCGTAGACCATCGCCGAGGTGCACAGCACGACCCGGTGGACTCCGACCGCGGCTGCGGCGGTGAGCACGGTCTGGGTTCCGCGTACGTTGTACGCGGTGCGGGCGGCGGGGTCGGTCTCCAGGTCGAGGTCGAGGGCCAGGTGCACGACGACGTCCGCGCCGCGCAGCTTCTCGGCGATGGCCGGATCCCGTACGTCCAGGATGTGCCAGGTCGCCTCGGAGACGTCTCCGCGACGCTCGTCGATCGCGATGACCTGCTTGATCGCGTCGGAAGCGGCGAGATGGGCGGTCAGCAGTTCGCCGATGCCGGTGGCGGCGCCGGTGACCGCTACGACGGGGCCCCGGTTTCTGGGGGCCCTGGGGCGTTTCTCTTCGGGCGCGTTCTCGGGCGAGGGGTCGGTCAGGTTTCGCGCTGCGCGAACCTGCGGATCTGGGGAACTCACCGGGCGTCTCCAGCGGTTGTCTTCAGTACGTACCCGAATGACGCGTACGTACCAGGTGGCGTCCATCCTGCCGCAGGCCGGGAGTCGGCGGAGCACTGAGGCCCGAAGCGGGCGTGGTGTCTACGCTGGATGGTGATGTCGGGCAGTCGCCGTCGGTTCGAGCCGGCGGCCCTACGAGCCGAGGAAACCCGTGAGTGACACCCCATTCGGATTCGGCCTTCCGCCGGAGGAGCCGGAGAACGGCGACGAGGGCAAGAAGAAGGACCCCACCGAAGGTGGGCAGAGCGCGGGCGGGCCGGGAAACCCGTTCGGTTTCGGGCCGGGGGCGGGCGGAGACAACCCGTTCGCAGCAATGTTCGGCTCGATGAATCCGAACGATCTCGGCGCGGCCTTCCAGCAGCTCGGCCAGATGCTGAGCTACGAGGGCGGTCCCGTGAACTGGGACATGGCCAAGCAGATCGCCCGCCAGACGGTCTCGCAGGGCGCCCCGGACGGATCCAAGGACGCCAGTGTCGGCCCGTCCGAGCGCACGGCGGTCGACGAGGCGCTGCGGCTGGCGGACCTCTGGCTGGACGGCGTGACGTCGATGCCGTCCGGTTCGGTCTCCACCGTGGCCTGGAGCCGCGCGGAGTGGGTCGAAGCCTCTCTGCCGGCCTGGCAGCAGCTGGTCGATCCGGTGGCCGAGCGGGTGGGCCTGGCGATGGGCGATGTGCTGCCCGAGGAGATGCAGGCCATGGCGGGCCCGCTGATCGGCATGATGCGCTCCATGGGCGGCGCCATGTTCGGCCAGCAGATCGGGCAGGCCGTGGGCGTGCTGGCCGGTGAGGTGGTGGGTTCCACCGACATCGGACTTCCGCTGGGGCCGGCGGGCAAGGCCGCGCTGCTCCCGTTGAACGTGGAGAAGTTCGGCAAGGACCTCAGCGTCCCGCAGGACGAGGTCCGGCTGTATCTGGCCCTGCGCGAGGCCGCCCACCAGCGGCTCTTCGCCCATGTCCCGTGGCTGCGGTCGCATCTGTTCGGCGCCGTCGAGGCGTACGCGCGCGGCATCAAGGTCGACACCAGCAAGCTGGAGGACGTCGTCGGCCAGTTCGACCCCTCGCAGCCGGAGCAGCTGCAGGACGCCCTTCAGCAGGGCATGTTCCAGCCGGAGGACACGCCCGGGCAGAAGGCGTCCCTGGCCCGTCTGGAGACGGCTCTCGCGCTGGTGGAGGGCTGGGTGGACGCGGTGGTCCACGAGGCCGCGAAGTCCCGGCTGACCTCGTCCGACGCGCTGCGCGAGACGATGCGCAGGCGGCGCGCCTCCGGCGGACCGGCCGAGCAGACGTTCGCCACGCTCATCGGTCTTCAGCTGCGCCCGCGCCGGCTGCGGGACGCCTCGCGGCTGTGGGCCTCGCTCACGGACGCCCGGGGCCTGGAGGGCCGGGACGCGCTCTGGTCCCACCCGGACATGCTGCCGACCGCCCACGACCTGGACGACCCGGACGGCTTCGTCCACCACGAGCAGGCCGACTTCTCCGAGCTGGACAAGATGCTCGGCGAGGCGGCGAAGGGCTCCGGCAAGCCGAAGGCACCCGAGACCGACGCCGACGCCGACGATCAGGTCGAGGGCAAGGGCGACGAGGACGGCAAGGGCGGCCCCGGTCAGTGAGCCTGCACGACGACGCCGTTCTCGTATTGAAGGGGTATGCCCCTGAGGACGCCCACGGTGACCAGACGGAGCTGCGTCAGGCCTACCTGGATCACCTGGCACTCCACGACGACGGCATGTGGAAGGCGTGCGGGGCCGGGCATGTGACGGCCAGCGCCCTGGTGATCGATCCGGAGCGGGGGCGGGTTCTGCTGACCCTGCACCGGAAGCTCCGGATGTGGCTCCAGATGGGCGGCCACTGCGAGGAGCAGGACGCCACCCTGGAGGCGGCGGCGCTCCGTGAGGCGACGGAGGAGTCCGGCATCACGGGGCTCACCCTGCTGCCCGGCGGACCGGTCCGGCTGGACCGGCACCCGATTCCGTCCCCCTGCAACTGGCACCTCGACGTGCAGTACGCCGCGCTGGCCCCGGCCGGAGCGGCGGAGCGGATCAGCGAGGAGTCCCTGGAGCTGCGCTGGTTCGGCTACGCGGATGTGCCCGAAGTGGCCGACGCGTCCGTCGTACGGCTGCTGGAGTCGACGCGGTCCCGGCTGTAGCGGCAGGCTGAAGCGATATGAGTAAGGGGCGGCCTCTGTGGAGGCCGCCCCTTACTGGCGTCTACCGCTGTGCTCTGCGGGTACCGGTCAGTTCCAGGCGTTGTTCTGGTTCTGACCGTGAGAGCCCTGCTGGCCCATGCCGAACTGGGCGCGGGCGCCCTGACCGATCTGGGCGCTCTGCGGAGGCATGACCTCGCTCGGCTGGACCAGGGCGAAGCCCTGTCCGAGGAAGCTCAGCTCCCAGCCCTCGCCGGTGTTGCCACGACGCCTGAAGACGCCGGAGGAGTGCGTCTGGGCCTGCATCTGCACGCGCAGGGAGCTGGACCAGGCGACGATCGCGTCCGCGTCGACGTTGACGTACTTCTCGGGCGTGACCTGCATCATCAGCGGCTGGCCCGAGGTCATGAGGGCGACCTTGCCCGAGCCGGAGATGTTGAGCTGGTACTTGCCGCTGCCGGAGATGCCGTACTGGCTGTCGACCGCGATGACCTCGGTGTGCAGCGAGGAGTCGAGCGCGAGGACGTAGGAGCTGTCCACGGTCATCCCCTCGCGATCGACGTCCACGACGTGGATGTACTGGGCGAGGTTGGCGAGGTAGACGGTGCCCTGGCCGGACACGCGCATCAGGTCGAGGCCCTCGCCGGTGCGCGCGCGGGCATTGCGCTGACTCCGGGACTGGTACTCCCCGTCGAAGTCCATCAGGCCCTGGTAGGCGACCATCGCGCCCTTGCGGGCGAGGACGTCGTCGTGGCCGGTCAGCGAGACCCGCAGGAGCTGCGGGTTCTGGATCGCGTACCGGTCCTGGGTCTGCTGCTCGGTGTGGCTGAAAAGCGGACTCTGCATGATGTGTTCTCCCTCCCCGTCAGTTCCGGATCCGCAGCCGGTCCGTGCTGTCCTCGCTCGGCTGGACGACGACGATGCCCTGGCCGGAGAAGGCCATCTGATACGCCTCGCCGCTGCCGCGGCCGATCAGCGAGCCGGCCTTGAAGCTGCGCTTGCCCTTCACCTTGAGGTTCGGGGACCAGGCGACGAGCGCGTCCGGGTCGACGTACGTCTCGTCCTCGCCGCGTCCGCAGTCGACGACGATCGGGGTGCCCCGAGAGGTGATGGCGACCCATCCGGTGCCCTGGACGACGACGTTCCACAAGCCCTGTCCGGCGAACTTGGCCAGCCCCTTGACCTTCTCGACGCCCCAGGTGAGGTGGGCGTCGAAGGCGAGGAGGTTGGTGCCGTTGACGGAGAGGGAGTCGTTGTCCAGGTTGATGACCACCACGTCGGCGCCGTAGTCGGCGAGGTAGAGCAGCCCGTCGCCGGAGCACTTCATGACGGGTGCGCCCTCGCCGGTGATCCACTGGGAGGCGATCTGCCGGACGGCCGGCGGGTTGGGCTCGTACTGGATGAAGCCCTCGTACGCCACCATCGAGCCGGTGCGCGCGTAGAGGTCCTGCCCGGTGGCCATGGCGACCTTGAGCATGGTCTTGCCGTGGTTCTCCATCCGGGCCGTGACGGGGGTCGGGGCGAAGCCCGCGAGTTGCTGATTCATGACGGGCTCCCTCAGACCTCGTAGGGCTGGACGACGATGAAGTTGCCGGGGGCTCCCCGGAACTGGAGGTTCACGGTCTCCCCGCTGTGTCCGGGGTACGCGTTGCGGCGCAGCCGGACCTGGCTGGAGACGATCACCTGGGAGGCGGCCGACCACGCGACGACGGCGTTGCAGTCGGCGAACGTGGTGGGCGTGACCGGCAGGACGACCGGGGTGCCGTGGGTCTTCACGATCACGGTGCCGGTGCCCTGGAACAGCATGGTGAACAGGGCGCCGCCCGGGATGCCGTGCCCCTCGACCCGGCGGACCTCGTACTGGAGGGACTCGTCGAAGGCGAGGACGCTCTCGGCGGAGACGCAGATGCCGTCGCCCTGCAGTTCGATCGGGTGCAGGTGCGAGCCCTCCTCGGCGAGGAAGACCTGGCCTCGGCCCGTACAGCGCATCAGCTGCATCTCCTGGCCGGTGGCGTTACCCACGGCGCGGCCGACGAAACCGGCACTCTTGTAGCCGAAGTCGACCTTGCCCTGATACATCACCATGCTGCCCTGGCGGGCCAGGACTCCGGATCCGCCCATGGTCAGGTCGACCCGCATGAGCTGCTGGTTCTGCGGGGTCCAGCGCTGCCCGGTCGCGGTCTCCTTGAACGGCTGCAGAGCCGCCTGAAGACCCGCGCCCGCGGCCGGCACTCCCTGGGGCACGCCCTGCGGGACGCCCGGAGGCATACCGCCGGGGGGCTGCTGACCGAACGGGGACGGCGCGGGCTGACCGTAGGGAGCGGGGGCCTGCTGGCCGAAGGGCGGGGCGGGCGGGGCACTCTGACCCGGGACCTGGCCGAAGTGCGGCTGCTGGGGCTGGCCGTACGGGGACGGGGCCTGGGGCGCCTGCGGAGCCACGGGGGCCTGCGGAGCCTGGGGGGCAAGCGGGGCCGCGATCGTCGGCGCGGCGTGCATCGGCTGCTGCGGCGCGGGCGGCGGAGCGGGCGCGGACGGGGCGCCGAAGGACGGTGCGGCCTGCGGAGCCTGGGGGGCGGGCGGCGCGCCGAAGGCCGGGGGTGCGGCGGCCTGGGCCGGCGGGGCGAAGCCCGGGGCGGCGGCCGGTGCGGCGGCGGGCGGCGCCTCTTCCTCGGCGACCTCGCCGCCGAAGTTCTTCAGGAGCGCGTCGAGACCGCCGTCGAAGCCTTGGCCGACGGCGGCGAAACGCCACACGTCCTTCAGATAGAAGTCGCCGAGCATCACCGCGCGCTCGGTGGTGAACTCCGACCCGGTGAAGGCGTACCTCACCACTTCCTCGCCGCCCGCGACGATCCGGATGTACCCGGGGCCGATCTGGGACATCTGCCCGGCGCCGTCGAGCGTCGCGGTGAAGGAGAGCTTCTGGATGGCCGCCGGAATGCGGTCGAGCGTGACGCGGAAGGACTCGGTGTCACCGGACTGCGCGCCGAGGAGCTGGATGGACTCCTCGGGCGATTTCGGCTGATTGAAGAAGATGAAGTACCGGTCGTCGGAGAGCTGCTCGTTGGCGTCGAGACCGAAGCAACTGATGTCGAACGTCAACCCCGGTGCCGCGATCTGCACACCTACGTACAGATCCGTCCCTTGCGTGAGATCACTGATCTTGGCCTTGTGGCCGCGTTGGAATTCCCTGGCCATGCGTAACGACCGTCCCCCATCCCGAAGGTAAATGCGTCGCGTCAGGCTAACCGCAAACGAGGACAACGGACCAAGCCGGTACACACCCGGTACAGAATCGGCGAACGGGGACGACTTCCCGTCACTCCTCGCGGGCGGCGGGCAGCTGGGGCAGCTGATCGGCCGCCACCACGCCTTCCAGATACCCGCGGGCGCGCTCGGTGCGCGGATACGCCTCCAGCAGCCGCCAGAACCCCGGACCGTGCCCGGGAACGAGCAGATGCGCCAGCTCGTGGAGGAGCACGTAGTCGACGACGTACTCCGGCATGCCCTGCAGCCGGTGCGAGAGCCTGATGCTGCCCTCGGCGGGGGTGCACGAACCCCAGCGGGTGTTCTGGTTGGTCACCCAGCGCACCGAGACGGGCCTGGCGCGACCGTCGAAATACTGGGCGGACAGCCGTGCGGCACGCTCCTCCAGCTCCGTGTCGCCCAGGACGCGCTTGTTCTCCTGGGCGGCGAGCTTGTCCAGCATCACGCCCACCCAGCGCCGCTCCTCCGCCTCCGACATCCGGGCGGGGATGAGCACGATCGTGCGGTCGCCCTCCCGGTAGGCGGAGACCGACTTCCTGCGCCGGGTGCTCCTGCGGACCTCGACCGCGCTCGTCACCGAAGCGCGGGGCGGATGGGCTGCCGCGCTGCGCTGATGGCTTCCGGCGCTGCGCGCGGGGGTCTCCCCGGCGAAGCCGGACGACGGGTCGACGGGCACGCCACGACGTTACCCGCTGTCCGTGGGGGAAGTCCCGCCCCGGGAACGGCTGACTGCGATCCGCGGATTGCACGATGAGCAGCCTGCGCCTGTGGACAACTCCGCGCACGGTTCGAAGCAGGCCCGCATTCTGACGGTGGTCCTGCGGAAAGTCCGCGGATCATCCGGTCTGCGGGCGATCCGCGCCCGCGACACCGCTCGGGGGGAGAAGTCGTGTATCCGATGCTGAAGCCCGCACTGCGGCGCGCCTGGCGTGGACGGAACACCGTGCAGTTCGGTGTGACACCCGCACATGCCGTGACGCTCGGTCCGGTGGACCTCGCCACGGGAAGCTTTCTGGAACTGCTCGACGGCACGCGGGGGCTGCCGCTGCTGCACGAACAGGCACGCGCCCTGGACCTGTCGGAACATCATGTGGAGGTCCTGCTCGGCCGGTTGGCGGATGCAGGACTCCTGGACGACCCCAGGTCGGCGGGCCCGGAAGCCGATGTGCTGCGCCGCCGTGCCGAAGTGATGGACCGCCAGCGTCCCGACGTGGCCTCGCTGTCGGTCGTCCGGCCCGAGCCGGGCGGTGGGCTGCGCCGGATGGGTGCCCGGCGGGCGATGCGGGTCCAGGTGCGGGGCGCGGGCAGGGTCGGGGCGTCCATCGCCTCGGTGCTGTCCGGTGCGGGGGTGGGGCAGGTGGAGGTGCTCGACGGGGGCCGGGCCGAGCCGTGGGACGTGGCGCCCGGGGGCCTCCCTCCGGCGTCCGTGGGGGAACGGCGCGATGTGGCGGCCCGTCGGCTCGTCCGCCGTTCCGCACCCGGGCCCGCTCCCCGGCGGGCGAGGACGAAGGGGACGGGGGGAGAGCCGTCGGGAGCCGACCTGGCGGGGAGCGCCGGACAGCCGCCCGGCCTGTCCCTGATCATCGTCGCGCCCCGCGACGGCCTCGCGGTGTACGCACCCGTCGCGGACACGGCCGGGCCCTGGATCGCGTCGGGCACTCCTCATCTCTATGCGGGGGTGATCGAGGCCACAGGGGTGGTCGGGCCGCTCGTCCTGCCCGGGGGCACCGGCTGCGCGGGCTGCCTGGAGCTGCACCGTGCGGACCGGGATCCGCAGTGGCCCCGGATGCTGGCGCAGTGGCGTTCCGGACGGCGGGGTGCGGTGCCCGCCTGCGATCTGGGGCTCGCGACGGCGGTCGCCGGTCTCGCCGCGGCACATGCCCTGGCGTTTCTGGACGGGGATCTCCCCGCCTGTACCGGAGCTCGCTGGGAGGCCGCTCTGCCCCTGCTGGACTGGCGTTCCGAGCAGATCGGCCCGCATGCGGACTGCTCCTGCGGGGCGGCCGGAGGCACTGGAAGGGAACGGGCCTCCGGTGCGCTTCCGGCGCAGGACACAATGGCGGGGTGACCGCCGCCGCCGGAGCGACACCGGAGGCCGAGCGGCACGGCAGTCTGGGAACTGGAGGGGCACATGTCTGATCTTCCCCGGAAGGCGGTTACGCGTACGGCCAAGCTGGCCGCGCTTCCGCTCGGCTTCGCCGGCCGTGCCACCTGGGGTCTGGGCAAGCGGATCGGCGGAAAGTCGGCCGAGCTGGTCGCCCGTGAGGTGCAGCAGCGCACGGCGGACCAGTTGTTCAAGACCCTGGGCGAGTTGAAGGGCGGGGCCATGAAGCTGGGCCAGGCCCTCTCCGTCTTCGAGTCGGCCCTGCCCGAGGAGATCGCCGGGCCCTACCGGGCCGCGCTGACCAAGCTCCAGGAGGCCGCGCCGCCGCTGCCCGCGCGCACGGTCCACGAGGTGCTGGCGACACGGATCGGGGAGGACTGGCGGGAGTATTTCCTGGAGTTCGAGGACACTCCGGCGGCTGCCGCCTCGATCGGGCAGGTGCACCGGGCGGTGTGGCACGACGGCCGTGATGTCGCCGTGAAGGTGCAGTATCCCGGCGCGGGCGAGGCGCTGCTCTCCGACCTCACGCAGCTCAGCCGGTTCGCCCGGCTGCTCGGTCCGCTGGTCCCGGGGATGGACATCAAGCCGCTGATCAAGGAGCTGCGCGACCGGGTGTCGGAGGAGCTGGACTACGAGCTGGAGGCGCAGGCGCAGCGGGAGCACGCGGCGGAGTTCGCGGACGACCCGGACGTGGTGATCCCCCAGGTGGTGCACCAGTCCGACCAGGTGCTGGTGACGGAGTGGATCGACGGGATCCCGCTGTCCGAGGTCATCGTGGAGGGTACGGCGGATCAGCGGGACCGGGCGGGGCAGCTGCTGGCCCGCTTCCTCTTCTCCGGTCCGGCACGCACCGGACTGCTGCACGCCGACCCGCATCCGGGCAACTTCCGGCTGCTGCCCCCGGTGGCAAAGGACGCGGAGCATGCGGAGGAGGAAGGCGGCGCGGTCGGCTCGTGGCGGTTGGGGGTGCTGGACTTCGGCACGGTCGACCGGCTTCCGGGCGGCCTGCCGCGGACCATCGGCGACTCGTTGCGGCTGACGCTGGAGGGCGACGCGGCGGGGGTGTACGGGCTGCTGCGCGAAGAGAACTTCGTGAAGGAGTCGATCGACCTGGACCCGGACGAGGTCCTCGACTACCTGCTCCCGATCATCGAGCCCACGCAGGTGGAGGAGTTCACCTTCACCCGTGGCTGGATCCGTGACCAGGCGGCCCGGATAGCCGACCCCCGCTCCCCCGCCCATCAGCTCGGCAGGCAGCTGAACCTCCCCCCGTCCTACGTCCTGATACACCGGGTGACGCTCAGCACGATCGGGGTGCTGTGCCAGCTCGGCGCGACGGTGCGGCTGCGCGACGAGCTCGAAGCGTGGTTGCCGGGGTTCCTCGCCGACACACCGGAGGGGGAGGCAGTCCAGGCGTAGGGAGGGCCGCACGCTTCCGCGGTTACCACCAGAGGGAGTCGAGGCGGCTCTCGATCGCGCGGATGTGGAGGCGGGCGCAGCTCTCGCAGAAGTGGAGACGGCGCCCGTCCTCCACGGCGCTGAGCCAGGTCACGGGGACGGTGTCGCCTTCGGCGGCGGTACCGCACCGGGCGCACACCATGCTTCCCTCGGCGGGCTGTTCGGGCTGTTCGGGGGGATGGGTCGCCTCGTCCACCTCCTGACGATATCCCCGCGACCGGATCGCCGAGGGCACAACGCACCGCGGGGCCGCCCGTGTCCGGACGGCCCCGCGGTGGGGTGATGGCTGCACAGGTCAGTGCATGACCGCCATGGCCAGCGCGCGGCGGGCGCGCAGCGAGGCGCGCTCCGCCCGGCGCTGCATCCGGCGGGCGGCCATCAGGCGGGCCGACTGGCGGTCCTCCTGGGCCTCCCGCAGGCGGTCGTGCATATGCGCACGAGCCAGGGCTTCTGGGATGAGTTGCATTTCGCGGGTCCTGTTCTGACGCGAGTCGTTCGCGCCGATGATGGTGACGTCGGGGGTGGCGGAGCCGACGGGCTCCTTCGTGGGGGTGATCATTGGTGCCTGATTCCGAGGGTCATGTGTGTGGGGGCGGTCGATCGTTCCGAGGCGCAGACGGTGTGTGGGGGCGGGGACCCCACAGGTCGCGGTCACGCGGCGACCGGGTTCTTGCGCGGACGGCCACGCGGACGCTTGCGGGCTACGACGACACCCTGGACGAAGAGCTCGCCGCCCCAGACACCCCACGGCTCGCGGCGGTCCTTCGCGCCGGCGAGGCAGGCCTCGACGAGCGGGCAGGTGCGGCAGAGGGACTTGGCGTACTCGACGTCGGCGGGCGACTCGGCGAAGAAGACCTCGGGGTCGTAGGAGCGGCACGGGACGGGCACGCCGAGGTTCTCGATGGCGTCGTCGAGCGCGGTGAGCGTGGTGAGCGGGGTCAAGGTGGAGTCCTCCGTGGAGCCGGGCGGCGAGATCGGGGTGGAAAGCGGTACTGACGGGGCGTGCGTTTCGATGTGCACGGCGGGTGGTGTCCTCGTCTGGTCGTGCCGGCCTGTTGGCCGGTTGGCGGCTGCTGGTACCAGGTCCTGCTTGTCCCGAGGCTCCTTCGTTCCGTCTCGTCCGTTCGGACAAAACAAAAGGGCCGCGGATCCCGAGTGGGGTTCCGCGGCCCTGAAGGCGCCGGCCTGATGCTGGATCAGGCTGGATCGCTCCAGGGTTCAGGCCCACGGAAGGCCCACATCGTGTGGTGCTGCGTCTGCGTCTTGACTCCGGCACCGGCTGCCGCAAAGGCATAGGCCTGAGCCTGTGCTGCCTTCACTACTGCTGCCGCCGGTGCCTCGATCGGTCGCTCATTGCGCTCCCGCATCACGGGGAGGCTCGCCAGGGACAGCGGACGGGCGGCAGAGATGCCGGACAGACCGGTGGCGTGAAGCGAGGCAACCGAGGAGCGGGTGAGGCCGAGCGAGCAGGCGGAGACGACCGAGAGATCGGTCATTTTCTGGGTTTCGATGATGCTGATCACTTCAATCGCCTCCTCTCGGCGTCTCATGGGACCGGCCGGGGCCGGTCCTGCGTATTCGGATAAGTACAGCACGGATTCAGGGCTTCAGAGAAGTCGCTGTTCCCGTGGTTAAGAACCTATGGTGACGACTGGTGCGCGCGCAAACTATTTTCTGGACGAGTTTTTCTCATGTCTCGTCGTCGCCCTCCTCGGGCTCGCCATCAAGCGCCTCACCTGCGCAGATAGCCAGAACGTCGGGGCCGAAGCGGGTCAGTTTCCGGTTGCCGACGCCGGCGATGACGACGAGCTCGCCCTCGGTGGACGGCACGGCCTCGGCGATCGCCATGAGGGTCTTCTCGGTGAACACGCAGTAGTCCGGCTGACCGAGCAGGGCCGCCTGGCCCGCGCGCCAGTCGTACAGCCGCTCGTACAGCGCCTCGTCCATGTCCGAGGGGCACTCCTCGCAGCGCATCAGCTTCATCTCGCCCGCGTCGGTGAGCGTCCGTCCGCAGACCCGGCAGCGCACCGGGCTCCTGGGCTTGCGCTCGACGGCCGGGGTCCGCTCGGCGGCCGCGGCCCGGCCGGTGCCCCGGTCGATCCCGCCGCCCCCGCC
>NTHE01000034.1 GCA_002551355.1 Streptomyces sp. man185 | reverse complement strand
CCGTCGCCCCCTGCCCGCACGCCGAGCGCTCCGCCGCCCTCGCCCGCGCCGCCCTGCTCTCCACCGAACCGGCCCTGCGCGCGGCCCGGTTCGCCGCGGCGGCCGAGCAGGCGGGGCTGGCGGGCGACCCGGCCCTGGCCCGGGCCCTGCTGGCCAGGACCGGACCTCGCACGGCAAGCCCGGATCCGGTCGCCGAGCCCGGCGTGGTGGTTTCGGGCACCGAGCCCGGCACGGCCGGCCCGCCGACCGACCCCGCCCCAGGCCTCGCGCCCTACGTCCACGGCATGCTCGCCCTGCGCTCCGGGCCCGCGTGCGACGCCCACGAAGCCCTGCTCGCCGCGGCCGCGCTCCTGGCGCCGTACGATCCCCGCCGGGCCCTCGACGCCTTGCTCGGCGCGGCGGAGGCCGCCTGGGCGGCGGGGGACGCGGTCGGCTACCTCGACGCCATGAACCGGCTCGCCCGCACCCCGGTGGACGAGAATCTGGAGCACTACCGGGCCGGCATGTCCGCCGTGCTCGAAGGTCGCACCGCCGAGGGCCATGCCAGGCTCCGCCGCTGCCTCGACCCCGCCGGGGGCCCCGGCGCACCGGCCACGCTGCTCCGGGCCGGGGGCGCGGCCCTGGTCCTCGGCGACGTCGCCGCCGCCTGCCGTGCGGGCGCCCGCGCGCTCGCCGCCGTACGGACCAGCGGGCTCGACGCACTGCTGCCCCCGGCGCTCGAACACCTCGCCTACGCCGAACTGCGGGCCGGGCGGCACGCCGGTGCGCGCGCCCACGCGCTGGAAGGGCTGCACGCCGCCCGGCGTACGGGGCAGCCCAACAGCTCCGCCCATCTGCACGCCGTGCTCGCCCTCGCCGCCTCCGTGGAGGGGCCCGCCGAGGTGTGCGCCGCGCACGGTGACGCAGCGCTGGCCGGGGCCGGCCCGCACGGGCTGGCCCAGGCCGCCACCCTCGCCACCTGGGCGCGGGCCCGTGCGGACCTGGCCTCGGGGCGGCCCGGCGAGGCGGCCGCCCGGCTGGCCCCGCTGGTAGGGACCGGTCCGGGCCGGGGCCACTTCGCCGCCCGGATGCTTGCCGTGCCCTGCTGGGTCGAGGCCGCTGTTCTGGGCGGCCGACTGCCGGAGGAGTCCCGCGAACTCCACGCCGCGGTAGCCGAGTTCGCTTCCTGGGAGGCCCGGACCGCCGACCCCGGCGCACCCGCGCAACTGGCCCGTTGCCGCGCCCTCCTGGCCCCCGCCGACGAGGTCGAGGCCCGCTACGCCGAGGCCCTGGCTCACCACGAACGGGCGGGCGGCGACTTCGAACGGGCCCGCACCCGACTGCTGTACGGACAGTGGCTGCGCCGCCGCCGGCGCACCCGCGAGGCCCGCGGCCCACTGCGCGACGCCCTCGTCGCCTTCCAGCGCTGCTCGGCCCGCGCCTGGGCGGAGAGGGCGGCGGGGGAACTGCGGGCGGCGGGGGAGCAGGCCGGGGCCCGGCCGGACGCGGTGAGCGACCCGTTGGCCGCGCTCACCCCCCAGCAGCAGCGCATCGCCCGCTGTGTCGCCGAGGGGGCCACCAACCGCGAAGTGGCGCTGCGGCTCTCGCTCAGCCCCCGCACGGTCGACCACCACCTCCGAAACGTCTTCGCCACCCTCGGTATCCGCTCCCGCACCGAACTGGCCCGGCTGCTGGGCCCCTAGGGCGTGCTGTCGAACCGCCCTCAGGGTGACGACGGCCGTTTGACGACAGGCCCTGGGGAACGTCCAGGAGTCCCGGGGGTTGCGAGACCGTGATGTCGAGTTCCGCGCAGACCCCTAGGTACCGACCGGGCGGTATGTCATTCTGCGGGCGTCAGGATCGTGTCGCCGCGCTCGCGCCCCGCCGGGCCGGGTGCGCCGGACCCGTCGCTCGCGCGGTGGGCCGATTCCCGGTGGAGGCCGCCATGCCACAGGTCGTACGTTCGCGGATCGGGGAGCTGCACGGCGCGCCCTCCGTGACGCCGTTGCCGCAGCGCCTGCGTTCCCTGGCCGATCGCGAGGCCGTCGAGGTGCTGCACCGGGCCGCCCGGGTCCTCGTCGCGTCCCTGCCGGCCCTCACCGACCGGCTCGTCGAGGCCCTGCACGCCCAGGAGCCCGGCTACCGGGCGGCGATCGACTCCGACCGGGCCGAGGTCTGGCAGGAGGTCCACCACTCGCTGCGGCACAACGTCGGCTCCCTGATCCAGCCCCGCGAGTTCCGGGAGTCCGCCCACCGCACCTCCCGCTGGATCGGCGAGATCCGCGCCGAGCAGGGCGTACCGCTCGACGCGGTCCTGCACGCCTTCCGGATGGGCGGAGCGATGGTCTGGCAGGACCTGGTGGACGAGACCGCCCGGCGCGACCCCGACGACGTCCGGCTGCTCGTCCATGTCGCCGCCGACGTGTGGAACTTCGTGGACGAGCACTGCGGGGTCGTCGCGGAGGCCTACCGGCAGGCGGAGCGGCGGCTGTCCTGGCGGCGCGAGAACCGGCAGCGGCTCATGGTCGCCGCCCTCCTGGACGGGACCGCCCGGATCGCCGACCTCGCCGAAGCGGCCGCCATGCTGGGGCTGCCGGAGCAGGGGCGGTACGCCGTGCTCGCGGTGGCCGCCGCCCCGCGCGGACCGGGGGCCGCCGCCCGTCCCCGGCTGACGCTGCCCGCCGCCCACCCGGGGGCGGCGGTGCTCTGGCACCCGGGCCCGGAGGCCGAGTTCGCGATCCTGCCGCTGGCGGGCCCGCCCGGCGAGCTGAGCGAACTGGCCGCCGCGCTGGACGTACCGGCCGGGACCCGGGCCGGGATCGGCTCCGCAGTCGAGGGCCTGGCCGCCCTCGGCGACGCTCGGCGGCTGGCCGAGACCGCGCTGCGCGCCTGCCCCGCGTCCGGCGGCACCGTCCTGCTCGACGAGCACCTCCCGGACGCCCTGGTCGCCTCCTCGCCCGCACTCGCCGGAGCGCTCGCCGACCGGGTGCTGGGCCCGCTGGACCGGCTGGACCCCGCCGACCGCGAGGTCATCGTGGAGACCCTCACCGCCTGGCTGGACACGGACGGCTCGGCGCAGCGGGCGGGCGCGAAGCTCTACTGCCACCGCAACACCGTCCTCAACCGCCTCCGCCGCTTCGAACAGCTCACCGGTCGCTGCCTCACCCGTCCCCGGGACGCGGTGGAGGTCTCGCTCGCCCTGGCCGCGCGACGGCTGCTCGGCGCCTGAAGGAGTCCGCAACAAATATTGCGCAATTTATATTGCGCAACTTTTCCTGTGTATCTATGGTCGTGTCATGCCCAGTGAAGAACGCCGCCGCGTCACCGACCTCGACACTCTCAAGGCGATCGGCCACCCCTTGCGCCTGAAGCTCTACCGGGCCCTGCACATCAAGCGCACCGCCACCGCCTCCCAGCTCGCCGACCAGGTCGACGAGGCGGTCTCGCTCGTCAGCTACCACCTGCGCAAGCTCGCCGACCACGGACTGATCGAACCCGCCGAGGGACAGGGCACCGACGGCCGGGAGCGCTGGTGGCAGCCGTCCTCCCGAGGGCTGACCTTCAGCGACGCGGACTTCGACGACGCACCGGACCGGGCCGCCGTCTACGCCGCGGCCGGCCGGATGTCCTTCGACCAGCACGTCGAGCTCTACCGGGCCCACCAGGACACACGGCACACCTGGGACACGGAATGGCGCAGCGCCTCCTGGAGCTCGGAGAACCTCCTCCGGCTCACCGCGGAGGAGCTGGCCGCCCTCAGCCGGGAAATGGGAGCGCTGATCGACCGCTACGAGGAAGCGGGCCGTGCACGCGAGGAGGGGGGCGACACGGAGGGCCGGGAGAGCGTCGCCCTGCACACCTACGGCTTCCCGTTCCGTCCCTGAGCCCGCTTCCCTCACGGAAGGACGAACCCATGACCGCCAGCGCCGTGGAAGCGCCCGAACACCCCGCCCACCGCGACCCCAACGTCCTGCGCTGGCTCGGCGCGTACACCGCGTCGATGATCGGCGACAGTGTCTACTTCATGGCCCTCGCCTGGGCCGCCGCCCGGACCGGCAGCGCCTCCGGCACCGGCCTCGTGCTCGCCGCCGGCTCCCTACCCCGGGCGCTCCTGATGCTCGGCGGGGGAGTGCTCGCCGACCGGCTCGGACCCCGCCGCGTCGTCATCGGCAGCGACGCCGCCCGCGCGCTCCTCGTTCTCTCCCTCGCCGCCACACTCGTCCTGACCGCGCCCACCGTGGGCGTCCTGGTGGTCGTCGCCCTGCTCTTCGGCGCGGTCGACGCCCTGTTCCTGCCCGCCGTCGGAGCGCTGCCGCCCCGGATCAGCGGCCCGGGCCAGCTCGCCCGGATCCAGGGCCTGCGCGCACTGGCCGCGCGCGGCTCCTCGATCATCGGTGCGCCGATGGGCGGGGTCGCCGTAGCGACGGGCGGCCCCTCGCTCGCCTTCGCCGCCGCCGGAGTGCTGTTCGCCCTGTCCCTGCCGCTGCTTCTGAGCCTGCGGATCAGACCGCTGCCCGAGCCGGTGAAGCCCGACGAGGCGGCTACGGACACCGAAACGGCACCGCCATCGAACGCCTGGCACGACCTCGTCGACGGGCTCCGGTACATCCGCCGCCACCCCCTGCTCGGCCCGCTCATGCTCGTCATCGCCCTCAGCGAGCTGGGCTTCGTCGGGCCGCTCAACCTGGGCCTGATCCTGCTCTCCGAGCAGCGCGGCTGGGGCGCGGCCGGCATGGGCTGGATCGTCGCGGGATTCGCCGGTGGGGCGGCCGGGTCCGCCCTCCTCCTCGCTGTCCGGGGCCGGGTGGAGCGCGCCGGGCTCGTGCTCTGCCTGACCGCCGCCGTCGGCGCGACGGGCATCGCGGCCCTGGCCCAGGTCCCCACCGTGGCCCTCGCCGCCGCGACCGCCGCGTTCGTCGGCCTCGTCGGCGGCCTGGCCGGCGCGCTGTGCGGAGCCCTCGTCCAGACCACCGCCGATCCGGCGTACCTGGGCCGGGTCACCTCCGTGTCGACGTTCTTCACCTACGCGCTCATCCCGCTCAGCTACCCCGTCACCGGGGCGGCCGTCACCCTGTGGGGCACCGGGCCGGTCTACGCCGTCAGCGCGGCCGTCTGCGCGACGGGTGGCGTGGCGGGCCTCGCCTTCACCGCACTCCGCCGCGCCGAACTGCCCCGCTGACCCGGCGCCCCCCAGCGCTTACATCCCCAGCTCGGCCGTCCTCACCCGCTCCACCGCCGCCTGGTCGCCCTCCACCTGCACGTCCGCCGCGTTCTGCCGCCCGTACGCGAACAGCAGCAGCTCGGCGGGCTCCCCGGTCACCGTCACCACCGGGGTGCCCTTGTGGGCCACCGCCGTCCGGCCGTCCGGGCGGCGCAGCACCAGGCCGACGGGGGAGCGGCGGCCCACCAGCCGGGCGGTCTTCTCCACGTTCGACCAGAGCACATCGGCGAAGACCGGGTTCAGCTCGCGGCGCGACCAGTCCGGCTGGGCCCGCCGCACATCCTCCGCGTGGACGAAGAACTCCACAGTGTTCGCCGCCTCGTCGATCTGCTTGAGGGACATCGGCGAGAACCGGGGCGGGCCGGTACGGATCAGCTGGATCAGTTCCTCGTACGGCTTCGCCGCGAACTCCGCCTGAACCCGCTCCAGCCGGGCCTTCAACGCGCTCACCAGCAGCCCGCCCGCGGCGTCCGCACGGCGCTCGCGGACCACCACATGGGCGGCCAGATCGCGGGTCTTCCAGCCGTCGCACAAGGTCAGAGCCTCGGGACCGGCCGCTTCCAACAGATCGGCGAGCAGAAGACGTTCACGCTTCGCATGGGTCGACATGCCCGCCAGCGTACGACCGTCACCCGGGGTCCGCCCAGTGGACGTCCGCCCGGAAAGCTCCCGCCGACGCGGCACAATGGGCCCATGACCAGCACGCCCGGCCCCACGCCGCCCGCCAGCAGCCTCGATCCCGCCATCGCCGCCCGCCTCAAGCGGGGCGCCGACGGTCTGGTCCCGGCCATCGCCCAGCAGTACGACACCGGCGAGGTGCTGATGCTCGGCTGGATGGACGACGAGGCACTGCACCGCACCCTCACCACGGGCCGCTGCACCTACTGGTCGCGCAGCCGCCGGGAGTACTGGGTCAAGGGCGACACCTCCGGGCACATCCAGCGGGTGAAGTCCGTCGCCCTCGACTGCGACGCCGACACCGTGCTGGTCAAGGTCGACCAGACCGGGGCCGCCTGCCACACGGGCGACCGCACCTGCTTCGACGCCGACGTCCTCACCCTCCTCGACAGCTAAGGTCCGGCCATGGATCTCGACACCTTCCGCAAGCTGGCCGTCGACCGGCGCGTCGTCCCCGTCAGCCGCCGCCTCCTGGCGGACGGCGACACCCCGGTCGGCCTGTACCGCAAGCTCGCCGCCGAGCGCACCGGCACCTTTCTGCTGGAGTCCGCCGAGAACGGCCGGACCTGGTCGCGCTACTCGTTCATCGGCGTCCGCAGCGACGCCACCCTCACCACCCGCGACGGCGAGGCCCACTGGCTCGGCATCCCGCCCGTCGGCGTCCCGATGGCCGGCGATCCGCTGGACGCGCTGCGGGCCACCGTCGAGACCCTGCACACCCCGCGCGACCTGGTGAGCGACCTGGGCCTGCCGCCCTTCACCGGCGGCATGGTCGGCTACCTCGGCTACGACGTCGTCCGCCGCCTGGAGAAGATCGGCGAGCACGGCGGCGACGACCTGAAGCTGCCCGAGCTGACCATGCTCCTCACCTCGGACCTCGCCGTCCTCGACCACCAGAACGGCACCGTCCTGTTGATCGCCAACGCGATCAACCACAACGACCTCGAAACCGGCGTCGACGAGGCCCACGCGGACGCGGTCGCCCGCCTCGACGCGATGGAGCGCGACCTGCGCCGCCCGGTCGAGAACGCCCCCGCCGTCCTGCCCCCGTCCGAACTGCCCCCGTACACCGCGCTCTGGGGCGGCGAGGCCTACCAGGACGCCGTCGTGGACATCAAGGAGCGGATCCGGGCGGGCGAGGCCTTCCAGGTCGTCCCCTCCCAGCGCTTCGAGACCCCGTGCACCGCGAGCGCCCTGGACGTCTACCGGGTGCTGCGGGCCACCAACCCGTCCCCGTACATGTATCTCTTCCGCTTCGACGGGTTCGACGTCGTCGGGTCCAGCCCCGAGGCCCTCGTCAAGGTCGAGGACGGCCGGGCCATGGTCCACCCGATCGCCGGGACCCGGCACCGGGGCGCCACCCCGCAGGAGGACCAGGCGCTCGCCGAGGAACTGCTCGCCGACCCCAAGGAGCGCGCCGAGCACCTGATGCTCGTCGACCTCGGCCGCAACGACCTGGGCCGGGTCTGCGAACCGGGCAGCGTCGAGGTCGTCGACTTCATGTCCATCGAGCGCTACTCCCACGTGATGCACATCGTCTCCACCGTCACCGGCCGCGTCACCGAGGACCGCACCGCCTTCGACGTCCTCACCGCCTGCTTCCCCGCGGGCACCCTCTCCGGCGCCCCCAAGCCCCGCGCCATGCAGATCATCGAGGAGCTGGAGCCGAGCCGCCGCGGACTGTACGGGGGCTGCGTCGGCTACCTCGACTTCGCCGGGGACTCCGACACCGCCATCGCCATCCGGACCGCCCTGCTCCGCGACGGCACCGCGTACGTGCAGGCCGGAGCGGGGGTCGTCGCCGACTCCGACCCGGTCGCCGAGGACACCGAGTGCCGCAACAAGGCGGCGGCCGTGCTCCGCGCCGTCCACACGGCCAACCGCCTCCACGACCGCTGAACCGCTGACGGCCGACCGGCTCCACGGGCGTCGGGGCGGTAGGGGATAGTGGAGGGCGTGAGTGCTGTTCCCGTACCCCAGCCCCGTGCCCGCACCGCCGACTCCGCGTCCGGCGCCGCGCCCGACTCCGCAGGGAGCCGCCGCTCTCTCGCGGCCGGTCTGCTCCTGGGCGCGGCCGGTGCGACCGTCGTCCTCCTAGCCTCCGGGCAGACCTGGGCCGAGGGCCAGGCGGCCACCGGCGGCGGCGCGCTGCCGCTGACCGCCGACGGGCGGGACGTCACGGGCGTCCCCGCCGCCCTCGCCATCGTCGGTCTCGCCGCCCTCGTCGCCGTCTTCGCGGTACGCGGGGCGGGCCGCCGGATCGTCGCCGCGCTCCTGGCCCTCAGCGGCCTCGGAGCCACCCTCAGCGCCTGGGCCGGCGCGTCCGACAGCACGGCCCTCGACGAGGAGGCGGCCAGGACCACCGGCGACGCGGCGGCCACCATCCACGCCCTCAGCCACACCGCCTGGCCCTACGTCACCGCCGTCGGCGGCCTGCTGATCCTGCTGGCCGGGCTCCTCGCCCTGCGCTACGGCAGCCGCTGGCCCGCGATGTCCGGAAAGTACGAGCGTGACGGCACTCCCCGGCCCGGCAAGGCGCCGCGCACCGCCCCCGACCCGGACCGGCCCGAGGACCTGTGGAAGGCCCTGGACCGCGGCGAGGACCCGACGCGCGAGGCGTGACCCCCACGCTCACCTCCCGTTGCCCGTACGGGACAATGGACCCGAGCCGTCCCCGGGCGGCGGCCACACGCACAGCGTCACCCACGGCGCAACACCAACGAGGAGCAACTCATGGCGGGCACGAGCCACGGACACACCCCGGCCGCCTGGACCGGTGTCATCATTGCTTTCATCGGCTTCTGCGTCGCAGGCGTCTTCATGGTCGCGGCCAACCCGCTCGGCTTCTGGGCCGGCATCGTCGTCATCTTCGCCGGCGGTCTCGTGGGCCTCGCCATGAAGGTCGCCGGCCTCGGCATGCCGAAGGAGTCGGCCGAGCTGATCGAGGCCCGGGAGCGCGCCGGACAGGCGCAGATCTCGCACTGACCCGGTCGCCGGCCCGTCCCGGCGACCGACACGCAGACAGGCGCAGCCCCGCCGGGGCTGCGCCTTTTCGCGTCCGCGGGGGACAATCGGCGGGTGGACGCCTCGCCTACCCCCTCTCCCGCCCAGCCCCCGGACCCGGAAACGGAGTCTCCGCCGGGCCACGGACCCATGCCGCTGACCGTCTGCCCGACCCCCGACATGGCCATGCCCACTTCAGCCGCCCCGGCGTCCGAGGACGGCACCCTCGCCGAGGTGGGCCCGGAGGCCACAGGGGCCTCGGGTGAAGGGCCCTCGCAGGTGCACGGCCCCCACGGCCACGGTTCCGCCCTCAAACGCCGGACGGGCTGGGTGGGTAGCCCGACGGCCCGGGTGGGTCGCTCGACAGGCTGGGTGGGCCGCCCCACGGGCCAGAGGGGTAGCCCCACGAGCCGGGTGGGCCGCCCCACGGCCCGGGTCCGCGGGCTCGCCACGCCCCTCGGCATCCTCGCCGCCGTCGCGGGAGCCTTCGCGTACGTCGGCGCCGTCGACCCGAACGAGTCCGGCCACTACCCGGTCTGCCCGCTGCTCAAGCTGACCGGGGTGTTCTGCCCCGGCTGCGGCGGGCTGCGCAGTGCCCACGCCTTCATCACCGGCGACCTCGGCGCGGCGCTCGAAGCCAACGCGATCGCCACCGTCGGCTACTTCCTCTTCGCCGCGGTCTGGGTCCTCTGGCTGGTCCGGGCCTGGCGGGGGCAACCCCTGCGGATCGCTCTGGCACCCGCCTGGTGGTGGGGCGTGGGCGCCGTCCTGCTGATCTTCACCGTCGTCCGGAATCTGCCGTTCGGCTCGGCGCTGGCCCCCTGAAATGCCCAGGTAGTGGGACGCGGCGTGGCCGGATGCGAGCCCCGGGCCCTCCTGCGGATACCATCGGTACGGCTGATCCTGTTCCCTCATCACCGTTCCGGAAGGGGGCCGCTCGCGTGAGTGTGCTCGACGAGATCATCGACGGCGTTCGCGCCGACCTCGCGGAGCGGCAGGCGCGCGTCAGCCTCGACGAGCTGAAGGAGCGCGCCGCCCGCGCCCCCCAGGCCAAGGACGGAGTCGCCGCCCTGCGCGGCGAGGGCGTCACCGTCATCTGCGAGGTCAAGCGCTCGTCCCCCTCCAAGGGGGCCCTTGCCGCCATCGCCGACCCGGCCGCGCTCGCCGCGGACTACGAGGCGGGCGGCGCGTCCGTCATCTCGGTCCTCACCGAGGAGCGCCGCTTCGGCGGCTCGCTCGCCGACCTGGAGGCCGTCCGCGCCAAGGTCGACACCCCGATCCTGCGCAAGGACTTCATCGTCACCTCCTACCAGCTGTGGGAGGCCCGGGCGTACGGCGCCGACCTCGCCCTGCTGATCGTCGCCGCCCTCGACCAGGAGGCCCTGGTCTCCCTCATCGAGCGCGCCGAGTCGATCGGGCTCACCCCGCTCGTCGAGGCGCACGACGAGGAGGAGGCGGAGCGCGCCGTGGACGCCGGAGCCAAGATCATCGGTGTCAACGCCCGCAACCTCAAGGACCTCAAGGTCGACCGCTCCACCTTCGAGCGCGTCGCCCCCGAGATCCCCGACCACATCGTCAAGGTCGCCGAGTCCGGCGTCCGGGGCCCGCACGACCTGATCGCGTACGCCAACGCCGGCGCCGACGCCGTCCTGGTCGGCGAGTCCCTGGTCACCGGCCGCGACCCGCGCGCCGCCGTCGCCGACCTGGTCGCAGCGGGCGCCCACCCGGCGCTCCGCCACGGCCGCGGCTGACCGGGGACGAAGCGACCATGACCGGCTGTCCCGTGCCCCGCACCCGCCCCAGGGCCAGGCGTCGCCCGGCAGGCGGAAGTCTGACGGCAGGCCCTAGCCCCGCCCGGGACCCGCACGCCCCGCTGGCGCGCGGCTGCCGCCCGCGCGGCTGCCGCGCCCCCGCACGGCGCGTGCACGGCCGGCGGGTGCGGTACGTGATCGGTGACGAGCCGGGCCAGGTGAACGGGATGCGATGGCGCGCGGGGTCCGCGCTGTAGGCGAGCCCCGGTCGACGTACCGCAGCACTCCTTTTCGTACGTACGTCCGCACCGTCGTGACCGCATGCCGGTCCCGGTGGCGCTCGCTCCTCCGCGCATACGGTGAACCCACCCGTTGCCATGCCAAGGAGCACGTCGCATGACGTCCGAATTCTTCATTCCGGACCCCGAGGGTCTGATCCCCAGCGCCGAGGGCTATTTCGGCGCGTACGGCGGCAAGTTCATCCCGGAGGCGCTCGTCGCCGCCGTGGACGAGGTCGCCGTCGAGTACGACAAGGCCAAGGCCGACCCCGCGTTCGCCGCCGAGCTCAACGAGCTGATGGTGAACTACACCGGCCGCCCCAGCGCGCTCACCGAGGTCCCGCGCTTCGCCGAGCACGCGGGCGGCGCCCGGATCTTCCTCAAGCGCGAGGACCTGAACCACACCGGCTCACACAAGATCAACAACGTGCTGGGCCAGGCGCTCCTCACCAAGCGCATGGGCAAGACCCGTGTCATCGCCGAGACCGGAGCCGGTCAGCACGGCGTCGCCACCGCGACCGCCTGCGCCCTCTTCGGCCTCGACTGCACCATCTACATGGGCGAGATCGACACCGAGCGCCAGGCACTGAACGTGGCCCGGATGCGGATGCTCGGCGCCGAGGTCGTCGCCGTGAAGTCCGGCTCGCGCACTCTGAAGGACGCCATCAACGAGGCGTTCCGCGACTGGGTCGCCAACGTGGACCGCACGCACTACCTCTTCGGGACGGTCGCGGGCCCCCACCCCTTCCCGGCGATGGTCCGCGACTTCCACCGCGTCATCGGCGTCGAGGCCCGCCGCCAGCTCCTGGAGCGCGCGGGCCGCCTCCCGGACGCGGCGGTCGCCTGCGTCGGCGGCGGCTCCAACGCCATCGGCCTCTTCCACGCCTTCATCCCCGACGCCGATGTCCGCCTGGTGGGCTGCGAGCCCGCCGGACACGGCGTGGAGACCGGCGAGCACGCGGCGACCCTGACGGCCGGGGAGCCGGGCATCCTGCACGGTTCGCGCTCCTACGTCCTCCAGGACGACGAGGGCCAGATCACCGAGCCGTACTCCATCTCGGCGGGGCTGGACTACCCGGGCATCGGCCCGGAGCACTCCTACCTCAAGGACATCGGGCGCGGCGAGTACCGCGCGGTCACCGACGACGCGGCCATGCAGGCCCTGCGCCTGCTGTCCCGCACCGAGGGGATCATCCCGGCCATCGAGAGTGCCCACGCGCTCGCCGGGGCCCTGGAGCTGGGCCGGGAGCTGGGCAAGGACGGGCTGATCCTCGTCAACCTGTCCGGCCGTGGCGACAAGGACATGGACACCGCCGCCCGCTACTTCGGCCTCTACGACACCGACGCCGCCGTCGAGGCGGATGCCGACAGTGACCGCGCCGAGATCGAGGGGGACGCCAAGTGAGCGGCAACATCGAGCTGTTGAACACCACCCTGGCCGCCGCGAAGGCCGCGGGCCGGGCCGCGCTCATCGCCTACCTCCCGGCAGGCTTCCCGACCGTCGACGGCGGCATCGAGGCGGTCAAGGCCGTCATCGCGGGCGGCGCGGACGTCGTCGAGATCGGGCTCCCGCACAGCGACCCGGTCCTCGACGGGCCGGTCATCCAGACCGCCGACGACATCGCCCTGCGCGGCGGCGTCCGGATCGCCGACGTGATGCGCACGGTCCGCGAGGCGTACGAGGCCACCGGCGTCCCGATCCTGGTCATGACGTACTGGAACCCGATCGACCGCTACGGCGTCGAGCGGTTCACCGCCGACCTGGCCGAGGCGGGCGGTGCCGGGTGCATCCTGCCCGACCTGCCGGTCCAGGAGTCCGCGCTGTGGCGCGAGCACGCCGACAAGCACGGTCTCGCCACCGTGTTCGTCGTCGCCCCCAGCAGCCAGGACGCCCGCCTCGCCACCATCACGGCGGCCGGGAGCGGCTTCGTCTACGCCGCGTCCCTGATGGGCGTCACCGGCACACGCGCCTCCGTCGGCGCCCAGGCCCAGGACCTGGTGGGACGCACCCGCGCCACCACCGACCTGCCGGTCTGCGTCGGCCTCGGCGTCTCCAACGCGGCGCAGGCCGCCGAGGTCGCCGGGTTCGCGGACGGCGTGATCGTCGGATCGGCCTTCGTCAAGGCCATGCTGGACGCCCCCGACGAGGCCGCCGGCCTCGCCGCCGTCCGCTCCCTGGCGGGCGAACTGGCCGAAGGTGTTCGAAAGCGCTGAGCGCGTGAACCACCCGAATGGGTGGATTGTGGACCGGGGAGGCGCGGAGGCGCCTCCCCGGTTCGTTCCCCGGGTGTGAGCGACAAGATCCCTGAGGGAAACAGAAACGCGCGTGAGCGCCTGGCCCAGCAGCGCGAGCGGGAGAAGGGGCGCGAGAAGCGCCGCCGGACACTGATCGTCGCCTCGGCGGTGGTCGGGGTGCTCGCCCTGGCCGCCGTGGTCGGCCTGATCGCGGCCAACGCGGGCAAGGACGACGGCGGCGACTCCGCGTCCGGCCCGGCGGTCGCCCCGTCGGGCGCGATCGGCGAGGACGCCCTGACCCTGCCGGTCGGCGCGGCCGACGCCCCGTCCACCCTCACGATCTGGGAGGACTTCCGCTGCCCGGTCTGCGCCCAGTTCGAGACCGCCTTCCGGGACACCATCACCGAGCTGGCGAACGACGGCCAGGTCAGGGTGGAGTACCACCTGGCCACGATCATCGACGGCAATCTCGGCGGCACCGGGTCGCTGCGCGCCGCCAATGCCGCCGCCTGCGCCCAGGACGCCGGCGAGTTCGCGCCGTACCACGACGTCCTCTTCAGCAACCAGCCGCCCGAGCCGGACGACGCCTTCGCCAAGAACAGCCGGCTGATCGAGCTGGCCGGGGAGGTCGAGGGGCTCGACACTCCGGCCTTCCGCAGCTGCGTGGAGGACGGCGACCACGACAGCTGGGTGAAGAAGTCCGACACGGCGTTCCGCGAGGGCGGCTTCCAGGGCACGCCGACGGTGCTGCTCAACGGGGAGTCCGTCTTCCCGGGCAAGGGCGACGAGCAGATCTCCCCGGAGAACCTGAAGAAGTGGGTCGCCGAGGCCAACAAGGGCAAGAAGCCGGGCACCGCCGTCCCGTCCGCAGGGTCCTCCGCCCCGGCCGCGCCCTCGTCCGCGGCCGGTTCCTGACCGCGTTCCGCGCCTTCCCGTGACGCGGTCCTCGTTACCCAGAAGTTGCCGGGTGGCTTGCCGTACCCACCGCCCGGCAGGGTAGCGTCGACCTCGCCATGAATCTTGCCTCCATTCCCAGTCCGTCGACCGGCGTGATCGAGCTCGGCCCGATCCCGCTCCGCGGCTACGCGTTCTGCATCATCATCGGTGTCTTCGTCGCCGTCTGGTTCGGCAACAAGCGCTGGATCGCCCGGGGCGGCAAAGCCGGCACCGTGGCCGACATCGCCGTCTGGGCGGTGCCCTTCGGCCTCGTCGGCGGACGGCTCTACCACGTGATCACCGACTACCAGCTGTATTTCAGCGACGGTGAGAACTGGGTCGACGCCTTCAAGATCTGGGAGGGCGGCCTCGGCATCTGGGGTGCGGTGGCCTTCGGAGCGGTCGGCGCCTGGATCGGCTGCCGTCGCCGGGGCATCCCGCTGCCCGCCTGGGCCGACGCGATGGCCCCGAGCCTCGCGATCGCGCAGGCCATCGGACGCTGGGGCAACTGGTTCAACCAGGAGCTGTACGGCAAGCCCACCGACCTCCCCTGGGCGCTGGAGATCAGTGAGGGCCCGAACCGGGCCGCCGGGACCTACCACCCGACCTTCCTGTACGAGTCGCTGTGGTGCATCGGTGTCGCGCTGCTCGTCATCTGGGCCGACCGCCGCTTCCGGCTCGGCCACGGACGGGCGTTCGCGCTGTACGTCGCGGCCTACTGCGCCGGGCGCGGCTGGATCGAGTACATGCGGGTCGACGAGGCCCACCACATCCTGGGCCTCCGCCTGAATGTGTGGACCGCGATCATCGTCTTCGTCCTCGCCGTCGCCTACATCGTGGTCTCCGCGAAGCTGCGTCCGGGCCGTGAGGAGATCGTCGAGCCCGACCGGGACACCACCGCCGGGAAGGGCCCCGACGAGGACGGCTCCACGAAGGCGGACGCCACCGAGAAGGACGCCGCCGAGGCGAAGGACCCGCTCACCAAGGACGAACCGGGTGAGCCGGGCAGGGGCACCAGCGCCGAGAGCACCGAAGCGGCAGCCGAGAAGAGCTGACCTGGCCGGGGCCGCGCCCCGGCGCGCGCACCCTCCCGCTCGCCGTGCGGGCCCGCGTTCTCAGGCCCGCCCGGCGAGCGCGATCGTCCGGCGGGCGGACGCCACCACCGCCGCGTCCACGAACCTCCCGTCCGGCAGCGCCAGCGCCCCCGCCTCCACCGCCGAGGCCGCGACGATCTGCTCGGCCGCCTCGATCTCCTCGGCCGTCGGCCGGAACGCCCGCTCGATCACCGGCAACTGGCGCGGGTGGATCGCCGCCCGGCCCAGCAGCCCGAGCGCCCGCCCCCGCCCGCACGAGGCCCACAGCCCGTCCAGGTCCCGGATGTCCGGGAACACCGACTGGACCGGTGGCGGCAGGGCCGCCGCCCGGGCCGCCACCACGACCCGGCTGCGCGGCCAGTCCAGTCCGGCGTCCTCCCGTACGCCCAGGTCCGCCCGCAGGTCCGCCTCGCCCAGGGCGATACCCCGTACGGCGTGGTGGGCCGAGGCGATCGAGTACGCGTGCTCGATCGCGAGGGCCGACTCCAGCAGCGGATACAGCGCTACGCCCGGAGCCACCGCCGCCACATGGTGCACCGAGACCGCATGGGTGATCTTGGGCAGCCGGAACGCGGCCAGGCCCGGCAGCCCGGCCAGCGCCCGGACGTCGTCCTCGCCGTGCACCCGGACATGGACCGGCACCGCGTCCGGGTCCGCCGTGACCTGGTCGCCGAGGAGTTCGGCGGTGGCCGAGCGCGCGTACGCCTTACGGTCGGGGGCGACGGCGTCCTCCAGGTCCACGATCACCACGTCCGCTCCGCAGCCCAGCGCCTTGGCCACCACCTCCGGCCGGTCCCCGGGCACATAGAGCCAGGTCAGCGGCGGCCGGCCGAGGTCGGGCGGCGGGTCCTCGGGCAGCGGCGGGACCGGCAGCGCGTGGCCCGTCACAGCGCCCCCTGGTCCCGCAGCGCCGCGATCCGCGTCTCCGAGAGCCCGAGCCCGGCCAGGATCTCCTCGGTGTCCGCGCCGTGCGGGCGGCCCGCCCACCGGATCCCGCCGGGGGTCTCCGAGAGCCGGAAGAGGACGTTCTGCATCCGTAGCGGCCCCAGCTCCGGGTCGTCGACCTCGGCGATGGTGCCCAGTGCGCGGTACTGCGGGTCCTCCATCACCTCCCGTACGTCGTGGATCGGCGCGACGGCCGCCTCCGCCTTCTCGAAGCCGTTGAGCACCTCCTCGCGGCTGTGCCGGGAGATCCAGTGGCCTACGGCCCCGTCCAGCTCCTCGGTGTGCTCGGCCCGGGTGGTGCCCGCCCCGAACCACGGCTCGTCGATCAGGTCCGGGCGGCCGACCAGGCGCATCACCCGCTCGGCGACGGACTGGGCGGAGGTGGAGACCGCGACCCAGTGGCCGTCGGCGGTGCGATAGGTGTTGCGCGGCGCGTTGTTGCGGGAGCGGTTGCCGGTGCGCGGCTGGACGTAACCGAGCTGGTCGTACCAGAGCGGCTGCGGCCCCAGCACGGTCAGGATCGGCTCGATGATCGCCAGGTCCACCACCTGCCCCTCACCCGTCTTCTCCCGCCCGGCGAGCGCCGCCATCACGGCGTACGCCGTGGCCAGCGCGGCGATGGAGTCGGCGAGCCCGAACGGCGGCAGCGTCGGCGGGCCGTCCGGCTCCCCGGTGATCGCGGCGAACCCGCTCATCGCCTCGGCCAGCGTGCCGAACCCGGGGCGGTGGGCGTAGGGCCCGAACTGGCCGAAGCCGGTGACCCGGGCCAGCACCAGACGCGGGTTGACGGCGTGCAGCTCCTCGGGGCCCAGACCCCAGCGCTCCAGGGTCCCGGGCCGGAAGTTCTCGACGATGACGTCGGTCTCGGCGGCCAGTTGCAGGAGAACGTCCCGGCCACCGGGGGCGGACAGGTCCAGCGTCAGGGTGCGCTTGTTGCGGCCGAGCAGCTTCCACCACAGGCCGACCCCGTCCTTGGCGGGCCCGTGCCCGCGCGAGGGGTCCGGCTTACGAGGATGCTCGACCTTGATCACATCGGCGCCGAAGTCGCCGAGCATCGTGGCGGCGAGCGGTCCGGCGAAAAGGGTGGCGAGGTCGATGACCTTCAGCCCGGTCAGGGGCCCTGCTGTCGTACTCATACGGCATCGGCCTCGATCTCGCTGCGGTACGGCATGGACGTGGACGCGCCCGGCTTCTGGACGCAGAGCGCGGCGGCCGACGAGGCGAACGCCAGCGCCTTCGCCACCGGACGCCCCTCACCGAGCCCGACCGCCAGCGCCCCGACGAAGGTGTCCCCGGCCCCGGTCGTGTCGACGGCGATCACCTCGGGCGCCGCGAAGAGCACCGGCTCGCCGCCCCGGGCCGCGTACAGCGATCCCTTAGCACCGAGCGTGATGATCACCTCCGGCACCTGCCGCAGCAGGATCTGCGCCGCCGCGTGCGGCTCGGCCTGCCCGGAGAGCTCGGCGGCCTCGTGCTCGTTGGGGATCAACAGGTCGATGTGGTCCAGGAGTTCATCAGGCAGCGGCTGGACGGGGGAGGGCGTGAGGATGGTCCGTACACCTTGGGCGCGGGCCGCGCGGGCGCCCTCCACGACTGCGGACAGCGGGAGTTCGAGCTGCATCAGCAGCAGGTCGGCGGCGGCGATGGCCGCGATCTCCCCGGGGCCGAGCGCGGTGACGACCCCGTTGGCGCCGGGGATCACCACGATCGCGTTGGACCCGGAGTCGTCCACCACGATGTGCGCGGTGCCGCTGGGCCCCTCGGCGGTGTGCAGGAGGTCGGTGTCCACCCCCGCGTGTTCGAGGCCGTCGCGCAGCCGCGCCCCGTACACGTCGTCGCCGACCGCGCCGATCATCGCCACCTCCCCGCCCGCGCGGGCAGCGGCGACGGCCTGGTTGGCGCCCTTGCCGCCGGGGATCGTCCGGAACTCCCGTCCGGTGACGGTCTCGCCCAGGCCCGGGGCGCGGGCGGTGTAGGCGACGAGGTCCATATTGGTGCTGCCGAGCACCGCGATGCGGGTCATGGGCGCAGAGCCTCCTGATGTGTCAGTGCGGCGAGGGTGTCGAACCCGGTCCGGTCGAAGCCGGGTACGGACGTGGCGAGCCGGTTCTTCAGCGGAGCAGTCCAGTGCGCGGGCAGGCCGTCCGGCCCGCCCGCGAGGAGTCCGGCGAGCGAGCCGGCGCTCGCCCCGTTGGAGTCGGTGTCCCAGCCGCCGGAGACGGCACACCCGATGGAGCGGGTGAAGTCGCCGTCCGCGTGGGTGAGAGCGGCGGCCAGCAGTGCGGCGTTGGGCAGGACGTGCACCCAGTGGTGGGTGTCCGCGTAGACGGCGTGAAGCCGGTCCACGACGAGGTCGAAGTCCCTTTCCTTACGGGCGGTTTCGATGCCGAGGCGGACCGCGCGGGCGTACCGCGAGTGCGGCGGCACCACCCGCAGCCCGGCCGCGAGGCAGCCGTGCACATCGCTCTCCCCGCCGGCCGCGACGGCGAGCGCGGCGGCGGTGAACATCGCGCCGTACACCCCGTTGCCGGTGTGGGTGAGGACCGCGTCGCGATGCGCCTGGGCGGCGGCCCCGGCCGGGTCGCCGGGGTGGGTCCAGCCGTGCACGTCGGCCCGGATCTGCGCGCCGATCCACTCCCGGAACGGGTTGCGGAAGCGGGCCGTCTCCGGCGGCTCGACACCCGCCAGGAGGTTGCCGTACGCGATGCGCTCGGCGGTGAAGGTGCGCCCGGCCGGGAGTTCGTCGAGCCAGAGCCGGGCCAGGTCGGCCGTGGTGAAGGAGCGCCCGTGGCGCTGGAGCAACAGCAGTGTCAGCAAGGGGTAGTTGAGGTCGTCGTCCTCCGGCATGCCGTCGATGTTCTCGGCCAGCGAGGTGGGGGCCGAGCGGCGGTTCCAGGGGTGGGCGGCGAGCAGTTCGGCGGGCACCTCGCGTGCGGTGAACCAGGTGGTGAGCGGCCAGTTGCCGGTGGCTCGGGCGAGCGCGCGGATGCCGGGCAGCGGCAGCTTCTCCACGGGCTTCCCGAGCAGGCAGCCCGCCGCCCGGCCGAGCCAGGCGGCGTGCAGCCGGTCCCGGCCGACGAGCGGCACGGCGTCCGAAGGCCCCGGCCAGTGCGGGCACGCGGCGACGATCTCGTCCAGACCGGTCGGCTCGTCGGCGGCCGACGGCGATTCCAGCGTGGCGAGTTCGTCCAGCAGATCACCGGCCAGCGCCCGCAGCCGGGCCGGTGCGGGCGGCTCGGAGGCGCCCGCCCGGTCCGGTGCGGGGGAGCCCCCGGCCGCGTACCACCGCTCTTCGATCTCCCGTGCGTCCCGGCCGTCCTGCGCGGCCTGCCGCAGCTCGTGCCCGACCAGATCCTCGGGCTGTACCCAGGTGAGGCGGACGGGCGGGGCCTGGAGCCGCGTCCGGGGAAGGCGGACGCTCACCGCTCACCGGCCAGCGCGGTGAAGGCCTCCTCGTGGGCCCGGCGGCGCTCCAGGTCCCGGGCGAAGACCTCCCGGGCCACCTCGGCCAGCACCCGGGCCGGGGTGTGCAGGTCCAGTCGGCTCGCCTCCGCGACCGTGGCCGTCCAGTCCGCCGGGACCTCGCCGCCCAGCGCGCCCACGATCGCCCCGCTCATCGTCGCGATGGAGTCGCAGTCCCGCCCGTAGTTCACCGAACCGAGCACCGTACGCCGGTAGTCGCCGCCCCCGACGAGCAACATTCCGAGTGCGATGGGCAGTTCCTCGATGGCGTGCAGCCGGGAGGGGCGACGGGCGCCGAGCGCGGGGTTCCGGTAGTCGGGGCCCACCGTGTCGAAGGGCTCGACCGCGGCCCGCAGTGGCGCGAAGGCGGCCTCGAAGTCGTCGTAATGCGCGGCCACTTCGCAGACCGCCTCGATCGCGGACCGGGTGCCGTCCTCGGCCAGCGCGAGGGCGGCCTCGACCACCGCCCCCGGGGTGGCGCCCGGCTGGCAGGCGGCGGCGACGGCGGCCGCGAACACCCCGGCGGCCTCCCGCCCGTACGACGACTGGTGGGGAGCCGCGACCTCCAGCGCCTCGGCGTACGCGGCCCTGGGGTGGCCGGCGTTGACCAGGCCCACCGGGGCCATGTACATCGCCGCCCCGCAGTTGACGATGTTGCCCGCACCGGCCTCGCGCGGGTCCACGTGCCCGTAGTGCAGCCGGGCCACGATCCACTTCTCCGCCAGGAAGATCCGCTGGAGGGGGAGCGCCTCGGCCTCCAGCTCCGGGATCCAGCGGGGCGAGAGCAGGTCGGGGACGAGGTGGTCGGCGACGGCGTACGCGTCGAGGTGGTCGCGGACCTTCTCGTAGACCCGGATCAGCGCGTGAGTCATCAAGGTGTCGTCGGTGACGTGACCGTCGCCCTTGTGGTAGGGCGCGATGGGGCGCGCGGTGCGCCAGTCCTCGCCGTACCAGGGGCCGACGATCCCGGTCACCCGGCCGCCGTGGCGCTCGGCGATCTGCTCGGGGGTCCAGCCCTCGACCGGGCCGCCGAGCGCGTCGCCGACGGCGGCTCCGACGAGGGCCCGGGTGATGCGTTCATCCAGTCCGGGCGTGGTGGGGGAGGGGAGCGGTGTCGAGGGAGCGGCTGCCGTGGCCGTTGTGGGCGTCATGTCGGGATTGTCCACCCGGGAGGGCTGGTTCCGTGGCTGCCAGCAGCCCGGCGAGTTCGATCAGGTCCGTGCCCGCGAGCCGGGGCAGCGCGCAGCCCGCGAGCGTGCGGCAGGCCTCGCGCCAGCCCGCCGGTACGGCGGTGATCGAGCCGATCGCCCCGGTCAGCGCCCCGGCCAGGGCGGGCGCGGAGTCCGCGACCCGGGAGAGGCAGGCGGCGGCCGGGATCGCCTGGGCGATCTCGCCCCGGGCGGCGGTGGTGAGGGCGAGGGCGACCGGCACGGTCTCGGCCGCCGCGATCCCGTAGCTGTAGACGTGGTCCACGATCTGGTGCTCCAGCACCGGGACCAGGGCGAACGCCCCGGCCGGCTCGTCCGCGAACTCCCGGGCCAGGCGGACCGCGTGTACGGCGTTGCGGGCGATCTCGGTGCCCTCCGGGAGCCGGTCGAGGGCGGCGTTCACCACCGTGTCGACGTCCGCCCCGGTCAGGGCCACGGCGATGGCGGCGGCCATGGCCCGGGCCCCGTGCACCCCGTCGCCGTCCTGGGTGTAGCGGGCGTCGAACTCGGCGAGTGCGGCGGCCTCCTCCGGGTCGCCCGGGTGGACCACGGCGAGGACGGCCGCCCGTACGCACGCGGCGTCGTCGAAGTAGTGCGGGTTGTCGTGCCCGGTGGCGGGCGGCCGGAGCCCGGCAGCCAGGTTGCCGAGCCCGGCCCGCACCGAGATCCGGGCCCGCAGCGGAAGCACCGCCGCCTCGACCTCGGGGGCCCGGGCGCTGGCGGCGGCGACGGCGGCGGCCAGCGCGTTCCAGGCCCGGTCGACCGCGTCCCGCATCCGCCGGCCGGGGGCCAGGCCCACCGCGTCGTCGGCCGCCGCCAGCACCGTACGAGCGGCGAACGCGGCCCACTCGGCGTCGTCGGACGGCCCGAGCCGCAGCGGTTCGGGCGGCTGGTTGAGGGCGATGGGCACCGGCAGCGTGGTGGTGGCGTTCTGCTCGGCGAAGGTGTCCAGCTCCCGGGTGAGCCGCCGGGTCCACTCGGGCATCCGGGCAGCCCGGTGTCGGGCGGCGGGCCACCCGGCCGCGTCGCCCGCCGCGAGCCCGAGCAGCAGTCCCTCGATCCGGGCGCGACGGGAGGGGACGGGGCCTGCGGTGGCGGCCGTGTCGCGTGCGGCCGTCGCAGCCGGGCCGCGCCCGGGCGACCCGGGGGCAGCCGTATCGCGTGGAATCGCCGCCCGGCCGCCCCCGGGCGCTCCGCCTGCCGTCGTCATCGCCGGTCCTCCCGCACGGGCTCGAAGGAGGCCGCCACGGAGGCCATGTCCCGTACGGCCGAGGGCTCGCGACCGCCGCCCCGTTCCTGCGCGGGCCCTGTCGGCGCGGCCGCGTCCGGGTCCTCCGGGGTCAGCAGCTCCGCGATGTCCAGCACGTGATAGCCGCGCATCGAGGGCAGGCAGCTGCCCCGGACCGGGCCGATCGCGCCCGCCCAGTCCGGCGGAATGGCGCTCTCCCCGTTCAGCGCTCCGGCCAGGGCGCCCGCCACCGCCGCCGTCGTGTCGGCGTCGCGGCCCATGTTGACGGCCGTGAGCACCGCCGCGGGGAAGTCCCCGCGCGCCGCCGTGAACGCCCCGAACGCCAGGCCCACGGCCTCCGGCGCGAGGTCCGTCCACGGGTAACCGGCGATCACCACCGCCGAGCGCACCGCCCGCTCCATCGTGAGCCGGTCGGGGTAGGGCCGCTGGGCCGCCGTCACCGCCCGGCGCAGCGACCGGGCCGTCCAGGAGTCCATCGGGACCACCGAGAGCGCGGCCGCGATCACCGAGGCGAGCCCCGAGCCGACCATGGCCGCAGCCACCCCGGCCGCCACCGCCTGGCCCCCGTAGATCCCCTCGCCCTCGTGGCTGACCCGGCCGTCCACCGCCACCAGCCGGGCCGCCTCGGCGGGGCGGCCCGCCGCGAACACCCCGAAGGGGGCCGCCCGCATCGCGAGACCGTCGCTCCAGGCGTGCCGGTGCTGGGCCGAGATCGGTGCGGCCAGGCCCCGGCGCAGGTTCTCCAGGGTGCCGCGCTCGCTGAACCCGGCCCCCCGGAACGGGCCCTCGTCCAGATCGGCGATCCAGTGGTGCCAGGCCCGCTCCACATGGGAGACGTCGAGCGCCGAGCCGTGCCGGGCCAGCAGCAGCCCGGAGAAGATCGCGTACTCCGTGTCGTCGGTCCCCGCCGGGTCGTCGCTGACGAACCCCTCGATCCGTCCCCAGCGGCGGCGGATCTCGGAGGGCCGCAGGTTCTCCGCCGGGGCGCCGAGCGCGTCCCCGACCGCCAGGCCCAGCAGCGCACCCCTGGCCCGGTCATTGCCGACGGCCGTGTTCATCGCGTCGCCCTTCCGCTCGTCCGGCGAGTCCGTTTCCGGGCCCTGTCCGCATCTGTGCCACGTGGAGGGCAGGGGGAGGCGGAAATGGCGGGGAATGGGGCCGGTCGGATGACGGCCGAGATAGCTGAGGCTGCCCTTTCTTCGCAGGTCAGAGGGGTCGTAGGGCAGCCTTGCCTTCCTGGCGGCGACGACTCGAACAGCGTAGTTTGGACTTTGTCGATAGTTGTACTCAGCTGGGGAGTAGCGAGTCGTGGCCATCATCGAGACCGACGCCGTTCTGCACGAGGCGCACCGGGACAACCACACCCACCGGGACGTGAACGGCGGCTGGCTGCGCCCCGCCGTCTTCGGCGCGATGGACGGACTGGTCTCCAACCTCGCCCTGATGACCGGGGTCGCCGGCGGTGCGGTGTCCCAGCAGACCATAGTGATCACCGGGCTCGCGGGGCTGGCCGCCGGGGCCTTCTCCATGGCGGCGGGCGAGTACACCTCCGTCGCCTCGCAGCGCGAGCTGGTCGAGGCCGAGCTGGACGTCGAGCGCCGGGAGCTGCGCAAGCACCCCAAGGACGAGATGGCCGAGCTGGCCGCGCTCTACGAGTCCCGGGGCGTGGACGCCCCGCTGGCCCGCGAGGTCGCCCGGCAGCTGTCGCGCGACCCGGAGCAGGCGCTGGAGATCCACGCCCGCGAGGAGCTCGGCATCGACCCGAGCGACCTGCCCTCGCCGCTGGTGGCCGCCGTCTCCTCGTTCGGCGCCTTCGCGCTGGGCGCCCTGCTGCCCGTCCTGCCCTACCTCCTCGGCGCGAGCGCCCTGTGGCCCGCCGTGCTGCTCGCGCTCCTCGGGCTCTTCGGCTGCGGCGCGGTCGTGGCCCGGGTGACGGCCCGCAGCTGGTGGTTCAGCGGACTGCGCCAGCTCGCACTCGGCGGCGCCGCCGCCGCGATGACGTACGCGCTGGGCACGCTGTTCGGTGTCGCCGTCGGGTGACGACGGCGTAACCGGGCCGCCCGATCGGCGCAACGCCCCGGCAACCCGTGTGACGTACGTCTTGGCGCCGCCCACTGGGCGTGACGGGCTCCACGGCCGTAAAATGAGACACTATGCAGCGCTACACATAAGTAGCCGTTACTCGGTGGTTTCGTTCACTCGACCACCGGGCAAGAGCCGTAAGCACCGCAGGCAACGACGCCTGCTCTCTGCGACTCCCGGGCGCCGATCGTTCCGACAGCGACCCACCCTCTGGTCAGCCGGTCATCTCTGGTCACCCAGTCACTTCCGGTCACCACGGTGTCCGTATGTTGGAACAAGCCTTCCGCTTCTTGAGAAGCGCCCCATCATGTAACCTGCACGAAATTTCGCAGAGGGCCAACGTCGTCCCTCGGCACCGCAAATGCCACGACGACGACGGGAGAGCCGATGCGTATCGACGCCTGGTCGCCCATGGACGGTCGCCCCGCCCAGCAGGGGATGTACGACCCCCGTAACGAGCACGACGCCTGTGGCGTCGGGTTCGTGGCCACTCTGACCGGTGTGGCCAGCCATGAGCTGGTCGAGCAGGCGCTGACCGTACTGCGCAACCTCGAACACCGCGGCGCCACCGGCTCCGAGCCCGACTCCGGCGACGGCGCCGGCATCCTGTGCCAGGTCCCGGACGCCTTCCTGCGCGCCGAGACCCCTTTCGAGCTTCCCGAGGCCGGCTCGTATGCCGTGGGCATCGCCTTCCTCCCGGCGGACGACTCCGCCGAGGCCGTCCGCACGATCGAGAAGATCGCCACGCAGGAGGGCCTGAAGGTCCTCGGCTGGCGCGACGTCCCGGTCACCCCCGAACTTCTCGGCAGCGGCGCCCGCGCCACCATGCCCGAGTTCCGCCAGGTCTTCGTCGCCGACGGCGAGTCCACCGGCATCGTCCTGGACCGCAAGGCGTTCGTCCTGCGCAAGCGTGCCGAGCGTGAGGCCGGGGTGTACTTCCCCTCGCTCTCCGCCCGCACCATCGTCTACAAGGGCATGCTCACCACCGGGCAGCTGGAGCCGTTCTTCCCGGACCTCTCCGACCGCCGCTTCGCCTCCACGGTCGCGCTGGTCCACTCCCGCTTCTCCACCAACACCTTCCCGAGCTGGCCGCTGGCCCACCCGTACCGCTTCGTCGCGCACAACGGTGAGATCAACACGGTCAAGGGCAACCGCAACTGGATGAAGGCCCGCGAGTCCCAGCTCGCCTCCGAGCTCTTCGGACAGGCGCAGCTCGACCGGATCTTCCCCGTCTGCACCCCGGACGCCTCCGACTCGGCCTCCTTCGACGAGGTCCTGGAGCTGCTCCACCTCGGAGGCCGGTCGCTGCCGCACGCGGTGCTGATGATGGTCCCCGAGGCGTGGGAGAACCACGACTCCATGGACCCGGCCCGGCGCGCCTTCTACCAGTACCACTCCGCGATGATGGAGCCCTGGGACGGCCCGGCCTGTGTCACCTTCACCGACGGCGTCCAGGTCGGCGCGGTCCTCGACCGCAACGGGCTGCGCCCCGGCCGCTACTGGGTCACCGACGACGGCCTCGTCGTGCTCTCGTCCGAGGTCGGCGTCCTCGACATCGACCCCGCGAAGGTCGTCCGCAAGGGCCGCCTCCAGCCCGGCAGGATGTTCCTCGTCGACACCGCCGAGCACCGCATCATCGAGGACGACGAGATCAAGGCGTCCCTCGCCGCCGAGCAGCCCTACCAGGAGTGGCTGGAGACCGGCGAGATCGAGCTGAGCGACCTGCCCGAGCGCGAGCACATCGTGCACACCCACGCCTCGGTCACCCGCCGCCAGCAGACCTTCGGCTACACCGAGGAAGAGCTCCGCGTCATCCTCGCGCCGATGGCCCGCACCGCGGGCGAACCGCTCGGCTCCATGGGCACCGACTCGCCGATCGCCGCGCTCTCCGAGCGCCCCCGGCTGCTCTTCGACTACTTCACCCAGCTCTTCGCCCAGGTCACCAACCCGCCGCTGGACGCCATCCGCGAGGAGCTCGTCACCTCGCTGCGCTCCTCGCTCGGCCCCCAGGGCAACATCCTGGAGCCGACCGCCGCCGCGGCCCGCAGCGTCACGCTGCCCTTCCCGGTGATCGACAACGACGAGCTCGCCAAGCTGATACACATCAACGCCGACGGCGACATGCCGGGCATGCGCGCCGCCACCCTCTCCGGCCTCTACCGGGTCAGCGGCGGCGGTGACGCGCTGGCCGCGCGGCTGGAGAAGATCTGTACCGAGGTCGACGCCGCCATCGAGGACGGCGCCCGCCTCATCGTCCTCTCCGACCGGCACTCCGACGCCGAGCACGCGCCGATCCCCTCGCTGCTGCTCACCTCCGCCGTCCACCACCACCTCATCCGCACCAAGCAGCGCACCCAGGTGGGCCTGCTGGTCGAGGCCGGGGACGTCCGCGAGGTCCACCACGTCGCCCTGCTCATCGGTTACGGCGCGGCCGCGGTCAACCCGTACCTCGCGATGGAGTCCGTCGAGGACCTGGTCCGCGCCGGCACCTTCATCGAGAACATCGAGGCCGAGCAGGCCATCCGGAACCTGATCTACGCGCTCGGCAAGGGCGTCCTGAAGGTCATGTCCAAGATGGGCATCTCCACCGTCGCCTCCTACCGCGGCGCCCAGGTCTTCGAGGCCGTCGGCCTGGACGAGGCCTTCGTCGCGACGTACTTCAACGGCACCGCCACCAAGATCGGCGGCGCCGGACTGGACGTCGTCGCCAAGGAGGTCGCCGCCCGGCACACCAAGGCGTACCCCGCATCCGGCATCGCGGCCTCGCACCGCGCGCTGGAGATCGGCGGCGAGTACCAGTGGCGGCGCGAGGGCGAACCGCACCTGTTCGACCCGGAGACGGTCTTCCGCCTCCAGCACGCCACCCGCAACCGGCGCTACGACATCTTCAAGCAGTACACGGACCGGGTGAACGAGCAGTCCGAGCGCCTCATGACGCTCCGCGGCCTCTTCGGCTTCGACTCCGGCCGCGAGCCGATCTCCCTCGACGAGGTCGAGCCCGCCTCCGAGATCGTCAAGCGCTTCTCCACCGGCGCCATGTCCTACGGCTCCATCTCCCGCGAGGCGCACGAGACGCTCGCCATCGCGATGAACCAGCTCGGCGGCAAGTCCAACACCGGCGAGGGCGGCGAGGACCCGGACCGCCTGTACGACCCGGCGCGCCGCTCCTCCATCAAGCAGGTCGCCTCCGGCCGCTTCGGTGTGACCAGCGAATACCTGGTCAACGCGGACGACATCCAGATCAAGATGGCCCAGGGCGCCAAGCCCGGCGAGGGCGGCCAGCTGCCCGGCCACAAGGTCTACCCGTGGGTCGCCAAGACGCGTCACTCGACGCCCGGCGTCGGCCTCATCTCGCCGCCGCCGCACCACGACATCTACTCCATCGAAGACCTCGCCCAGCTGATCCACGACCTGAAGAACGCGAACCCGCAGGCGCGGATCCACGTGAAGCTGGTCTCCGAGGTCGGCGTCGGCACGGTCGCCGCCGGTGTCTCCAAGGCCCACGCGGACGTCGTCCTCATCTCCGGCCACGACGGCGGAACGGGCGCGTCCCCGCTCACCTCGCTCAAGCACGCGGGCGGCCCCTGGGAGCTCGGCCTCGCCGAGACCCAGCAGACCCTGCTGCTCAACGGCCTGCGCGACCGCATCGTCGTGCAGACCGACGGCCAGCTCAAGACCGGCCGCGACGTCGTCATCGCCGCGTTGTTGGGCGCCGAGGAGTTCGGTTTCGCGACCGCGCCGCTCGTCGTCTCCGGCTGCGTCATGATGCGCGTCTGCCACCTGGACACCTGCCCGGTCGGCATCGCCACCCAGAACCCGGTCCTGCGGAGTCGGTTCTCCGGCAAGGCCGAGTACGTCGTCAACTTCTTCGAGTTCATCGCCGAAGAGGTCCGCGAGATCCTCGCCGAGCTGGGCTTCCGCTCCATCGAGGAGGCCGTCGGCCACGCCGAACTCCTCGACACCGACCGGGCGATCACCCACTGGAAGGCGCAGGGCCTCGACCTCGCCCCGCTCTTCCACGTGCCCGAGCTGCCCGAGGGCGCGGTCCGCCACCGGATCATCGAGCAGGACCACGGTCTGACGAAGGCGCTCGACAACCAGCTGATCAAGCTGGCCGCCGACGCGCTCGGCGCGATAAGCCCCGAGGCCGCCCAGCCGGTCCGCGCCCAGGTCGCCATCCGCAACATCAACCGGACCGTCGGCACCATGCTCGGCCACGAGGTGACCAAGAAGTTCGGCGGTGCGGGCCTGCCCGAGAACACCATCGACATCACCTTCACCGGCTCGGCCGGCCAGTCCTTCGGCGCCTTCCTCCCGCGCGGGGTCACCCTGCGCCTGGAGGGCGACGCCAACGACTACGTCGGCAAGGGTCTCTCCGGCGGCCGCGTGATCGTCCGCCCGGACCGGGGCGCCGACCACCTCGCCGAGTACTCCACCATCGCCGGCAACACCATCGGCTACGGAGCCACCGGCGGCGAGATCTTCCTCCGCGGCCGCACCGGCGAACGCTTCTGCGTCCGCAACTCCGGTGCGCTGGTCGTCTCCGAGGGCGTCGGCGACCACGGCTGCGAGTACATGACCGGCGGCCACGCGGTCGTCCTCGGCGAGACCGGCCGCAACTTCGCAGCCGGCATGTCGGGCGGTGTCGCGTACGTCATCGACCTGAACCGGGACGACGTCAACGTCGGCAACCTCGGCGCGGTCGAGGAGCTGGACGACACCGACAGGCAGTGGCTGCACGACGTCGTGCGCCGCCACCACGAGGAGACCGGCTCCACCGTCGCGGAGAAGCTTCTCGCCGAGTGGGACACCGCGGTGACCCGCTTCAGCAAGATCATCCCGTCCACGTACAAGGCAGTGCTCGCCGCCAAGGACGCCGCTGAGCTCGCCGGTCTCTCCGAGCAGGAGACCACCGAGAAGATGATGGAGGCGGCGACCAATGGCTGACCCCAAGGGCTTCCTGACCACCGGACGCGAGGTCGCCCAGACCCGCCCCGTGGCCGAGCGCGTCAAGGACTGGAACGAGGTCTACGTTCCGGGCTCGCTGCTCCCGATCATCAGCAAGCAGGCCGGCCGCTGCATGGACTGCGGCATCCCGTTCTGCCACAACGGCTGCCCGCTCGGAAACCTCATCCCCGAGTGGAACGACTACGCCTACCGCGAGGACTGGACCGCGGCCTCCGAGCGGCTGCACGCCACGAACAACTTCCCGGAGTTCACCGGGCGGCTGTGTCCGGCCCCCTGTGAGTCGGCGTGCGTGCTCGGCATCAACCAGCCGGCCGTCACCATCAAGAACGTCGAGGTCTCCATCATCGACAAGGCGTGGGAGAGCGGCGACGTCACCCCGCAGCCGCCCGAGCGCCTCTCCGGCAAGACCGTCGCGGTCATCGGCTCGGGCCCGGCGGGACTCGCCGCCGCCCAGCAGCTGACCCGGGCCGGCCACACCGTGGCCGTCTACGAGCGCGCGGACCGCATCGGGGGACTGCTGCGCTACGGCATCCCCGAGTTCAAGATGGAGAAGTCGCACATCAACCGCCGCATCGAGCAGATGCGCCTGGAGGGCACCAAGTTCCGTACGGAGGTGGAGATCGGCAAGGACATCGACGCCGCGAAGCTCCGCCGCCGCTACGACGCGGTCGTCATCGCGGCCGGCGCGACCGTCTCCCGCGATCTGCCGGTCCCCGGCCGTGAGCTGGGCGGCATCCACTTCGCGATGGAGTACCTGCCGCTCGCCAACAAGGTGCAGGAGGGCGACCTCACGGTCTCCCCGATCCACGCCGGCGGCAAGCACGTCGTCGTCATCGGCGGCGGCGACACCGGCGCCGACTGCGTCGGCACCGCCCACCGCCAGGGCGCGGCCTCCGTCACCCAGCTGGAGATCATGCCGAAGCCGGGCGAGGACCGGAACGCCAACCAGCCGTGGCCGACCTTCCCGATGCTCTACAAGGTCACCTCCGCGCACGAGGAGGGCGGCGAGCGGGTCTACTCCGTCTCCACCACCCACTTCGAGGGCGACGAGGACGGAAACGTGGCCGCCCTCCACCTGATCGAGGTCGAGTTCAAGGACGGTAAGCTGGAGCAGAAGCCCGGCACGGAGCGGCGCATCCCCGCGCAGCTCGTCACGCTCGCCATGGGCTTCACCGGAACCGACCAGTCCAACGGTCTGGTCCAGCAGTTCGGCCTGGAGCTCGACCAGCGCGGCAACGTCGCCCGCGACGAGAGCTACGCGACCAACGTCGACGGCGTCTACGTCGCCGGCGACGCGGGACGCGGCCAGTCGCTGATCGTGTGGGCCATCGCCGAGGGCCGCTCCGCCGCCCGCGGAGTGGACCGCTTCCTGACCGGGACCAGCGCCCTGCACGCGCCGATCCGCCCGACGGACCGGTCCCTGCTGGTCTGAGCACCACCCGGGTTCCCCCTGGGCCGCGCGGCCCGGGGGAGCCCCCACAAACGTCCCGTACAACGGCGTACGGAACTGAACGCGGCGCCTGCCTGTCCCCGACCGGACTCAGCGGGCGCCGTGGCGCGTCCGGGGTCAGCTCCTTCAGCCGTCCCGGACGCCCCAGCCGTCTCAGCCGGTGAGCGCCGAGGTCTTCACGACCACCGCCAGCGCGAACAGCCCCAGCAGCACCACCGCGCCCGCCACCTGCACCGGCCCGGCCCGCAGCTTCGCCGGCGCGAAGGCGAGCCCGTACGTCACCAGCGCCCCGGTCAGCAGCCCGCCCAGGTGCCCCTGCCACGAGGTGAACAGCGCCGAGAGCACCATCCAGAGCAGGAACCCGGCCATGAAGCGGTTGACGGCCGCCATGTCACGGCCGAGCCTGCGGTGGATGACCCAGTACGCGGCGGCAAGACCGAAGACCGCACCGGAGGCGCCGACCGTCGAGGTGTCCGGGGCCAGCAGGTACACCAGGACCGAACCGCCCACCGCCGACAGCAGGTACAGCGCCAGGTAGCGGACCCGGCCGAGCTGCCCCTCCACCGCCCTGCCGATGTTCCACAGCGCGAACATGTTGAACAGCAGGTGCATCACCCCGAACGACGCGTCCGGCGGCAGGTGCAGGAAGGCCCCGGTCACCAGCCGGTACCACTCGCCGTCCGCGATGCCCGTCAGCTCGTACCCCGGGAAGGTGTCACCCCGGTAGTAGTACTGCTCACCGTCCGGCCCGGTGAGCGCCGCGCCGAGCACCGCGAACCGGTCCACGATCTCCGGCCTGACCACCTCGCCGAGGTAGACCAGCACGTTGAGCGCCATCAGGACGTACGTCACCATCGGCGCCGTCGCCCGGGACACCGCACCGCCGAAGACCGTACGGGGCTGCCGCACCGAACGCTGCCCCTCCTTCACGCACTCCACGCAATGGTGGCCGACGGAGGCCTCGCGCATGCAGTCCGGGCAGATGTAGCGCTCGCAACGGGTGCAGCGCACATACGTCTCGGTGGACGGGTGGCGGTAACACGCGGGGGCGGCGGCGGCCTCCATGGCCGGCTCCTTCACTGGGGGTGGGCAACGGGGCCGGTGGGGGCGGCGGCGATCAAGATAGCGAACCGGTGCGGAGGGCCGTGAGCCCGGGGCCCGGGCGTGGCCTACGCTCGAAATCCGCAGAACGCGGAACGCACAGCGGGGGGAGCCGTCATGCACGGTACGAACACGGCCGCGGGCGTGGGCCCGGCCATCAGCCTGAGCAAGGTGGAGGAGACGGCTCCGGCCCTGGTCAGCCTCTACAAGAGCGCCGGGGTCTCGCTGGAGAAGCACGGCCTCGGCGGCCACCGCGCGGCCGTCTACCTCGTCCTCGACTACTCCGGCTCGATGAAGCCCTACTACAAGGACGGCAGCGTCCAGGCGCTGGCCGACCGGGTGCTGGGCCTGTCGGCCAACCTCGACGACGACGGCACGGTCCCCGTCGTCTTCTTCTCCACCGACGTCGACGCCGTCACCGACATCGCCCTCGCCAACCACCACGGCCGGATCGAGAAGATCGCGGCGGGCCTCGGACACATGGGGAAGACCAGCTACCACCTGGCGATGGACGCCGTCATCGACCACTACCTCGACAGCGGCTCCACCGCGCCCGCCCTGGTCGTCTTCCAGACGGACGGCGGGCCGATCAACAAGCTCGCCGCCGAACGCTACCTCTGCAAGGCCGCCGAGCTGCCGCTGTTCTGGCAGTTCGTGGGTTTCGGCAACACCCGCAGCAGCCAGTTCGACTTCCTGCGCAAGCTCGACGAACTGGCCGTCCCCGCCAAACGGTCCGTCGACAACGCCGGGTACTTCCACGCGGGCCTCGACCCCCGGCAGGTCCCGGACTCCGAGCTGTACGACCGGCTCGTCGCCGAGTTCCCGCTCTGGCTGACCGCCGCCCGGGAGCGGGGGATCGTCCGGTGACGGTACGGATCCTGCGCGCCGCCGACCGCACGCCCGTCCCCTGGAAGAACGGCGGCGGGATCGTCCGGGAGATCGCCACCGGCCCCGAGGGCGCCGACAGCGACGCCTTCGACTGGCGGGTGAGCCTCGCGGACGTCACCGCCGACGGCCCCTTCTCCGCCTACCCGGGCGTGGACCGCATCCTGACCGTGGTCGAGGGCGCGGGCATGGACCTCGTCGTCGGCGGCGAGCACCACATCGTCGACGAGCCCCTGTGGCCGCACGGCTTCCCCGGCGACCTGCCCACCGAGGGCTTCCTGCTGGCGGGCCCCGTCGTCAACCTCAACGTCATGTACCGCAGGGCCGGTACGCGGGCGGAGACCGCCGTCGTCTGCGGCACGGTCCGCCTGCTGCCGCCGGAGGGCGGCGCGGTGCTGGCGGTCTCCCTGGACGACGGCGCGGTGCTGGCGGGGCCGGACGGCGTCCGGCTGGACCGCTACGACGCGGCGCTGGCGGCCGGGGAGTCGCCCGGGGTCCTGCGGACGATGGGCCAGGCGGTGCTGATCACCTTCTCGGACGTCTGATCGCCCGGCGAATCCGGACGGAGGATGTCGGGTATCCGGTGTTCGATGACGCCCATGACGTCTTCTTCACCCCTGTCCTGGGGCGGCTTCGCCGCCGCCGAGCCCGACTTCGCCGACACCGTGCAACGCCGCTTCCGGCTCTACAAGCACCACGTCCTGGCCACCCTGCGGAAGGACGGCTCGCCCCGGGTCACCGGCCTGGAGGCCGACTTCCGCTTCGGCGAGCTGCTGCTCGGCATGATGCCGAACTCCCTCAAGGCCCTGGACCTGCGCCGCGACCCGCGCTTCGCGTTCCACGCCAACCCCGGCCCCGACGCCGAGATGAACGACGGCGACGTCCGCGTCAGCGGCCGGGCCGTGGAGATCACCGATCCGGAGACGATCGCCCGCTTCATCGAGGAGGCCACCCCTCCGCAGCCCTTCTACCTCTTCCGCGCGGAGCTGACCGAGGTGGTCCGCATCGGGCTTGACGGCGACTTCCTGGTCATCCGGTCGTGGCGGCCGGGGCAGCCGCTGCGCACAGTACGCCGGAAGTGACCACGGGCCCCTGCGGCCGGGTCGGGCCGGCCGCAGGGCGCTCAGCCCGCCAGCACCCGGGCCCGGCAGACGGACGGCGTGCCCCACGCGTCCCGCAGCGGCCGGGCCCGGCGCAGCCACCACGCCAGGTCCAGCTCCTCGGTGTAGCCCACCGCTCCGTGCGACTGGAGCGCGGTGCGGGCCGCCGCGTACCCCGCCTCGCCCGCCGCCACCTTCGCCGCCGCGACCGCCGCCCCGGCCCCGGGCGACCCCTCGGCCAGCTCCACCGCCGCCCCGTACAGCAGCGGGCGCGCGAACTCCAGGCCGAGCAGGGTGTCCGCCAGGCGGTGCTTGACCGCCTGGAAGGACCCGACGGGCACCCCGAACTGGGTGCGCTGCTTCACGTAGGCCACGGTCGCCCGCAGCAGCTCCTCGCCGCAGCCCAGCGCCAGGGCCGCCGTGGCGAAGGTTGCCGCGTCGCCCGCCGCCCGTGCCGCCGCTCGTATCGCCGGGCCCTTCGCGACGGGCGCGCCGCCCGCCTCCGGCCGGAACAGCCGCCGCGCCGGATCCGCCGACACCGACAGCTCCCCGGGCCCGGGCGCGAGCCGCAGTTCGTCGCCGGTCACCGTGAGCACCGCGTCCGCCGTGTCCGCGTCCAGGGCGTACGGCCCGGACCCCTCCAGCCGCAGCGAGAGCACCGCCCTCCCGGAGGCGATCCCCGGCAGCCACTCCGCGGCCACCGGCCCTCCCGCCCGGGCCAGCAGCGCCCCGGCCGCCAGGGTCTCCGCCACCGGCCCGGGCACCGCGTGCCGCCCCAGCTCGACGCAGGCGACGGCGCTCTCCACGGGCAGCGGACCCAGACCCCCGTACGCCTCCGGCACCGCGAGCGCGAACACCCCCGCGTCCGCCAGCCGCCCCCACAGCGCCCGCCCCGGACCGTGCTCCCCGGCGGCCCACGCCCGCAGCACCGCCGGGGTGTCCGCCGCCGTCAGCATCGCGTCCAGGGAACGCCCGAACTCCCGCTGCTCGTCGGTGAGCAGGAAACCCATCAGCGCCGTCCCCTCGGCAGGCCGAGCAGCCGCTCGGCGATGATGTCGCGCTGGATCTCGTTCGTTCCGGCGTAGACCGGACCGGCGAGCGCGAAGACGTACCCCTGCGCCCACGCGGTGTCCGCCAGCTCCGCGTCCGGGCCCAGCAGATCGAGGGCCGTCTCGTGCACCGCGATGTCGTAACGCGACCAGAACACCTTGTTCAGGCTGGACTCCGGCCCCAGCGCCGCCCCCGCCGCGAACCGGGCCGCGGAGGCCGCCGTGAACAGCTGATACGCCCGCGCCCCGATCACCGCGTCCGCCACCCGGTCGCGCAGCGCCGTGTCCGCCGGATCGCCCGCCTCCCGCCACAGGGCCGCCAGCCGGTCGGCGGAGGCCAGGAAGCGGCCGGGGGAGCGGAGGGTGAGCCCGCGCTCGTCGCCGGTGGCCGACATGGCGATCCGCCAGCCCTGCCCCGGTTCCCCGATGACGTCCTCGTCCGGTACGAAGACCTCGTCGAGGAAGATCTCGGCGAAAGCGGGCTTCCCGTCCAGCCGCCCGATGGGACGGACCGTGACCCCGGGATCCCGCAGCCCGAACATCAGATACGTCAGCCCCTGGTGCGGTTTCGCGGCCCCCGGGTCCGTACGGAAGATGCCGAACGCCCGGTCCGCGAAGGCCGCCCGTGAGGACCAGGTCTTCTGCCCCGACAGCAGCCAGCCGCCCTCCGCGCGCACCGCCCGCGACCGCAGCGCCGCCAGGTCGGAGCCGGCCTCCGGCTCCGACCAGGCCTGCGCCCAGACCACCTCGCCGCTCGCCATCGGAGGCAGCACCCGGGCCCGCTGCCGTGCCGTGCCGTGGGCGAGGAGCGTCGGGGCGAGGAGGCTGATCCCGTTCTGCGAGACCCGGCCGGGTGCACCGGCCGCCCAGTACTCCTCCTCGAACGCCAGCCAGCCGAAGAGATCCGCGCCCCGGCCCCCGTACTCCTCGGGCCAGGAGGGAGCCGACCACCGGCCGGTGTGCAGCAGCGCCTCCCACTCCCGGTGCGCTGCGAACCCCTCCTCGGTCTCCAGGGAGGGCAGTGGCCTGGCCGGTACGTGGTCCCGCAGCCAGGCCCGGGCCTCGGCCCGCAGGGCTTTCGTCCCCGCCGTGTGCGCCAGATCCATGACCGGCCCGCCTTCCACGCTCCGCCGTGACCATCACCGAGAGTGTTCCCTAACAAGTGTTTGGTAGGTTAACGTACGCCCCCTACGCCGTCGAGAAGCAGGGGGAACGGGTCATGAGCGCGAGCGCACCGCCGTACCTGCCGGGACACGGACTGCTGACCGGCCGCACCGCCGTCGTCACCGCCGCCGCCGGAGCCGGCATCGGCGGCGCCACCGCCCGCCGCTTCCTGGAGGAGGGGGCGCGCGTAGTGATCAGCGACGCCCACGCCCGCCGGCTGAAGGAGAGCGCCCACGCCCTCGCCGACGCGTTCGGCCCCGACCGCGTCACCCACCTGACCTGCGACGTCACCGACGAGGAGCAGGTCGGCGCCCTCTTCACCCATGCCGAGCGCACCCACGGCGGCCTCGACATCGTCGTCAACAACGCGGGCCTCGGCGGCACCGCCGAACTCACCGAGATGACCGACGACCAGTGGACGAAGATCCTCGACGTCACCCTGAACGGCACCTTCCGCTGCACCCGCGCCGCCCTGCGCTCCCTCAAGGCCGCCGGGCGAGGGGGAGTCGTCGTCAACAACGCCTCCGTCGTCGGCTGGCGCGCCCAGCGCGGCCAGGCCCACTACGCCGCCGCCAAGGCCGGCGTCATGGCCCTCACCCGCTGCGCCGCCGTCGAGGCCGCCGACTACGGGGTCCGCGTGAACGCCGTCGCCCCCAGCCTCGCCATGCACCCCCACCTGGCCAAGGTCACCTCCGCCGAACTCCTCGCCGAACTCACCGCGAAGGAGGCCTTCGGCCGGTACGCCGAACCCTGGGAGGTCGCCAACGTGATCGTCTTCCTCGCCAGCGGCTACTCCTCGTACATGACCGGCGAGGTCGTCCCCGTCAGCAGTCAGCATGCGTGAGCACGCACCTGGGCGCCCGCGCGAGCACCTGCGTGAACACACGGGCCGCGGGCGGACAATGGCCGGGTGCCTACCAAGAAGAAGCCCCAGGTGACCCCCACACCCGAGCGGCGACGCGAGCTGCTCGCCACCGCCGCCGAGGTCTTCGCCGCCCACGGATACAACGCCACCACCGTGCGCCGCATCGCCGACGAGGCCGGGATGCTCGCGGGCAGCCTCTATTACCACTTCGATTCCAAGGAATCGATGGTCGACGAGATCCTCTCCACCTTCCTCGACGAGCTCTGGCGGGGTTACGACGAGGTCCTGGCGGCCGGGCTCGGCTCCCGAGAGACCATCGAGGCCCTGGTCACCGAGTCCTTCCGGGAGATCGACCGGCACCGCCCCGCCGTCGCGATCTACCAGAAGGAGTCCAAGCACCTCGCCGCCCAGCCGCGCTTCGCCTACCTGGCCGACTCGCAGACCAAGTTCGAGAAGGCCTGGCTCGGCACCCTGGAACGCGGCGTCGCCGAAGGCGTCTTCCGCGACGACCTCGACATCCGCCTCACCTACCGCTTCGTCCGCGACACCGTCTGGGTCGCCGCCTCCTGGTACCGGCCCGGCGGACACCACAGCCCCGAGGAGATCGCCCGCCAGTACCTCTCGATGGTGCTGGACGGCATCGCCCTGCGTACGTGACCCCGAGCGCCCCGAGGAGCAGCAGCCATGACCGAGGCCTACATCGTCGAAGCGGTACGCACCCCCGTCGGGCGGCGCAAGGGCGGCCTCGGGGCCGTCCACCCCGCCGACCTCGGCGCACACGTGCTGAAGGAGCTGATCGCCCGCTCCGGCGTCGACCCGGCGGCCGTCGAGGACGTCGTCTTCGGCTGCCTGGACACCGTCGGCCCGCAGGCCGGTGACATCGCCCGTACGTCATGGCTCGCCGCCGGACTGCCCGAGGAGGTCCCCGGCGTCACCGTCGACCGGCAGTGCGGCTCCTCCCAGCAGGCCCTCCACTTCGCGGCCCAGGGCGTCCTCTCCGGCACCCAGGACCTCGTCGTCGCGGGCGGCACCCAGAACATGACCCAGATCCCCATCGCCTTCGCCTCCCGCCAGGCCGCCGAACCCCTCGGCCTCACCGACGGCCCGTACGCGGGCAGCGAGGGCTGGCGCTCCCGGTACGGCGACGCCCCCGTCAACCAGTTCCACGGCGCCCAGCTGATCGCCGAGAAGTGGGGCATCAGCCGCCGGGACATGGAGGAGTTCGCCCTCACCTCCCACCGGCGGGCGATCCGCGCCATCGACGAGGGCCGCTTCGACCGGGAGACCGTCGCCTACGGGGACGTCACCGCGGACGAGGGGCCGCGCCGCGACACCACCCTGGAGAAAATGGCCGGACTGCGCCCCGTCGTCGAGGGCGGCACCATCACCGCCGCCTGCTCCTCCCAGGTCTCCGACGGGGCCGCCGCCCTGCTCATCGCCTCGGCGCGGGCCGTCGCCGAACACGGCCTGACCCCGCGGGCCCGCATCCACCACCTGTCCGTACGGGGCGAGGACCCGATCCGGATGCTCTCGGCCCCGATCCCCGCCACCGCGTACGCCCTGGAGAAGACCGGCCTCACCCTCGACGCCATCGACCTCGTCGAGATCAACGAGGCGTTCGCCCCGGTCGTCCTCGCCTGGCTGAAAGAGACCGGTGCGGACCCCGAGCGGGTCAACGTCAACGGCGGAGCCATCGCCCTGGGTCACCCGCTCGGGGCAACCGGCGCCCGGCTGATGACGACCTTGCTGCACGAACTCGAACGCACCGGCGGCCGCTACGGGCTCCAGACGATGTGCGAGGGCGGCGGACAGGCCAACGTCACCATCGTCGAGCGGCTCTGAGGCGTCTGCCGTACGCCTGCCGTACGCCCTCTGGTCAGCCACGTTTCTTCTCCGGCGGCGCGGCGTGACCCACCGCCGGAGGGGAGGACGTGCTAGGGTGTTTCCCGTTGCAGTTTTGGTACCCATGAACTTTATGTGCGCCTGACGGGAATGCTTCCTCAGGCGCTTTATTGTTTTCCGGCTTTCTCCGGATGGGGCTCAATGCGGCGACTTGGAATCCGTAAAGTGCGGATTTCCGGCACTGCACCTCTTTTAGGAGAATGACATGGCTACTGGAACCGTGAAGTGGTTCAACTCGGAAAAGGGCTTCGGCTTCATCGAGCAGGACGGCGGCGGCGCCGACGTCTTCGCCCACTACTCCAACATCGCCACCTCGGGCTTCCGTGAGCTCCAGGAGGGCCAGAAGGTCTCCTTCGACGTCACGCAGGGCCAGAAGGGCCCGCAGGCGGAGAACATCGTCCCGGCCTAATTGCCGGACGCGTACCTCGCTGACCGGGGCCCGCACCGTGAAGGTGCGGGCCCCGGTTTGTGCTGTCCGAGCGACAACTCGTCGCATCAACCCGTTCTGTGCGCACATCCTGGGGGCGCACCCGGACGGCCGGGCCGGCACATCGCACCAAACCCATTCGGCAGTTGCCCAGGAATCCCCCCAGGAGGGCAATTCCGTATGACCAGCTCCGAACGCCAGGACCGCACCCCCCGCTCCCGACCGGCCCGCGGCCGAGGCCGCGGCCAGGGCGCAGGCCCCCAGGCTCCCTCGAACGGCCGGGGCGGCGCACCGCGCTCCAAGGCCCAGGGCGGCTCCAAGCCCCCGGCCCGTCGCCGCGCCACCCCGCCGCAGGGCGAGTTCGCCCTGCCGGAGACCGTGACCCCCGCGCTGCCGTCCGTCGACGCCTTCGCCGACCTGGACATGCCCCCCGCGCTGCTGAAGACCCTCGCGGCGCAGGGTGTCACCGAGCCGTTCCCGATCCAGGGCGCGACCCTGCCGAACTCCCTGGCCGGCCGGGACATCCTCGGCCGTGGGCGCACCGGCTCCGGCAAGACCCTCGCCTTCGGCCTGGCGCTGCTGGCCCGCACCGCCGGCCGCCGCAGCGAGCCGCGCGCCCCGCTCGCCATGGTCCTCGTGCCCACGCGTGAGCTGGCCCAGCAGGTCACCGACGCGCTGACCCCGTACGCGACCGCTGTGAACCTGCGGCTCGCCACCGTCGTCGGCGGCATGTCGATCACCAAGCAGTCCGCCACCCTGCGGCGCGGGGCCGAAGTGCTCGTCGCCACCCCGGGCCGGCTCAAGGACCTCATCGAGCGCGGCGACTGCCGCCTGGACGAGGTCTCCATCACCGTCCTCGACGAGGCCGACCAGATGGCCGACATGGGCTTCATGCCGCAGGTCGTCGCCCTGCTCAAGCAGGTCGAGGCGGACGGCCAGCGGATGCTGTTCTCCGCGACCCTCGACAAGAACATCGACCGGCTCGTCAAGATGTTCCTCACCGACCCGGTCGTGCACTCCGTCGACCCGTCCGCCGGTGCGGTCACCACGATGGAGCACCACGTGCTCCACGTCCTGGACGAGACCGACAAGAAGGCCGTCGCCACGAAGATCGCCGCCCGTGAGGGCCGGGTGATCATGTTCGTCGACACCAAGCGCGCCGCCGACCGCTTCGCCAAGCGGCTGCTCGCCAGCGGTGTGCGGGCGGCCGCCCTGCACGGCGGGCGATCGCAGCCGCAGCGCAACCGGACGCTGGACCAGTTCAAGAACGGGCAGGTCACCGCGCTCGTCGCGACGAACGTCGCGGCCCGCGGCATCCACGTCGACGACCTCGATCTGGTCGTCAACGTGGACCCGCCGACCGACCACAAGGACTACCTCCACCGCGGCGGGCGCACGGCGCGCGCCGGGGAGTCCGGCAGCGTCGTCACGCTGGTGCTGCCCGAGGAGAAGCGGGAGATGACGCGCCTGATGCAGGACGCGGGCATCGCGCCGCGTACCACGCGGGTCACCTCCAGCGACGCGGAGCTGGGCCGGATCACGGGGGCGCGGGAGCCTTCGGGCGTCGCGATCGTGATCGAGGTACCGCAGCCGACTCCGCCCAAGCAGCGGACCCGGTCGGGCGGTGCGGCGGGTTCCGGTTCCGGCGGGGGCACGGTGCGGTCCGGTAGCCGGGGGCGTGGACGGCGTGGGTCCGGTGCGGGTGCGGGTGCGGGGGGCGGTGCTCAGGGTGCGCGTTCCGGTGGCGCGGGCCGTTCGGGCGGCGGGCGCTCCGGCGCGCCTGCCCGGGGCCGTCGGGCCGCGTAGGGCCCTTTCAAGCCGTCCGGCGATTGAGGACCGGGGTCCGGGGCGGAGCCCCGAAAGCCCCGGGCCGGGGCTTGTCCTCAAGCGCCGGACGGGCTGGTTGTGGGGCGGGCTCTGTCCTCAAGCGCCGGACGGGCTTGATAGGGCCGCTCGGGCCTCACGCTGAGTTGGAGGTGCCGGACGGGCCTGATAGGGCCGCCCGGGTCTCGTTCGCCTCGGTCAGGATCCGGGACACCAGCTCCGCCACGCTCGGCAGGTCCTCGATCAGGGCCGCCACCTGGCCCGCGGCCATGATGCCGAGGTCCGTGCGGCCCTCGACCATGGACGCCCTCAGCAGCATCGGGGTGTTCGCCGCCATCAGCACCTGGCTCCAGCTCAGGTCCTTGCCGTGCCGCATCGCCAGGCCGTCGCGGACCATGCCCGGCCAGCTCAGCCCGGAGAGCCGGCGGAAGCGGGACGCCCGGCGCAGCGCCCCGTACAGGGAGCGCAGCCGGCCCGCGCCGCCTTCCAGTTCCGCCACCATCTCCGTACGGAGCATCCGGTGCGGGAGCCCGTCCACCGCCCGCGTCAGCGTGATGTCCTTGGCGGTCGCCGCCAGGTAGCGGGCCTTCACCGCGTCCGGGACCGTCGAGTCCGAGGTCAGCAGGAACCGGGTCCCCATCGCGACCCCCGCCGCCCCGTACGCCAGCGCCGCCACCAGGCCCCGGCCGTCGTGGAAGCCGCCCGCCGCGACCACCGGAATGTCCACCGCGTCGACCACCTGCGGCAGCAGGACCGTGGTGGCGACGTCTCCGGTGTGGCCGCCGCCCTCGCCGCCCTGCACGATCACCGCGTCCGCGCCCCAGGCCGCGACCTTCTCCGCGTGCCGCTGGGCCCCCACCGACGGGACGACGACCACGCCCGCGTCCTTGAGCTCCGCGATCAGCTCCCTCGACGGGGCGAGCGCGAACGACGCCACCCGGACACCTTCCTCGACGATGATCCGGACCCGCTCCGGTGCGTCCCCCGCGTCCGCCCGCAGATTCACCCCGAACGGTGCGTCCGTGCGGGACTTCACCTCCCTTACGGCAGTGCGCAGTTGCTCCGGCGTCATGGTCGCGGAGGCCAGGATGCCGAGCGCCCCGGCCCGTGCGGTCGCGGTGACCAGGCGAGGGCCCGCCACCCAGCCCATTCCGGTCTGCACGATCGGGTGCCGGACGCCTACGAGGTCGGTCAGGGCGGTGCGCATCAGGCCCTGACCTCCCGGTCCCGGGTGCGGGCCGGGTCGACGACCTCGCGGATCAGGGCGAGTTCGGCGGGGGAGGGGTCGCGGGTGTACGGGACGTCGTCCGGGATCGTGAGCGGGAAACCCGTCGCCTCCCGGACCGCTTCGACCGTGACGCCGGGGTGGAGAGAGGCCAGCCGCATCGAGCGGTCCGGCGTCGCGAAGTCGAAGACCCCGAGATCGCTGACCACCCGGGGGATCCGGTGGAAACGGGTGGCCGACGCACCCGCCGCCCGCGCACTGTCGTAACCGATCCCGCAGATCATGTCGACGCGTTCCACGAAGACCCGGGGGGAGTGCCGGGGGATCCAGTAACTCACCGGGTTGTTGAGGGTGTTGACCGGTGCTCCGCGTACGCCCAGCAGCTGCCGTGAGGGCCGGTGCCAGTCGCCGATGCAGGAGATGTTCTGGTTGCCGAAGCGGTCGATCTGGCTCGCGCCCATCATCACGTGCCGCCGCCCGCCGGTCACCAGGGCCAGATGCCTGCGGTAGGGGAGCCAGCCCTCCGCCTCGCCGCCCGGGCCGACGAGCGTCGCCTCGCCGTCCGTGAGGAGCAGGTCGGGGGCGAAGGTCAGTCGGGCCAGCCGTGCGCCGGCCGACGGCACCGCGCCCATCGGACTGGCCAGGATCTCGCCGTCGTCCCGCCAGGCCTCCGCGCAGGCGATCACGCAGTACTCGGCACGGGTGACGTCCCCGGTCGTGGACGTGTTCATTTCCGCTCCTCGTGCCAGGTGCGGACCGCCTGCTGGTAGCCCTTCTCGTCGCCGTCCGGCGGCAGGAAGCGGGCCGTGAACTCCGCCCAGGCGGCCGGGTCCGCCGCCGCGGCCGCGTACGCCTGCTGGAAAGGCTCGTCGCGAGGGTGGTCGGGTGCGCAGGAAGTGAAGTGCGCCCCGCCCGGTGTCTCCACCACACCGGCTACGGAGTGCCGTTGGACGAGGAGGGTCTGCGGAGCGGTGGAGTTCTCCGTCAACTCCCTTGTTTCGAGCAGACGTTCGCAGGAGACGTACGCCGCGTCCGCCGCTTCGCAGAACAGGTCGTCGAAGTACGGGTCGGGGCCCAGGTACTGGCCGTTGCCGAGCCGGTCCGCCCGGTTCAGATGGACCAGCGCCGCGTCCATGCGCAGGGCGGGCATCGCCACGAACTCCTCGCCGTCCTCGTAGGGCGAAGTCACCGTGCGCAGCTCGGGGTTGACCCGCATCACGTCCGATCCGAGGCCCGCGCGCACCGGCAGGAACGGCAGCCGGTTCGCCGCCGCGTGCAGTCCCCACATGAACATCGCCTCGTCGATCTCCGTCAGCGCGAACGCCCCGCGCTGCCGGGCCGCCCGGTAGTGCGGCTCCAGCGGTATGGAGTCGAGCGTCACGAACGCCGTGACCAGGCGGCGGATCCGGCCCGCCGCGGCCAGCAACCCCACGTCCGGGCCGCCGTAGGAGATGACCGTGAGATCGGTGACCGGCGACCGCAGCAGCGCCCTGACCAGGGCCATCGGCTTGCGACGCGACCCCCAGCCGCCGATCCCGATCGTCATGCCGCTGCTCAGCCGGTCGACGACCTCCTCGGGCGTCATCGTCTTGTCGCGCGGGGCACCGCGCACATCGTGCGGGGGAGTGGTCACGGTTCAGGCCTCCTTGCCGAAGGTGTCGCGAACCCGGGCGGCGGTCCCGGCGAGGTTCGCCTCGAAGGTGAACCCCTGCTCGAAGCGGTAGCTGCGCTGGACGTCGACGGGGTCGATGCCGTTCAGGGCGGCCTTGGCCAGTCGCAGCAGATGGCCGTCCTTGGCGGCGATCTCGGCTGCCAACTCCAGCGAGGCATCGAGCAGTTCAGGACTGGGTACCACCCGCCAGACCGATCCGTGGGCGAGCAGTTCGGCCGCGGTGACGGTCCGGGAGGTGTAGTACAGCGTGCGCATCAGGTGCTGCGGGACCAGCCGGGCCAGATGGGTCGCGGCGCCGAGCGCGCCCCGGTCCAGCTCCGGCAGGCCGAAGACCGCGTCCTCGCTCGCGACGATCGCGTCGGCGTTCCCGACGAGGCCGACGCCGCCGCCCAGACAGAAGCCGTGCACCGCCGCGACGACCGGCACCTCGCACGCGTACACCGCCGCGAACGCCTCGGCGCAGCCCCGGTTGGTGCCGATCAGGGCCTCGTGCCCCGCGTCGCGCTGCAACTCCTTGATGTCGACGCCTGCGTTGAAGCCGCGCCCGGCGGCGGCCAGGACGACGCAGCGCACCCCGGGATCGCGGCCCGCCGTCCGTACGGCGTCCGCCAGGTCGTACCAGCCCTGCACGGGAAGCGCGTTGACCGGGGGACGGTCCACGGTGACGACGCGGACGCCGTCGAAGGGGCAGGCGGTGGAGACACTCATCGGAGGATCGGCTACCTTTCCACCAAACATTTGTTAGGTGGACGGTAGCAGGCACACCCCCGACCGCCAACCAGTCCTGCTTCCAGGGGAGATGAGATGACCGCACCCACCCCGTCCACTGCACCCACCCGGTCCACCGCACCCACTTCGCCCACCGGCCCCACCGCACACCGTGGCGGACTCTGCGCGGACCGGGTCGTCGCCGTCACGGGAGCCGGGCGGGGGCTCGGCCGGGCCCACGCCCTGGCCTTCGCCGCCGAAGGCGCGCGGGTCGTCGTCAACGACCTCGGCGTCGGACCGGACGGGAACGGGGACTCCGCCGGCCCGGCCCGGGAGGTCGTCGAGGAGATCGTGGCGGCGGGCGGCGAAGCCGTCGTCCACGGCGGCGACATCGCCACCGCCGAGGGCGCGGCCTCCCTGGTCACCACCGCCGTGCACGCCTTCGGCCGTCTCGACACCCTGGTCAACAACGCGGGTTTCCTCCGCGACCGGATGCTCGTCAACCTGCACGAGGACGACTGGGACGCGGTGATGCGGGTCCACCTCAAGGGCCATTTCCTGCCCCTCAAGCACGCCGCCGCGCACTGGCGCGCCGAGGCGAAGGCGGGCCGCCCGCCGGTCGCCCGGGTGATCAACACCAGCTCCGGCGCCGGACTTCTCGGCAGCGTCGGTCAGGGCAACTACGCGGCCGCCAAGGCCGGGATCGTCGCCCTGACCCTGGTCGCGGCAGCCGAGCTGGGCCGGTACGGGGTCCACGTCAACGCCCTCGCCCCCGCCGCCCGGACCCGGATGACCGAACAGACCTTCGCCGAGGCGATGGCGGCCCCGGGGGAGGGGGAGTTCGACGCCATGGCGCCCGCGAACGTCTCGCCGCTGGTCGTCTGGCTCGGCTCCGCCGCGAGCGACGGGGTGACGGGCCGGGTCTTCGAGGCCGAGGCGGGCCGCATCACCGTCATGGAGGGCTGGCGCCCCGGCCCCACCGACGACCGGGGCGCGCGCAGGTCCCCGGCCGAGGCGGGCGAAACGGCCCGCCGGCTGCTGGCGGACGCGGAGAAGCCGCAGCCGGTGTACGGGGCTCCGTAGTCCGTGGGCTGTGGTCCGTGGTGCGTCCGCGCGGTGCGCCGGAGACCGCCGGCGCCGAAAACCCGCTTGCACGGGCGTTCCGGCAGCCGGTATCCAGCTCAGGACGCTCGCGGAACGCACCCGACGACAGGAACACGGTACCGACCCGATGAACGAGTTCTGCTGGATGGACCTCAAGACCCGCGATCCGGACGGCACCGCCGCCTTCTTCTCCTCGGTGCTGGGCTGGGACTTCGCCGTCGACGAGGAGGACTGGCGCCGGGCCGTGAAGATCTCCGCGGGCGGTCGCCGGATCGGCGGGCTGAGCGACCTCGCCCAGCCGGTCTACCCGCCAGGGACGCCACCGCACACCGCCTACTACCTCGCGGTCGACGACGTGGACCGCCGTGCCGAGGCGGCGACCGCGAACGGCGCGCGCCTCGTCGTGCCGCCCTTCGACGCGGGGGACCAGGGCCGGATCGCCACCCTGACCGACCCGTCGGGCGCGGTCTTCTCCCTCCGGCAGCGGCCCGGGCCCGTGCGGTGGGCGGGACCGCCCCGAGGCGCTGCGGCCGTTCCCCACCACATGGTCCTGGTCTGCGAGCAGCCGGAGCGGGCCCGGCGCTTCTACGCCGGGACGACCGGTGCTCCCCTCACCCGGGCCACGTTCCTCCAGTCTCCCGACGCGACCCCGGCCACCACCGGGCCGCCGCAGTGGGAGCTGGCCGTGGCCGTGGAGGACCTGGACGCTGTCGTCGCCCGGGCCCGTGCCGAGGGCCGGGATCCCGTCACGCTCTCCGAGGGGCTGATACGCCTGCGGAGCCCGGAGGGGCTGTCCTTCCTGGCCCGGGCGTCGGCCTCGTCGGACCGGGACGAGAGCGGCCGCCACGATGTCTTCCTGGAGACCGAGCGGCTCGTCCTGCGCCCCTTCACGGACGCCGGCGCCGACACCGATCTGCTGGTCGCCCTCGACAACGACCCGGAGGTCATGCGCCACATCAACGGCGGCCGCCCCACGAGCCGCGAGAACATCCGGGAACGCACCCTGCCCCGGCTGCTGCACGACCACCCCTGCACCGGAACCCGCGGCTTCTGGGCCGCGCAGCGGAAGGACACCGGGGCGTTCCTCGGCTGGTTCGAACTCCGGCCGCTGGACGACCACGACCCCGCCGTCGTCGAACTCGGCTACCGGCTGAACCGGGCCGCCTGGGGCCGCGGTTACGCCACCGAGGGTGCGCGGGCCCTGGTCGACAAGGGGTTCACCGACCTCGGGGCGCAGCGGGTCACCGCGAACACGATGGCGGTCAACACGGGATCCCGGCGCGTGATGGAGAAGGCCGGCCTGACCTTCCTGCGGGCCTACTCCGAGGAGTGGCCGGAGGTCATCGAGGGCTCCGAGCACGGCGAGGTCGAGTACGAACTCACCCGGGAGGCATGGGAGGCGGCGGATACAGAGGCACGCGGACGGTAGGCGACGGTCCGGCCCGGACCTCCGCCTCCAGCAGCGCCGCGATCTCCCCGTGCCCCAGGTGCTGGTCCACGCCCGCCGAGGGCACCCCGTCCCGGAGCAGCTCCACCGCCACCGTCTCCTCGCCGTCCCTCCGGTCGTGGAGCGTCACCGTCTCGATGTCGGAGCCGTACATCTCCTCCAGCCGCCGCCGCAACTCCTCTTCCGGATCGAGCCCGGCGATGCGCCGCGCCTCGGCCAGCGCGAGGGCGACCGCGGCCTCCTGCCCCCTGGCCCCGGCGCGGTGCGCGAGCAGCGCCCGTACCGTCCGAGGGGATCCGCGCTCCGCCGCCAGCACCAGCATCGCCTCCCCCCGAGGGCCGGGCAGCAGCGGGTCCGCACCCCGCGCGAGGAGCACTTCCACCGTCGCGGAGTGCCCCAGACCGACGGCCCAGCGCAGTGCGGTGAAGCCGAACTCCTCGCGCAGATCCGGCCGGGCCCCGGCGGACAGCAGCGCCTCCACCACCTCGGTGTGCCCGCCGCACGCCGCCCCGCACAGCGGCAGGTCGCCCGCGTCGGGTCCGCTCGCCCGGTCGGGGTCGGCCCCGGCCGCGAGCAGCAGCCGTACCGCCTCCGGGCGGTCCTGGACCGATGCCACGTAGAGCGCGGTGGTGCCCTCCTCGTCGCTCGACTCGGCCCGCGCACCCGCGCGCAGCGCCCGTACGACCGCGTTCTCGTCCTCGTACAGCGCGTCGAACAGGCTTGGTTCGTCCCTGATCGGCTCGTTCGTCATGCTTCGACCCTACGGGGGGCCACGGACAACGCCCGTGCTCAGGTGTCGCACTCCAGGCGCGTACGGCACAGCCCGCAGCGTGCGCTGACCCGGCCCCGGACCGGGAGCCGGATGCGCTGGTGGCAGGTCGGGCAGGGGAAGGAGACGCGCAGTCCTTCGCCGCCGGTCTCGAAGGCGTACGGAACGTGAGGATCCGGGGCGGTGCCGGGGTGGTCCCGGGCATGGCGCCGGTCCTTGGCGTAGCGGCGGCGGCCCGCCCAGCCGGCGGCGGTCAGCGGAGGCCTGCGCAGATCCTCCAGCGCCCTCTCCCGCCCCTTGGTGTACGCGGTGTACGCCTGGGGGCTGGTGAACCACGGGGAGGGGTCCTCGTCGAAGGCCGACGCCCGCTTGGCCAGGACGTATCCGAACTCCTCCGGGGTGAGGTAGCCGAGCTTCTGACGGGACGTGGCGTCCTCCCGGAACGCGTCCAGCAGCAGCCAGCCCGTACCGAGGTAGGCCGTCGTCGTGTCGGTCAGGATCTCGTTGGCGCGGGTGCCGGGGAACTCCAGGCCGAGCCGGTGCAGCAGCACATGGGTGACCTCGTGCGCGAGCGCCGCCCCGATGTCCCTGCGGTGGGTGCGGAAGCGGTCGTTCAGCTCGATGAAGTACTCCGGGCCCGCGGTCAGCTCCACGCTCGCCGCGTGCTCCATCGCCCGGAAGCCGACGATCATGCGGGCCTCGGGCAGCCGGAGGTGCTGGACCAGGGAACGCGCCACCCGCTGGGCTCCCAGGTGCAGATCGTCCTCGTCCGCGAACGCTGCGTCGGCGGGCGCGAGGCTGGTGGCATAGGCGTGGACGCCGTCCGCGGAGAGCCGCCGATAGAGCGCGGTGACGGCGGAGCGGACCGTGTCCAGATGCGGAAAGCCATGGACGACGGGTGCGCCCGGAGGGTCGTTCGCCACGTCGGAACCCCCATCCGTGACGGTCGGACGTTCAACGGACCCCCACTGTATGCCGGGGTCGGGGAGGGGGTCCGGAGAGCCACCTGATGATCTTGGCCGAAAAGTGCACCTTGTGGCAGCGGTCACCAGGCACCGATAATCGGAGTGTTCTTGTCAGGTGCATGACTTGTTCGGCTTCGGTGCCGAGGGGTCGTCACCCGGCGGGGACACGCGTGCCGGACCGCGCAACCCACAGCACTTCCAGCACTGCGTACAGGAACTCCTGCACGGCAAAACGGTTCGGCAACCTCCCACAGCAACCCCCCACACGAAATCCCCCCACGAAAGCAGGCCTCTGTGAAGCTTCTGAGTGCGCTGAAAAGGTGTTCCGTAGCCATAGCCGCCGTCGCCCTCGCGACCGTCAGCCTCCAGCCCGCCTCCGCGGCCCCCCAGCCGATCGTCGGCGGGGAACGCGCCGAGCAGGGCGAGTTCCCCTTCATGGTCCGGCTCTCCATGGGCTGCGGCGGGGCTCTCTACGCCCAGGACATCGTCCTCACCGCCGCCCACTGCGTGGACGGCTCGGGCGACGACACCTCGATCACCGTCACCGGCGGCGTCGCCGACCTCCAGTCGCCCGACGCCGTCGAGGTCCAGTCCACCAAGGTCCTCCAGGCCCCCGGCTACAACGGCACCGGCAAGGACTGGGCGCTGATCAAGCTCGCCCAGCCGATCGACCAGCCCACCCTGAAGATCGCCACCGACGCCACCCACGACGAGGGCACCTTCACCGTCGCAGGCTGGGGCGCCGACAAGGAGGGCGGCAGCCAGCAGCAGCACCTGCTCAAGGCCGACGTCCCGTTCGTCTCCGACGCAGACTGCCAGGGCGCCTACAGCAACCTCGTCGCCGACGAGGAGCTGTGCGCCGGCCTCCTCGACACCGGCGGCGTCGACAGCTGCCAGGGCGACTCCGGCGGCCCGATGTTCCGCAAGGACGACTCCGACGAGTGGATCCAGGTCGGCATCGTCAGCTGGGGCCAGGGCTGCGCCCGGCCGAACTACCCGGGCGTCTACACCGAGGTCTCGCACTTCGCGGCCGACATCGCCTCCGCCGCCGACTCGCTCTGACCCACCCGGAGCGACCGGCCGCTGATCACGGCTGAACCACCCCGGGGGCGCCCCCGCGAGCGGGCGCCCCCGGACCCAGCTCCACCCACGACTCGCCCGCCTCCTCCAGCTCCAGCACCCACACCTCGTTCGCGCCCTCGCGGAGCACCGGACCCGGCACGTACAGGGTCCGCTGCGGGCCCACCGACCAGTACCGGCCCAGGCAGAAGCCGTTCACCCAGACGAACCCGCGCGTCCAGCCCGGCAGTTCGAGCCCGGCGTGATCGACGCCCGCCGCGCCCCCGACCGTGAACGTCCCCCGGAACAGGCCCGTCCGCCCCGCGTCACCGGCCCCGGCGGCGGCCTCCACCGGACGAAACGTCACCGCCGCCACCGCGCCCGCCGCCTCGAAGGCATCCAGCCGCAGCCCCCGGGCCCGCACCCCGTGCAGATACTGCCGCTCGTGCAGCACCCCGCCCGTGACGCCCTTCGGCTCGCCGAGCCGCGGTCCGTAGTTGACCCGGCCCAGCGACTCCACCCACAGCTCGACCTCCGCCGGCCCCGCCACCGGTTCCGGAAGCGTGCAGGACCCCTCGGTCAGCACCCCGGCCCGCACCCCGTCGACGTACACCACCGCCCGGTCCCGCAGCCCCGAAGCCCCCAGCGGATACGCCTGGCGCGGCCCCGGCACCGCCACCCGGTAGCGCACCAGACCCCGGTCCACGCCCAGCTCCTCGAACGTCGGTGGCACCCCCGACTCCGTCTCCGCGTCGCCCAGCGCCTCCAGTACGTCCCCGAGCCCGGCCCACTCCGCCAGCTCCGCCCGCACCGGCACGGCGAGCCCCGCCGGCTCCGGCGGCAGCGCGGGCAACGGCCCCTCGGCGTACCCCTGAAGAACCTTCCGGAACAGGTGGAACTTCTCCGTGGCCCGCCCGTACTCGTCGACCGGCGCGTCGTAGTCGTACGACGTCACCGTCGGCTGGAACTCCCCGTCCTGGAGGGGGCCACCGCGGTTCGCCCCGGCCCAGCCGGCGAAGTTCGTCCCCCCGTGCGCCATGTAGACGTTCACCGACGCCCCGCACTCCAGGATCTCCCGCAGTGCCCCGGCCGCCTCCTCCGGATCCCGCTGCACCGGCTCGGCCCCCCAGTGGTCGAACCAGCCGCACCAGAACTCCATGCACATCAACGGGCCCTTCGGCTGATGCCGGCGCAGCACCTTGAAGCCCTCCCGCGCCCCCGAACCGAAGTTCGCCGTCGCCAGGAGGCCCGGCACCGAACCCCCGGTCAGCATGTGGTCCTCCGGGCCGTCCGACGTGAACAGCGGAACCGTCACCCCGCACTGCCGCAACAGCCCCGCCAGCCACCCCAGATACACCGCGTCGCTGCCGTAACTCCCGTACTCGTTCTCCGCCTGCACGAGGATCACCGGACCGCCCCGCGACACCTGCCGTTCCACCACCTGCGGCAGCAGCTCCCGGAACCACCGCTCCACCACCGCCCGGTACTCCGCCTCCCGGGTCCGCACCCGCCGCCCGAACCGGCCCGTCACCCACACCGGGAGACCGCCGTTCTCCCACTCGGCGCAGATGTACGGCCCCGGCCGCACGATCGCCCACAGCCCCGCCCGCTCGACCGCGTCCAGGAACCGGCCGAGCGCCCCCACATCCCGGACCTCGCCCTCCCGGGGCTCGTGCAGATTCCACGGGACGTACGTCTCGACGCAGTTCAGGCCCATCGCGGCGAGCATCGCGAGCCGGTGCTCCCACTGCTCCTCGTGCACCCGGAAGTAGTGCAGTGCGCCCGACAGGAGCCGCACGGGCCTCCCGGCGAGCCGGAAGCAGTCGTCGCCCACGGTGAAGTCGGTCATGGTGCTCGTACGCTCCTGTGCTCGGCCGCGCCCGCGGACCTCGGGTCAAGTGGTCCGACCACTTTCACCTCTGGCGCGCACCGGGTCCATGGACAAAGATCGCTGTTGATTGGACGCAACGGACCGGCCGGGTCCGCCAACGACGGACCACCTGGGAGGGAAGGCCGCGATGTACCACACCTGGATGCGCTTCTTCACCCCCAGCCCGCTCCACCACCGCCTGGGCCTCGTCTGCCTCGGCGTCGGCCTCCAGCACGGCGCGCTGCCCACCGTCGGACCCCGCACCCTCGACCACCACGTCGCCGTGGTCGTCCACTCCGGCACCGGCTGGTTCAAGGGCCCCGACGGCCGCCGCACCCCCGTCACCGGCCCCAGCCTCATCTGGCTGACCCCCGGCACCCCCCACCACTACGGCGCCGACCCCGGCACCGGCTGGGACGAGAGCTTCGTCGACTTCACCGGCCCCGCCACCACCACGTACACCGAACTCGGCTACATCGAGCCCGACCGCCCCCTCGTCCCGCTCGCCGACACCGCCGCCCCCCGCGCCGCCGTCGGACGCATCGTGCGCGCCGCCCGGCGCGGCAACCCCCTCCTGGAGGTCGAGACCGGGGCCGCCGTCCACGAACTCCTCGTCTCCCTGCGCCGCGCCCGCGCCGACATCGGCCCCGACGGCGATCCGGTCCTTCAGGCACTCGCCCGCGACGCCTACCAGCCGCTCACCGTCGCCCAGCACGCCTCCCGGCACGGCATGACCCCCGCCGAACTGCGCACCGCCGTACGGCGCGGCGCCGGCTGCAGCCCCAAGGACTACCTGCTCGGCATCCGCCTCGGCCGGGCCAAGGAACTCCTCGCCGCCACGGACCTCCCGGTCGCCGCCGTGGCCCGCCGCGTCGGCTACGACGACCCCGCCTACTTCTCCCGGCTCTTCGCCCGCCGGGTCGGCACCGCCCCCGTCCGCTTCCGCGAACAGCAGGGCCGCAGCGTGCCCGGCGGCTGGAGCGACCGGGTGCCCGACCCCGACGACCCGCCGACGATCACCACGTGAGGGCGGCGGTCTAAGCTCGCTGACCATGAGTACGAGCGAGATCGACGCGTCCGTGCAGGCCGAGCTGAACCGGCTGCGCGAGAGCATCGACAACATCGACGCCGCCGTCGTCCACATGCTGGCCGAACGCTTCAAGGCCACCCAGCAGGTCGGCCGCCTCAAGGCCGACCACAAACTGCCGCCCGCCGACCCCGCCCGCGAGACCCGCCAGATCGCCCGGCTCCGGCAGTTGGCACAGAGCGCCAACCTGGACCCGGCGTTCGCCGAGAAGCTGCTGAACTTCATCATCGCCGAGGTCATCCGCCACCACGAGCGCATCGCCGACGAGGCGGAGAACGGCGAGGCGGAGAACGGCTGAGCGGCGTCGGAACCGCTACCGCCACCGATACCGGGGCGCCCTCCGGAGCCGCTGCCGGTACGGCCTCCGGCTTCCGCCCCCCCCCCCGCGTCACCGGGACGGCCGCCGGAGCCCGACCCGCCCCGCCAGCCACGCGCCCAGCAGCGCCCCCAGGACCGGGCCGAGCACGTACACCCACAGCCGCTCCGCGTCCCCGGCCAGCAGCGCCGGGCCGAACTGCCGCGCGGGGTTGGCCGATCCGCCGCTCAGCGGCCCCAGCACCCCGATGACCAGGGCCGTCGTCAGACCCACCGCGTACGGCAGCACCCGGCGCCCGCCCGGGGAGGCGAGCAGCGCCCCGAGCATCAGCGTCGACCCCACCAGAACCCCCGCCTCGGCGCTCAGGACCGCCGCGTCGCCCCACGCCGGATCCGCCCGCACCGAGGCGTGGCGGACCGGCGGGCGCCCGGCCGCCGGACCCCACACCAGCCCGGCGCACCACACCCCGAGCACCGACCCGGCCAGCTGCGCCACCGCGTACGGCACGACCTCGCGGCCGGGGAAGGCCCCCAGCCGCCACAGAGCGAGGGTGACGGCCGGGTTCAGATGACCCCCCGAGCACCGGCCGGGCGGGGACATCATGAACAGGGCGAGCAGGGTTCCGACGACGCAGCCCAGCACGGCCGGACGGGCGGCAGCAGCCCCCGGGTCCGGTCCGACGAGCCACCGCACACTCGACACGATGAGGAACAGCAGCAGCGCGGTCAGCGCCGCCTCGCACACAGCCCGGGGCAGCACGGGACCGGGATCGGGAACGGGATCGTGCGGGGGCTCCGGTGTCCGGGGACCGCCCGCGGTGGGCGGGGCATCGGGCCCGGGCCCCGGAACGACAGGTTCGGGCGCAGGCGTGAGCGTCATGAGGAACGTCCTCGGTACTCGGTGTGCCGCGCCGAGGAGATGGTACGCGTCAACAGCCCCCAGGGGGTATCCGTGAGCCTCCGGGCCACTCCCGGGACGGGGCGTCCGCCCAGGGAGAACCCCGCTGCGCCCGCCGTCCCCCGTACGGCAGCATGGGGCCATGTCCGTACTGACGCGCGACGAAGCGCAGACCCGAGCCCAGATCCTCGACGTGGAGCGGTACACGATCGCCCTCGACCTCACCACCGGCGAGGAGACCTTCGACTCCCGTACCGCCATCCGGTTCACCGCCCGCGCGGCCGGAGACACCTTCGTCGAGGTCAAGCCCGCCACTCTGCGCTCGGTCAGTCTCGACGGACAGCCCCTCGACCCCGCCCTCCTCGACGGCAACCGCTACCCCCTCACCGGACTCGCCGCCGGCCCCCACGAACTGCACATCGACGCCGCGATGCACTACTCCCGCACCGGCGAGGGCATGCACCGGTTCACCGACCCCACCGACGGCGAGACCTACCTCTACACCCAGTTGTTCATGGAGGACGTCCAACGCGTCTTCGCCGCCTTCGACCAGCCCGACCTCAAGTCCGTCTTCGCCATCGACGTGACCGCCCCCGAAGGCTGGACCGTCCTCGGCAACGGCGTCGCCGAACACACGGGGCAGGGGCGCTGGACCATCGCCCCCACCCCGCTCGTCTCCACCTACCTCGTCGCGATCGCCGCAGGGCCCTGGCACTCGATCACCACCGAGCACGCCGGACTGCCCTTCGGCATCCACTGCCGCCGCTCCCTCGCGCCGTACCTGGACGCCGACGCCGAGGAGATCCTCGACATCACCCGCGCCTGCTACGACCGCTACCACGAGAAGTTCGACGAGCCCTACCCGTTCGACTCCTACGACCAGGCCTTCGTCCCCGAGTTCAACGCGGGCGCCATGGAGAACCCCGGACTCGTCACCTTCCGCGACGAGTTCGTCTACCGCTCCGCCGTCACCGACACCGAGCGCCAGACCCGCGCCATGGTCATCGCCCACGAGATGGCCCACATGTGGTTCGGCGACCTCGTCACCCTCACCTGGTGGGACGACATCTGGCTGAACGAGTCCTTCGCCGAGTACATGGGCTACCAGACCCTCACCGAAGCCACGCACTTCACGGACACCTGGGTCGACTTCGGCGTCGCCCGCAAGGGCTGGGGCTACGACGCCGACCAGCGCCCCTCCACCCACCCCGTCGCCCCCGACCCCGACGCCGTCCCCGACACCGCCTCCGCCCTCCTCAACTTCGACGGCATCAGCTACGCCAAGGGCGCCTCCGCGCTCCGCCAGCTCGTCGCCTGGCTCGGCGAGAAAGACTTCCTGGCCGGGATCAACGCCCACTTCGCCCGCCACAAGTTCGCCAACGCCACCCTCGCCGACTTCATCGACAACCTGGCCTCCGCCACCGACCGCGACGTCCACGCCTGGGCCGAGCAGTGGCTGCGCACCACCGGCATCGACACCCTCACCGCCGAGGTCGGCGCCCCCGAGCCCACCGAACCGGCCGGGCCCCCGGCGAACGGCAACGGCCAGTCCTGGGCCCTCACCGTCACCCGCGAAGGCTCCCGCCCCCACCGCATCACCGTCGGCGCCTACGACCACGCCCTCAACACGCAGTCAGGACCCGGCCACCTCGCCCTCCGCGACCGCTTCGAGATCGACGTACCCGGCGACGGCACACCCACGATCCGCCCCGGCCGCCGCCCCGCCCTCGTGGTCCTCAACGACGGCGACCTCACCTACGCCAAGGTCCGCCTGGACACCACCTCCTGGGACACCGTCCTGGCCGGCCTCTCCGGCATCCCCGACGCCCTCACCCGGGCCGTCCTGTGGAACACCGCCCGCGACATGGTCCGCGACGGCGACCTGAACCCCGCCACCTACCTCGCGACCGCCCGCACCCACCTCCCGCACGAGAGCGACCTCGCCCTCGTCCAGGGCGTCCTCACCTTCGCCGCCGGCCAGATCGCCGCCCGCTACGTCGACCCCGAGGACCGCCCGGCCGCCCTCGCCACCCTCGCCGACCTCTGCCGCGACCTCATCCGCCGCACCGAGGACGGCTCACAGCCGGGCCTGCGCCTCGTCGCCGTACGCCACTTCATCGACGCCGCCACCCAGCCCGACACCCTGCGCAACTGGCTCGACGAAGGCACCGTCCACGGCGGGCCCGAGCTCGACCCCGAGCTGCGCTGGCGCATCCTCACCCGGATCGCCGTCCTCGGCGCCACCGACGAGACCACCATCGCCGCCGCACTCGAAGCCGACCCCAGCGCCACCGGCCGCGAAGGCGCCGCCCGCTGCCGCGCGGCTCTGCCCACCCCCGAGGCCAAGTCCGCAGCCTGGGACGCCCTGTTCACCGACGACACCCTGTCCAACTACCTCTTCACCGCCACCGCCCAGGGCTTCTGGCAGCCCGGCCAGGAAGAACTGCTGGCCGCGTACGTGCCCCGCTTCTACCCGGAAGCCACCGCACTCGCCACCCGCCGGGGCCCCGCCATCGCCGAGGCCGCCGGACGCTACGCCTTCCCCGCGTACGCCATCGACGCCGAGAGCCTCGCCACGGGCACCCGCGCCCTGGAGGACCCGGCCCTCATCCCCGCCCTGCGCCGCAAGCTCGTCGATCAGCTCGACGACGTCCGCCGGGCGCTGGCCGTACGGACGGCCACCGCCGCGAACGGCTGACGGCCGGAGCCTCAAGGGGCCTCTGAACGGCCCGGACGAGCATCGTCCGGGCCGTCGTCCACCGACCCAGATCGGCCAGCATTTCGGCCTGGCCCGCCAGCACCCCGGTCAGGATCGTCCGCGCCACCCGCAGCAGCTCCGCCACCCCGGGGTCGGCCAGGCTGTAGTGGACGGCCGAGCCCTCCCGCCGGGCCGTCACCAGACCGGCGCGGCGCAACACGACCAGCTGCTGCGACAGATGGGCGGCCTCGACCCCCACTTCGTTCAGCATCTCCGAGACCGCGTGATCGCGTTCACTGAGCAGTTCGAGCACCCGGATCCGGACCGGGTGCCCCAGCGTCTTGAAGAACTCCGCCTCCAATCGGTACAGCGGCGTACTCACCGGCGGGGCCCCGTTCCGCACGACGGAAGTCCGCCGCACCACTGCTGACCTGAACTCTTCTCCATGGGGTCATTGCGTCCGCCCCTCGTGCCCGGCCCGGCCCGGCTCTGGCCCGGTCTCCGCGCCTCCGCACACCCGTCCAACAACCGCACACCCTTACCACCCCGCCCCAACCCGATCGGGCCCCATGGGCCGCTAGTACCCCTTTCGAGTTCCGATCGTTGGGCTCTTCGGCCGCGCCACCCGAAACCCGGGACAAGCTGGCATGTCCACCCCCGCGCACCCGAAGGACCACCCCACCCATGCCCACCCCGCCCCTCGCCGGAGGCACCGCCGGCCCCGCCGCACTGCGCCCCCTCATCGACACCGTCCTCACCGCTCTCCACGAAGGCGCGACCCTCCGCAGCGGCCCCCTCCCCGCCGGCGGACCCGACACCGTCACCCCCCGCACCCGCACCGCCACCCACCCCCTCATCCCCGACCACGGCACCGGCCCCCACCACGCCCTGCGCTCCCTCGTCACCGCCCTCGCCGCGGGCGCCGCCGACCCCGCCCACCCGCACTGCGCCGCCCACCTCCACACCCCACCCCTCGCCCTGGCAGCAGCAGCCGACCTCGCCGCCAGCGCCCTCAACCCCTCCATGGACTCCTGGGACCAGGCCCCCGCCGCCTCCGCCCTCGAAGCCGACCTCACCAGCGCCCTCGCCACCGAGATCTACCCCGGCGCTCCCTCACCCGACGCCGTCATCACCACCGGCGGCACCGAGGCCAACCAACTCGCCCTGCTCCTCGCCCGCGAACGCCACGGCCCCGTCCAGACCGTCTGCGGCGCCAACGCCCACCACAGCATCGCCCGCGCCGCCTGGCTCCTCGGCCTCCCCGAACCCGTCGTCGTCCCCGCCCCCACCGGCACCCTCGACCTCGCCGCCCTCGACGAAGCCCTCACCCAACTCCACCGCCCCCTCCTCGTCGTCGCCACCGCCGGCACCACCGACACCGGCGAGATCGACCCCCTCGACGCCATCGCCGACCTCTGCACCACCCACGACGCCGAACTCCACATCGACGCCGCCTACGGCGGGCCGCTCCTCTTCAGCCCCACCCACCGCGGGCTCCTCCACGGCCTCGACCGCGCCCACAGCGTCACCCTCGACCTGCACAAACTCGGCTGGCAGCCCGCCTCCGCCGGCCTCCTCGCCGTACCCGAACACCACCACCTCACCCCTCTCCATCACCACGCCCCCTACCTCAACGCCGACGACGACACCGAAGCCGGCCTCCCCGACCTCCTCGGCCGCTCCCTGCGCACCACTCGCCGCCCCGACGCCCTCAAGATCGCCGTCACCCTCCAGGCCCTCGGCCGCACCGGACTCGCCGACCTGATCGACCGCACCGTCGCCTCCGCCCACCGCCTCGCCGACCTCATCACCGAAAGCCCCACCCTCGACCTCTACGACCGCCCCACCATCAGCACCGTCCTCTTCCGCCCCACCGGCACCGACGACCACACCGTCGCCACCGTCCGCCGCACCCTCCTCCAACGCGGACACGCAGTCCTCGGCCGCGCCCACGCCGAAGGCCGCCTCTGGCTCAAGGCCACCCTCCTCAACCCCCACACCACCCCCCAGGACCTCCAAGCGCTCCTGGACCTCGTCACCGGCACCACAGCCGACCTCGTCACGGGCACCACAGCCGACCTCGTCACCGGCGCCCGTGCCGACCTCCTCACCCATCCACCGACCACCCCCGCCGCGCCCCACCCCACCCCTCACCCCACGGAAGGCGACACCCCGCGATGACCGACCGGCCCGCCCACGAACCCGACCAGCCACACGACCTCGTCGGCATCGGCATCGGCCCCTTCAACCTCTCCCTCGCCGCCCTCGCCCACCACATCCCCGCCACCCCCGGAGACCCCCGACCCCTCGCCGCGACCTTCTACGAACAACGCCCCGCCTTCCACTGGCACCCCGGCCTCCTCCTCGACGGCGCCAGCCTCCAAGTCCCCTTCCTCGCCGACCTCGTCACCCTCGCCGACCCCACCAGCCCCTGGAGCTTCCTCAACTACCTCCGCACCCGCGACCGCCTCTTCCCCTTCTACTTCGCCGAGCGCTTCCACATCCAACGAGCCGAATACGACGCCTACTGCCGCTGGGTCAGCGAACAACTCCCCGGACTCCACTTCGGCCACCAGGTCGACGCCGTCCGCTGGAACACCGACCGCGCCCTCTTCGAAGTCGACTTCACCCAACTCGACCGCGACGGCGAAGCCGAAGCCCTCGGCCGCGCCTACGCCCGCCACATCGCCCTCGGCATCGGCACCGAACCCTTCGTCCCCGAACCCCTCAAACCCCTCGCCGAAGCCGAATCCGTCCCCGTACTCCACTCCGCCGACTACCTCCGCCACCGCGAACAACTCCTCGCCGCCACCCACATCACCGTCATCGGATCCGGCCAGTCCGGCGCCGAGATCTTCCTCGACCTCCTGCGCGCCCGCCCCGAAGGCGCCGAGAAAATCCACTGGCTCGCCCGCACCCAGGCCTTCGCCCCCATGGAATATTCCAAGCTCGGCCTGGAGCACTTCACCCCCGACTACAGCCGCTACTTCCACGCCCTCCCCGAATCCGCCCGTGACGAACTCGTCCCCCGCCAATGGCAGCTCCACAAAGGCATCGACGCCGACACCATCGCCGCCATCCACGACGAGCTCTACCGCCGCACCCTCCACGGCGGCTGGCCCGACGCCACCCTCACCCCCGGCGTCCACGTCCGCACCGCCGGCCGCCTTGCCAACACCCGCGTCGAACTCCACCTCGAACACACCCAGCAAGGCACCCGCACCCGCCTCACCACCGACGCCGTCATCCTCGCCACCGGCTACCGCGAACGCCCCCTCGACGCCATCCTCGGCGGCCTCGCCCCCTACCTCAGCCGCGACGCCTCCCACCGCCCCCGCATCGACAACCACTACCGCCTCGTCCTCGACCCCGCCGTCACCGGACACGTCTACGTACAGAACGCCGAACGCCACACCCACGGAGTCGGTGCCCCCGACCTCGGCCTCGCCGCCTGGCGCAGCGCCACCATCCTCAACAACCTCACCGGCGCCAACCCCTACCCCCTCCCCGAACGCACCGCCTTCACCACCTTCGGCCTCACCCCCCAACCCCCCACCATCCCGGCCCAGGCCCCCGCCCTCGTCCCCCTGAGCCAATCCCTCTAGGGCCTGTCTGACAAATGATTACCCCGTGGACTCGCGGAGCCAGAGGATCAAGGAAGCCAGGACAACTCCGGCACGGTAGCGGTCGCCGAGCTTGTCGAACCGGGTTGCGATCGCGCGGAACTGCTTGAGGCGGGCGAAGCATCGTTCGACGACGTTGCGGTCGCGGTAGGTGACCTTGTCGAAGGCCGGCGGCCGGCCGCCGAGGGCTCCGCGTCGGTGGCGGTTCGCCGCCTGGTCGCGGCGCTCGGGGATCGTGGCAGCGATGCCCCGGCGCCTCAGCAGATGGCGGATGGCCCTGCTGGAATACGCCTTGTCACCCAGCACACGGTCCGGTGTCGTGCGCGGGCGGCCCGTGCCGAGGCGCGGGGTGCGGATGCCGTCGAGGACCTGGCCGAACGCCGTCGCGTCGTTGACGTTGCCGGGCGTGAGCACAATCGACAGGGGCAGGCCCCGGCCATCGACGGCGAGATGGACTTTGGTGGTCAGTCCGCCTCGGGAGCGGCCGAGGGCCTGGCACGCCTGCGAGCGGCCCGGATCTTCCAGTTCGTCCCCGTTCACATCCCCTTTTTGCGGGCGCCGACTGCGTGCTGGTGGGCTCGGTTGATGGTGGAGTCGACGGAGACGGTCCATTCCACCCGGCCCACCGCGTCATCGCGGACCTGAACGTGCTCCAGCAACCGTGCCCAGGTGCCGTCCGCCTCCCAGCGGGCTAACCGCTCGTAGACGGTCTGCCACGGCCCGAACCGGTCGGGAAGATCCCGCCACGGAGCCCCGGTCCGCAGCCGCCACAGCACCCCGTTGACCACCTGCCGGTGATCACGCCACGGATGGCCCCGTCCGTCCACCTGAGGCAAAAGGGGCTCTATCCGCCTCCATGCCGCATCCGTCAACTCACCTCGACCTGCCACAAGATCAATTATCAGACCGGCTATAGAGTCCTGCCCGTGGCGAATCATCAGGACGAGACCAGGACGGCCTACGACGGTGTCGTCGAGCTGTACGCATCGCTGTTCGCAAACCGGCTGGAAACACAGCCTTTCTCCCGGGCCATGATCGGCACCTTCGCCGAACTGGTGCGCGCGACGGGCAACCTGCGGACAGCGGACGTCGGGTGCGGGCCCGGACATCTGACAGCCATGCTGCACGAACTCGGCCTGGACGCCTTCGGACTAGACCTTGCCCCCGGCATGGTCGACCACGCCCGGCAGGCCCATCCGGCGCTGCGCTTCCAAGAGGCGCGGATGGAATCCCTGCCGATCGAGGACGCCGCGCTCGGCGGCGTACTGGCCCACTACTCAATGATTCACACCCCTCCGGGGGAACTACCGGAGCTGCTCGCCGAACAGGTACGCGTCCTGGCACCGGACGGTCTGCTCCTGGTCTCCTTCTTCGGGACCGACGGACAAGAACCGGTCCGGTTCGACCACAAGGTGGCGCCCGCCTACAGCTGGCCGGTGGATCGCCTCGCCGAACTGCTGGGCGATGCTGGGCTCGATCCCTTCGCCCGGCTGCTCCACGATCCATCCTCTGATCGGGGCTTCCTCGACGCCCATCTACTGGCCCGCCGTGCGTAGCCACTGCCCAGTCCCCCCAGCCGATCGGCGCACCTCCGGATTGCCAGCTCAGCCGAATCTCGCTGATCAGACCGGAATTGTCAGACACCCCTAGGGGTGTCTTCCTATGATCATCACTGGTGGATCATGGTGTCGTGATATGTCGTCATGAACTGTCCGATGCCGGAGAAAGCCGACAGCCAGGCGGCCCGCTGGCGCAAGTGCGCACGCGGTGGACGGCCGCCCGGCTTCGATGAGGACCGCTACAAGAAGCGCAACGCTGTCGAGCGGGCGATCAATCGACTCAAGCAGTCCCGAGCGGTGGCCACGCGGTTCGACAAGCGCGGTTACGTCTTCCTCGGCGCCGTCACCGCAGCGTCACTTGCAATATGGCTCCGGTCTTGACGAATGCGAGGCAGGTCAGCACCCGCTCGGGCCGGTTTGTGAGTGCCGTCTTATGGTTTCGGAATGAGTAACTCTGCCGCGGCTGCGGTCCTCACAACCACCGACCTATCTGAAGCGATACGTGCGGTGCATACCTTGCTGGGCATGGCAGACACCGATCAGGGAGAAGTGGACTTCGAAGCCGTGATCAGGTCGCCGGACGTCCTGACGCGAGTACGCCACGTACTGCCCGACCTCGAATGGTGGGCGTTGGCCGGCGAACAGCGTGGGTCTTCGGAAGCCAACGACAACCCTGCCGACTGTCTGCCGATCCGAGTGTTCGACTGGGGGCATCCGCTGGACCACGCTGAGCCCTTCGTCGCCGCTTTGGGACGGGACCCCGCAGCTGTTCGATGGGATCTGAACGCATGGCCTGCGGTTCTCGAAGCCGGGCTGGAAGCGATTTCGCAGAAGTACGCCTACCTCACGCTGACAGTGAATTCCCGGGACCTTTACCAGGACGAACCGTCGCAGGACCACACCGTCCACGTCCACGTCCGGGATCGGAATGGCGATCAGATCGCCCGCGTCCACTGGCTCGCCGATCAAGTGGGTGGCCGATTCACAGGCAGGGTGGAGTTGGCGCCTCTGTGACCCCTCAACAGGCAGGCATGACCGGTGTTTCTATCTGCCTCTGCCGCATGATCGGCCGGACACGCCCTGGCCCCCCCCACAACGAACGGCCCGGGCCCCACCGAAGGAGACCCGGGCCGAACGAACAGCACAACGCAAACAGGACTACGGGAACACCGGCGTCCCCTCACGCGTCAGCCGCCACCCCACCGAAGCGAACGCGGCCGGGTCCACCGAACCCTTCTCCCGCACCCACCCGATGATCGTGTTCCGGATCTCGTCCGAATTCGCCCACAACTGCCGCGCACCCGGCACATGCGGGAAGTTCCCCCCACCGCTCGCCCGGTAGTTGTTCACCGCGAACACGAACTCCGCCGCCGGGTCGATCGCCTTCCCCTCGAACGAAAGACCCACGATCCGCGAACCCGCCGGCTTCGCGATGTCGATGTCGTACGTCACGCCCGACACGGCGTCGTAGTTGTAGTCCGGAATCCCGTCCGCGTTCGTCAGCTTCGCCGTGTCCACCGGACCGCCCGCCGCCGTCCGCACGTAATACCGGGCCGAATACTCCAGGTAATCCTTCAGCTGGGCGCCCGTGATCAGCCGCGCCTCCAGCGTGTTCTCGAACGGATACAGCCCCGCCGCATCCCTGATCGTCACATCACCGGCCGGAATCCCCGCCGTCCGCGAGAAACACGAAGCCTGCGACAGCACCGGCAACGCCGCGTACTCCCCGCCCGCCAGCGCCGCCTTCACCGTCTCCGCCTGCACCTGATTGATCAGATCGATGATCGGCTCGTCCTTCCACGGCGCCTGAGCCGTCGACATCGCCACCACCGACGTACCGATCACCTGGTTGACGTACTCCACCACCTTGCGGTGCTCGCGCCGCAGCAGCGACGTCACCTTCCGGTCCTCCGCCACCGTGTTGGAGTTCAGCACCTGCGAACCGGCCTTCTCGACCGTCCAGCGGCCCTTCTCCCACACCAGATCGAAGTCGAACAGCGTCAGCCGCTGCCCCCACTTCGCCGGCTCCGAGAGCACGACCCGCTTGCCGGTCTCCTTGTTCGTCACGAAGTGTTCGGCGATCTCCACATGCGCGTGCCCCACCAGAATCGCGTCGATCCCCGGCACCTGCTCCGCCACCAGCGCCGCCGCGTTCTCCACGTACGGCAGCTGATCACCCCACGACGACGTCCCCGACGAACCCGAATGCGCCGAGACGATCACCACGTCCGCACCCATCGACCGCAGCTTCGGCACCCACTTCGCCGCCTGCTCCTCCAGACCCGGGAACACCATCTTCCCGCCCACATTCGCCTTGTCCCAGATCGCCACCCCGGGATTCGTCAGCCCCAGCACCGCCACCCGCACATCACGCCCGCACGGCGTGTGCATCCGCTTGATCACATACGGCGCGAACGCCGGCCGCAGCGTCTTCGCGTCCAGCGCATTCGCCCCGAGTAGCGGGAAATCGCACTGCTCCTCGAATTTCCGCAGCACCGGAATGCCGTAATTGAACTCGTGATTCCCGAGCGCCGCCGCGTCGTAACCGATCGCGTTCATCGCCCGCGCCATCGGATGCACCGGACCACGCCGCGCCGTGATCGGATCGACCTTCGCGTAGTAGTACGACAACTGCGTGCCCTGGATCGTGTCACCCGCGTCGATCAACAGCGTGTTCCGGCGCCCCTTCTCCCGCCGCACCTGATCCACCAGCGTCGAGATCTTCGCCAGCCCGACGTCGTTGTGGGCGGAGTCGTCGTACTCCTTGTCGGTGAAGTAGTCCCAGTTGAAGACGTTCCCGTGCAGATCGGTCGTCCCCATCACCGTGAACGAATACCGCTTCGCCGGACGCCCGCCACCGTGACCGTGCCCCGTCGCCTCCGCAGCACCCGCCGAGCCCACGACCGCCCCGCCCGCCATCGCCGCACCCGCACCGGCGGCGGCCGAACGGCCCAGAAACGTCCTACGGTTCAACGGCATCTCTTCACTCCTCGTTCAGTAGGGCAACGCGCGTAGATTCTGGCCCAGCAGCCACCCCGCACAACACCCCACGCAGGTTTCGATCTGATGACCACGCGACACACACCACGACACACCACCCCCCGTGCCACAGTGAACACATGACCGAAACCTCCACCCCCACCCACCACCCCTACGGCACCCCCGCCACCCCCCACGTCACCGTCCGCGGCGAAGCCCACCTCGAAGTCGACCCCGAAATCGCCCACATCACCATCACCCTCACCGCCCGCAACACCGACCGCCGCACCACCCTCGACGACCTCACCCACCGCAACACCACCACCCTCGACCTCATCAAGACCTACGGCGACACCGTCGAAAAGCTCGAAACCGGCACCCTCGCCATCCGTCCCGAACTCACCCGCCACGGCCGCGCCGAGCGCATTCGCGCCTACCACGGCAGCATCCAACTCACCGCCACCCTGAACGACTTCACCACCCTCGGCGAACTCGTCACCCGCCTCGCCGACCACGACCTCACCCGCGTCGACGGCCCCTGGTGGGCCCTGCGCCCCACCTCCCCCCACCACGCCGCCGCCCGCCGCCAAGCCGTACAGGAAGCCCTCCAGCGCGCCCGCGAATACGCCGAGGCCCTCGACACCCGCATCGGCGCCCTCCTCGAACTCAGCGACACCGGCGTCGGCGGCGGCCCCCGCATGGCCCGCGCCGCCTTCTCCACCCAGACCTTTGGAGGCGCCGCCACCGAAGCCGCCACCGACACTCCGCCCATCGACCTCGAACCCGTACGCCAAACCGTCGACGCACAGGTCGAGGCCTCCTTCACGCTCGTCCCGCCGAACCTCGGATAAGCGCTCATCAGAGCACCCCGCCGCACAATTCAACACTTGTCAATAACCCTTCATGCAAAGGTGGTTGAGGTGTCATACGGAGCCAAATACCTACCCGTAGGTAAGGTTTAGGCTCGACGTATGCGCCGAGCGAAAATCGTTTGTACCCTGGGACCCGCAACCGACTCATACGACCAGATCAAAGCCCTGGTCGAAGCGGGAATGGACATCGCCCGCTTCAACCTCAGCCACGGCAGCTACGCCGAACACCAAGAGCGCTACGACCACGTGCGCAAAGCGTCCGAGGAAGTCGGCCGCAGCGTCGGCATCCTCGCCGACCTTCAAGGCCCGAAGATCCGCCTCGGACGCTTCCGCGAAGGCCCCGTACTCCTTGAACGCGGCGACACCTTCACCATCACCGTCGACCCCCTCGAAGGGCAGGGCACCGGCGACATCTGCGGCACCACCTACGACGGACTCGCCGCAGACGTCACCACCGGCGAACGCATCCTCGTCGACGACGGCCGCGTCACCCTCGAAGTCACCGGAGTCGACGGCCCCCGCGTCCACACCACCGTCATCGAAGGCGGCATGGTCTCCGACAACAAGGGACTCAACCTCCCCGGCGTCGCCGTCTCCGTCCCCGCCCTCTCCGAAAAGGACATCGACGACCTCCGCTGGGCCCTGCGCACCGGCGCCGACATCATCGCCCTCTCCTTCGTCCGCACCGGACGCGACATCGACGACGTCCACCGCATCATGGACGAAGAGGGCCGCCGCCTCCCCGTCATCGCCAAGGTCGAAAAACCCCAGGCCGTCGACAACATCGACGACATCGTCGCCGCCTTCGACGGCATCATGGTCGCCCGCGGCGACCTCGGCGTCGAAATGCCCCTGGAACAGGTCCCGATCGTCCAGAAGCGCGCCGTCAAACTCGCCAAGCGCAACGCCAAGCCGGTCATCGTCGCCACCCAGATGCTCGACTCGATGATCGACAACTCCCGCCCCACCCGCGCCGAGGCCTCCGACGTCGCCAACGCCATCATCGACGGCACCGACGCGGTGATGCTCTCCGGCGAGACCAGCGTCGGCAAGTACCCCGTCGAGACCGTGCGCACCATGTCCCGCATCGTCGAGGCCGCCGAGGAAGACCTCCTCGCCAAGGGCCTTCCGCCCCTCACCGAGCGCAACAAGCCCCGCACCCAGGGCGGTGCCGTAGCGAGGGCCGCCGCCGAGATGGGCGACTTCCTCGGCGCGAAATTCCTCGTCGCCTTCACCCAGAGCGGCGACACGGTCAAGCGCCTCTCCCGCTACCGCTCACCCATCCCGCTCCTCGCCTTCACCCCCGACGAGGCCACCCGCGCCCAGCTCAACCTCACCTGGGGCGTCGAGACCTTCCTCGGCCCGAAGGTCGACTCCACGGACGCGATGGTCGCGCAGGTCGACGAGGAGCTGCTGCGGATCGGCCGCTGCAAGAAGGGCGACGTGGTCGTCATCACCGCCGGCTCCCCGCCCGGCGTGGCAGGCTCCACGAACCTGGTCCGCGTCCACCGCATCGGCGAGGACGACAGCCCGAAGTAGGGCGGCTCAGTATTTCGGCCCGACGTGCGCATCCATGAGGGCTACGGATGCCCGTCGGGCTACGGAGATGTTGTAGGGCTTGCTGCCGCGCGCGAGGGTCGTCCACTCGATGCCCACGGCGGTGAGCGTGTCGCCGAAGAGTTTCCGGATGTCGTCGGACTTGTCGGTGAAGAAGTATCGGGGGTGTTCGTAGCGCTTGCGTTCACCGCGAACCATGCGCGCGGCCCAGTTGGTGATGCGACAGCCGCCGGAGTGGAAGAGACCGCGGATGAACTCCCACGGGTGGGAATCCACGATCTGTTGCTGCCGTGGTTCGAGGGCGATCCGGCGGTCGTGCTTCTTGCCGGGGCCGTGCTGTGGGAAGAGGCAGGGCCAGTGCTCGCTTGCGTGTTTCAACGTCGTACACACAGACGGCCTTGCCAAGTCCCGGCGGTCCGTAGTGAAAACGTGGAGTGGTCACACGATTACGTGAAGCCTTACGATTCTCGGGTGACCTTGGAATCGAAGGAAGAGTGCCCCGAGTCGGACTCGAACCGACACTGTATGGGTTTTGAATCCATTGCCTGCTGCCAATTGGGCTACCGGGGCTCCCAGGATCGAAGGTTCCCTTCAACCCGCTGCGCGACCACCATACCGCAGCTGGGTAGGCTCAGGGGAAGCAGTACCTGCCCCGGATCAAGGAGCCCCGTGACCACCCCCGAGTCGCCCCAGCCCGTAGACGCCGTCGACGACGACAAGTCGCACGTCCCGCCGCTGACGACCCGCGTCGTCATCGCCGAGGACGAGGCCCTCATCCGCCTCGACCTCAAGGAGATGCTGGAGGAGGAGGGCTACTCGGTCGTCGGTGAGGCGGGCGACGGGCAGCAGGCCGTCGAGCTGGCCCGGGAGCACAAGCCGGACCTCGTCATCCTGGACGTGAAGATGCCGGTCCTCGACGGCATCTCCGCCGCCGAGAAGATCGCCGAGGAGTCCATCGCGCCCGTCCTGATGCTCACCGCGTTCTCGCAGCGCGACCTGGTCGAGCGGGCCCGGGACGCCGGGGCCATGGCGTACCTCGTGAAGCCGTTCAGCAAGAGCGACGTGGTGCCGGCCATCGAGATGGCCGTCTCCCGGTTCGCGGAGCTGAAGGCGCTGGAGAGCGAGATCGCGGACCTCTCGCAGCGGCTGGAGACCCGGAAGCTGGTGGACCGGGCGAAGAGCATCCTGCAGACGGATTACGGGCTCTCCGAGCCGGCCGCGTTCCGGTGGATCCAGAAGACGTCGATGGACCGCCGGATGTCGATGCAGCAGCTGGCGGAGGCGCTGATCGAGGACGCCGAGGAGAAGAAGAAGTCGGCCGAGTAGCCGCGTACACGACGTACACGTACGCGTACGCAACGAGAGAGGCCCGCACCCGGAGCGAACCGGGTGCGGGCCTCTTCCGTACGGCAGGGGTGTCAGTCCTCGCCGAGGTACGCCTTGCGGACCGACTCGTCGTGGAGGAGGTCCGAGCCCGCGCCGGAGAGGACGATCTTGCCGACCTCCATGACGTGACCCTGGTCCGCCAGGGACAGGGCGGCCTGGGCGTTCTGCTCGACGAGCAGGATCGTGGTGCCCGCCGCCTTGAGCTCGACGATGGTCTCCATGATCTTCTGCATCATGATCGGGGAGAGTCCCATGGAGGGCTCGTCGAGCATGAGCAGCTTGGGCTGGGACATCAGGGCGCGTCCCATGGCGAGCATCTGCTGCTCTCCGCCCGAGAGGGTGCCGGCGGCCTGCTTCCGGCGTTCCCCGAGGATGGGGAAGAGGTCGTAGGCGCGCTGGACGTCCTTCTCGATGCCCGCCTTGTCCGTCCGGAGGAACGCTCCGAGCTGGAGGTTCTCCGTGATGGTGAGGCGGGGGAAGATGTGCCGGCCTTCGGGGGAGTGGGCGAGTCCGAGCGCGACGATCTTGTGCGCGGGGACGCTGCCGAGGGGCTTCCCGTCGAAGGTGATGCGGCCGCCGGAGGGCTTGAGGAGCCCGGAGAGGGTGCGCAGCGTGGTGGTCTTGCCCGCGCCGTTGGTGCCGATGAGGGTGACGACCTGGCCGGCTTCGACGCTGAAGGAGATGCCCTTGACGGCTTCGATCTTGCCGTAGGCGACGCGGAGGTCTTCGACCTCTAGCAGGGCGGTCACTGGGTTTCCCCTTCCGTGCGGGTGGTGCTCTGCGTCTCCGCAGCTTCGACCTCGGCGGCTTCGTCGGCTCCGGGGGCGCCTTCGAAGGGGGTGCCGAGGTAGGCGGCGACGACGCGTTCGTCGGCCTGGACGACGCTCGGGGTGCCTTCGACGAGCTTTTCGCCCTGGACGAGGCAGGCGACGCGGTCGCAGAGGTTGAAGATGAAGCGCATGTCGTGCTCGATGACGAGCACGGCGATGCCCATGTCGCGGATGGCGAAGATGAGTTCTTCGGTGACGCGGGTTTCCTGGGGGTTCATGCCGGCGGTGGGCTCGTCCAGGAGGAGGAGGCCGGGGTCGCTGGCGAGTGCGCGGGCGATTTCCAGCTTGCGCTGGTCTCCGTAGGGGAGGTTGCGCGCGAGGTGGTCGGCCTTGTCCTGGAGGCCGATGAACTCCAGGAGTTCCATGGCGCGTGCGTGGGACGCGGCTTCGGCCTTCTTGAACCCGGGGCCGCGCAGGAGGGCGGACCAGAGGCCTTCCTTGGTGCGGGTGTGGCGTCCTACGAGGACGTTTTCCAGAACGGTCATGTTGGCGAAGAGCCGGATGTTCTGGAAGGTCCGGGCGATGCCTGCCTGGGTGACGAGGTGGGGCTTGGGCGGCAGGACGGTGCCCTTGTAGTGGACCTTGCCCTCGGTGGGGACGTAGAGGCCGGTGAGGCAGTTGAAGAAGGTGGTCTTGCCGGCGCCGTTGGGGCCGATGAGGCCGACGATCTCGCCTGCTGTGACGGTGAGGTCGACGTTGCGTACGGCGGTGAGTCCGCCGAAGCGCATGGTGACGCCGCTCGCGTCGAGCACCGTGGTGGCGGTGTCGGTCGTGGTGGTGGTCATGGTGTTCACGCCCCCGCCTTCGTGGTGCCGGAGGTGGTACCGGCCAGGGTTTCGTCCGGTACGTCGAGCTGGCCGGTCTCGTGGTACTCCAGCTTGGCCCGCCGGTTGGCGATGAGGCCCTCCGGGCGGAAGCGCATGAGGAGGATGAGGGCGAGACCGAAGCCGAGGAGCTGGTAGTCCGAGAGGAACTGGAGCTTGGCCGGGATCATGTAGAGGAGTGCCGCGCCGATGAGGGGTCCGCTGATGGTTCCCATGCCGCCGAGGATGACGGCGGCGAGGAGGAAGGCGGAGTTGGGCGGTACGGGTCCGGCGAAGACGTACATCTCGGGGACGACGGTGCTCTGGACGTGGGCCTGTACGGTGCCGGCGATACCGGCGAGGGTGGCGCCGAGGGCGAAGGCGATGAGCTTGACGCGGAAGCCGTTGATGCCCATGGCGGTGGCGGCGGTCTCGTCCTCGCGGATGGCGACCCAGGCGCGGCCGATGCGGGAGCTGCCGGCTCGGCTGAAGACGAGGACCACGAGGATCATCGCGAGCAGCATGAGCATGTAGTAGTTGGCGTAGGCGCCGAGTTCGAAGCCCAGGATGGTGTGGGATTCGCCGAAGTCGTACCCGAAGAAGTTGAGGTCGGGGATGTTCGGTACGCCGTTGGGGCCGTTGGTGACGCGGGGCCCGGAGACGCCGTCGAGGTTGCCGACGGCGATGCGGAAGATCTCGCCGAAGCCGAGGGTGACGATGGCGAGGTAGTCGCCGCGGAGGCGGAGGGTGGGTGCTCCGATGACGACGCCGAAGATGAGGGAGACGGCGGCGCCGAGGAGGACGGAGGCCCAGAAGGGGAACTGGACGCCGAACGCGGATGCGCTGGTTCCGGAGACGAGGGCGGCCGTGTAGGCGCCGACGCCGAGGAAGGCGACGTATCCGAGGTCGAGGAGTCCGGCGAGACCGACGACGATGTTCAGGCCCAGGGCGACGGTCGCGAAGATGAGGATGTTGACCGCGATGAGGGTGTACTGGTCGGTGCTCTGGGTGAACGGGAAGACGGCTGCGGCGACGAAGGCCGCGGCGACGGCGATGGAGCGGTACTTCGTGGTGATCGCGGAGAGGCGGGCCATGAGGCCGGCCTTGAAGAGTGCGGTCACGGCGAAGCCGGTGATGATCAGGTAGCCGACGAAGAGTTCGGGGTAGGCGGTGTCGATGCCGTAGGTGACGACGAAGAGACCGATGCCGAAGGCGGCGACGATGATCAGGATCTCGGCCCAGGAGGGGAGTTCCTTGGGGCGTCCGGGCGCGGGGGCGCGGAGGCTGTTGAGGAACCTTTCGAGGGCGGAGGGTTCGGTCGTGTCGGTGATGTCCTGGTCGTGCGGGAGGCCGAGGGAGGCGACGACGGTGATGATGGCGCCGACGAGGCCGATCCAGGCTCCGGGTTCCAGGTTGACGACGCCGCCGAGTTCGACGGAGATGGCGCCGACGGTGAAGCCCATGGTGCCGAGCAGCCCGAGTGCGGCGAGTCGGACGGGGCTGTTGGTGCCGCCGGGGGTGAGCCAGCGCAGGCCCTTGATGCCGTACCCGGAGAGGGTGAAGAGCAGGGTGAGGGCGGCGCCGACGAGGGTGAGGACTTGGAGGCCGCCGGGGTAGCCGGTGACAGTGAGGTCGCCGGGGAACTTCGCGGTCCAGGTCCAGGCGAGGAAGGTGGAGCCGAGGGTGAGTGCGGCTCCGGCCGCGGTGACCGCGCGGGCCGCCGGTGCGGGGATGGCGAGGACGGGCGTCGTCTCGTGGGTCTTGGTGGTCATGGGTATCACGCCCGATCCGTGACGCGCTCGCCGAGCAGGCCTTGTGGCCTGACGAGGAGGACGACGATGAGAAGGACGAAGGCCCAGACGTTGGCCCAGGCGCCGCCGCCGAGCTGCTGCATGCCGGGGATCTCTTCGATGTATGCGATCGAGAGGGCTTCGGCGAGGCCGAGGACGACGCCGCCGACCATGGCTCCGTAGATGTTGCCGATGCCGCCGAGGACGGCGGCGGTGAAGGCCTTCAGTCCGAGGATGAAGCCCATCTCGAAGTTGATCTGGCCCTTGTCGAGGCCGTAGGCGACCGAGGCGACGGCGGCGAAGGCGGCGCCGATGGCGAAGGCCATCACGATGATGCGGTCGGTGTTGATGCCCATGAGCTTGGCCGTGTCGGGGTCCTGGGCGGTGGCCTGCATGGCGCGGCCGCTGCGGCTCTTGGCGACGAAGAGGCCGAGGGCGAGCATGCAGAGCGGGGCCAGGACGAGGACGAAGGCGTCGGCGCGCTGGAGGTAGAGGTTGTCGAGCAGCTTGAAGGACTCGCCCTGGAACTCGGGGAAGCTGCGGGGCTTCTTCGCGTCGGGGTAGAAGCCCCAGACGAGCTGCTGGAGCACGATCGAGAGGCCGATCGCGGTGATGAGCGGGGCGAGGCGGGGGGCGCCGCGCAGGGGCCGGTAGGCGAACCGTTCCGCGGCGGTGGCCACGGCGACGGAGGCGATGGCTCCACCGATGATCATGAGCGGGATGGCGACCAGGAGGGTGGTCCCGCTGGGGAGCATGATGTAGGTGGTGAGGGCGCCGAAGCCCCCGATCATGAAGATCTCGCCGTGGGCGAAGTTGATGAGCTGGACGATGCCGTAGACCATGGTGTACCCGATGGCTATGAGGCCATAAAGGGCGCCGAGGGCAAGGCCGTTGGCCAGCTGTTGCGGCAGTTCGTGCACCGCAGGGCCTCCGATGAGCTTGTCGGATATGACTCCGCGCGAGGGCGCTGTTTGCGCCCTCGCGCGGTCTGGGTCAGGTGGGGCGGGGCTGTGCCGGTGGGATCAGTCCTCGAACGTGGCGCTCTTGACGTCCTTCCAGGCGCCCTTCTGGACCTCGTAGACGGTGAGCTGCTTGTTGGTGGTGTCGCCGTTCTCGTCGAAGGAGACCTTGCCGGTCACACCGTCGAAGGAGACCTTGGACATGGCCTCGGTGACCTTGGCTCGGGCGTCCTCGGGGAGCTTGCCGTCGTTGTCGGCGACGACGGCCTTGACGGCCTGGATGATGGCCCATCCGGCGTCGTAGGAGTAGCCGCCGTAGGCCGCGTACGGGTCCTTGTAGCCGGCGGCCTTGTAGTCCTCGATGAACTTCTTGGCGGTCGGGAGGGCCTCGACGGGGTAGCCGATGGAGGTGGCGTAGTCGCCGTCGTTGGCCTCGCCGGAGGCGCTGATGAAGGCGGGGTCGTAGATTCCGTCGCCGCCCATGGTGGGGATCTTGGCGCCGGTCTTCTTGATCTGGTCGGAGAGCAGGCCGCCCTCGGGGTACTGGCCGCCGTAGTAGACGGAGTCGGCGCCCGAGCTCTTGACCTTGTCGGCGGTGCTGGAGAAGTCGGTCTCCTTGACCGTGACGTGGTCGGTGCCGACGACCTTGCCGCCGAGGCGCTTGAATTCGGCGGAGAAGATCGCGGCGAGGCCGGCGCCGTAGGTCTGCTTGTCGTCGACGACGTAGACCTTCTTCTTCTTGGCGTCGTTGTAGAGGTACTGGGCGGCGAACTTGCCCTGGACGACGTCGGTGGCGCAGGTGCGGAAGTAGGTCTTGAAGGGGCGCTGGATGTCGCCCTTGGCCCAGTTGTCGCCCTGGCTGAGCGCCGGGTTGGTGTTGGCCGGGGAGACCTGGGTGAGGTTGGCCTTCTCGAAGACGCCCTGCATGGACTGGGCGACGCCGGAGTTGAGGGGGCCGACGGCGCCGAGGACGTCGTCGTTGCCGGTGAGCTTGGTGGCGTTGGCCTGTCCGGAGGCGGGGACGGCCTGGTCGTCGAGGGCTTCGATCTTGAACTCGATGCCGGGGACCTCGTTGTTCTTGTTCGCGGTCTTGGCCGCGAGGTCCACGGAGTTCTTGATGCCCTGGCCGAGCGCGGAGAGGGAGCCGGTCAGGGGCGCGTCGACGCCGATGACGACGGTGGTCTTGCCGCCGCTGTCGCCGCTGTCCTTGCTGCCTTCGTCGCGCGACCCGCAGGCGGTGAGCGTCAGTGCTCCGGTGGTGAGCACTGCGGTGAGTATGAGCAAAGAACGGTGTCGCACGAGAGGGTCCTTTCCCTGGCGCGGCGCTCCTCGGGCGTGAGGGGGCCGTGATCATCGCCGGGCCGTACTGGGGTGGTGCAGGGCCGTGCAGCAGACGCGCCCGGCGGCGCGGTGACTGGCCGTGACTCTAAGCGCAGCCGGGGGCCATCGGGATGGGTCGGCTGCGGATGTGACTCTCTTGTTATGCCCTTGAGCAAGGCTTGAGGTTCCTGTGAGGGGATGTGCGGGTTTCGCCTGGACTGCGCATTGCCCACATGGTGAGAACGCGCAGCTCTGCTAAGGGGCTTGGGGTGATCTTGGTGCTGTCGCGCGGGCCGGGGCGCGAGGGTGGCGGGGGGAGGCGGACCGGGGGTGCGCGGGTGGGGTGCCGGGTTTTTCGTGTATTGCACAAGCGTTACGCAGTGTTACATGTGTGGGATATGTGTGCTGCGCTGCCGGGTCGGTGTCGCTGTTGAAGCAGGTCATGGAACGAGTGCGGCCGTCAAGGGCGTTGACCGTGTGTTTCCATCAACTTCCGGTAACCGCGCCGGATATGAGGATGCGCGGTCCGGAATGCGGTGCGGTCGCGGACGGCGAACGGCCCGCCGGTGGAGGCCGGCGGGCCGTTCGCATGCTGTGACCCTCAGCCCGCTTCGGGCTTGGGGACGTCGCGGAGCAGGCAGGTGAGGCGTGCGGTGCAGACCCGCTTGTCCTGTTCGTCGGTGATGACGATCTCGTACGTGGCGGTGGAGCGGCCCCGGTGTACGGGGGTGGCGACGCCGGTGACGAGGCCGCTGCGGGCGCCGCGGTGGTGGGTGCAGTTGAGGTCGACGCCGACGGCGATCTTGGAAGCTCCGCCGTGGAGCATGGAGCCGATGGATCCGAGGGTCTCGGCGAGTACGGCGGAGGCGCCGCCGTGCAGGAGGCCGTAGGGCTGGGTGTTGCCCTCGACGGGCATGGTGCCGACGACGCGGTCGGCGGCGGCCTCGACGATGGTCACGCCCATGCGCTCGCCGAGGTGGCCGGCGGAGAAGAGGGCGGGCAGGTCGATGCCGAGTGCCGCGTACTCGTCGATGACTTCCTGCGGGAAGAGGGGTGCGGTGTGCTCGCCCATGGATCCTGCTCCGTTCGTCTGCTGCGCTGGTTCGTTGCTGTCTGCACTGTTCTTATCAGACGGCTGAGCGCGCGCTTAGGGAGTGGCGGCTTTCAGTCGCTGCCGGGGGTGCGCCGGGGCTCCTCGAAGCGGACGACGACGGACTTGCTGGCCGGGGTGTTGCTGGTGTCGGCCGTGGAGTCGAGGGGGACCAGGACGTTGGTCTCCGGGTAGTAGGCGGCGGCGCAGCCCCGGGCGGTGGGGTAGTGGACGATGCGGAAGCCCTCCGCGCGGCGCTCCACGCGGTCCTTCCACTCGCTGACGAGGTCGGTGTACGCGCCGTCGGCGAGGCCGAGGGCGGCGGCGTCCTCGGGGTTGACCATGACGACGCGACGGCCGCCCTTGATGCCCCGGTAGCGGTCGTCGAGGCCGTAGATGGTGGTGTTGTACTGGTCGTGGGAGCGCAGGGTCTGCAACAGGAGCCTGCCGTCGGGGAGTTCGGGGTACTCGACGGTCGCGGCGGTGAAGTTGGCGCGCCCGGTGGCGGTGGGGAAGCGGCGTTCGTCGCGGGGGGCGTGCGGGAGGGTGAAGCCGCCGGGGCGGGCGATGCGGGTGTTGAAGTCCTCGAAGCCCGCGACGACGCGGGAGATGCGATCGCGGATGGTGGAGTAGTCGCGCTCGAAGGCTTCCCAGTCGGTACGGGAGCCGGCGCCGAGGACCGCGCGGGCGAGGCGGGCGACGATGGCGGGCTCGGAGAGCAGGTGGGGGCTCGCGGGGGTGAGGTTGCCGCGGGAGGCGTGGACCATGCCCATGGAGTCCTCGACGGTGACGAACTGCTTGCCGCCCGCCTGGACGTCCTTGTCGGTGCGGCCCAGCGTCGGGAGGATCAGGGCGCGGGTCCCGGTGACGGCGTGGCTGCGGTTGAGCTTGGTCGAGACGTGGACGGTGAGGCGGGCGCGGCGCATCGCGGCCTCGGTGACGGCGGTGTCGGGGGTGGCCGCGACGAAGTTGCCGCCCATGGCGAAGAAGACCTTCGCCTCGCCGTCGCGGAGCGCCTGGATGGAGCGCACCACGTCCATGCCGTGGTGGCGCGGCGAGGTGATGCCGAACTCCTTGTCGAGGGCGTCGAGGAAGGCCGGTGCGGGGCGTTCGAAGATGCCCATGGTGCGGTCGCCCTGGACGTTGGAGTGGCCGCGCACCGGGCAGACCCCGGCGCCGGGGCGGCCGATGTTGCCGCGCAGCAGAAGGAAGTTGACGACTTCGCGGATGGTGGGCACGGAGTGCTTGTGCTGGGTGAGGCCCATGGCCCAGCAGACGATGGTGCGCTTGGATGCGAGGACCAGGGCGAGCGCCTGCTCGATCTCGGCGCGGGTGAGGCCGGTGGCGCGCAGCGTCTCGTCCCAGTCGGCGGCTTCGGCGGCCTTCGCGAACTGCTCGTAACCGTGGGTGTGCTCGGCGACGAACGCGGTGTCGACGGCGCCCTCGGTTGCCAGGATCAGCTTGTTGAGGAGGCGGAAGAGGGCCTGGTCGCCGCCGATGCGGATCTGCAGGAAGAGGTCGTTGAGCGGGGTCCCCTTGAGCATGCCGTGCGGGGTCTGGGGGTTCTTGAACCGCTCCATACCGGCCTCGGGCAGCGGGTTCACCGAGATGATCTTCGCTCCGGACTGCTTGGCCTTCTCCAGGGCGGACAGCATCCGGGGGTGGTTCGTGCCGGGGTTCTGGCCGGCGACGATGATCAGGTCGGCCTGGTGGATGTCCTCCAGGGAGACGCTGCCCTTGCCGATGCCGATGGTCTCGGTGAGCGCCGAGCCGGACGACTCGTGGCACATGTTGGAGCAGTCCGGCAGGTTGTTGGTGCCGAACTCGCGGGCGAAGAGCTGGAGAAGGAACGCGGCCTCGTTGCTGGTGCGGCCTGAGGTGTAGAAGAGGGCCTCGTCGGGGGAGCCGAGCGCGGTCAGCTCCTCGGCGATGATCGCGAACGCCCGGTCCCAGGTGATCGCCTCGTACCGGTCGGCGCCCTCGGGGAGGTACACCGGCTGGGTGATCCTGCCCTGCTGGCCCAGCCAGTAGCCGCTGCGCTCCGCGAGGTCGGCGACCGGGTGCGCGGCGAAGAAGTCGGGGGTGACGCGACGCAGCGTCGCCTCCTCGGCCACGGCCTTCGCGCCGTTCTCGCAGAACTCGGCGATGTGCCGCTTGTCGCCTTCGGGCCAGGCGCAGCCGGGGCAGTCGAAGCCGTTCTTCTGGTTGACCTTGAGGAGGGTCTGCGCGGTGCGGCGCACCCCCATCTGCTGCTGGGAGATGCGCAGGGAGTGGGCGACGGCGGGCAGCCCGGCGGCGGCGTGCGGGGCCGCTTCGACCTGCGGGGCGTCCTGGACCGGGTCACCGGTCGGCGGCTTGGTGGCCATGATGCTGCTCCCCTTCGAGCGCTCTTCCGCGTGGCGAGGTGGTGCATGTCCTCACCATCGATCCTGTCACGGCCGCGCAAGGCCGTGCCGGTCCGGATTGTCAGTGGGGCGTGGCAGGATCGGGGGCGTGGCTGAGACGGCATCGAAGAAGACGGCAGACAACCGACCGCGCCTGCTCCTCATGGACGGGCACTCCCTGGCGTACCGGGCGTTCTTCGCCCTGCCCGCGGAGAATTTCACGACGGCGGTGGGGCAGCCGACGAACGCCGTGTACGGCTTCATGTCGATGCTGGCGAACACCCTGCGTGACGAGGCGCCCACGCACTTCGCGGTGGCGTTCGACGTGTCCCGCAAGACCTGGCGGGCGCAGGAGTTCCCGGAGTACAAGGCCAACCGCTCCAAGACCCCCGACGAGTTCAAGGGGCAGGTCGAGCTGATCGGCGAGCTGCTGGACGCGATGCACGCGGACCGGTTCGCGGTGGACGGGTTCGAGGCCGACGACGTCATCGCGACGCTGGCGACCCAGGCCGAGGCGGCCGGGTTCGAGGTGCTGATCGTCACCGGCGACCGGGACTCCTTCCAGCTGATCACGGACAACGTGACCGTGCTGTACCCCACCAAGGGGGTCTCCGAGCTGACCCGGTTCACCCCGGAGAAGGTCGTCGAGAAGTACGGGCTCACCCCGCAGCAGTATCCGGACTTCGCCGCCCTGCGCGGCGACCCGTCGGACAACCTCCCGGGCATTCCCGGGGTCGGTGAGAAGACGGCCGCGAAGTGGATCAACCAGTTCGGTTCGTTCGCCGAGCTGGTCGAGCGGGCCGAGGAGGTCAAGGGCAAGGCCGGGCAGAATTTCCGCGACCACCTGGACGCGGTGAAGATGAACCGGGTGCTGACCGAGATGGTCCGGGACGTGGAGCTCCCGAAGACCCCGGCCGACCTGGAGCGCGCTCCGTACGACCGCACGGCGGTCACCGGTGTCCTGGACATACTGGAGATCCGCAACCCGAGCCTGCGCGAGCGGCTGCTCGCCGTCGACCCGGGGGCGGCGGAGGCCGAGCCGCCCGCGCCCGCCGCCGGGATCGAGCTGGACGGGGCCGTGCTCGGCTCCGGCGAGGTCGCCCCGTGGCTGGAGGCGCACGGCGCCCAGCCGCTCGGCGTCATGACGGTGGACACCTGGTCGCTGGGCGCCGGCACGGTCACCGAGGTCGCGCTCGCCGCCGCCGACGGGGCCGCCGCCTGGCTGGACCCGACGCAGCTGGAGGAGGCCGACGAGCAGGCGTTCGCCGCATGGGTGGCCGACCCGGCCCGGCCGAAGGTCCTGCACAACGCGAAGAACGTGATGCGGGTCTTCCCCGAGCACGGCTGGCGGCTCGAGGGCGTCGCGATGGACACGGCGCTCGCCGCGTATCTGGTGAAGCCGGGCCGCCGGTCCTTCGCCCTGGACGCGCTGGCCGTGGAGTATCTGGGCCGCGAGCTGGCCCCGGCCGCCGCGTCCGACGGGCAGCTGGCCTTCGGCGCGGACGACCGGGCCGAGCAGGACGCCCTGATGGCGCAGGCCCGCGCCGTGCTCGACCTGGGCGACGCGTTCACCACCCGGCTGAAGGAGGTGGGCGCGGCGGAGCTGCTGCACGACATGGAGCTGCCGACCTCGATCCTCCTGGCCCGTCTGGAGCGGCACGGGATCGCCGCGGACCGGGCCCATCTGGAGTCCATGGAGCAGCAGTTCGCCGGGACCGTGCAGCAGGCGGTGAAGGAGGCGCACGCGGCGGTCGGCCGAGAGTTCAACCTCGGATCGCCCAAGCAGCTCCAGGAGATCCTCTTCGGCGAGCTGGGTCTGCCGAAGACGAAGAAGACCAAGACGGGGTACACGACGGACGCGGACGCGCTGGCCTGGCTGGCCGCGCAGACCGAGCACGAGCTGCCGGTGCTGATGCTTCGCCACCGTGAGCAGGCCAAGCTGCGGGTCACCGTCGAGGGCCTCATCAAGACGATCGCGGCCGACGGCCGGATCCACACCACGTTCAACCAGACGGTGGCGGCGACCGGCCGGCTCTCCTCCACCGACCCCAACCTGCAGAACATCCCCGTCCGGACCGACGAGGGCCGGGCGATCCGCCGGGGCTTCGTCGTCGGCGAGGGCTTCGAGACGCTGATGACGGCGGACTACAGCCAGATCGAGCTGCGGGTGATGGCGCACCTCTCCGAGGACGCCGGTCTGATCGAGGCGTTCACCTCCGGCGAGGACCTGCACACCACGGTCGCCTCGCAGGTCTTCGGCGTCGGGAAGGACGCGGTCGACGCGGAGATGCGCCGCAAGATCAAGGCCATGTCCTACGGCCTGGCCTACGGTCTCTCCGCGTTCGGCCTCTCCCAGCAGCTGAACATCGACCCCGCCGAGGCCCGGGTGCTGATGGACACCTACTTCGAGCGGTTCGGCGGGGTACGGGACTATCTCCACCGGGTCGTCGAGGAGGCCAGGGCCACCGGCTACACGGAGACGATCCTCGGCCGCCGCCGCTATCTCCCCGACCTGAACAGCGACAACCGCCAGCGCCGCGAGGCCGCCGAGCGGATGGCGCTCAACGCCCCGATCCAGGGCACCGCCGCGGACATCGTGAAGGTGGCGATGCTGAAGGTGGACAAGGCGTTGCGGGAGGCGGAGCTGACCTCGCGGATGCTGCTCCAGGTCCACGACGAAATCGTCCTGGAGATCGCGAAGGGCGAGCGGAAGCAGGTGGAGGAGATCCTGCGCCACGAGATGGCCCACGCGGTCGAACTGCGCGCCCCGCTCGACGTCTCGGTCGGCGTCGGCAAGGACTGGGAGTCGGCCGCGCACTGAACGACCCGCGACCCGATCCTCAAGGGGGTGGGCCCGGAACCGCGTCACGGTTCCGGGCCCATCCCCTTTTCCTCGCCGCTACCCCCGACCGGCGGGCGCTTTTGTACGGGACTCCTCCGGTACGGACACGGGCCGGCCCGGACCCCGCGCTCCCCGTCGCGCCCGCATCCACACCCCGTACAGCAGCAGTCCGGCCGCCAGCCCGGCGCCCGCGCCGAAGCAGGCCGTGGGGATGATGTCGAGCGGGCTCTCCACCCGGCCGAAGTGGGCGTACCAGCGGGCGCACCGGTGGACGACGCCCGCCAGCACGCACAGGGCCAGCAGGCCGAGGGCGCCCCGCCGCTCCCGGCGGCCGAGCACCGGCACCTCCACGGGCGCGGGCGCCGCCGGGGTCCGCCGCAGCCCGGTCGCGGCGAACCAGCCGATGACCACGAGGGCGAGCGCCGAACTCCCGTACTGCACGAGCTGGAACACCGGGAAGCCGCCGACGCTGTGACTGAGCACCGGCACCAGCTCCGTGCCCCAGCGGCTGTGGTGGGTGAACGCGTCCCACACCACATGCGTGGCCGCGCCCAGTGCGCCGGAGACGGCGAACCGGAGCCAGGCGGACGGCCCGAAGGCGGCCCGTGTCCACCGCTGCCCCCGGACGAAGGCGTGGACGCGGCCCCGTGCGCGTACCGGCAGCAGCGCCACCAGCGGCTCCCGCAGCACCGCCCACACCGCGACCAGCACCGCGGCGATGGCCACGTTCACCGTGACGACTCCGAGGAAGGTGTGCGTGAACGACCCGAACTCCATCGCCCCGGGGACCACCGTGTCCGCGATGTCCGCGAAGTAGGTGACGTCGGGCGCGAACGAACCGGCGACGAGCGCCGAGGGGAACAGCGGCCACCGGGCGGTGCCGTTCCGGCGGATCGCCGGGAGCACGGCGGCGGCATGACTGAGCGTGAACGGCATGGCGGCAAGTATGCGGGACCGTCAGGGCACCCTTACGTGACCGCCCGGACAACGTGCTCCCGCGAACGTGAAAAAACAGTAAGAAGCGGTCAGCCCTCGGTGCCCGGGCGACACAAGGTGTCGTAGGGTCGCTGGAGTTCTTGCGCTGGGGAGCGCGAGCAGCCGTCGAGGGGGAGGGACCGGAACGTATGGCAGCGCACATTCGCCGTCGTCTGCGCAAGGGAGCCACGACCACCGCGGTGGCGGCGGCCGCCGTGGCGGCGCTCGCGGCCTCGCAGGCGCCCGCCGCGACCCTGGCCGACGGACCCGCGGGCAGCGGTGACCCGAAGGCGGCGGGCGAGGACACCGCGAGCGCGGACACCGACGGCGCCGCGACCGGCAACTCGCCCTACTACACGGACCTTCCGCCCCTGGTTACGCCCGACAAGCCCGGTTCGTCCAGCAATCTCCCGGCGGCCGGCAGCGCGGAAGCGGGCATTCCGGCGTCGATCCTGGCCGCGTACAAGCAGGCCGAGCAAACCGTCACGACCACCGACCCCACGTGCCGGCTGCCCTGGCAACTCCTCGCTGCGATCGGCAAGGTCGAGTCCGGCCAGGCCCGCGGCGGCCGCGTCGACGCCAACGGCACCGCCAGCCCCCGCATCCTCGGCCCGGCCCTCAACGGCCAGGGCTTCGCGCTGATCAAGGACACCGACGGGGGAGCGTACGACGGCGACGCGGTCCACGACCGTGCGGTCGGCCCGATGCAGTTCATCCCGTCGACCTGGGCCTCCTGGGGCCAGGACGCCAACGGCGACGGCCGCAAGGACCCCAACAACATCTACGACGCGTCGCTCGCCGCCGGCCGCTACCTCTGCGCCAACGACCGAGATCTGGCTCTCTCCGCCGACCTCGACCAGGCCGTGCTGAGCTACAACCGGTCGACGGAGTACCTGCGCACGGTTCGCTCCTGGTTCTCGTACTACCAGCGCGGTACGCACGAGATCCCCGACGGCACCGGCACGCTGCCCACCTCCCCGAGCACCCCCACCCCGAGCCCGGGCACCGGTTCCGGCCCGAGCGCCCCCCCGAGCCCGAAGCCCTCCCCGTCCGACCCGGGCGGCAAGCCGGGCCCGGGTCCCTCGAAGCCCGGCGGCGCAGGCTCCACCAGCCCGACGCCGAAGCCGCCCACCCCCAAGCCGACGCCGCCGGCCGAGACCTTCGGCTCCCTGGAGAACGCGGGCACGGGCCCGCTGCGCGCCACCGCGGGCCAGGCGTTCGACGAGCGGGTCTCCGTCCGCGCCCGCAACGCGCTCGGCGCCCCGCTCGCCAAGGTGCCCGTCACCTTCACCGTCACCGGCAAGACCGGAACGCTCTTCGCCGGCGGCAAGAAGTCCGTCACGGTACGGACCGGGGCCGACGGCACCGCCACCGCACCGGAGCTCCAGGCCGGCGAGAAGGCCGGGGAGTTCACCGTGACCGCCGTCGCGGGCACGGGCCGGCCGCGCACCCTGACGTACGCGGCGACCGTCACCGCCCGCCAGGCCGACACGATCGCCCGCACCGACGAGAAGGCGCTCGTCGCCGCCCCCGGCAAGAAGTTCGCGGACTCCGTCACTGTCAAGGCCACCTACAAGGACGCCGTCGCGGGCGGAGTGGCCGTCACCGCCACCATGGTCAAGGACCGCCTGGGCATCATCGACAACGACAAGGGCCCGTACTTCAAGGACGCGGACGGCAAGCCGGTCCGTACCCTCACCACGCTGACGACGGACGCCGAGGGGCAGCTCCGCCTCCCGGAGATCTTCGCCGATGACAACGAGGGCACGTATCTGCTGCGCCTCACCACCGAGGGCGGTGCCTCGGTCGTCATCGAGCTGACCGTCAAGGCGCCGGAGGAGACGGCCCCGGAGGAGACGGCCGCCCCGGAGCCGACGGAGACGCCCAAGGCCGTCAAGCCCTGACCCCGCCCCACCGCACACCCGTCGCACAGCCCCTCGGTCTCCCGACCGAGGGGCTGTCCGCTGTGTTCTCATCTCGCGCCCCGGTTGCTACGGTGCCCCAGCCCTGACGGCCCATCAGGCGGCCGTCGTCGGATCACCGCCCCGGGAGGCCGAGCATGCGTGCCCTCGTCGCCGCCGCCATCGGACTGGCCGCCGCCCTCGTGCTCGTGTTCACCATCTCCGCCGTCGGCTCCCCGGCCGGGGAGACCTCGCCGAAACCCCTGCTGACCACCGTCCCGGGTCCGAAGCGATAACACCGCAGAGGAAGAGGTCACCACCATGCGCCGCCGAGCCGGTCTCGTACTCCTGGCCTTCGCCGTGTTCTTCGCCGCCCTGTCGCCGCTGATGCGCTGGTACGCCTTCCCGCGCCTGGCCAAGGTCCCGCCCAGCCAGTACCAGGAAGTCGTCCTGGAGGCGGCCCCCGCGACCCTCCTCGACTACACCACCCTCAAGGCCGAGGAGGTCGAGAAGGTCACCATCGTCCAGACGCTCAAGGGCAACGTGGAGGAGTCCGAGAAGATCGAGCGCAGCGCCGGACGCGACGTCGTCGTCTGGGACGCGCTCTCCTACATCCAGGGCCCCGACGGCAAGATGGTCTCCGAGATCCCCGAGCGCTACATCTTCGACGCCCACACCCAGGCCCCCGTCAACGCCACCGGCGAGATGGTCGACGGCGACCCGGTCCGGCGCGAGGGCATCGAGTTCAAGTGGCCCTTCCTCACGGAAAAAAGGGACTACGAGTACTTCGACGCCCAGAGCCGCACCACCGCCCCCATCCACTACCGGGGCACCCGCACCTTCCGCGGCCTGGAGGTCTACTACTTCGAGCAGACCATCCCGTGGACCAAGGTCCCGATGCCGAAGAAGATGCCCATCGAGGGCGTCACCGCCGAGCAGATCGCGCAGACCGGCATGACCCGCTGGTACACCACCAAGCGCATGTTCTGGGTCGACCCCGTCACCGGCGCCCCCGTCAACGGCGAGGAGATCCACACGGAGGAGCTGCGCGACGCGAAGAAGATGGGCATGTCCGAGGACACCGTCACCGCGTTCTCCGGCCATGTGAAGATGCGCGAGGACTACATCGTGGACACCGTCGACCTGGTGAAGTCCCAGCGCGTCCTGGTCCTCCTCCTCACCTCGTACCTGCCCTGGGGCTTCCTCGGCCTCGGCATCGGACTGCTCGCTCTGGCCCTGTGGCTGGAGGCGAGGTCGCGGCGGCCGGACGGTGTTACGACCGCTTGAGGCGTGCGGAGGTGTACCGCGTCGCTTGTACGGTCGCGGGGTCCTCCGGCCACGGATGCTTCGGGTAGCGGCCGCGCAGCTCCGCCCGTACGGCCTTGTAGCCGTCCTGCCAGAACGACGCCAGGTCGGCGGTGACGGCCGCGGGCCGCCCGGCGGGGGAGAGCAGGTGCACCAGGACCGGCACCCCGGCCACCCGGGGCGTCTCGGCCAGCCCGAACAACTCCTGGAGTTTCACCGCCAGGACGGGCTGCTCCCCGCCGTACTCCACCCGGATCCGGGACCCGCTCGGCACCTCGATCCGCTCCGGCGCCAGCTCGTCCAGCCGGACGGCCTCCCCGGTCGCCCACGGCAACAGCCGGCGCAGCGCCTGGCCCGCGTCGATCCGGCCCAGGTCGGAGCGGCGCCGCGCCCGCGACAACTCGGGCTCCAGCCAGGCGTCCGGATCCGCCAGCAGCGCCTCGTCCGACACGTCCGGCCACGGCGCACCCAGCACCCTGTGCAGGAACGCCAGGCGCGACCGCAGCTGTTCGGTGTCCCGGTTCCAGCGCAGCAGCCCGGGCCCCTCGCGCCGCAGACCCTCCACGAGGGCCCCGCGCACCAGCTCCGGATCGGGCTGCTTCAGGGGTCGTACCGCCAACTCGACGGCCCCCAGCCGGTCCACGGACCGGGCGACCACCTCCCCGTCCACCCAGCGGACCTCCTCGCCCCGCACCCGCAGATGCCCGGCGGCCAGCAGCGCGGTGGGCTCGTCGACCACCGCCGCCAGCCGCACCCGGGCCGACGCCGCGTGGGAGGGCCGGTCCGCGACCGCCACGGCCAGCCAGGGCGCGCTGCGCAGCCGCGACCCCTCCCGCAGCTCCGCACCCGTGCCCGACGCCATCAGGAACGCCCCGTCGCCCCGGGCCCGCGCCACCCGCTCGGGGAACGCCAGGGCCGCGACGAGACCCACGACGGCGTCGTCGGAGCCGCCTCTGCCGGTCCCGGACGGCTCGCTCCCCAGCGACGACGACAGCCGGCGCACCTCCTGCTTCCAGCGCGCCGCGTACCCGTCCTGGCCCCGGCGGGCGGTCCGCAGCGCCGCCGCGAGATCGTCCCCGTACTCCCTCGGCGGCTCCTCGCTCAGCAGCGCCACCACCTCCGCGGCCCGCCGCGCACCGGCCTCCCGCGCACCGTCCAGCAGGGCCCGCGCCAGCCGGGGGTGCAGCCCGAGCCGGGACAGCCGAACGCCGCGCTCGGTGACCCGCCCGTCGCCGTCCACCGCGCCGATCGCCCCCAGCACCTCGCGGGCCGCGCCCATCGCCCCGGCGGGCGGCGCGTCCAGCAGGGCGAGCGAGGAGGCGTCCGGATCACCCCAGCACGCCGCCTGGAGCGCGAAGGCCGCGAGGTCGGCGACCTTGATCTCCGGCGACGGGAAGCGCGCGAGCCGCCCGTCCTCGGCCTGGTCCCAGCACCGGTACACCGCCCCCGCAGCCTCCCGCCCCGCCCGCCCCGCGCGCTGCCGCCCGGAGGCCCGGGAGGCCCGTACGGTCGTCAGGGCGCTCAGGCCCCGGGCATGGTCGGTACGGGGTTCGCGCGCGAGGCCCGAGTCGACGACGATCCGCACGCCCGGCACGGTCAGGGACGACTCCGCCACCGAGGTCGCCAGGACCACCCGCCGCCCCTCGGCGGACCCGGCCAGCACCGCGTCCTGCACAGCGGCCGGAGCGCGCCCGTGCACCTGGAGGACCTCCGCGTCCACCCCGGCGAGCTGCCCGGCCACCCGGCCGATCTCCCCGACGCCGGGCAGGAAGCACAGGACGTCCCCCTCCCGCTCCGCCAGTGCCCGCCGCACGGTCGCCGCCACATGCGTCAGCAGCGCCGGATCGACCCTCATCCCGTGCGGAGGCTTCACCGGCCGGGCGGGCGGCGCCCAGAGAACCTCCACGGGGTACGAGACGCCCTCGGCCTCGATCACCGGGGCATCGCCCAGCAGCCGGGCCCAGCCCTCCGCGTCCGTCGTCGCCGAGGCCGCCACCAGCCGCAGATCGGGCCGGATCGCATCGCGTACGTCGAGAAGGAAGGCGGCGACCGTGTCCGCGTCCAGATGACGCTCGTGGCACTCGTCGATGATCACCACGTCGACCCCGGCCAGCTCCTGGTCCCGCTGGAGCCGCTGGAGCAGCACCCCGGTGGTCACGACCTCCACCACCGTCTCCCGCCCCACCACGCGCTCGCCGCGCACCGTGAAGCCGACCCGCTCGCCCGGCCGCTCTCCCAGCAGCCAGGCCATCCGCCGCGCCGCCGCCCGCGCGGCGATCCGGCGCGGCTCGGCGACCAAGACCCGGCGCACGGGGGCCGCCCCGGTGAGGCCCCGGCTCCTATATACATTTCTCATTGG
>NTHE01000033.1 GCA_002551355.1 Streptomyces sp. man185 | reverse complement strand
CCCGTGCCCTGGAGGCCGCGGCCGCGTGCGCCGCCGACCCCGGCCCCCGTCACCGCAACGCGGCGGCCGCCGCCGTGCACGCGGCCTGGCAGTGCCTGCTCGCCTCCGGCCGCCCCACCCCTGTACGCCGGTCGCTGGAGCGCCTCGTGGTGCACGCCGAGGCGGCCTTCGCGGCCCCGTGCCCCGAGGGCGGAGGCGAGGCGGCGGATCCGGAACGGCTGCGCGCCTGGGCCGCCCTGACCCGGGCCCGGGGTGCCGTGCCCGCGCCGCCGCCGGCCCCCGGCACCGCCGACGAGCTCTACGGCATCGACGCCGAACGCGCCGCCCTGCGGGCCCCCGAGGGGCGCCGCGCGGCCCGCTGCACCCTGCTGCGCCGCCTCGGCCCCGGATCGCCGCTGCTGCCCGTCGCCGTCCGCACCCTGGCGGGCTGCGCGCTCGCCGGATACCTCTGCGCCGCGCTCGGCGTCGGCCGCCCCTACTGGGCGATCGTCACCGCCGCCTCCCTCTACCAGGCCAACATCACCCTGTCGTGGAACCGGGCTCTCCAGCGCACCCTCGGCAACCTGCTGGGTGTGCTCGTCTTCGCGGCCGTCCTGCCGGTGTCGCGGACCGGTCCGCTCGCCCTCGTCTGCTGCTGCCTCTTCTTCAGCTTCGCCGCCGAGGCCCTCATCACCCGCAACTACTGGCTCGGCTCCGTCGCGGTGACCCCGATGGCCCTGCTGGTCCTGGAGTTCGGCGGAGCCCACCCGGCCGGGGAGCTGATCGGCGACCGGGTCCTGGACACCGTCCTCGGCGCCACCGCCGGCTTCCTGGCCGCGACGCTCGTCACCAACCGGCGGGCGGCGGGCCGGGTCGAGAGGGCGCTCGAGGCCACCCACCGGGCCCGCGCCGAAGCGAGACGGACCGGCGCCGACCCCGGGGCCGCGCCCGCCGAACGGGACCGGGCCCGCCGGACGCTCACCGCGAGCCTCGTCGAACTGCGCGAGGCGGGCGACACCGCGGCGGGCGAATGGTGGCAGCGTGCCCTGCCCGAGCAGCGTCTTCTCGCGGCCGAGCAGGCCGGACACCGTACGCTCGCGGCGACAGCACAACGGCGAGGGCCCACGGTCCGCGCCCCTTCGATCGGAGCGGAGTGACCGACGACATCGTTGCCTCGGTGGTCCGGCAGTGGCAGGCCGTCAACCCCGAGCTCGACACCGGACCGATGGAGATCATCGGCCGGATCAACCGCTGCGCCGCCCTCCTCCAGCAGGCCGAGGACGCCCCGCTGCGCTCCGCCGGACTCACCCGCGCCGAATTCGACCTCCTCGGCGCCGTACGCCGGACCGACCGGGAACTGACCCCCGGAGAGCTGGCCCGCGAGACCTTCTCCTCCGGGGCCGCCGTCACCAAACGGCTGCGCACCCTCCAGGGCCGCGCCCTGGTCGACCGCCGGGGCGACGACCGCGACCGGCGGGTCGCCCATGTCCGTCTCACCGACGAGGGCCGGGCCCTGGTCGACCGGCTGCTTCCCGAGCAGCTCGCCTACGAACGCGCGGTGCTCGCCGGACTCGACGAGAGCAGTCGCGAAGAACTCGGCTCCCGGCTCGGCGAGTTGCTCGTCCAGCTGGAGGGGCGGCTCGGCGGAGCCCGGCGCTGACGAGACTCGCGGACGGGCCTCGGGCGGGCGATCTCGCGCGTCACCCGCCCGACGGTCGGGAATCTGCACCTTTCGATCCGATTCGATCACGTGTGCCGTTGTCTGATTCTGTGAGGCGAAACCGGCCGGTGTGCGGGTGATTTACCCCGCAAAGCGCAGCAATCCGGCGAAGGTTGTAGCGCTTTGCGAGGTCATCAGCTCTCGCTACAGGCGCTTTTCAGCCACTCTCACTCCCCGCACATGCTTCACAGCGCAGCGTGCAAAAACTGGCGAGTGTATTCCTCTCGGCGGGCTTCCGCAGGGGGTTGGGTGAATATGCCGAAGCACTGTTCTGATCTGGCTAAGCTCACGCGCAGTGAAGTCGAGTTGAGATGAATTCGAGCATTTGTTCCTGAGTCTCCGCTCCCGTGCGCATACATCCCGGAATCAACCGCCAGAGGGTTTTAGATGGTTCGTGTTGAATCACCGCCGACCGACAGAGAAATTCCCGTCGTCCGCGTAGTCCTGCTGCCCGTGGCCCTGCTCCTCGGCGCGACCGCCGCCGGATCGGCCCTGGTCGCACCGGCCGCGCGGATACCAGTCGCCGTGTGCGGCGCGATCACCACGCTCGTGGTCGCCGTACTCACGGTGGCGCTCCACCGCCGCCGACACGCCATGCGCGTCCAGCGCGCCGAGTACGAACAGCGCATCGCCTATCTGGAACACCGCATCCTCTCGCACGACGCCGAGACGGTACGGCTCACCAAGGAGGTCATGCCCGCCGCCATCCGGCGGCTGCGCGTGGGCAATTCGCCCGAAGAGGTGATGCGCGACATCGTTGACGCGGACGTCGCCAACCGCCACCTGCCGGGGGCGCTGCGCGAGCAGATCCACCAGGTCCTCGAAGTCATCGACAACGAGGAGGCGCGGCGTGACTCCGCCCAGCGCGCCTTCGTCAGCGTCGCCCGCCGCGTCCAGGCGATCGTGCACCGCCAGGCCAGTGAACTCCGGGAGATGGAGGACCACTACGGGCGCAACCCCGAGGTCTTCGACGACCTGCTGCGCATCGACCACGGCACCGCACTGATCGGCCGGCTCGCCGACTCCATCGCCGTCCTCGGCGGCGCCCGCCCCAGCCGCCAGTGGCCCAAGCCCGTACCGCTGTTCAGCGTGCTGCGCGGAGCGATGTCCCGCATCCTGGAGTACCAGCGCGTCGATCTGCACTCGATCGCCAAGGTCGCCATCGTCGGCACCTCGGTCGAACCGCTCATCCACGCCTGCGCCGAACTCCTCGACAACGCGACCCGCTACTCGCCGCCCCAGACCCGGGTGCACGTCACCGCGGTCGAGGTGCAGACCGGCATCGCCATCGAGATCGAGGACGGCGGCGTCAGCCTCAGCGAGGAGGCCCGCGCCCGCGCCGAGAACATGCTCGCCCAGGCCCAGGCCGGCATCAACATGAACGACCTCGGCGAGTCCCCGCGCCTCGGCATGGCCGTCGTCGGCCGGCTCTCCCGGATGTACCAGCTCCAGGTGTCGCTGCGTCAGTCGGCGTACGGCGGCGTCCGCGCCGTCCTCATCGTGCCGCGCGACATGATCACGACCGGGCCCGCCCCGGGCATCGCCCACGGCATCGGCGCCACCTCGCGGCCCACCAGCTCCCTGGACATGTCGCAGCTCCAGCACGTGGTGCCGCCGCCCGGCAAGCGCAAGCCCAAGCCCGCCGCCACCGGCCCCGTGCCGTCCGTGGCCGCACCGGTCCCCACCGGAGCCCCCGCGGCCACCTCGCGCCCGGCCGCTCCCGCGGCCGCCATGGAGGACGACGTTCCCGTGGTCACCGAGTGGACCGAGAACGGGCTGCCGCAGCGCCGCAGCCGGGGCCGCGCCCCGCTCGGCTCGCACAACCTCCCGCAGCAGCCCCCGCCGCCCCCGGCCCCGGCCAACGGGTTCCAGCCCGGACCGGGCGAGTCCACGGACGGCGGACGCGGCGAGGAGAAGCCCCCCGGCCTCTGGCTGGAGGCCTTCACCAAGGCCGTCAACGGCGTACCGCAGGAACGAAAGCACGGCGAAGACTCCGATGACGCGTGGGACAAGGGAGATCTGAAGTGATCCAGCAGCGGGGAAACATGGACTGGATGCTCAAGGAGCTGGCCGAAGACGTTCCCAGCATCCATCAGATCGTGGTGCTCTCGTCGGACGGCCTGCGCATCGCGATGCACGGCGGCGACCCCGACGTGGCCGACCGGCTCGCGGCGGCCTGCGCCGGACTGCAGAGCCTGGCCGCCGCGGTCGCCACCGAGATCCCGTACAGCGACGGCCTGATGAAGCTCGTGGTCATCGAGGTGACGGGCGGCTTCTTCTACCTGATGGCGGCCGGCACCGGCGCGTATCTCGCGGTCCTGGCCGGCGAGACCGTCGACGCCGGACTCGTCGGAGCCCGGATGCGGGACATGGTCGTGCGGATCGGAGCCCACCTGACCAGCCCGCCCCGCCACGGCGGGCAGTCCGGATGAGTGGTCCTCGACGAGAACGCCGCAAGGCCGATCCGGATCTCCTCGATCCGGAACGGCTGTACGTGATCACCGGCGATCTCGACGACAGCGAACGGGCCGCGCTCGACCTGGTCACGATGGTCGTCGCACAGGCGGAGCCCTCGCCGACGTTCCAGCCCGAACAGGCGGCGATCCTGCGCCTCTGCCAGGCCCCGTTGTCCGTCGCCGAGATCTCGGCCTACCTCAGCCTGCCGTTCAGCGTGGTCACCTCGCTCCTAAGCGATCTCCTCGCGACCGAGCTCATCGAGTCGCGCGCTCCGATCGTCCGCGCCACTCTCCCCGACAGGTCCCTTCTCGAAGCGGTGATGCATGGACTTCAGAAGCTCTGACACGATCACCGGACCCCGCACCGAGGACGTCCTCCCCACCACGGCCACCGCCGCGGTGAAGGTCGTGATCGTCGGCGGGTTCGGCGTCGGCAAGACGACCATGGTCGGCTCGGTGAGCGAGATCCGGCCGCTGACGACCGAAGAGACCATGACGCAGGCCGGCGTCGGCGTGGACGACAACGCCGGGGTGGAGACGAAGACCGCCACCACCGTCGCCATGGACTTCGGACGGATCAGCCTCAGCGAGGAACTGATCCTCTATCTGTTCGGCACCCCCGGCCAGGAACGCTTCTGGTTCCTCTGGAACGGCCTCTTCGAGGGCGCCCTCGGCGCGGTCGTCCTCATCGACACGAGACGGCTCGAAGTCAGCTTCGACGTCATCGGCCGGCTGGAGGAGCGCGGAGTGCCGTTCGTGGTCGCCGTGAACACCTTCCCCGACGCACCGCACCACCCGGTCGAGGCCCTGCGCAGAGCCCTCGACCTGCCGGACGAGGTCCCGATGATCGACTGCGACGCCCGGCTGCGGGCCTCCAGCCGCGATGTGCTGATGACCCTGATGCGCTACCTGCACAGCCTGGCCGTCCCCTTCGCCTGACGCCGTACGTCCCCGGGGCCCGGCGACCGGACCTCCGCCGGGGGGCGTACGCCGTCCCCCGGCGCACGACCCCCGGCCCGGGTCCGCGCCCGGACGCCCCGCCCGCCCGCTTGTCCCGCCCGCTCGTGCACCAGCCCCGGAATCTGTGCACCAGCCCTGGAATCCTGATCCCTGGAGCCCCTGTGACAACCCCCTTCCACCACGAACCCGGCGCCGTGCCCCCGCCGCAGTGCCCGGCCCACAACCTCGACATCGGCCCCGGCGGACTGCGCCGGCTCTACGGCCCCGAGGCGGAGAACAACCCCGCGGGCCTCTACGACAAGCTCCGCGCCGAGCACGGCACGGTGGCCCCGATCCTGCTCCACGGCGACGTTCCCGCCTGGCTCGTCCTCGGCCACAGCGAGAACCTCCACCTCACCCGTACGCCGTCCCAGTTCTCCCGGGACTCGCGGCGCTGGCGGGCCCTCCAGGACGGCAGCGTCGCCCCGGACCACCCGCTCGCCCCGATCTTCACCTGGCAGCCCGTCTGCGTGTTCGCCGACGGCGCCAAGCACGAGCGGCAGCGTGGCGCGGTCACCGACAGCATGGAGCGCATCGACACCCGAGGGGTGCGCCGCCACATCAACCGCTTCAGTAACCGCCTGGTCAACGACTTCTGCGAGAAGGGCACCGCCGACCTGGTCAGCCAGTTCGCGGAGCACCTGCCGATGATGGTGATGTGCGCGATCTTCGGCATGCCCGAGGAGTACGACGAGCGCCTCGTCCAGGCCGCCCGGGACATGACCCGTGGCACCGAGACCGCCGTGGCCAGCAACGCCCACATCGTGTCCGTGCTGACGCGCCTGGTGGAGCGGCGCCGCGCCGACCCCGCGCCGGACTTCGCCAGCTGGCTCGTCGAGCACCCCGCGACGATGACCGACATCGAGGTCGTCGAGCACCTGCGCCTCATCCTCATCGCCGCCTACGAGTCCACCGCCAACCTCATCGCCAACGTGCTGCGCATGGTCCTGATCGACCCGCGCTTCCGCGCCCGGCTCAGCGGCGGGCACATGACCGTGCCCGAGGCGGTGGAGCAGACCCTCTGGGACGAACCGCCGTTCACCGCCGTCTTCGGCCGCTGGGCGGTCGGCGACACCGAGCTGGGCGGCCAGCAGATCAAGGCGGGCGACGCCCTGCTCGTCGGGATCGCCCCGGCCAACACCGACCCCACCGTCCGCCCGGACCTCAACGCCGACATGGGCGGCAACCGCGCCCACCTCGCCTTCAGCGGGGGACCCCACGAGTGCCCGGGACAGGACATCGGCCGCGCCATCGCCGACGTCGGCGTCGACGCGCTCCTGATGCGCCTCCCGGACCTGGAGCTCGGCGTCGGGGAGAGCGAGCTGCGCTGGGTCGGCAACATCATGTCCCGCCACCTGGTCGAGCTGCCGGTGAAGTTCGCCCCCGGCCCGCAGCAGAAGCTGGACGCGGACCCGCTCTCGGTGATGGCCCGTACCCCCCGCCCGGCCGATGCCTGGGAGATCTCCTCCCCGGCCAGGACCGTACCCGAGCCCCGGCACGAGACGGCCGGGGCACAGCCCGCCCACGCCCCGGGCACCCCCCTCCGGACAGCCCCGGCCACCACGTCCCCCGCGGCCGTGCCGGCCCCCGCCCCCGAACCCGCCCCGGTGGCGACGATCCCGCACCAGCGCCGCCCGGCCGCCCCTGTTCGGCTCTGGCAGGCGGTCAGCCGCTGGTGGAGCGGCTACTGACACGCGTTCGGCCGTCCCGCCGCGGCGGCCCCGGATCACGCCCACGGGCGCGGGGCCGCCGCGGCGCACGCCGGGCCGGGCGCGGGCAGCGCCGTACGGCTCCGGCCTGCCCGTACCATCGAGCAGCGTGAAGCTGACAATTCTTGGCGGTGGCGGATTCCGGGTGCCTCTCGTGTACGGGGCCCTCCTCGGCGATCACGCCGAGGGCCGCGTCTCCCGGGTCACGCTGTACGACACCGACGCCGACCGGCTCACCGCCGTCGCCCGCGTCCTCGCGGAACAGGGGCGGGACGTGGCGGACGCCCCCGCCGTCGTCGCGACCACGGAACTCGACGAGGCGCTGCGCGGCGCCGACTTCGTCTTCTCCGCCATCCGGGTCGGCGGCCTGGCCGGCCGAGCCGCCGATGAACGGGTGGCTCTCGACGAAGGTGTGCTCGGCCAGGAGACCGTCGGCGCCGGAGGCATCGCGTACGGGCTGCGCACCGTCCCCGTCGCCCTCGAACTCGCCCGGCGCATCGCCCGGCTCGCCCCGCAGGCCTGGGTCATCAACTTCACCAACCCGGCGGGCCTGGTCACCGAGGCCATGTCCCGGCACCTGGGCGACCGGGTCATCGGGATCTGCGACTCGCCGGTCGGCCTCGGGCGGCGCATCGCCCGCGTCCTGGGCGCCGACCCGGACCGGGCCTGGATCGACTACGCCGGGCTCAATCACCTCGGATGGGTCCGCGGTCTGTACGTGGACGGGCGGGACGAACTGCCCCGGCTGCTCGGCGACCCGGAGCTGCTCGACTCCTTCGAGGAGGGCCGCCTCTTCGGCGCGGAACTCCTCCGGTCGCTGGGCGCGATCCCCAACGAATACCTGCACTACTACTACGTCAACCGTGAAGCCGTACGCGCCTATCAGGAGGCGGAGCAGACCCGGGGCGCGTTCCTCCGGGATCAGCAGGAGGGCTTCTACGCCCGCATGCGCGAGCCCGGCACGCCCGCCTGGGCCACCTGGGACCGCACCCGCGCCGAACGCGAGGCGACGTACATGGCGGAGAACCGCGAGGTCGCCGGGGCGGGGGAGCGGGAGGAGAGCGACCTGGAGTCCGGCGGCTACGAACAGGTCGCGCTCGCCCTCATGCGCGCCGTCGCCCGCAACGAACGCACCTCCCTGATCCTCAACGTCCGCAACCGCACGGCGCTTTCGGTCCTGGACGCGGACGCCGTCGTCGAGGTGCCCTGCCTCGTCGACGCCAACGGGGCCCACCCGGTGGCCGTCTCACCCCTCCCGTACCACGCGGTCGGGCTCGTCACCGCGGTGAAGGCCGTGGAGCGGGCGGTGCTGGAGGCGGCGGAGAGCGGGTCCCGCGCGGCGGCCGTCCAGGCCTTCGCCCTGCACCCGCTGGTCGACTCCGTGACGGTGGCCCGGCGGCTGCTCGACCGGTACACCGAGGTCCACCCGGGGCTCGCGTACCTCGACCGGGCCTGAACCGGGCGGGCCCACGACCGGACGAGACGGGCCCGACCTGACCGGGCCCGGCTCGTTCGGTCGTGGGCCCGCCGCCGGGCGCCACGCAGGCTACGGAGCGGACACGACGCTCCGCGTACCGGCGGCGCCCCAGCTCGGCGCCACCCCCGTCACCTGGCAGACCATCAGGAAGAGCGGAATGGGCGGGGTGTACGGAGTGAGGGCGTCCGGTGAGTGGATCAACCGGGGCCGGGTGCCGGACACGGCCGCTTCCCGCGCGTATGTCACCTGATCGGGCCAGTCGAGATCCAGGTCGGAGCCGGCCGGGACGATCCACCACCAGCGGTCCGCGTCGGCGAAGACGCATCCGGTACGCGGCAGATGGGACATGAGGCGGAAGCCGTGCCGGGCGGGCACCCCGACCGCGTCGCAGCCCAGGCTGGCGGACATCGAAGCCGGCAGCGCCAGCCGCACCCGGCCTCCCCGGGGCTGTTCGGGCGTCCGGTCGCGGTGCGCCGCGCGCAGCCGGGACAGCGCGTTCCTCAGCATGGCCGGTCCGTGCCGGGCAGTTGCTCCGCCTCGTGCGGCAGCTCCGCCCAGACGATCCGCCCGGAGGCGTCCCCGGCGTCGTGCGAACCCCAGGCGCTGCTCATCGCGTCGACGAGGAGCAGACCGCGGCCGTGCTCGTCGTCGGAGGAACGGCGTAGCCGCGGGCCGCCGGGTTGGTGCCCCTGGTCCTGCACGGCTATCCGCAGTCGTCTGCCGAGCCGGCTCAGCTCGCACACCACCCGGGTGCTCGTGGTGTGCACGACCGCGTTGGTCACCAGTTCGGAGACGATGAGGACGGCCGCGTCGCAGGCGTCGCGGCCCAGCGTCCAGGCGTCCAGCCGGGCTCGCGTCAGCTCGCGCGCACCGGCCACCGATTCGGGGTGCGCCGGCAGCGCGAAGCAGTAACGGAGCGCCTCCGTCCCGGGACTGAGGTCCATGAGCCGGGGGATGAGCGCACTGCCAGGTGCCACGACCGATTCCTCACAGTGGGGGCTGCGTCACACTTCGTTCCCCGGGTGCTCGGGGGCGGGCATGACTGAGCGAACTGGTTCGGGAGTCAACTCTCCCCCCGACGATGACACTTGGCAAGGGGCACTCTGAAATTTCCAGAGTGACTGTGTCGTTGGGGGCGCATGCATGGCACACTGCTCGCAAAACAGCGCATGGGGAGGTCTGAAGTGAGCGAACCGCGGTCCGCCCCGACCGTGGGCCAGGTCGTTCTCGGCAAGCGCCTGCAGGATCTGCGCGAGCGTGTCGGCCTGACCCGTGACCAGGCGGCGAAGGTGCTCAGGGTCGCCCCGGCGACGATACGCAGAATGGAAACGGCCGAGGTCGGGCTGAAGATCCCCTACGTCCAGCTGCTGCTGAAGGCGTACGGCGTCGCCGACCAGGAGGCCGAAGCCTTCGTCGACCTGGCGGAGGAGGCGAACAGGCCGGGTTGGTGGCAGCGTTTCCACGACGTGCTGCCCGACTGGTTCAGCATGTACGTCAGCCTGGAGGGCGCCGCGAGCCTGCTGCGCATGTACGAGCCGCACTTCGTGCCCGGACTGCTCCAGACCGAGGACTACGCGCGTTCCGTGATGCGCACCGGGGCGGTCGGCCAGACCCGCCCCGAGGACATCGAGCGCCACGTGGCGCTGCGGATGGAGCGTCAGTCCCTGCTGGCCAAGGACGACGCGCCCCGACTCTGGGCGATCATGGACGAGACCGTCCTGCGGCGGCCCGTCGACAGCGCGCAGGTGATGCGCGGGCAGATCGACAAGCTCCTAGCCGCCACGGAGCTTCCCCATGTCACTCTGCAGATCGCGGAGTTCGCCGCCGGCCACCACCCGGGAACCTATGGTCCTTTCGTCCTCTTCCGGTTCGCCGTTCCCGAACTCCCCGACATGGTCTACAGCGAGTACCTGACCGGCGCCGTCTACTTCGACGCCCGCCCCGAGGTGGCCTCCTACCTCGAAGTCATGGACCGCATGGCGGCTCAGGCCGCAACTGCACAACGCACGAAGGAAATCCTCCGGGACTTCCGCAAGGAGCTGTGATGAACCAGATATACAACGGCATGCCGGCCGGTGACCTCGGCTCCGAAGGCTGGTACAAGCCGTGGAGCGGCGGGAACGGCGGCAACTGCATCGAGGCCATGAAGCTCGCCGACGGGCGGGTCGCCGTACGTCAGTCAGCCGACCCGGAAGGCCCCGCTCTCATCTACTCCAACGGCGAGATCGCCGCGTTCATCCAGGGCGCCAAGGCCGGCCAGGCCGACTTCCTGCTCACCTGACATCGCACCCCTCCTTCACGGACCTCTGACCACGGAGCGCGCCATGACCGGGCAAGAACCCCACTCCATCGAGATCGACACCAGCAAGCCGCATCCGGCCCGCATGTACGACTGGTTCCTCGGCGGCAAGGACAACTACCCGGTCGACGAACAGATGGCGCGCCAGCTGCTCGCCCTGGACGCGCGCGGCCGTGACATGGCGCGGGTCAACCGGGCGTTCATGCACCGGGCCACCCGCTGGCTCGCCGAGAGGGGGGTGCGCCAGTTCCTGGACATCGGCACCGGCATACCCACCGAGCCGAACCTCCACCAGATCGCCCAGCAGGCCGCCCCCGACGCGCGCATCGTCTACTGCGACAACGACCCGATCGTGCTCGCCCACGCGGCGGCGCTGCTCCGCTCGACGCCCGAGGGGGCCACCGAGTACATCCAGGCGGACGCCCGCAAGCCCGGGACCATCCTGGCGGAGGCCGGCAAGGTCCTGGACTTCGACAAGCCGATCGCGCTCTCCCTGTTGGCCCTGCTGCACTTCATCGATGACGAGGACGGCGCGGCCGACCTGGTCGGCCAGCTGGTCGACCAGCTTCCCTCCGGCAGCTACCTGGTGCTCTCGCACACCACCGGCGACTTCAACCCGGATGGCGCCGCGCAGGCACGGGCCATCTACAAGGCGCGCGGGATGACGCTGCGGCCCCGCAGCCACGCCGAACTCACGGCGTTCTTCGACGGCCTCGAACTGGTCGAGCCGGGCGTCGCGCTCTCGGCCGACTGGCATCCCGAGCTAGGAGAGGTCATCGACGTGCCCGGCGACGAGCCGATCCCCGGTTACGCCGGGGTCGCGCGCAAGCCCTGAGCTCGGCGTGCCCGGCGTCCCCGTCACTGGCGGCTGACGGACCGGGTGATGCCCGCGGCGATCGTCGTCGCGAGCAGCCACCCGGTCACGATCAGCAGGTACGAGAGCCACTGGTATGCCCCTTGCGGGTTGAACGCCTTCTCCTGGCCGAAGTCGACGATGGGCAGCAGCAGGTCCAAGGTGTAGAACACCGGGCTGAAGGGCGGAGCCTCGCCCTCCTTCAAGGGGCGGGGACGATGCGTCGCGTACGCCACCGACCCGACGAACAGTAAGGAGAGCAGCCAGCCCGCAGCCCGCACCGGGCGGAACCCGTAGCCGACTGCCGCGTCCTGGAGGTAACCCCAGAAACGGGCGTGGACCGGCAGGGTCCGGCGCCGTCGACGCTCCTTGGCCAGCAGCACCGTACGGGCCGCCTCGTCGTCGCCGATCCGCCGGTACGCCGTGGTCAACTGCTCGTAGGCGAAGGGTACGTAACCCTCCTCCTCCCGCTCAAGGAGCGGCAGCCGCCGGGCCGCGGGCAGATGGGGGAGGAGCGAGGTGTAGGTGAGGCCCTCCAGCCGGACGGCGGACGGCCAGACCGAGGGGTCGGCGTGGATGAGACCGATCTGGGACCGCCGCAGGTTCACCAGGCCGTTCACCGGATCCGCCTCCCGCAGCCACATCTCTCCGACGGTCATGCTGCTCGCCCGCAGAGCCACCCCGCCGGGGTGGGAGAGCCGGGCGTACGCGAAGTTGAGCTGGCCCGGTATGCGGCAGCCCCGCAGGTTCACCCGCCCCAGTACGCGGATGCGCATGGCGTGCAGGTCCGAGCCGACCGTGACGTTCTCCGCGCGCAGAGCGGTTCCGCCGGGGTTCCTCAGCTCCGCGTCGTCGAGCCGGATCTGCCCGGTGACGGCAGCCCCGTCGATCCTGACCTCGCCGTGCGCCGTCAGCCGGGGCCACCACAGGTCGTCCTCGACGATCGCGTGGTTCAGCCCGAGGACCGGTTCGTCGTTCGGGGCGCTGGTACCGTCCGCGCGCACCCCGAGCCTCGCTCCGTCCAGGACGAGGGCACGGGCGATCCGGGAGGCGCCGAGCCTGACCGGGCCCGGGATCCGGCACCCGGACAGCCGCACCACCCCGTCGACCCGGATCGTCGCCGCCTCCAACCCGGGCAGTACCGATCCGGCCAGGTTCAGCTGGCGCAGCTGCGCCCCGTACAGATCGGGCGCCTCGTCGAAACGGCAGCCGGTCAGCAGCACCGCGCACTCCGCCACCGCGTAGCGTGCCCACAGCCTCCCGGTGATCCGTGCCCCCATGACCCGCAGGGCGGGAACCTGCCCCGGCGCACCTGCTCCGCCAAGCAGCAGAGTGCGCAACACCTCGGCGCGCACCGTGCGCTCCGCGCCCCAGCCGGCGCCGCCCTCGGGGTCGTCGTCCGCCGCCGATCCGGTACGGAAGTCGACCGGGGAGCCGCTGGGGAAGGCGTCCTGGACGCGGCGTTCGGCGGGGGTCAGATCGGTGATCTCCACGCGGCGGACTCTCGCCCGTGGTGCCGCGGGATGTCAACCCGGTTCTCGGGCACTGGTGTTGGCGCACCGATGGATCGCCGGGGGCAGACGTCCGCCGAGTGCGGAGCCGTATCGGCCCGAGCCGGAGACACCGTGGTGATCGGAGGAGCCACAATGGACCCATGTCACGACGCACCTCTCGGCCCCGGGGCCCCGCCGCCCCGCGGATCGCCCCCGCCTCCCCGTGCCCCTGCGGCCTGCCCGCCGCCTACGGGGAGTGCTGCGGCCGGTTCCACTCCGGCAGTGCCGCCGCGCCGACCTGCGAGGCCCTGATGCGCTCCCGGTACGCGGCCTTCGTCGCCCGGGACGCGGCGTACCTGCTGCGCACCTGGCACCCCGAGACCCGGCCGCCCGGCGTCGACTTCGACCCCGCGATGAGCTGGGTCCGCCTGGAGATTCTCGACACCACCGAGGGCAGCGCCTTCCACTCCACCGGAACGGTCACCTTCCGCGCCCACTACACCGACGACGGCCGCCCCGACTCCCTCCACGAGAAGAGCCGCTTCGTCCGGCACGAGGGCGCCTGGGTCTACACGACGGCGGTCTTCGTCGACTGACCCCGGGCGTGGGCCTCAGACCGGAGCCCCCACCCGCGACGACCCGCCGGAACCGGCCGCGGGGGACAGCTCCTGGGCCAGGTCCTCCGCCAGCAGCCGCTTGGCGATCACGTCCACGGTGGCCCGGAGCTGACGGTCGTCGGGGCGCGCGCCGTCCTCGGCCAGGCGGTCGTTGAGCCAACGGCCCCAGGCGTCGGAGATCACCGCCGCCTCGCGCCGGCCCGCCGCCGTGTGCGAGAAGAGCCGCCCGTCGCCCGTCAGATAGCCCTCCTCGATCATCCGGTCGAAGACGGGCACCAGCACCTCCGGGGGGATCCGGTGCCGGGCCGCGATCAGCCCGAGGCCCGCATGGCCGACCATCCGGGTGAAGAGGTCCACCTGCATCACCGCCCAGGCTCCCGCCATGTCGAGCCGGGTGTCGGACTCGGCGGTGATGCGCCGGGCGGTGTCCGGGCCGGCCCCGTGCAGGATCGTGGCCACGGAGTACTCCAGCACCTTCGCCGAGTCACCGCTGCCCGGCTGGGCGAAGCCCTCGCCCATGTCCGTCGACCCGAGCCGTGCCGAGTCCCGCAGCTTGACCTCCTTCAGGAACAGCGCGACGACGAAGCCGATCAGCGCGATGGGCACCGTCCACAGGAACACCGTGTGCAACGTGTCCGCGTACGCCAGCGCCAGCGGTTCCGACTGGGCGGCGGGCAGCGCGTGCAGGGCCTGCGGGCTCTGCGACGCGCCGGCCAGCACTGCCGGGTCGCCGCCCGCCGCGACCGCCTGAGCGACCCCGTCGGCGAGGTTCGGCTTCAGCGCGTTGGCGTAGATCGTGCCGAACACCGCCGTGCCGAAGGCGCTGCCCAGCGTACGGAAGAACGTCACGCCCGAGGTGGCCGTGCCCAGGTCCTCGTAGTCGACGGTGTTCTGCACGGCGATCGTCAGCACTTGCATGGCCAGGCCGATGCCGAGCCCCAGGACCACCATGTAGAGGGACTCCAGCCAGACGCCGGTCCCCGGCCCCATCCGGGACAGCAGGAACAGTCCGGCCGCCATGACCAGCGTCCCCACGATCGGGAAGACCCGGTAGCGGCCCGTCTTGCTCACCACGTTGCCGCTGAAGATCGAGGCGGCCAGCAGACCGACGACCAGCGGCAGCGTCCGCACCCCCGAGAGCGTCGCCGAGTCCCCGTCCACGTACTGGAGATAGGTCGGCAGGAAGATCATCGAGCCGAGCATCGCGAAGCCCACGATGAAGCTGAGGATCGAGCAGACGGTGAAGACCGGGTTCCGGAAGAGCCGCATCGGCAGCATCGGTTCCTTCGCCCGCGTCTCCACCAGGCAGAACAGCGCCAGGGCGATCAGCCCGCAGACGAACAGCCCGATGATCACGGCCGAGCCCCACGCGTACTCGTTCCCGCCCCAGCTCGTCGCCAGGATCAGCGCGCTCGCGCCGACGGTGACCAGCGCGATGCCCCGGTAGTCGATGACCGGCCGCCCCGCCGCCTTCACCGACGGGATGTTCCGGGCGGCGGCGATGACCACCACGATGGCGATCGGCACATTGACGTAGAACGCCCAGCGCCAGGTCAGATGGTCGGTGAACAGCCCGCCGAGCAGCGGCCCGATCACGGTCGAGATACCGAAGACCGCCCCGATCGCGCCCTGGTACTTGCCCCGTTCGCGCAGTGGGATCACATCCGCGATCAGCGCCATCGACGTGACCATGAGGCCGCCCGCGCCGATGCCCTGCATACCGCGCCAGATGATCAGCAGCAGCATGTCCGACGCGAGGCCGCACAGGAACGATCCCGTGATGAAGATGATCGCCGAGATCTGGAAGACCAGCTTCCGCCCGAACAGGTCGCCGAACTTGCCGACCAGTACGGTGGCCACCGTCTCTGCCAGCAGATAGGCGGTGACCACCCACGACATGTGCGCGGCGCCGCCCAGGTCCGAGACGATCGTCGGCAGGGCCGTGCCCACGATCGTCTGGTCCAGTGCCGCGAGCAGCATGCCGAGCACGATCGTGGCGAAGACGATGTTGCGCCGCCTCCGGTCGAGGACGGGCGGGGGCGCGGCGGCACTCTGCGCGGCGGGGGCTTGCTCGCTGGCAGTCGTCACCCCTGCACCCTCACACCGGCCCACGGCCCCCGCATGCGGGGGCGGGCCGGACGGGGGTCAGCGCGGCAGCGAGGCTATCGATCTCTTCAGCCGGGCCACGAACGCCTCCCGGACGTCCTCGCCGACCCGGTCGAGCGACAGATACGGGTTGAGGTCCTCCAGCTCCACCAGCAGCAGAGCGCCCTCCGCCGTCCGGCAGGCGTCGACCCGCTGGATTCCGTGGTCGAGGGCGTTCCAGGCGATGAAGCGCCGGGCGAACTCCAGGTCCTCCGCGCTCGCCGGGTACGGCTCCAGCACCCAGCGCCGCTCCGGGTCGGGGGCATACAGCGCGTACTGGAAGTCGTGGTCGACGAAGTAGAAGGACACCTCGTGGCGGAAGTCGATCCGCGGCTGCACGAGGAGGGAGCCCTCGGCTGCCCGTTCCAGCTCGACCCGGGCCTCCGCGGCCGTGACGAACCGCAGCCCGACCGAGTCCGCCCCCAGCTTCGGCTTGACCACGTACTGGGGGACCTCGGGCAGTTCCGGCAGATCCGCCGCCCGGTCCACCGTGGGGATGACCGGGAGGCCGGCCGCGGACATCTCGACGAGATATTCCTTGCCCGCCATGTCGCCGCGCCCGCCCAGCGGGTTGTAGACCGGCGTCCGCAGCTCCTGGGCCCGCGCGCGGAAGGCGTCGTACGCCTCCCGGTAGTGCAGCACCGGCCCGCTGTTGCGGATCAGCACGGTGTCGAAGCCCGCCAGCAGCGCTGCCGCGTCCCGGGGGTGGCAGAGCGCGACGTCGAACGCCTCGCGCAGCCGGGAGGCGAGGTAGATGTCCTCGTCGCAGTAGCGGCGGCCGCGCGCCTCGTACGCGAGATCGGTGACGAGCAGGAGGGACGGGCGGCGTGCGCCGGCGGCTGACGCGGCGGTCATGAGGTGCTCCCGGGGTGAGGACGCGGACGGACGATCACTATCGCCGACGCCCCGGCCCTGCCCGGCGGAGGGGGTCGCTCCCCTTGTACGGAGGCCCGCACACCGCTCCCGGCGGGCGCCCGCACCGTACCGTCGGGCAGCTTCCGCGGTTCAGTCCCGTACGGTCAGACGGCTTCCGTCGACCCGCCCCGGACGGCCGCCACCCACTCGACCAGAAGCCGCTCGTACTCCCGGCGGCCCTCCGGCGACACCACACCGCCATCGGCGACCAGAGCGCGGATCTCCGCGTTCAGCTCAACCATCGGGCGGGCAGGTGTCGGCTCGGTCGAAGTGGAGGTCATGTGAAGAGGCTAGTGGCACGGAGGCGGGCGAGGCACCGGCAGAGCGTGTGGGCCTCACCCCGGGAGCCGTTCGCCCGCGCCCACCGAGCGGCGCCGATCCGCCCTCGTGCCTCGCCGCGCCCCTCTCCACGCCGTCGCCATAGCTCGTCGGGGACGGGCCCGCCCGAGCGATCCGCACCCCGTCGCCGCACGTAGACGGGCTGCGGCAGGGCGCGGGCGCTGCCGCGTGATCCTTCCGACGCGCTCGGTGACGACCTCCGGCCGCCCGGGCCGGACGACGAATTCCCCGTCCGCGTTCCGGCGTCGCCGCACCCGTTCGGGGCGACGAGGATCACATGTGCCGACCGTCACTTCGGCGACCTCTCAGCGGATCTGCCGCCCCGAGATCGCCCGCGCGATGACCAGGCGCTGGATCTCGCTGGTCCCCTCGAAGATGGTGTAGATCTTGGCGTCGCGGTACATCCGCTCCACCGGGTGCTCCCGGCTGTAGCCCGCGCCGCCGAGGATCTGGACCGCCTTCTCGGTTGCCGCCACCGCGAGTTCACCGGCTCGCAGCTTCGACATGGAGCCCTGGCCCGCGTCGAAGGTCCGGTCGTTGCGCGCCATCCAGGCGGCCTGCCAGATCAGCAGGCGTACGGCTTCGATCTCCGTACGGATGTCGGCCAGCGCGAAGGCGATCGACTGGTTCTCGATGATCGGCCTGCCGAAAGCCTCACGCTCACCGGCGTATTCCAGGGCGTATTCGTAGGCGGCCCGCGCGATGCCGAGTGCCTGCGCGGCGACGGTCGGGCGGCTGACCTCGAAAGTCGCCATCGCCGCCTGGCTCTTGGCGGTACCGCCCTCGCGTGCCCGGGCGAGGCGGGCGTCCAGCTTCTCCTTGCCGCCGAGCAGGCAGTGGCCGGGGACGCGGACGTCGTCGAGGAAGAGGTCCGCCGTGTGCGAGGCACGCAGGCCGAGCTTCTTGACCGTGCGGCCGGCCGCCAGGCCCTTCGTGCCGGGCGGCACGATGAACGCGGCCTGTCCGCGGGAGCCGAGCGACGGGTCGACCGAGGCGACGACGACATGGACCTCGGCGATGCCGCCGTTGGTGATCCACGCCTTCTGGCCGGAGATCACCCACTCATCGCTCGCCTCGGCGTAGCGCGCCCTCGTCGTCATCGCCGAGACGTCCGAACCGGCCCCCGGTTCGGAGACGCAGAAGGCGGCGACCTTCGGGTCGTCCTCGTCGCCGTAGCACTGCGGAACCCACTCGGCGAGCTGGTCCGGGGTGCCGGAGGCGAAGATTCCGGCCACCGCGAGCGAGGTACCGAACAGGGCCATGCCGATGCCCGCGTCGCCCCAGAACAGCTCCTCGTTGGCGATCTGGAGGGAGAGTCCGGTGGGGTCCCCGTACAGGTCGGCGAGCGATTCGAAGCCGTACAGGCCGATCCGGGCGGCCTCCTGGATCACGGGCCATGGGGTTTCCTCCCGGGCGTCCCACTCGGCGGCGGCCGGGCGGACCACCTGGGCCGCGAAGCCGTGCACCCAGTCGCGCAGGTCCTGTTGCTCCTCGGTCAGGGCCAGGGAGAAGAAGCTCATGCGCTCACGCCTTCGGGATGTCGAAGTAGCGGGTCAGGCCGGAGGCGAGGCCGACGTCACCGGCGACCTTGAGCTTGCGCGTCATGAACATGGTGACCGGATTGCCGTTGCCGGAGACCAGCTTGAGGAATTCGGCGTCGGCCATCACCAGTGTGGTGCGGGGTTCGGCGTCGGAGCGGCCCGCGGTGACCTCGCAGGCGCCGTCCGCTATCGCGGTCTCGTAGACCGCGTCGCTCTCACCGGTGATCTTCCAGCGGATCAGTGCGGTGAGGCCGGCGGCCGCCTCGGGCCGGAACTGCTGCCGCATCCGGCCGAAGACCTCGCCGAGTATCCGGGTGCGCAGCTCGCCCCGCATGACCTCGGCGAGTTGCTTGGCGGACAGGCCTCTGACGATCCGTGCGAACTCCTCGGGCGCGACCGCCGCGAAGTCGAGCGCGGACAGGTCGTCGGTGAGGCTCCCGCTGCTGGTTCCGTCCACGCCGATTCCTTACTCCGAAGTAAACTTACTTTTGAGTAAGGTAAAGGGAGCGGTGGCGCCCCGCAAGGCCGGTCCGCCGCTGACCGGCCCGATCGGGGAAAGGGCTCAGAAGGGCGAGCCGGGCAGCACCGCCAGTCGCGGATCGTGCGCGGCAAGCACCTTGTTGGCGCGGGCCAGTTCGGACAGGGCCTGTTCGCGGTCGGCCCGGTCCTCGACGCCGAGTCGGGGCCCGCGGAACCTGCGGACCTCGCGGGCCGCGCAGTAGGCGTCGAACTCCGCCTGGAGGATGTGCGGCGGAATGCACGAACCGATCAGCGCGGCGACCCGGTCCGGGATCGGCACGGGGACGAGGAGGTGCGAGGCGGTCATGGGGCTTTCCCTTTTCGCTGGTTGGCCAGGAGGCGGTGCACGGTGCCTGCCGCTGATGGGCGGCAGGTTCCTTCCTGTGTACGGGACGCGGTTCCGGGTTTCTCCCCGGATACGTCTCCGTGTCGCAACCGTTTGGGGCTGACCGTCTATTTCGCCTTACGCGCCGGTAAGTTGACCCGCCGCGCCGAACGTGATCCGGATCAGGGGGATGTGCCCGTGGCGCGGGAGCGCAGACGCAGCGCGCGCAGCACCGCTTCGGTGGCGAAACGGCTCTCGGGGTCGACGAGTTGGTCACCGAAGATGGTCTCCAGACTGCGCATGCGGTAGCGCACGGTCTGCGGGTGGACATCGAGCAGCGCGCCCATCTGCGCCGCGGTGCCCCGGGTGTCGAGCCAGATCCGCAGCGTCTCGACCAGCCGGTCACGGCGGGTGGCGCTGATCCCCGCGACTGCGGCCAGCTCCCGCTGGGCGAGCTGGTCCAGCAGGGCGGGGTCGGACAGCAGCCACAGGGTGATGAGGTGGTCCTCGCACCGGATCAGCGGAGCGTCGTCGATCACGCCGGAGTCGACGAGCTCCAGGACCCGGCGGGCCCAGCGGATCGACTCGCAGGCCAGCGCCGTGGGGACGGTCAGCCCGATCGCCGCGCGCCCGGCCGGCAGGGCCTGCTCCAGCATGGATCTTCGTGCGTCGTCCAGCGCTCCGGGAACGAGCAGATGCGGCTGCGGGGCGCTGAGATCGACCAGAAGGTCACGGTCCGCGCTGAGCCGGTCCAGCTCCGCCGGAGCGCGCACCGCGATCAGCGTCACCTCCTCGGGCAGCGCCCACCCGGCCTGCTCGCACAGATCGGCGATGGCGCTGCCGGGAGACGGGCGTCCGGCGAGGATCAGGTGGAGCAGGCGACGGCGCAGCGCCTCGCTGTGCTCGCCCGACTGGGACCGCACCTCCAGGAAGCCTTCCCGGGAAAGCGATTCCAGCTCGTCGACGTAGGCGAAGAGCGCGTCGGCGAAGCTCAGCATCAGGGTGGGGGACAGGTGGTAGCTCTGCCCGACCTTCTTCGCCCGCCGCAGTGCCACCCGTGCGCCCAGCCGGTAGGCCCCCTGAAGGGTGTCCATGGTCCGGCCCTCGTACGCCTCGAACCGCCCGAAGCGCCGGCACATGTCGTCCCGGAGCGTGGTGGGGGAGGAGGGCTCGGCCACCAGATCGACGAAGGAGGCGAGGCTCTGCTCCACGCCCACCCGGATGGCCTGCCCGTTCGGGCCGTCGAGGAGCCGGGCGTATTCCGGATAGGCCCGGGTGACCTCGACGCCGATTTCCTTGATGAGGCTGGGCAGTTCGGGTCGCATGATCGCCGCGAATTCCTGGGGGAGCGGCCCGAGCGGGTCTTCGGTATCCAACGGCTGTATGAGATGTGGCATGACAGATCCCCTTGCTCTCGGCGCCCGGTGGTGGGGTGAGGCGGTGGGGGGAAAGCGCTCCCACGAACCGACAGGTGCGTACCAAGTCCGCGACGAAGATAGACCAAGGAACAGGCACTGCACACCACTTGGACAAGATCGAAGTGCAGGGGGCACACATCCTGGCCGCACAGTGCGACTTCCGTGCAGGTCGGGCGGTGCTGCGCGCTTTCGGACAATGAATTTCGGCCGCCTGCTCCGGCGGTGACAACAAAGCGGTTCTCCTGTAGCCGAGTTGTTTCGGCGTGGTCCGCCCGTAGCCCGTCGGGCGCGGAGTCGACGGGGCGTACGGGCGGCTCACCACGGCGAACGCGGGTGGCGCTCGGTGGGCGCTCCCTCTCGAACGGGGATTTCAAGCCGCCTGGCTGAATTGCATGGCGCCCCTGAGGGGTCCGGGAGGGAACGGAAGCCGGACTTCCGGGGCCCCCGGCGCAGCGGCGCCGCGTACGCACCGCGCGCGGGGTTCCGGCCGCCGGTACGTAATTCCCGGCCCCCGGGTGCGCATTCCTTGACAAGGAGACCGTGCCCCGATGCTCATTTACGGATCAAAAAGAGTGCGGTGCAAAGAATCTTAGCCGGACGGATTGTGTCGCCCTGTTTCCCGCGAGTAACATCACGCCTCGATCAATTCGGTCATGAAATCTGCCCGAAATTTGATGCTCCGATCCTCCGCCCCCGGGCCCACCCGAGGCTCCATCACCGTCGAGAAGTCGTCGCGGTGCGGGCATGCGTCGCAGAACGGTCAACTTCGTGCACGAGGCCGCGCCACGGCGGCCGACAGAGGGGACGACATGAGAACCGTTTCCCATCGAACCCGCGTAGGTCTGCTCGCGGCGTTCACGGCATTCAGCGCTCTGCTTTCCACCGGCTCGGCCTCCGCCGCCACCCAGCTCAACGGCGACTGGGCGCCCTTCGACCGCTGCCCGGTCGACGCGCCCGCCATGCTGGCCGCCGACGGTGTCAACACCATCGCCACCTGCATCGCGTCGAGTTCGGCGACCGGAACGATCACGCTGGGCAAGACGAAGGTCTCCACCGGCAACACCGATCTGCAGCTCGGCGTCGTCCAGCGCGCCGACGGCGCCGCCTCCCTGGTGGCCCCGCCCGAGGGGGCGCTGACGGCGGACCCGGCGGAGATCCCCGGCGGGCTGATCGGGCTGATGTGCCCCAGCGGAATTCCGCTCGTATCGGCAATCTGCCGTCAGTTGACGGACAACAACCTCAACCGTGTGACAGCCACCATCGAACCGGCCGGAGCACCACGCGACTTCAATATGAGCGCGGCTTTCTCCACCGGCGAGCCGATTCTCACCATCCCGGTCCGCATCCACCTCAAGAACCCGTTCCTGGGTGACAAGTGCTACATCGGAACCACCGCGAATCCGGTGCTCCTCCAGCCGCAGAACGTGACGGCGCCGACCCTCTCGCTCCAGCGGTTCGGAGCCGACGGGACGCCGAACGACGACGAGGGCGAGATGGGGCGCTACACCTTCGACGGCGCCGACCAGGGCGATGCGGCCTTCGCCGTCCCGGGAGCCAGCGGCTGCGGCGCCGGGCTCCTGGACTGGGCGGTGAACCTCAAGACCGGTCTCCCGTCCGCCGCCGGGAAGAACAGCGTGACGCTGGACGCCACCACCACGTACTTCGGCAGCCCCTACGACCCCGCCGGCCTCGCGCCGAACGAGGGCCGCAAGCTGTCGGAATTCTGGCACTCCGCGAAGCGGTAGGCCATGGAGCACGAAATCTCTCCAGTCACGTTCAGCCGAATCCCCAACGGGACGAGAAAAGGGAGTACCCCCATGTTCAAGCGAACCGGTGTCCTGACCGCGATCGGTGCCGCCGCGGCATCCGTCGTCCTGGCCGCCCCGTCGGCCGTCGCCGCGCCGACCAGCTGGACGATCAGCCCGACCGGTGCCTTCAACGGCAGCGCCGGAGTGACCGTTCTGACCGACAACAACGGCAACAAGATCCAGTGCGCCTCCTCCGCCGCCTCCGGCTCGGCGCCGACCTCCCCGGTCGCCGGCAGCCCGGCCAAGCTCGCGTCCATCTCGGCGATCTCGTTCAACTCGCCGTGCACCGGGCCGTTCAGCTCCACGTGGACGGTGACCACCACGCCGCCGTGGGAGATCTGGGGTCTCGACTACGCGGCGGGCGCCGGTACCAACTCCACGGGCCAGACGACCGGTGAGATCAGAACGATCAAGGCGAAGGTGTCCGGCAGCAGCATCCTCGGCCCCTGCACCTTCAATGTGACCGGCAAGGTCGCCGCCAAGTACAACAACCCGACCGCGGGCGGCAGCAACGGCACCCTGAACACCGCGGGCGGCGGGCTCACCCTGTCCATCGCCAACAAGGTCGGCGGCGGCTGCGGCATCGTCGGCACCACCGCCAGCTTCCAGGGCCTGTACACCATCGTGAACGCGGCATCGGGCAAGTCCCCGGTCATCAGCGGCTGATCCCGCGCCGATGACGTACCGCTTCTGAACGTCGTGCCCGGCCGTGCGCACCCGACGGCCGGGCACGATTTCGCGCACTCGCCGACAAGGGCGCGGCGGCACATTGTCACCGGCTGCCAAAGCCCGCACGCCGGTGATCCGATCGGGAACCCCGCCCTTCCCAGGCGTCGTCGGCGTGCGTACCGTACCCGCTCCGCAGCCGCCCATCCGCAGGGCCCACGCGCGCCGGAAGGACACATCCGTATGACCGTCGATGCACGCGCCGCGGCGAGACGACCGATCCACTGGGCCGTGGGCGGGGCGCTCGTCGTCGCCACCGCGCTCGTCCCCGGCGCCGAGTCGGCCGCCGCGGAACAGACCTCGGAGGTCTCCCTCCGCTACGCCTGCCCGTTCCCCTCCGGGCCCGAGGACGTGGACGTCGTCGTCTCGGCGGTGCTCCCCACCTCGGCCCGTACGGGTGAGGAGATCCGCCCCGATCAGGTAGCGGTCGAGGTGAGCCTGCCACCGACCGCGCTCGCCCGGTTCGCCGATCTGGACGCCGCCACCCTGTCGGCCGTCGCGCGGCTCACCGTCCGCAACACCGTCGGCGACCGGTACGCCGACGCCTCCTGGCAGGACCTGACAGCCCCGCCGACAGCCCTGCCCCAACCCGGCGAAGGAGATGGCGAGGGCGAGGGCGAACTGACCCTGACCGCGACCGGGGACGTGCCGACGGTCTCGTTCGGCAGCCCCGGACGCGCGACGCTGGCCCCCGCCGCGCTCGCCCTCTCGCTGTCCTCGCTCACGGAGGCCGGTGAGCCGACCACGCCCCCGGGGCTCGACGTCGCCTGCGCACCGGTCCCGGGCCAGGAAGCCGAACTGGCCGCGATCATGGTCCGCGGCGGCACCGACCCCACGGCCCCCGCACCCCGGCCGGGAGAGAGCGCCCCCGCACCGGACCCGACCCCGACCCGCCCGGCCGAGGGACTCCCGCCCACCGCACGGGAGAAGATCGACGCCCTCACCGAGGAACGGCTCGAAGGCCTGGAGGACGACCCGGGCAGCTGCCCGATCGAGATCCCGCCCGAGTGGGTGATGACCACCGCCGAGACGTACGCGGCCGGCTACGCCAACGCCGCCAAGCTGGACGGCGCGGCGGCACTGGGGCCCGCGTTCATGAAGGTGGTGCTCAACAAGCGGTACATCAACGACTCCTGCGCCTCGACCGTCGACGTCAGCTCGGAGGTGAACTTCGACTACGAGGGACGCCGGCAACTCCCCCCGACGAAGGCCACGTTCCTCAGCTACGGGTTCATGCCGACCACCGCCACCATGACGCTGGAGCAGGTGGGCCCCCCGGCCGCGATCCACACGCACACGGTCACCAACACGCCGACCTACCCGGAGGAGACCACGGTCACCGCCCAGCTCGTCATGCGGCTGTCCGACGTCGAGGTGAACGGAGTGCCCCTGGACGTGGGACCCGACTGCCGCACGGAACGCCCCTTCGAGCAGGTGCTGAAGGGGTACGGCCAGAGCTACCCCCCGGCCGGCTACCTCGTGGCGTACGGCGGCACCCTGACCGGGTACGCCCACATCCCGCCGTTCGAGGGGTGCGGTGCGACCGAGGACCTCGACCCGATCTTCACCTCGGCCATCTCCAGCCCCGGCAAGAAGGCCGACAACTACACCAAGATGACGCAGGCGCCCCTGTGCGTGGCCACGAACCCGGAGGGGCCGGACTGCCCGCCGAGGAAGCCGAAGCCCGAACGGTGAGCGCGTGACGCTGCCCGGCCGCCGGCAGGTGAAAGGCGACCGAGCCCTTCCGGTCCACCCCCCCCGGGGACCGGAAGGGCTTTTTCCTGTCCGCCGGAACGGGCCGCCGGCCGTGTGATTCCTCATCATCCGACAGGTTTGGCACGCGGATTACTCACCCGACAACAATCATCCGGCCCACATGAATTCTTGCCGAGGAAAATCTGTACCCAGTATTGCGAAGTAAGGTTACCGGCCCGTAGCGTCCCAGCTGTGCCGATCGAAAACGCCTGCGTCCCTGCTCGTCGGGGTTGCTGGGTACCGGTTCGCTCCGCTCCTGTCCCGGGAAGCCCCGGGCTGAACACTCTGGTGCTTGCGCAGATTTCGACAAGGACGGGACCCGACCTTGTCACCGAATGACAAGTGATCCGATCCCAGCCACACGTTCGTCGAAATCCGCTGTTCAACGGCTTGCCCTGGCGGTTTCGGCGGACATAACGTGCGCCCCCTGGTGCATGTGTGACGAGCCGCCATCGCTTTTCTCAGAGCCGGAGCGCTTAACGATGAACACGTTCACCGCCACTTCGAGGGAGGGCCGATGGGAATCGAAGTAGTCGTCGAGGGCCTGACGAAATCCTTCGGCAAGCAGAACATCTGGCAGGACGTCAGCCTCACCCTGCCCGCCGGTGAAGTGAGCGTCATGCTCGGTCCTTCCGGAACCGGGAAGACCGTTTTTCTGAAATCCATCATCGGGCTCCTCAAGCCCGAACAGGGACGCGTCCTCATCAACGGCGTCGACATGGTGAACAGCTCGGAGCGCGACATCATGGAGACCCGGAAGCTCTTCGGCCTCATGTTCCAGGACGGAGCCCTTTTCGGCTCCATGTCGCTCTTCGACAACATCGCCTTCCCGCTGCGCGAGCACACCCGCAAGAAGGAATCCGAGATCCGCCGCATCGTCATGGAGCGCATCGACATCGTCGGACTCCTCGGGGCCGAGGGAAAGCTGCCGGGTGAGATATCCGGCGGCATGCGCAAGCGCGCCGGCCTCGCCCGCGCCCTGGTCCTGGACCCGCAGATCATCCTCTGCGACGAGCCGGACTCCGGCCTCGACCCGGTCCGCACCGCCTATCTGTCGCAACTCCTCATCGACCTCAACGCCCAGATCGACGCGACGATGCTGATCGTCACCCACAACCTCGACATCGCGGCCACCGTCCCCGACAACATGGGGATGCTGTTCTGCCGCAACCTCGTCACCTTCGGCCCGCGCGAGGTGTTGCTCACCAGCGACACCCCGGTCGTCTCCCAGTTCCTCGCCGGCCGCCGCGAAGGACCCATCGGCATGTCCGAGGAGAAGGACGCCGCGACCCTCGCCGCCGAGCAGCAGGCCGATACCGCCCCGCTCCCCACCGGCCCCCGCACCGTCGTCCCGCAGCTGGAGCCCTCACCCGGGATGCCCGTACGCCAGGGTGCGCTGCGCCGCCGCGAGCGGGTCATGTCGATGATGGGCCGGCTGCCGGAGGCCGCCCGTACCGCGATCCTCGACAGCTACGCCCCGGCCGCGGGAGGTGCGCGCGCGTGACCGCCCCGATGCCGGTGCGGCCGCCCGAGCCGCCCGAGAAGCCCCCGCCGGCCAGCGGCCCGGGGGCGAGCGCCTCCGCCTCGGCCGGGCAGCGGCGGCCCTCCCGGCTGCTCGCCCCGCTCCGCGAGACCGGGAAACTGTTCGCGCTCGCCGTCGCCGTGGCCCGGGCAATCTTCCGCAGGCCTTTCCAGGTAAGGGAGTTCATCGAGCAGTTCTGGTTCGTCGCGAGCGTCACCATCCTGCCCGCCGCCCTCGTCTCCATCCCGTTCGGCGCGGTCATCGCCCTCCAGGTCGGTTCCCTCACCCAGCAGCTCGGCGCCCAGTCCTTCACCGGCGGCGCCAGCGTCCTCGCGGTGATCCAGCAGGCGAGCCCGCTCATCGTCGCGCTGCTGATCTCCGGTGCGGCCGGCTCCGCGATCTGCGCCGACCTCGGATCCCGCAAGATCCGCGAGGAACTCGACGCGATGGAGGTCATGGGCGTCTCGCCCATCCAGCGCCTCGTCGTCCCCCGGGTGCTCGCCACCATGCTCGTCGCGGTCCTGCTCAACGGACTGATCTCGGTGGTCGGCACGCTCGGCGGCTACTTCTTCAACGTGATCATGCAGGACGGCACCCCGGGCGCGTACCTCGCGAGCTTCTCCGCCCTCGCCCAGCTGCCCGACCTCTACATCAGCGAGTTCAAGGCCCTGATCTTCGGCTTCATCGCGGGCATCGTCGCCGCCCACCGCGGCCTCAACCCGCGCGGCGGCCCCAAGGGCGTCGGCGACGCGGTCAACCAGTCCGTCGTCATCACCTTCATGCTGCTGTTCTTCGTGAACATGGTCCTCACGGCGGTCTACCTCCAGATCGTCCCCGCGAAGGGGAGCTGACCGATGGCCATGCTGAACTGGCTCGACCGGTCGGGCGACCAACTCACCTTCTACGTCAAGGCCCTTCTCTGGATCCCGCGGACCCTGCGCCGCTACGTGCGCGAGGTCCAGCGGCTGCTGGCCGAGGTCGCCTTCGGCAGCGGCGGGCTCGGCGTCATCGGCGGCACCATCGGCGTGATGATCGCCATGACCCTGTTCACCGGCACGGTCGTCGGACTCCAGGGCTACGCGGCGCTCAACCAGATCGGCACCTCGGCGTTCACCGGGTTCATCTCCGCCTACTTCAACACCCGGGAGATCGCTCCGCTGGTCGCCGGACTCGCCCTCTCCGCCACCGTCGGCGCAGGCTTCACCGCCCAGCTCGGCGCGATGCGGATCAACGAGGAGGTCGACGCCCTGGAGGCGATGGGCATCCGGTCCATGCCCTACCTCGTCACCACCCGGATCATCGCCGGAGTCGTCGCGATCATCCCGCTGTACGCGATCGGGCTGCTCTCCTCGTACGTCGCCTCCCGCTACATCACCATCTTCTTCAACGGCCAGTCGGCGGGCACCTACGACCACTACTTCAACCTCTTCCTCTCCCCGCAGGACGTCCTGCTGTCGGTGCTGAAGGTACTGATCTTCAGCGTGCTGGTGATCCTCGCCCACTGCTACTACGGCTTCCACGCCACCGGCGGACCGGCCGGGGTGGGTGTGGCGGTCGGGCGCTCGGTGCGCAACGCGATCGTCCTCATCAGCGTCACCGACTTCTTTCTCTCGCTCGCCATCTGGGGCGCCACGACGACGGTGAAGGTGGCCGGCTGATGCGCACATCCAGCACCCGCACGGCCCGCCGACGCCTGGCCGGAGTCACCTTCCTGCTGGTGCCCGCCGTCCTGGTGTGGGTCTCGGTCTCCGTGTACGAGAAGGACTTCGCCGACGACGCCACCGTCACCGTCCGCACCGGCTCGGTCGGCAACGAAATGCACGCGCATGCCGATGTGAAGCTGCGCGGCGTCGTCATCGGACAGGTCCGTTCCATCGCCACCGACGGCGAGGGCGCCCGCCTCACCCTGGCCATCGACCGCGACAAGCTCGGACAGGTCCCCGCCGACGTCACCGCCCAGATGCTGCCCACCACCCTCTTCGGCGCACGGTTCGTCGCGCTCGTTCCGCCCCGCATCCCCACCGGCACCACCCTGCGGTCCGGGGCCGTCATCCCACAGGACCGCTCCAGCAACGCCATCGAGCTGGAACAGGTCCTGGACAACGTCCTGCCGCTGCTGACCGCCGTGAAGCCCGAGAAGCTCTCCGCCACCCTGCGCGCCGTATCCCAGGCGCTGGAGGGACGCGGTGAACGCCTCGGCGAGACGCTCACCACGCTGGACGGCCACCTGAAGAAGTTCAACCCCCAACTTCCGACCCTCAACGCCGACATCAAGGAACTCGTCAAGGTGAGCACGCTGTACGCGGATGCCGCGCCGGACGTCCTCGACGCGCTGACCGACGCCACGGTCACCAGCTCCACCCTCGCCGACCAGGAGGCCCGGCTCGCCGGGCTCCACGGCACCACCACGGCCGCCGCCCAGGACGTCACCTCCTTCCTGCGAGAGAACAGGGACAACCTCATCCGGCTCTCCGCCGCCGGCCGGCCCTCCCTCGAACTCCTCGCCGAATACGCCGAGTCGTTCCCCTGCACCCTGCGCACCATGGCCGGTTTCGTGCCCGCCATGGACAAGGCGCTCGGCAAGGGAACCGATCAGCCGGGACTGCACGTGTCGGTCAAGTCCGTTCCCTCCAAGGGCAAGTACGCCCCCGGCCGGGACACCCCGGTCTACAACGCCACCGGTGGGCCGAGCTGCTACTCGGTGCCGTACGTCGGCAAGCACGCGCCGACCGCCGACACCCGCCGGGCCGTCGAGGTCACCGCACCCCCCGCCGCTCGGGGCGATGCCGGCGACGGTACCGACACCGCGCTCGGACTGCCCAACTCGCCCCAGGAGTCCCAGCTCGTCAACGAACTGGTCGCGCCCTCGCTGAAGGTCCGGCCGGGGGATCTGCCCGACTGGAGCAGCGTGCTCATCGGCCCGGCCTTCCGCGGTGCGGAGGTGAAGCTCAAGTGAAACGCCGCTCGCTCGCGGGACCGATCACCAAGTCCCTCGTCTTCATCGTCGTCACCGTGCTGGCCACCACCGTCCTCGGGCTCTCCATCGCCAACACGGGCGTCGGCGACACCACCACGTACAGGGCGCGGTTCACCGACGCCACCGGCCTCATCCCCGGCGACAGCGTCCGGATCGCCGGGGTGAAGGTCGGCCAGGTCGAATCCGTGCGGGTCGCCGACCGGCGGGTCGCCGAGGTCGCCTTCGCCGTACGCAAGGGGCGTGACCTCCCCGCCTCGGTGACGGCGTCCATCAAATACCTCAACATGGTCGGCCAGCGGTACGTCGACCTCGACCGGGGCGCCGGACCCGTCGGCAAGGCCTTCGCGCCCGGGGACACCATCCCGCTCTCCCGCACCACCCCGGCGCTCGATCTCACCCAGCTCTTCAACGGCTTCCAGCCCCTCTTCGAAGGGCTGTCGCCGCCCGACATCAACCAGCTCGCCGGCTCCATCGTCCAGGTCCTCCAGGGCGAGGGCGGCACCGTCGACAGCATCCTGCGGCACGTCGGCTCGCTCACCACCACCGTCGCCGCCAAGGACAAGGTGATCGGTGAGGTGATCACGAACCTCAACACGGTCCTCAAGACGGTCAACGACCGCGAGGCCGGCTTCGACGACCTGGTCGTCACCCTCCAGAAGCTCGTCACCGGATTCTCCGGCGACCGCAAACCGCTCGGCGAGGCCATCACCGCGATGGGCGCGCTCACCACCGTCACCGCCGACCTCTTCCAGGACGGCCGGAAGCCCCTCAAGGACGACATTCGCCAACTCGGTCGGCTCAGCGGACAGCTGGAGAAGGGCACCCCGCAGATCGAGAACTTCCTCCAGAAGACCCCGGCCAAGATGGCGGCCATCAGCCGGCTGACGTCCTACGGATCGTGGCTCAACCTCTACCTCTGCGAGGCGAAGGTCACCGGCGTCACCCACGACGACGGCAGCACGCCGCCAGGCGGCATCGCGATCACCCAACCGAGGTGCCTGGCATGAGCATCACACCCATCCGGGAACGCAACCCGGTCGCCGTCGCCCTCGTCGGACTCCTCGTCCTGACCCTCCTCGGCCTCGCCGCCTGGCGTGCCGACGCCCTGCCCTTCGTCGACAGCGGCACCTCCTACAGCGCCGACTTCGCCGAATCCGCCGGACTCGCCGACGGCGACGAGGTACGGATCGCCGGAGTGAAGGTCGGCGAGGTCACCGGCGTGTCCCTCGACGGCGGAAGGGTCCGGGTCGACTTCCGGGTCAAGGACGCCTGGATCGGCGACTCCTCCACCGTGGGCATCGCCATCAAGACCCTGCTCGGGGAGAAGTACCTCGCCGTCGACCCCCTAGGCGACGCCCCGCAGGACCCCGGCTCCCGCATCACCGCGAGCCGCACCACCTCCCCGTACGACGTCACCCAGGCGTTCAACGGGCTCGGGGAGACCATCGGCGAGATCGACACCGACCAGCTCGCCAAGAGCTTCGAGACGATCTCCGCCACCTTCAAGGACTCCCCGCCCCACGTCCGCAGCGCCGCAGACGGGCTCTCCGCCCTCTCGCGTACGGTCTCCGAACGCGATGCCCAGCTCGCCACCCTGCTCAGCAGCAGCAAGAAGCTCACCAAGACCCTCGACGGGAAGAAGAGCAGCTTCGAAACCCTCCTGGAGGACGGGAACCTGCTGCTCGGCGAGATCCAGGCCCGCCGCGACTCCATCCATCTGCTGCTCACCGGCACCCGCAACCTCGGCACCCAGCTCACCGGACTCGTCCGGGACAACGACAAGCAGCTCGGGCCGACCCTGGCCTCCCTCGGCCGGGTCACCGCCGTCCTGGTGAAGAACCGCAAGAACCTGGACAAGATCCTCGCCACCACCGGCTCGTACAGCCGGCTCGTCGGCAACACCCTCGGCAGCGGGCGCTGGTTCGACAACTACGTCTGCGGCGTCGTGCCCAAGAACTACCTCCCCGCCGGCACACCCCCGGCGACCGGATGCATGCCACCCCGGCAGCAAGGGGGCCGCTGACATGAGACGCACCCGCATCACCGGCATCGCCGCCGGACTCGCCCTCGTCGCCGTCGCGGCCGCCACCGGCGTGAGCGCCCTGGAGGAGGACGGCAAGACCACCGTCACCGCCTATTTCGACCGGGCCACCGGCGTCTACGCGGGGTCGGACCTGAGAATCCTCGGCGTCAAGGTCGGCACCGTCGACTCCGTCGAACCCCGCGGCGAAGAGGTGAAGGTCGTGCTGCGCCTCGACCGGGGCATCGACGTCCCCAAGGACGCCCACGCCGTCGTCGTCGCTCCCAGCCTCGTCGCCGACCGCTACGTCCAGCTCGCCCCGGCCTACGACGGCGGGCCCCGGCTCGCCGACGACGCGGTGCTGCCCGCGGCCCGCAACGCCACCCCCGTCGAGGTCGACGAGCTGTACGCCTCCATCACCGAACTCTCCACCGCGCTCGGCCCCGACGGAGCCAACGCGGACGGGGCGTTCGCCCGCCTCCTGGACACCGGCGCGAAGAACCTCGACGGCAACGGCAAGGCCATCGGGGACTCCATCGAGCAGTTCGGCAAGGCCACCAAGACGCTCGACAGGAGCAGCGGCGACCTCTTCGACACCCTGACCCACCTCCAGCGCTTCACCACCATGCTCAAGGAGAACGACGGCAACGTCCGCAGCGCCGAGCAGCAGCTGAACACGGTCACCTCCTTCCTCGCCGACGACAAGAAGAACCTCAGCGCGGCCCTCAAGGAACTCGGCACCGCCCTCGGCCAGGTCAAGACCTTCATCGCCAAGAACCGCGGCTCGCTCAAGAAGAACGTCGAGGCCCTGGTCCCCGTCACCCAGGCGCTCGTCGACCAGCGCGCCTCGCTCGCCGAGGCGATGGACACCCTGCCGCTCGCCGCGGGCAACGTCCTCAACGCCTACGACCCGGCCAACCGCACCCTCAACGGGCGCACCAACCTCAACGAACTGTCCATGGGCGGACCGCTCGTCGACCCGGGGGCCGCCGCCGCGGCCGGCCGGCTCACCGGCCTCACCCCCGTCGACGCGAACCGCCGCAAGGCGTTGCCCGTCCTGCCGCTGCCGGAGGTCGGCACGGTCTACGGCACCCCCGACAAGCAGCCCGGCACGTCCGGCAAGAAGAAGGGGGCGGAAGGATGAACGACGACGCCCGTCGCAGACCGGCCGCACGGGCCGCCGTCGCCGCCGTCGCCCTGCTCGCGACCGGAGCGCTGATCGCCCTGGTCGTGGTCCGCCCCGACGCCCCCTCCTTCACCGGCATCGAGCAGATCCCGCTGCCCGGCGGCGCGGACCTCGGCGACCGGCCCTACGAAGTCACCGCGGAGTTCGGCGACGTCCTCAGCCTCGCCCCGCAGTCCTCGGTCAAGGTCAACGACGTGTCCGTGGGGCGGGTCACGAGGATCGAGCTCGCCCCGGACGGCTGGCGGGCCCGGGTCACCATGCAGGTCAACGGGAAGATCAAGCTCCCCGCCAACGCCTACGCCCGGCTCGAACAGTCCAGTCTGCTCGGCGAGAAGTTCATCCAGCTCGCCCCGCCCCCCGAGGGCACCGCGCACGGATCGCTCGCCAGTGGCGGCCGCATCCCCGTCTCCCGCACCAACCGGAACCCGGAGGTCGAAGAGGTCTTCGGAGCCCTGTCCATGCTCCTCAACGGGGGCGGCGTCAACCAGCTCAAGACCATCACCACCGAACTCAACAAGGCGCTCGCCGGACAGGAACCGCAGATCCGCTCCGTCCTCGACCGGGTCGACACGCTCGTGACCGACCTGGACGAGAACAAGGGCGACATCACCAAGGCCCTCGACGGCGTCAACCGCCTCGCCGCCACCCTCGCCACCCGCAAACAGGACGTCGGCACAGTCCTCACCGGACTCAGCCCCGGGCTCAAGGTCCTGGAGAAGCAGCGCGGCTCCCTGCTGACCATGCTGCGCTCCCTGGACACCCTGTCCACCGTGGCCGTCGACACGATCAACCGGAGCAAAGCCGACATGATCGCCGACCTCAAGGCGCTCGCCCCGACCCTCAAGGCGCTCGCCGACTCCGGCCAGGACCTCCCCGACTCGCTCCAGGTGCTGCTGACGTACCCCTTCACGGACGAGGTGCTGCGCGGCGTCAAGGGCGACTACCTCAACGTCTACCTGGACGTGACGGCCATGCCCGGAACGCAGATCATCCCCCCGCTCACCCCGGACGAGCCCGGCATTCCGCTGCCCCCGGCCGAGGGGGAGGGCGCGGCGGCGGCGACCCGGGGCGCGCTGCCGCTGCCCGCCGTGTCGGGCACACCGAAGACCACGAAGGAGGCGACACCGTGATCACTCTCGCCATCCGGCTGAAGAACCTCGCCTTCCTCGTCATCGCCGTCCTGGTCCTCGGCTACCTCGGCGTGCGGTACGCCGATCTCGGCCACTACGTCGGACTGCGCAGCTACTACACCGTCACGGTCCAACTCCCGCAGACGGGCGGCCTGTACACCCACTCCAACGTCACCTACCGGGGCGTCTCCGTGGGCCGCGTCGGCCCCATCGAGCTGACCGAGGACGGCGTGGAGGCCGAGCTGCGGATCGAGAAGGACGCCCCGCGGATCCCGGACAGTCTCACGGCCGTCGTCGCGAACCTCTCAGCGGTCGGCGAGCAGTACGTCGACCTCCGGCCCACCCGCGCGGAGGGCCCCTTCCTGGGCAACGGCTCGGTCATCGACGAGGCCGACACCACCATCCCCGCGCCTCCCACCGACGTCCTCACCAGCGTCGACGACCTGGCGAGCTCGGTGGACCTGGAGAGCCTGCGGACCGTCGTCGAGGAGTTCGGGGCAGCCTTCGAAGGGCGCGGCGACGACCTCCAGGTCCTCCTGGACACCGGTGGCGACTTCGTCGAGGCCGCGGACCGGGCCCTGCCGGTCACCACCCGGCTGATGGCCGACGGCGAGAAGGTCCTGCGCACCCAGGCCGAACAGGGGCAGGCCCTCAAGGGCTTCGCCAAGGGCGCCAAGGAGCTGGCCGCCGAACTCAAGGGCTCCGACGCCGACCTGCGCCGCCTGATCGCGACCACCCCGGACGCCGCCGTCCAGATCAGCGGACTGCTGCGCGACCTCGACCCCGCCTTCGGCGTCGTCGTCGCCAACCTCCTCACCACGTCGGAGGTCGCCGTCACCCGCCAACGCGGCCTGGAGGAACTCCTCGTGAAGCTCCCCGCCGTCGCCGCGGCCGGAGCGAGCGCGGTCGACGACGACGGCGCCCGGTTCGGCATGTCCCTCACCTTCTTCGAACCGCTGCCCTGCACCGCCGGCTACGGCGGCACGGTCTACCGCAACGGCCTCGACACCTCGGCCGGGCCCGCCGTCAACACCGCCGCCCGCTGCACGTCCTCGCCGGGCACCGGCATCAACGTCCGGGGCAGCGCCAACGCTCCCAAGGGCGGACCGGTGCCGAAGCCGGCCGTCCCGGGGTCGATGAAGCTGCCCGGAGCCGTGGCCGGCGCATCCGCGACCGCCCAGCCGCCGGCCGAGGGCATGGCCGGGCTGCTGGGCCTGGGAGGCGGCTCATGACCCCCCGCACCCGACGCCGGGCCGGCTGGGCCGTCCTGCTCGTCGCCGCCCTGCTCTGCGGGCTGGGTGCCTGGTCGTACGGACAGGCACGCGGCGACCGCTCGCTGTCGTACGCGAAGGCACGCGACGCGGCCCTGGCCGACGGCAAGCGGCACCTCGCGACGCTGAACAGCCTGGACGGCGAGAACGCCAAGCGCGTCGACGCCGGGCTGCGGGCCTGGCTCGACTCCTCCGCCGGGCCACTGCGCGACCAGCTGGAGCGCACCCGGAAAGCCGACGCCAAGTCCCTGACGGCGGCGGGTGACACGGCCCGGTCCAAGGTGAGCTCGGCCGCGCTCACCGCTCTGGACGAGCGCACCGGCACGGCGGAGCTGATCGCCACCGTGGACGTCGAGGTCACCCCGCGCACCGGCGCGGCCGGCACCCAGCGCAAGCGGTTCGGGGCGACCCTCGCCCGTACCGCCGAGGGCTGGAAAATCAAGGCGCTCACGGCGATCGGGACGGGTGGCGGCCGATGAGAGCGAGCGGAGGAACGACGACGGTGAACAGCGAGGCCGCCCGCGACCCCGGCCCCGAAGCCCGGGAGGCCGAAACGGTGGCGACGGAAACCGAGGACAGAGCGGACCCGGCCCGCCGCCGGTGGCCGCGCCTCCTCGGCGCACTGCTCACGGTCGCCCTTCTGGCCACGGGCGGCGCCCTGTTCGCCGAAGGACGCCAACTGCGCGACACCCCGGCCACGGCGAACCTCGCGCTCACCGACGCGGAGGCGACCACGCGCGTCACCGGCGACGTCAGCAGCGCGCTCAGCAGGATCTTCTCGTACGGCCCCGGAGCCACCGCCACCACGCGGGCGGCGGCGAAAGAGGTCCTTGCGGGCAAGGCGCTCCAGCAGTACGCCGCACTGTTCGGCCAGGTCGAGCGGCAGTCCGCCGACCAGAAGCTGACGCTCACCACCGAGGTCGTCCGGGCCGGCGTGACCCGGCTGACCGACGACAGCGCGCACCTCCTGGTCTTCCTCGACCAGGTCTACGAGCGCCGGGACCGCACCCCCACCACCGCCTCCGCGCAGCTCACGGTGACCGCCGAACTGCGCGGCGGGCGCTGGTGGATCGTCGAGATCGGCTCCACATGACGGCGGCCCGGCGGCGACGGCGCACCGGTCCGGTTCGGCAGGCAGGGGAGAGGCACCACATGGCAGGGCAGCGGACGGCGAAGAAGAACGCCGAGACCACCAGGACCGCAGAAGGAACCCCGACTTCGCGTGCGGGAACGAGGAACCCGCTGCTGCTCGCCGCGCTGGCCCTGGCGGTCTGCGCGGCCGGAGCGGCGGGCTGGGGCGGCTGGCAGCGCTACGAGGCCTCGCACGACGACGCGGCGTTCTTCGCGCAGGCGCGGGACGACGCGTTGGCGGCGGGGGAGCAGGCGGTGCAGAACATGAACACCTTGGACCACCGGTCGCTGGAGAAGGGGCTCGACAGCTGGGAGCAGTCCACCACGGGCGACCTCCACCGCCAACTCGTCGACGGGCGCGACGCGTTCGCCAAGCAGATCGCCGAGACGAAGACGGTGAGCACGGCCAAGGTCCTCTCCGGCGCGGTCACCGAGCTGGACCAACGGGCCGGACGAGCTGGGGTGATGGTGGCGCTGCGGGTCACCGTCACCGCGCCCAAGGGTGAACCGGCGGTGAAGGAGAGCCGGTTGCTCGGCAGCCTCACCCGGACCGCCGGGGGGTGGAAGCTCAGCGCGCTGGGCCAGGCGCCCGTCGGCTCCACGGCCGGCTGACCTCCACGCCGCACCCCGCCGCACCCCGCCCCGCACGACCCGGAGAGGACCCACCCATGTCGACGACCCGTCACCTCGTCAACCGTCGCCGCCGGCTCGCCACGACGCCCTCGCGTACGGCGGGGGCCGGGACGGAGCCGGTGTACGAACCGGCCACCGCGGCCACGGACACGGACGCCGAGCCCGAACCACGGGCAGCGGCAAGCGCCGCCGCCCGCGACACGGACGCCGCCGACCCGGACGCACCCGAAGCCGCCACCGAGCCCGCCCCGGCTCCAGCCGCCCCGACGGAGGCCGGCCGCGCCAAGGCCTCCCGCCTCCGCCGCACGCTGCCCGCCGTGCTCTGCGCGCTCACCATGCTCCTCGGGGCCTTCGCCGCCTGGGCTTTCGCCTCGGCCGACGACCTCCGCGACGAGCCCGCCCGGCAGAACACCGCGCTCACCGACATCGGCCGGACCAGCGAGGTGAAGGGCCGGATCGGCGAGGCGGTCGGCGCGGTGTTCTCGTACGACTACGCCTCGCCCGCCCGGTCCGACCGCGCGGCGAGCACCTATCTGACCGGCCGGGCCGTGCAGCAGCACAAGGACATGCTCGCCGACGTACGGGAGCAGGCTCCGGAGCAGAAGCTCGTCCTGACGACCACCGTCACCGAGAGCGGGGTCGAGTTCCTCGACGGCGACCGGGCCCGGCTGCTGATCTTCGCGGACCAGAGCAACACCCGTACCGGCAAGGACGAGGAGACGACGTACGCGGCGGCCATGTTCGCCGTGGACGCCGTCCGCCGAGGGGACGCCTGGCTGATCGCCGCGATCGACACCTTCACCCGCTGAGACCTGAGGGAGCACCCATGAGCTTCAACCGCACGGTGCGCCGCCGGCTCGGCACCACGGCCACCGCCGTCGCCGCGATGACCGCGCTCACCGCGTCCCAGGCCCCGGGGCTCACGCTGCCCGAGCCCCGGCCGGAGAAGGCGGCGGCCTCCGACGACGTCGTTTGGACCGAGGTGCCGGGCGACGACGTCTACCACACCGAGTTACCGCCGTTGCGGACCCCGGAGCCGCCCGGGCCTCCGAAGCCCGGGGCGATTCCCGATCCGCTGCCGGCCCGGTCCTTGGCCGAGGCGGGCATCCCGGCCACCGTGCTGGCCGCCTACCGAAAGGCCGAGAGCATGGTCGGCCGCAGCGACCCGGGCTGCGGGCTGCCGTGGCAGCTGCTCGCGGCGATCGGCAAGGTCGAGTCCGGGCAGGCGTCCGGCGGCCGGGTCGACGCGCGCGGGACGACCCTCGCCCCGATCCTCGGCCCCGCGCTCGACGGCAACGGCTTCGCGCTGATCCGGGACACCGACGCGGGGGCGTACGACGGCGACCGTACGTTCGACCGGGCCGTCGGGCCGATGCAGTTCATCCCGTCCACCTGGGCGGCCTGGGGCGCGGACGGCAACGGCGACGGCCGCCGGGACCCGAACAACATCTACGACGCGGCGCTCACCGCCGGGCACTACCTCTGTGCCGGGTCGCGCGATCTGACCCGCCGAGCCGACCTGGACCGGGCGATCCTCAGCTACAACCGCTCCGACACCTACCTGCGGACGGTGCTGTCCTGGCTGGACTTCTACCGCACGGGCAGCCACGCGGTCGCCGATGGCGAGGGCGTCCTCCCGGTCAGCCCCGGCCCGGGCGGGAAGACGCGGCCCGAGGCCCCCGTCGGCGGTCCCGGCGCTCCCAAGCCGCCCGGCAAGGGCGGCGGAGGCGTCGTCGTCGGACCGCAGCCGACCCGGCCGCCGAGTCCGACCCCCACGCCCCGTCCCACGGGCCCGGGTTCCCCGAGTCCCAGCCCCGACCCGACGGACCCGGGGCCCGACCCCACCGATCCCGGCCCAGGGCCCAGCCCCGACCCCACCGACCCGGGCCCCGACCCCACCGACCCGGGCCCCGGCCCGACGGACCCGGGCCCGAGTCCCAGCCCCGACCCGACCGGGCCCACCACACCGCCCGACCCCGGCGAGACCGAACCGGGCTGTCCCGACCCCGGCGACACCCCGTCCCCTTCCCCGTCGGATTCCGCGCCGACCGGGGGGACGTCAGGTGTCCGGGAGGAACCCGGCGACCCCTGCGAGCCGGGCGAAGGGGCCGCCGCCTGAGACCGAGGGGCCGGCCTTCCCCGGGGCCGGCCCCTCAGAACAGAGCCACGACGGCCACGATGCGCTTGCCCTCCCCGTGCGGGGTGACGGACACCTCCGAGGCCAGCCGACGGACCAGCGGCCAGCCGTAGCCGCCTTCGCCGAGTTGGGCCCCGCGCTGTTCCCGTACCACGGGGAAGCCCGGATCCGCGTCGTCGACCGTGATGCGGAGCCCCTTCTCGGTGATCCGCGCGGAGAAGCCGGTGAGGCCACCACCGTGCCGGACGGCATTGGTCACCAGCTCCGAGGTGATCAGCAGAGCGTCCGCCACCACCACGTCCGACTGGGACTCCCCGGTCAACGAGCAGAACTCGGATGCCAGCAGTTCTGCGACGGCGTCGCGCGCCTCGGCCGCGCTGCCGGGCGTCCGTGCTGCCGCACCGACAGGGTCCGATGCGACCGCGGTGCGACGCACAGGAGCTGGGTTGCTCACGCCCGCACCTCCTTTCGCGCCTTGGTCGCTCGCTCGCCCCGCGGGTCCTGCGAAAACACCGACCGGACGGGGCGCGATGCATGGTCAGCGGGTCGGACTGTCAGCGTGTCCCGAACCGCCGGATTCATGTCTGCTTCATGTCTGCGGGAAATTTCCCGGTGTCGCCCGGGCCATTGCGGCCCCCGTCGATAAATACGTGAGTGATATTCCGCTTTCGCCGGGTACCCGGGCTGCAGAGGGCCCGGGGAGGGCTCTTCTCGTTTCAGGGAGGGAAAACGATGAAGAAGGTCATGCTGGTCGCTGTTTCGGTCTCTTTGGGTGCGGCGGCGCTGGTGGGATGCGGGGGGAATGAAGGATCCGATGAAGCGTTCGACGGAAAGAGCGCGGACACCATCGCGGCGGACGCGGTCAAGGCGACGCGGGACGCGAAATCCGTCCGTATCGCGGGAAGCGCGCGACAGCCGGGCGGAAACGAGATCGCCCTCGACTTCCACATCGACGATCAGGACCGGTGTACGGGCACGATGACCGGCCAGGGCGCGAAGGCGGACGTCCTCCAGGTCGGACAGAGCGTCTATGTGCGGGGTGACGAGAAGTTCTGGAAGAACAGCCTGAAGGGCCGACCCGGCACGGATGACGTGGTCAAGCAGGTGCAGGGCAAGTGGGTGGAGTCCGAGCAGGGGCAGTCCGGCATGGAGGGGATGTGCGACAAACAGGCTTTCCTGGCCTCGATGGACAGTGACAAGTCCGAGCGCAAGGGAATGAAGAAGGGTGATACCACGGAGGTGGACGGGCAGCCCGCGGTGATTCTCGAGAAGAAGCAGTCGAACGGCGAGAAGATCACCATGTACGTCGCCACCGAGGGCGAGCCCTATGTCCTCAAGACGGTGACGGAGGGCGGGGACGCGCCGGGTGAGGTCGTGCTGAGTGACTTCAACAAGAAGGTCGATGCCCAGAAGCCCGCCGCCGAGGACGTGGTCGACCCGAAGAAGATCACCGCGTGACACCCGTCCCGCACCCCGGGAAATATCCCGACCCCGGGAAAGGGAATTGCTCAGGCGTGTGATTCTCCTGTTCTCTTGTTTGAGCGACTCCTGGTCGACAGCTCCTGGTTCTCCACCGCCCCGGTGGTGGAGAACCAGGAGCCGTTGCGTCAGGAAGAGCGGGCTCACGCCTCTTCAGGGTGGTTGCCCGGCCCGTGCGCCCGGCCGGTCAGCGGCGTCGGCGAGAGATCCGCCTGCTCCTCGCCGGGCTCCAGCAAGGTGTCCGCGGGACCCACGATCAGCGGGTCCGGGGGGCCGATGGTCTTCTCGTCCTTGCTGTCGTAGTCGAGACGCCACAGCAGACTGCGCATCGCCTCCAGCCGGCCGCGCTTCTTGTCGTTGTTCTTGACCACGGTCCAGGACGCGTACTCGGTGTCCGTGGCCCGGAACATCGCGACCTTCGCGGCCGTGTACTCGTCCCACAGGTCCAACGAGGCCACGTCGGTCGGCGACAGCTTCCACTGGCGGACCGGGTCGACCTGCCGGATCGCGAACCGGGTCCGCTGCTCGCTGCGCGAGACCGAGAACCAGAACTTCACCAGCAGCACACCGTCCTCGACGAGCATTTTCTCGAACTGCGGGGCCTGCCGCAGGAAATGCTCGTACTGCTCGGTGGTGCAGAAGTCCATCACCCGCTCCACGCCGGCCCGGTTGTACCAGGAGCGGTCGAAGAAGACGATCTCCCCGGCGGTCGGGAGCTGGGCCACATAGCGCTGGAAGTACCACTGCCCGCTCTCCCGCTCGGTGGGCTTCTCCAGGGCGACCACACGCGCGCCACGCGGGTTGAGCCGCTCGGTGAACCGCTGGATGGTCCCGCCCTTGCCCGCGGCGTCACGCCCCTCGCACAGGACCACCAGCCGCTGCCCGCTCTCCCGGACCCAGCGCTGGAGCTTGAGCAGTTCGATCTGGAGGACGCGCTTGTCCCGCTCGTAGTCCTTGCGGCGCACCCGCCGGTCGTACGGGTAGTTCTCCCGCCACGTCTCGATCGGGCGGCCCTGATCGTCCAGCAGAACGGGCTGCTCGGGGCGCCGGCCGTCCACGGTCAGCCCTTTCAGCAGCTCCGCCGGGTCGGTGTTCGGTCCTTCGGTCATCGCCCTGTCCCCGTTCGCCTCGACATCAGCCGGTGTGGGAGAGGGCCCACCCTGTCGCGGGTGGGCCCTCTCCCGCATCGGAACGTGCCCCGAAGGCCGCCGTCCATGCCCGCGACCGGTGGCACGGCGGCCCGGTCAGCCGCCCGCCAGCACCTCGGAGAGATCGTAGGAGACGACCTCCTCCAACTGCGTGTACGTACAGCCGGCCGGAGAACGGTCCGGCCGCCACCGACGGAACTGGGTGGTGTGCCGGAACCGGTCGCCCTCCATGTGGTCGTAGGCCACCTCGCACACCCGCTCCGGACGCAGCGGCACCCAGGACTGGTCCTTCTTGCCCGACCAGCGGTTCTGCGTCCCCGGCAGCCGGGACTGCTCGTGGGCCGCCGCGTCCGCCCATGCCCCCCACGGGTGAGCGGCGAACTCACACCGCAGCGGGGCGAGTTCCTCGGCGAGTTCGGCGCGCCGCTTCATCGGGAAGGCCGCGCAGACCCCGACGTGCTGGAGCACGCCGTCGGCGTCGTACAGGCCGAGCAGGAGCGAGCCGACGACCGTGCCGCTCTTGTGCTCGCGATAGCCGGCCACCACGACGTCGGCGGTCCGCTCGTGCTTGATCTTGTACATCGCCCGGGTGTCGGGCCGGTAGGGGAGGTCGAGCGGTTTGGCCACGATCCCGTCGAGCCCGGCCCCCTCGTAGCGGTCGAACCACTCCCGGGCGACCTCGATGTCCGTGGTGGACGGGGCGAGGAGCACGGGCGCGGACGCACCGGAGAGCGCCGCCCGCAGCACCTCCCGCCGGTCCGCCTGCCGGGTGGAGAGAAGAGAGGAGTCGTCGACCGCGAGGACGTCGAAGGCGATGAAGCTCGCCGGGGTCTGCTCGGCGAGCATCCGCACCCGGGAGTCCGCCGGATGGATGCGCTCGCTGAGCCGCTCGAAGTCGAGCCGCCCCTCGTGCGCGATGACGATCTCCCCGTCGATCACACAGCGCGGCGGGAGGTTGTCCCGCACGGCGTCGACCAGGTCGGGGAAGTAGCGGGTCAACGACTTGCCCGTACGGCTGCCGATCTCGACCTCGTCGCCGTCCCGGTACACGATCGCCCGGAAGCCGTCCCACTTCGCCTCGTAGGCCATGCCCGGCGGGATCTCGGCCACCGACTTGGCGAGCATCGGCTTGATGGGCGGCATCACCGGCAGGTCCATGGCTCGATTCTGAACCGCGCACCCACCCATGTCTCCCGATGTGCGGCATATGTGCGACCGGCCTACGGTGGCCGTCATGGGAGCAGCGGTGGAGCTGGACGCGGGCGGACGGGCCGTGAGGCTGTCCAACCCGGACAAGGTGTACTTCCCGGAGAAGGGCTACACCAAGAGGGACGTGGCCGAATACTTCCTGGCCGTCGGCCCCGGGATCACGCGCGCCCTGAATCACCGTCCGACCACCCTCCAGCGCTTCGTGGACGGGGTGGAGGGCGACTTCTTCTACCAGAAGCGCGCCCCGAAGAACCTCCCCGAGTGGATCCCCACCGCCAAGATCGCCTTCCCCAGCGGCCGTTCCGCCCACGAGATCTGCCCGACCGAGCTCGCCGCCGTGATCTGGGCCGCCAACCTCGGGACCCTCACCTTCCACCCCTGGCCGGTGCGGGCCGGGGACACCGACCACCCGGACGAGCTGCGCATCGACCTGGACCCGCAGCCCGGCACCGACTACGCCGACGCCGTCACCGCCGCCCACGAGCTGCGCTCGGTCCTGGAGGACCACGGCGTACGCGGCTGGCCCAAGACCTCCGGCGGGCGCGGGATGCACGTCTTCGTGCCCATCGAGCCCGCCTGGACCTTCGTCGAGGTGCGGCGCGCCGCCATCGCCGCCGGGCGCGAGCTGGAGCGGCGGATGCCCGAGCGGGTGACGACCGCCTGGTGGAAGGAGGAGCGCGGCGAGCGGATCTTCGTCGACTTCAACCAGACCGCCCGTGACCGCACCATCGCCTCCGCCTACTCCGTACGCCCCTTCCCGCACGCCCCGGTCTCCGCGCCGCTGCGCTGGGAGGAGATCGACGACGCCGAACCGCGCGACTTCGACATGGTCACGCTTCCGGCGCGCTACGCCGAAGTGGGTGACGTCCACGCCGACATGGACCAGGAGGCGTTCCGGCTCGACGGGCTGCTGGAGCTGGCCGACCGGGACGAGAAGGAGCGCGGCCTCGGCGACATGCCGTACCCGCCGGAGTACCCGAAGATGCCCGGCGAGCCCAAGCGCGTCCAGCCCAGCCGCGCCCGCCACGACGACGACGGTGAGATGGCGTGAGCGAGGGCGGCGACCGGCACGGCGCCCACGGGCGGCCACTCACCCTGCGCGAACGCTGGGAGGCGTACAAGAAGAGCCCGTTCCTCCCCGCGACCGTCCTCGTCCTCATCGTCGCCGCAGCGGCCGGTCTCTTCGCCGGCTCCTACACGTACGCGATGGCGAACCCCACTCCGCACCGGATCCCGGCGGCCCTGGTCACCGAGCCGGAGGTGGAGCGCGGCGAGGCGTTCGTCGTGGGGATGGAGAAGGCCCTCGACGCCTCGCTCGAACTCCACGACTACCCGGACGTCGCCGACGCCCGCCGCGCCCTCGACGAGCAGAGGGTCTTCGCCATCGTGCGCGCGTCCGACGGGGGAGTCGCACTCGACGTGGCCGCGGCCTCGGGCGCTTCCGTGGCCGAACTGCTGGGGGAGGCGGGGCTGAAGGTGGGTGACGCCACCGGCGTCGAGGTCACCGTCCGGGACGTGAAGCCGCTCCAGGAGGGCGACCCGCGCGGGCTCGCCCTGTTCTACATCTCGCTGGCCGCCGTGATCATGGGCTTCCTCGGCGCGATCCAGCTCAGCGTGCACGCCCATGGCCTGAACCCGGCCGAGCGCATCGCGTTCACCGCCGCGTACGCACTGCTCGGCGGGTTCGCCATCGCGGCGGCCGTCGACTGGTGGCTCGGGGCGGTGGATCTGCCGTTCGTGCAGTCCTGGCTGATCCTGGCCTTCACGATGTTCACCTCCGGCATGGTCTTCACCATGTTCAACACCCTGATGGGCCGCTGGGCGATGATCCCCACCTGGGGCGTCATGGTGCTGCTCGGCAACCCGTCCTCCGGCGGGGCGGTCTCCTGGCCGCTGCTGCCCTCGGCGCTCGGACACATCGGCCGCTGGCTGCCGCCGGGCGCGTCCGTCAACGCCCAGCACACCGCCGTGTACTACCAGGGCCACCAATTCGTCTTCCCGTACCTGGTGCTCGCCGCCTGGGCGCTGGTCTCCTGCACGGTCTTCTGGGTGTGGCGGCACCGGCACCCGGGAGGCCGCGCCCGCACGCCTGAGCATGCGGCCGCGGCCACCTGAGATCCTTCCTTGCGGGTTACAGCTCCTTGATGCGGATGTCGCGGTACGAGATGACGTCGGTGACGCCGTGGACCTGGAGCCCGATGTGACCGGAGGCGAACCGCCGGCCGTCGGTGCCCGGGTCATCGCCCCGCGGCGGCTCGAAGAGCTGACCACCGGTGTTGTCGAACTCGTTGATCAGGACACCGTTGCGGTAGATCTCGTAGTGCTGGTCGACCACCTTGATCTCGTAGTCGTTCCAGGTGCCCTTGGGCGTGACCCCGGCGCCGCCGAGGCCCACCCGGTCGAAGCCGTAGACCGAACCGGTCTTGTACATGTCGCCGTCCGGCCGGTCGTTGACCTGGATCTCATGGCCGTACTTGATGGCGACCCACTCCGGACGCGACTCCTCCGGGTGGTCGTGGACCTTCGGGAAGCGGACGAAGACCCCGCCGTTGGCGTTGCCCGAGCCCGGGGCGTCGTCCCGCCACTGGAGCTTCAGCGAGAAGTCCCCGTACGCACGGGTCGGCAGCCAGAGCATGCCCATGCCGTCCACCGTGGTGGAGCTGGTGATCGAGCCCTCCTCCTCGTTCAGCCCGAACGCGCCGCCGCCGACCTGCTCCCACTTGGCGAGCGAGGCCGCCGTGCCGTCGAAGAGCTTGGTGTAGCCCTCGGACTGGCCCGGCTTGCCGATGCCCGACTGCTTGGCGGCCTGGTTGATGGCCTTGCGCTCGCGCTGGTCGATCACGCCGTCCGTCCTCAGCTTGTCGAGGACCGCCGTCACGTGCTTGAGGAACAGCGCGTTGGAGGACCAGTCCTTCTCGTCCTCTATCAGCTCGTTGATCGTGCAGCGGTTGCGGGTGATCCGGTTCGGGACGCCCGTGTCGATCGTGCCGACGAAGACGGTGTGCCGCTCGTCGAACTCCGCGCAGTTCGGCGCGGGGACCCCGCCGCCCCGGGCGATGGTGAACGACACCTTCTTCGACTCGGAGGTGTTGCCCGCCTTGTCCGTCGCCCGGTGGGCGATGGAGTGGTGGCCGACGCGGTCGACGATCACCGGGGTGGTGTACGCGAGGTACGGTCCGCCGTCGAGGCTGTACTCGACCCTGTCCACGCCCGAGTCGTCGTCGGTCGCGGTGACGGTGGCCTTGGCGCTGGTGATGAACGCGCCGTCGCTGTTCTTGTCGCCCTCGACCTTCACCGAGGTCTCCGGAGCCGTCTGGTCCTGCGACGGCGGCTCCACCACGGTGAAGTCGACCGACTTCTCGTCCGCGACGTTGCCCGACCGGTCGGTGGCCCGGTAGCGGAGGGTGTGCTCGCCCACCTCGTGGACCATCACCGGGGCGGTGTAGGGCTGCCACTCGCCGTCCGCGCCGAGCGCGTACTCGATGGTGTTGACGCCGGACCCGGTGTCGGACGCGGTCACGGTGACCGTGGCCATGCCCAGATACGCGCCCGCGTCGTCCTTCTCGCCGGTGACGGTCGCCGAGGTCTCCGGCGGCGTCTCGTCGTCGGTCGGCGGGGCGGCCACCGCGAAGTCGACGGATTTCTCCTCGGCCGCGTTGCCCGCCTTGTCGGTGGCCCGGTAGCGGACCGTGTGGTCGCCGACCTCGTCCACCACGACGGGCGCGGTGTAGGGCTGCCACTCGCCGTCCGCGCCGAGCGCGTACTCGATCGTGTCGACGCCGGAGCCCGCGTCGGTGGCCTCGACGGTCACCGACGCCTGGCCGATGTACGCGCCGTCGCCGTTCTGGTCGCCGTCGACCTTCGCCGAGGTCGCCGGGGCCTCGGTGTCATCGCCGCCGCCGCCCTCGGTGACGGTGAGCACGCCCTTCATCTGCCCGTGGCCCGGGATCGTGCAGGAGTAGAGGTACGTGCCGGGAGTGAGCGTGACCTCGACGCTGTGCTTGCCGCCTTCCGAGTCACTCGGGTTGGCCAGGATGTTCAGCTGGACGTCCTGGTTGTGCTCCGGGTCCGACGTGCTGAACGTCAGCGTGTGCGGCATGCTCGTCGTGTTGCCGGTGGCCGTGCTGTTCTCGAAGACGATGGTCGCCTTGCCGGCCACCGCCGTCTCGGGCGCGGTCAGATAGTGGTCGATCGGGTCGCCCGCGGTCCAGGTCAGCACCTGGTCGGCGGCCTTGGCCTCGGGAGCGTCGCCGCCCTTTCCGTATGCGGCCGTCGAGGTCAGCCCGAGGACCATCAGGAGGGAGGCCAGCAGGGCCACCCAGAAGCTCGGCGGACGATGCCGCCTGCGTGCGAGGTACGGACGATGTCTCACTTCGCCGCCGCCTTATCCACGAGATCCGCGGCGGCCGGCGTCGCGCCGCCGCCCTTGTACGACACGCGCCACAGAGCGGACTTGGAGTCAGAGGTGAAGAAGCCGCGCCCGTAGTCCAGGACGTACAGCGAACCGTCCGGAGCGAACTTCCAGTCCATCAGATTGCGGATGCCGTCCGCTCCGACCGGGATGATCTTCTTCAACGACTCTGCGTGCGTGGGCAGTCCGCCCTTGCCGACCGTCTTCGGGTCGGTGAGCACGGCGTGCCGGGGCTGGGTGTCGTCGTAGAAGTCACCGACGAACCACTTGCCGTCCCAGTAGGCCGGCCACTTGGCGGCGGACTCGCTCTGCGCGTCGTAGCGGTAGACCGGGCCGTTCATCGTGGCCTGACCGCCGCCCTTGAGCCAGGGCAGCAGCTGCTTGCCCTCCTCCGGCTTGTAGCTCGGTACGCCGTTGGCGTCGCGCGGGTAGTCGACCCCGCCGCCCTGCGGCGAGTACCAGATGGTGTTCGGGGTCACCGGCGGCAGCTTCACCAGGCCGTCGTTGTTCGGCGACTCGTTCTTCGGGGCCTTGCAGTCGTACCAGCCCAGCGGCTTGGTCGGGTCGGGCAGATTGCGGTCCCGGTAGGGCTGGTTGTTGCCCATGCAGTACGGCCAGCCGTGGTTGCCCGCCTTGGTGATCGCGGCGAACGTGTCGTACTTCGCCGGGCCCCAGGTGGTGGACGGCGCACCCGCGTCGGGGCCGACCCAGCCCGCGTACAGCGTGTCCGTCGCGGGGTCGATCGAGATCCGGGCCGGGTTGCGCACGCCCATCACGTAGATCTCGCCGCGCGTCTTGCCGCCGCCCTCGTCCGGCTCCTTGCCGGTGAAGAGGTTGCCGGACGGCAGTGTGTACGTGCCGTCGTCCTCCGGGTGGATCCGCAGGATCTTCCCGTTCAGGTTGTTGGTGTTGCCGGCGGTGCGCCGCGCGTCGGCGAAGGAGACGCCCTTGTAGTTCGGCTGCGGGTTGTTGCCGGAGTAACCGTCGCTGAAGCCGGAGGAGTTGTTGTCACCGGTCGCGATGTACAGGTTGTCCTGCGAGTCCCACGCCAGGCCGCCGCCCGCGTGGCAGCAGCTGTTGATCTGCACCGGCCAGCCCAGCAGCACCTTCTCCGATGCCAGGTCCAGCTTGTTGGCCGCGGAGTCGAAGGTGAAGCGCGAGACCTGACGGGTCGCCATGCGCTTGTCGCGGTCGATCTTCGCGTGCGGGGTGTAGTGCAGGTAGACCCAGCCGTTGGACGCGAAGTCGGGGTCCAGCTCGATGCCGAGCAACCCCTCCTCGTTCTTGACCAGTTCGTCGCCGCCGCCCTTGTTGCCGAAGACGTCCAGAGCACCGGCCAGGGTGACCTTCTTGGTCTTCGGGTCGTAGACGTGGACCTCGCCCTTGCCCTTGCCGATGTTCGGGTCGGCCCAGTCGGTGACGACCGGCTGGGAGCTGTCGGCCCCGCCGCGCCCGATGTAGAAGGCCCGCCCGTCCGGCGCGGTCACCAGGCCGTGCGGCTCGCCGATCTGGTCGTTCTGGCCCGGCTGGTTGGGCTGCGTGACCCGCTCGGCCGTGTAGTTGGAGGTGATCGTCGCCTTGCAGTCGGCCTGCGAGGTCCGGTTCGTCCAGGACAGCGCCCCGCGCAGATGGTCGCGGAAGTCGGTCTCCGCGAAGCTGTCCGCCGTGCCGCCCATCGCGGTGTAGAAGGAGCGGCCGCCGTCGTAGTCGCGGCACCAGGAGACCGGATGGTCCCAGCCGTTGGCGCTCTCACCCGGCTTGTACGTCAACTCCCGCACGCGCGCCACGGTGTGTACGTCACCGGACGGGTTCTTCGTCCAGTTCAGCCACTTGTCGGGGCGCTTCCACTCCAGCGGCAGGCTCTTGGTGGCCGGGTGGACCCGGTCCCCGATCTCCACGGTCGCCCGCTGTACGGACGCCGGGCTGTTCGCCGCGGGCCGGGCCCCGACCAGACCGGTGAACCAGTCCGAGTACGGCTCGGTGCGCGCCGCGTCATGGACGCCGAGGAAGCCGCCGCCGGCCTCCATGTATGCCTCCAGGCCCGCTTCCTGCTCCGGGTCGAGGACGTCGCCCCCGCCGGTCAGGAAGACGACGGCGTGGAAGGAGCCGAGCCGCTTGCCGTTGGTGAAGACCTTCGGGTCGGCGGTGGCCACGGTGGTGAACCGCTGGGCCTCCGGGCCGGTCTGCCCGATCTTCTCGATCGCCGCGATCCCGGCGTCGGTGTACGGTGCCTCGTCGCCCGCGGAGGCGTGGAAGACCAGCACCTTGACCTGGTTCTTCGCTCCCGGCGGGGATGGCAGGGACAACGTTGTCGCCATCTTCTCGACCAGGACCCGGTCCGGCGACTGATCCGCGCTGGCCGGGCCGCCGCTGCCCAGCATGGACACGGTCAGTGCGCCGGCCGCCACGGCCGCCGCGAGGCCGCGTCGTGATCTGGACCGGTGATGTGATGCGCGCTGCATGTGGTCACCCACCCCTCTGTGGTCACTGCACCTCTCGGTGACTGTGGCTTGCTCACTCTTCGTTCAGAGCTCTGGACTCGACTGCTCTTGACTCACTGCCTCTTGATTCACTGCGACAGCGCACGAAGCTAGACCTCTTTTCGCGGTCCGCCAATAGCTACGGCAGCAATCGCACGAACTTTGTCCTGAGTGTGGATAAACGGAGTGGCCCCGACTACGGTGTGGCCCGTTCCGGGGATCCCATGAGCCCTGTTCCGTACCGGCGACGTCGCCAGTTTCCTTATCGCAGTGGGGAGTTCGACATGGACCGAAGGACCTTCAGCCGGCGGATGCTGGTCGGTGGCGCGGCTGCGGCCGCCACGGGGGTGACATCGTTGTCGCTCGGGGCGGTGGAGGCAAGCTCGGCCGAGAACCCGCCGCGTACGGCCCCGGCGGGCGGCGTCACACGCCGACTGAAGATGTACGCAGAGAAGTTGCCCAACGGCGAACTGGGGTACGGCTTCGAGAAGGGCAAGGCCTCGATCCCCGGCCCCCTCATCGAGCTGAACGAGGGCGACACGGTCCACATCGAGTTCGAGAATCTCACCGACGTCGACGCCAGCCTCCATGTGCACGGCGTGGACTACGACATCGCCAACGACGGCACCCGGATGAACAAGAGCCACGTCGAACCCGGCGGCACCCGCACCTACACCTGGCGCACCCACGCCCCGGGCCGCCGCAAGGACGGCACCTACGAACCGGGCAGTGCGGGTTACTGGCACTACCACGACCACGTCGTCGGCACGGACCACGGCACCGGCGGCATCCGCAAAGGGCTCTACGGGCCGGTCGTCGTGCGCCGCAAGGGCGACATCCTGCCCGACCAGACGTGCACCGTCGTCTTCAACGACATGATGATCAACAACAAGACGGCCCACAACAGCGTCAACTTCGAGGCCACGGTGGGTGACCGGCTCGAATTCGTGATGATCACGCACGGCGAGTACTACCACACGTTCCACATCCACGGTCACCGCTGGGCGGACAACCGGACCGGCATCCTCACCGGCCCCGACGACCCCAGCCGGGTGATCGACAACAAGATCTGCGGCCCCGCCGACTCCTTCGGCCTTCAGATCATCGCGGGCGAACGCGTGGGCGCGGGCGCGTGGATGTACCACTGCCACGTCCAGAGCCACTCCGACATGGGGATGGCGGGCCTCCTGCTGATCAAGAAGGCCGACGGCACGATCCCGGGGTACGACCCCCACCACCACACGGCCGGAGGCACGGAGAAGGAGGCCGGGGAGAAGGCCGAGAAGAAGAGCGCGGACAAGGCCGCCGCGAAGGACGCCGAGGCGGGTGCGGAGGAGCACCAGCACTGACCCCGTCCGTCGCGGGGCCCGCGGAGGGTGCGGGCCCGCTCACGGACATTCCGCGTCGCCCGCCAGGGCCTGTCCGACCCTTTCCGTCTGCCTCACGACGCCAGGCACGCACTCTCGCCGCACCGGTTCCACACCCAAGTACGGTCCAGTACGAGGATCTGGGGCCGGCATGCCGAGAGCACGCACCTGACGCCGCGGCCGCCCTGCGGGCGACGACGGGAATGGTCAGACAGGCCCTAGCCGCTGCTGCTCCTCCTCGACGATGCGCCGGGCCAGCTCGGCGTCGGAGACGTCGACCGCGTCCGGGGTGGTCTCCGCGAGGTCGCTGCGCCGGGCGTACGCGTCGAAGAGCCGGTCCTTGCGGGCCAGCAGCTCCACCAGGCGCTGGTCGACGCTGTCCGTGGCGAGCAGCCGGTGCACCTGGACCGTACGCACCTGCCCCATCCGATGGGCGCGGGCGACGGCCTGGTGCTCCAGGGTGGGCTTGATCTGCGGCTCGCACAGGATGACCACGGAGGCGGCCTGCATGTTCAGGCCCGTGCCGCCCGCCTGGATCTGGCTCAGCAGCACCGCGTGCCCCTCCACCGCGGAGAAGGCGTCGACCAGCTCCTGCCGCCGGGCCGGCGGGACACCTCCGGAGAGCGGCCCGAAGACGTCCGGGCCCAGGGCGTCGCCGACCGCCGCGAGGACCTCGCGGAAGTAGGAGAACACGACCACCTTCAGACCGTTGTCCCGTGCCTCGCCGACCAGTTCGCGCAGCCGCTCCAGCTTGGCGGAGGTCCCGGGCACGGCGTAGGCGGCCCGGCGCATCCGCATGAACCGCCCGGAGGCGACCTCCTCGCGGTAGGCCTCCCGGTCCTCGCCCCCGAACTCCTCCCACTCGTCCACCTGGACCAGCGCCGGGAGCTCGGCCAGCACGTCCACCTGGTTGCGGCGCAGATAGGCCGGCGCCACGGCCCGCCGGAAGGCCCGCGAACCGGCCGCGCCGTGCGTCGTGCTCACCGACGGCGCGAGTTCGGGGCGCAGTTGGCGCACCAGACTGCGGAACTCCTCCACCCGGTTCTCCATCGGGGTGCCGGTCAGGAACAGCACCCGCTCCACCTGCTCCGCCCAGCCCGCGACCGCCCGGGACCGGCGGGCCTCGGGGTTCTTCACGAAGTGCGCCTCGTCCACCACCAGCATCCCGGGCCGCACCGCGGCCGCCGCCCCCTCGGGCAGCAGGTGCAGCGCGTCGAAGGTGGTCACCGCGACCCCGCCCGTCTCACGCCAGTCCGCGAACGCCCGGGCGCGCTCGGCCCCGTGCACCGGAACGGCGCGCAGGGCGGAACGGGCCCGGATCTCCCGGGTCCAGTTGATCAGCACGCTCGCCGGGCACACCACGAGGAAGTGGGTCTCGCCCCGGGCGGCGAGATGGGCGAGGGCGGCGACGGCCTGGACGGTCTTGCCGAGGCCCATCTCGTCCCCGATGACGACCCGTTTCTGCGCCAGCGCGAAGCGCGCCCCGAACGCCTGGTAGCCGCGCAGGGACACCCGCAGATGCGTGTCGTCGAGCCGCAGCGCACGCACCCGGTCCGCGATCCCGGCGGGCAGGAACCCCTCGGCGGCGTCCCGGTCGGGACCGCTGCCGGACAGCTCCGCCAACAGGCTGTAGTACTCGGCGGACCGCAGCTCGAAGTCCACCCAGGCCTCGGCGGGCGACGCCGGGGAGCGCAGCAGGTCGGCCGACGCCTGCGCGAAGAGCACCGGCAGCCCCCGCTCCACGGCGTCCGCCACGGCGGACCGCACCGCGTCGAGCGCCTCCCGCACCCGAGCCCGCGCCTCCCGCCGGGTGAACAGCATCCGCAGCCTGCTCCCGCCCGGTGCGGCCACCTCCACCCGCGGGCCCAGCAGTTCGGCCAGCCGCCCGGCCGCGTCCACCGCCCGCCGCGCGTCCGCACCGGCCATGACCAGCCGGTGCAGGGCGATCACCAGCGCGGTGGACGCGTCGTCCGGGGCGTCCACGTCGATCCGCACCGAGACGGTGTCCCGCACGGCGTGGGCGATCTGCCCGGCGGCGGCCAGCGCCTGGTCGGCGGTGTGCGCGCCGACCCCGGGAATCTGCCGGAGCTCGTAGCGGTCCGTGCCGTGGACCTGGCCGACCGTGCCGAACCCGGCCTGCTCCAGCGCCCCGAGACGCAGCCGCCCCTCCGTGACGTCCTTGAGCCGGGAGACGGGGATGTGGGCCAACTCCCGCACCACCAGGGAGTCGAGGAGCGGATCGAGCACGGAACGTACGGCGGCCACGGCGTTCACCCGGTCCGCCGGCACGGCACGGGCGCTCTCCAGCAGCCGCTCCGCCCGCGCGAGCAGCTCACGGGCCGCGCCACCGGTCGGCACCGGGCTCCCGGCGGCCCCGCGCGCGAGTGTGCCGCCCGCCGCCCCGCTCTGCTTCATCCACGTCCTTCTGTTCCCGAGGGGGTGTCCCACCCGCCCCGGGACCCCGCTCTTCCGGCTCCTGAGGCCTCCCCGCCATCGTGCCACGCTCCACGGACACTCCCGGCCCGGTCGCGCCCACCGGCGGGCGACGCGCCGGGGCAACGCTTCGCCCCGGCAGGCACACGCTGCCTACCCTGGGCCGCACGGCGGACGCGATCGCCGCCGGTGGGCCGCGCCCCGGTCGGCCCCGTGCGGACTGCGGTTGCCAGTGCCCGGTGCAAGACTCGGAACGGAAGGAATCACCCGGCAGCACACGACGAGCAGGACCACCCGGATCGACTGAGGAGCACGCCATGATCAGCCCCACCTTCCTCGACGGAGCGCCCAACTGGGTCGATCTCGGCACTCCCGATCTCGACGGGGCCACCGCCTTCTACCGGGAGCTGTTCGGATGGGCCCTGATCCCCGGCGGCCCCGAAGTCGGTGGCTACGGGATGCTCACCCTGGACGGCCGGTACGTCGGCGGTGTGATGACGGTGTCCGAGGAGGAATCCCCGAGCGCCTGGTCGGTCTCCTTCCAGTCGCCCGACGTCGCCGCCACCGCTGCCGCGGTGCAGCGGGCGGGCGGCAGCGCCGCGTTCGAGCCGATGGACGTCCTGGACTTCGGCAGCATGGGCGGCTTCACCGACCCGGCCGGAGCCTATTTCGGTGTGTGGCAGCCGAAGGAGCACCCCGGCTTCGGCATCGTCCAGGAGCCCGGCTCGTTCCTCTGGGCCGAGCTGTACACCTCCGACGTCCCTGGGGCAGCCGCGTTCTTCGCCGGCGTCTTCGGCTGGGGGACCGACGAGCTGAAGGTGCAGGGCACCGACTACACCTACACCACGGTCCACCCGGCCGGAGCCGGGCCGGAGGCGTCGTTCGGCGGCCTGGTCCGGATGGGCGACGTCCCGTCCGAGGCGGCCCGTGGCCCCCACTGGCTGCCGTATTTCGCCGTGGCCGACGTCGACGCCACGGTGGCCGCGGCGAAGCGGCTCGGCGGCACGGAGACCCTGGCCGCCATGGAGGTGCCCGGCGTCGGAAAGATGGCCAACATCGCCGATCCGTACGGGGCGGCCTTCGCGGTCATGAAGCCCGAGCCGAGGCAGTAGCGGGGGGCCGGCGACCCCCGGCGGCTCCGGGGCGTTCGCCGGATTGATGAGTCGTTGATCGGTTGTTTATCGCCACCGGGCACCGTGGGCTCCATGCTGATCAATACCGTGAGCGACGACGCACTCGCCTGGCAGGAGACCGCGTTGTGCGCGCAGGCGGGGCCCGAGTTCTTCTTCCCGGCCCCGGGCAGTTCGACCCGAGAGGCCAAGCAACTGTGCAACGCCTGCGAAGGGCGCCTCGCCTGCCTGGAGTACGCCCTCGCCAACGACGAGCGGTTCGGCGTCTGGGGCGGGCTGTCGGAGAAGGAGCGCGAGCGGCTCCGCAGAGAAGGCCGCGACCTGGGCTGAACGCCCCAGGTCGCACACACGCACCACCAACCTCCTCGGTGTTCGGGAAACTCCCTGGGGTGTCCGGGTCGGGACCGGCACAATCGGGCCATGACCGACGCATCGCCGCTCGCCCTCGCCGCCACCCTGCTCGACGCGCTCGAACCGCTGCCCCATGCGGGGCGTATGAGCGAACTGGCGCTGCGGGCAGGCCGACTGGCCGCCCAGGGGGCGTTGCGCGTCGTCCTCGACGAACTGGCGGACGGCGACCCGTACGAGCGCCGGATCGCGGTGATCGCCGCCGCGGTCGGCAGGGACGCCGAATGGATCGGCGAGCGTCTCGCCGACGAGGACGCCGTGGTGCGCGGGCACGCCCTCCGCGCGGCCCGGACCATCGGGGTGCCGGACACGGCGTACGAGAGGGCCTTCGCCGACGCGCCCGCCGTCGTGCGCCGGCACCTCGTGCGGGCGATCATCGCGGAGCGCCGCACCGCGCTCGCCGACCACCTGGTCATCGCGGTGCGCGGCACCCACGGTGACATCGAGGCGGCCCGCCTGCTGCCCGGCTGCTCGGCCTCGACGGTCGAGAGGCTGCTGCCGGAACTGCGGCGCTCGACCGCCTGCTGGTCCTCGCTCGGCCACCACCACCCCGGACCGGTCCTGGACTCCGCCGAGGAGGAGCTGGCGGACCTCCCCGCGGCGGCGCGGGACTCCTGGTGGCAGGGGTTCGGGCACCCCCGGGGTATCGCTGCCGCGATCCCGGCCCTTCCGCACCGGGTGCTCGACCTCCTCGAGAGGTTCGGCCCCACCCGGCTCCCGGCCGCCCTGTACGGCCCCTTCGGGCACCTCGTCGCCGCCGACCCGGCCCGTGTCGCCCGCCTCGCCATCAGGCCGGACGTCTGCGCGCAGGTGCACCGCGCGCTCAGCGGCACCCAGCTGCGCCGCCTGGTCCGCGCCGTGCCCGATGCGCTCCTCGTCGAACTGGGCCGCAGCGCGCCGCAACCGGCCGGCTCGCTGCCCCGGCTCCTGTGCGCCCTGCCGCCCGCCCGCCGCACCGCGCTCCACGAGGCGGTCACCGAGGGCAGGGGCGAGGGAGCCTCGGAGGCCACCGTCGACACCCGGCTGCTGGACGCGCTGCCCCGTAACCAGGTCGCCGCCGTAGCGCGGCGGACGGCGGAGCGGGCCCGTGACCGCGGGGCCGACGCGGCGGTCCTCCTCGCCACGTCCTACCTCCCCTTCGCCGAGGGACGCGACCAGCTCCTGGCCGCCACCCGCGGGCCCGCCGCCGACGACCGCGCCACGGCCTGGTCGTTGCTCGTCGGCAGCGCGGGACGCTCCGGCGATCCGGCCTCCGCCGCCACCGTGCTGGAGGACCTGCAGCGCCTGCGCAACGAACAGGACCCCGTCCGCTCCGCTGCCCTCACCGCCCTGGCCGGGGTGAAACCCGCCCTGTTCACCGACGCGGTGGAGCCCCTGCTCGACCGCGTCGCCGCCGACGCCGTGGAGGCCCGCGACTCGTCCCCGACCACCCGCTCCGCCCTCGGCTCGCTGGCCGTCGGCGTGCTGCGCGAGCACGCGGTGACCGGCCAGCGCGACCTGCTCAACTGGGCGCTGCGCACCCTGGTCCGGATCACCGGCAGCAGCGGCAGCGCCGACTTCGGCCGCCTGGACCGGACCCTGCGCCGGGGCCAGGAGCACATCGTGTTCGACGCGCTGCGGCCCTGGCTGGAAGCGGGTGCGGAGCGGTCCGACTACGGCCTCGTCCTGGCGCTCGCCCGCGCCGTGGGCCGCCGCGCCGACGCCATGCCCGGCCTCCAGGAGCTGTTGTGGCAGGCCGTGAACTACGGCGGGCCCGCTGCCGCCCGGAGCGCGGCCGCCCTCTGGCTCCGGGCCCCGGCCGGCCGCGACGAGCGGGTCGAACGGCTGCTGGCCCGGCACCCGTCCGCCGTCGCGCTCCCGGAGGTCCGGCGGGTCGTGACGGGCCGGCGGACGGACCTGCTGGGGACGTACCTCGACGGGACGCCGCCCCGGGGCCGGTTCCTCGCGCCCGGCACGCCCTGGACCGTCGAGGCCGCCGGAGCCGAGCGCTGGACGCCCCGTCAGCAGCGGTCCGCGCAGCGCGCGGTGGAGCGCACGTTGGCGGACGAGAAGCTGCCGCTCCACCTGCGCACCGCCGCCCTGGGACAGCTCGCCCGCATACCCGGGCGGGGCGCCGAAGCCGTACGGCCCTGGACCGATGACCGGGACGTGGTGATCGCCGAGGCCGCGCTCGCCGCCCTCACGTACACCGACCGGCCCGCCGACGCCCTGCCCGACCTCCTCGCCCGGGCCGGCGACGACCGGGCGCGCGTCGCCATGTACGCGGCGGGCCGGGCCGCCGCCCGCACCCGGCCCTCCCGGCTGGCCCCGCTGCTCGCCGCCCGCACGGCTCCCGGCACCGGCAAGGTGACGAGCCGCAAGGAGACGGTCCGCCTCGCCGCCGCCCTGCTGCCCCGCGCGGAGGCGGCCGCCCTCCTCGCCGACGCGTACGCGCAGCCGGACCAGCACCTCGATGTGCGGGCCGCCTGTGTGGCCGCCGGTACGCAGCTGCTCGGCGACATACGCGTGTGGGAGGCGACGAAGGACGCGGCGGGTGGCGAACGCGCGCTGCGGGTGGCGGTGTTGCGGGCGCACCCGACGGAGCTGGACCCGGCCCTGCGGCCGCGCTACGCGCGGCTGGTCCAGGACGTGTGCCGCACCGACGACGACACGCTGGCCGCCCTCGCCCACACCGCGCTGGTTCCTTGGCTGCCCTGGGCACCGCACGCGGCGGCGGTCCTGGTCGAGGCGGTCACCGACCTGGACCGGCGGGGCAGGTGGCGCCCTGCCGCCGACGCCCTCGTGGACGCGGCCCGGACCACTCCGGACGCGCTCGGGGCCCTGAACCGCGTCCTGTCCCTGCTGGCCACGGGGGAGACGGCGGACGACGCGGGGGCGGAGCGGGACCGGCCCGCCCGCCGCCGGATCGGCCATCTCGCCAGAACGCTGTCGCTGCGGACCGGCCCGAACAACCGGCAGGGCGCGGCGGTGCTCGCGGAGGCCGGCCGGACCCTGGCCGCCCACCGCGACCTCGTGCCGGACGCCGTCGCCCTGCTCGCGCGCTCGCTGGACCTGGCGGCGGACCCGGATCCGCTGCATTCCGGGCTGGTCGAGCTCGCCTCCCTGCACACCGGCCGCCCGGCGCTCGCGGCCAGGACCGCGCAGACCGTCGGCAGGCGTGTCGTCGGATACCCGGGGACGGAGGCCGGCGATCCCGACACCCTGCTGCTCGTCGTCGCTCGCCTGGCGGCGACGGGGGACCCTGCCGAGGGCCTGCTCGCGGCCGAACTCACCGTGGCGTGCGGCCTGCGCACCGGGTGGACCGGACCATGGCGCACCCAGCTGCGGATGCTCCGCCAGCACTCCTCGGACGACGTACGCGACGTGGCGTACGCCGAGGCCACCGCCGAGGAGTGACGGCACGGGCCCGGGGGGCACGCGCGCCCCTCCGGGGCGCCGGTCGGGGATCAGGCGCGGCCGCGCGCCACCAACCGGGCCTTGCGGGCGGCGAGCTTCTCGTCGAACTTCGAGGCCTCGCTGTCCAGCCCGCCCATGTACAGACCGAGCTCCTCCTGGGCCTTCGCACCCTCCGGGCCGAGCCCGTCGATGTCCATGACCTTCAGGAAGCGCAGCACCGGCTGGATCACGTCGTCGTGGTGGATGCGCATGTTGTAGATCTCGCCGATCGCCATCTGCGCGGCGGCCCGCTCGAAACCGGGCATGCCGTGGCCGGGCATCCGGAAGTTGACGACGACGTCGCGCACGGCCTGCATGGTCAGGTCCGGGGCCAGCTCGAAGGCGGCGCCCAGGAGGTTGCGGTAGAAGACCATGTGGAGGTTCTCGTCGGTCGCGATCCGGGCCAGCATCCGGTCGCAGACCGGGTCGCCCGACTGGTGGCCGGTGTTGCGGTGCGAGACGCGGGTGGCCAGCTCCTGGAAGGCGACGTACGCGACGGAGTGCAGCATCGAGTGCCGGTTGTCCGACTCGAAGCCCTCCGCCATGTGTGCCATGCGGAACTGCTCGAGCTTGTCCGGGTCCACAGCGCGCGAGGTGAGCAGGTAGTCGCGCATCACGATGCCGTGGCGGCCCTCCTCGGCGGTCCAGCGATGCACCCAGGTGCCCCACGCGCCGTCGCGGCCGAACAGGGAGGCGATCTCGTGGTGGTAGCTGGGGAGGTTGTCCTCGGTGAGGAGGTTCACCACGAGAGCGATCTTGCCGATGTCGGTGACCTTGGACTGGTCCGGCGACCAGGCGTCACCGTCCTCGAAGATGCCGGGGAAGTTGCGGCCGTCGGAGAACGGCACGTACTCGTGCGGCATCCAGTCCTTGGCTACCTTGAGATGGCGGTTGAGTTCCTTTTCCACCACCTCTTCCAGCGCGTACAGCAGCTGGGCGTCGGTCCACGCCTTCGAACTGCCGAGGTGGGGAGAGGTGATCGTCACGGGGAGCTCCTGGGGACGGGAGAATTACCTACGGCTTCGTAGGTTACGTGACCGTAGGTTAAGGCGACGTTAAGGCCAAAGCCAAGCCCGTCCCCGGCAGGGTCGGGCTACACGGAGTCATAGTCCCAGGTGAACAGGCGCGTGAGAGGTGCCCCGGAGCCTTCCGTGTCCCCCTTTCCACCGCTCCTTTCACCGCTCCGGATTCGGTGATTCCACCCCCGGATCCCGGCGCAGATATCGGCCCGTGACGGACGTCGGGTGCGCGAGCAGATCGGCGGGCGTCCCCTCGAACACCAGCTCCCCGCCGCCCTTGCCGCCGTCCGGACCGAGGTCGATCACCCAGTCCGCCCGCTTGACCACATCCAGGTTGTGCTCCACGCAGATCACCGTGTTCCCCGCGTCGACCAGCCGGTCCAGCAGATCCACCAGCGCGCCCGTGTCCGCCAGGTGCAGTCCGGTCGTCGGCTCGTCCAGCACGTACACGCTGGAGGTGCGGTGCAACTGGGTGGCGAGCTTGATCCGCTGGCGCTCGCCGCCGGAGAGCGTGCTGAGCGGCTGCCCGAGCGTCAGGTAGGTGAGGCCGACCTCGTCGAGCGTCCGCAGCTTCCGCAGCAGCGCGCGGTCCTCGAACATTTCGACCGCCTGTGCCGCCGTCATCTCCAGTACGTCCACGATCGACCGGCCGGCGACCCGGTGCTTCAGCACGTCGTCGTGGAACCGGCGGCCCTCGCACGCCGGGCACGTCGTGGTGACCGGATCCATGAACGCCAGATCCGTGGAGATCTCACCGCGCCCCGAACAGCCCGCGCAGGCCCCGGCGGAGTTGAAGCTGAACAGCCCCGCGTCCACGCCGTTCTCCCGGGCGAACACCTTGCGGATGGCGTCCAGCGCCCCGATGTACGAGGCGGGGGTGGAGCGCGACGAGGCGGTGATCGCACTCTGGTCGATCACCACCGCCTCCGGGTGCGCCGCCGTGAACACCCGCGACACCAGTGTCGACTTCCCGGATCCCGCCACCCCCGTCACCGCGGTCAGCACCCCGGCCGGGAACGACACGTTCAGCCCCTTGAGGTTGTGCAGATCGGCCCCGTGCACCGGGAGTTGCCCGGTGGGGGAGCGGACGGTCCCCTTGAGCGGGGTGCGGCGGCGCAGCGACCGGCCGGTGAGCGTATCGGCCTCGCGCAGCCGCTCGAACGGCCCCTCGAAGACGATATGACCGCCGTCGGAACCGGCCCGCGGCCCCATGTCGACGACATGGTCGGCGACCGCCATCACATCCGGGTCGTGCTCGACGACCAGCACCGTGTTGCCCTTGTCGCGCAGCCGCACCAGCAGATCGCCCAGTCGCCCCACATCGCGCGGATGCAGGCCGACGCTGGGCTCGTCGAAGACGAACGTCAGCCCGGTGAGCGAACTGCCCAGGTGGCGCACCATCTTGAGCCGTTGGCCCTCGCCTCCGGACAGGGTCGTGGTCTCCCGGTCCAGGCTCAGATAGCCGAGCCCGATGCCGACCAGCCGCTCCAGCCGTTCCCGCGCGGCGGCGGCGATGGGCCCGCCCACCGGATCGTCGATCCGCTCCAGTACGCCGACGAGGTCGGATACCTCCATCCGCCCGTAGTCGGCGGGCGAGAGCCCGTCGATCCGGGCGGCGAGCGCCGCCGCGTTCAGCCGCGCCCCGCCGCAGGCCCCGCAGACCCGCTCCACGGTGAACCGGGCCGCCGCCTCGCGCCGCTTCTCGGAGAGCGAGGCGGTGTCGCGCTTGAGATACAGCCGCTCGAAGCGGGTCACGACCCCCTCGAACTTCATGTCCGCCGAAGCGGTTCGCATGTCGACGCGGACGGTGAACCCCGAGCCGTGGAGCAGGAGCCGGCGCTCCTCCTCGCCGAACTCGGCGATCGGCAGGTCGTTGTCGAACCGCCCCGACCCGCCGTACAGATTCCACTCCCAGCTGCCCACCGACAGACCGGGCAGCAGCAGCGCCCCCTCGTTCAGCGACTTCGACCGGTCGATCGCCCGGTCGAGATCCAGGTGGACCGTGCGCCCCACCCCGTCGCACTCCGGGCACATCCCGGTGGGGTCGTTGAACGAGTACGCGGTCGCTCCGCCCGCGCTCGGGGTGCCGCACCGGGAGAACAGCACCCGGATCACCGACCAGATGTCGGTCGCCGTGCCCACCGTGGAGCGGACATTGCCGCCCAGCGGCTTCTGGTCGATCACGATGGCCACCGACAGGTCCTCGACGGACTCGACGTGCGGGCGCTCGTACTTCGGCAGCCGGTTGCGCAGGAACGAGGTGAAGGTCTCGTTCAGCTGCCGCTGCGACTCCACGGCGATCGTGTCGAAGACGACCGACGACTTGCCCGAACCGGAGACGCCGGTGAAGACGGTGATCCGGCCTTTGGGGATCCGGAGGGAGACATCGCGCAGATTGTTCTCGCGTGCGCCGGTGATGACGATGTCGCGGTGCGCGGAGCCGGGAGTGCCCGGTGCCGCTTCGCGCTCGGGAAAGCGATTCATGGTCGCGACGCTAGGCGGGATACCGGACAGCTCCTGTCGCCTTTTCTCGGCCGGTCCGAAGACGCGCCCGGACCGTGCCCCCGAACGGCGGCCAGCCGCGCGGGCCTGTGACGACCCTGCCTGTGGCGATATGCGCAGCGACGACATTCGTACAAGACCGTGGGCCACCGGCTCCGCCATCCTCGCGTGCATGCGTATCCACGACAGCACGTACGTGCAGGGCATGCACGTGGTCCACGACGGCCCCCGTGAGGCGCCGCCGCTCCTGCTCATCCACGGATCGGGTGCCTCGGGCAGCTCCTGGGGCCGGGTGGTGCGGGCCCTGGCCGGACGGCACCACGTCGTCCGGGTCGACCTCCCGGGGCACGGCCAGTCCCCTCCCGCGGCGTCGTACGAGGTGCACGAGCAGGCGGCCCGCCTGGCCGCGGCGCTCGACGAACTCGGCCTGCGCCCGGTCATGGTGGCCGGGCACTCCAGCGGCGGCTACATCGCCACAGCCCTCGCCGAACAGCGCCCGGACCTGGTGGCGTCCCTCGCGCTGGTCAGCAGCGGTCCCCGTCCCGACGCGCTCCTTCCGCAGCCCGTCCTCCTCCGGGCTCTCATCGCCCCGCCGCTCGGTCCGCTGCTGTGGAGAGTGCGCTCCGACGCGATGCTCCGCCGGGGGGTGACCTCTGTGTGCCACCGCCCGGTGGACGTCCCGGACGACCTTGTCGCCGAAGTACGGGTCATCGGCTACCGCACCTTCAGGACGGTGCTGAGCCGGAACAACGCGTATATCGCCGAGCGGAGCGTCCCCGAGCGCCTGAGCGCGCTCGACGTCCCCGTGCTGGTGATCTTCGGTGCCGCCGATCCCCGGTGGGACCCGTCCTCGGCGCATCTCTACGACACGGCAGCGAGGGCGCGAGTCGAGCTGCTGCCGGACGTCGGACACTTCCCCCCGCTCGAAGCGCCGGAGGAGACCGGCGAGCTGCTGCTGCGGTTCGCGGCGACGGGCCGCTGACCCCTTAGCCTGGTGCCGTGAAGCCGACCGAACCACCCCCCGACTGGGCGTCGGTGGAAGTCGCCGTGCCCCGGCAGCGGAGCCGGCTCCCGGGGGTCACCATGGCCGGGTTCCGCCAACTCGCTCCGCTCCACGTGGACATCGCCATGGTCGCGCACCCCTCGGTCACGCTGTTGCTGGATCTGAGCAAGGGGGACGGCCTGGTCCGCGACGCCCACGGCCGGCGCGAACGCGGCAGCACGGTCGTGGGACTGGCATCGGGCGCCCTGCGGTTCGGAGGCAGTGCGGACGGGAAGGTCGAGTGCCTTCAGATCCGGTTGTCGCCGGTCCTGGCGGCTGCGGTGCTCGGCGCCTCGACCGACCTCGGCGGAGCGGTCGTCCCCCTGGAGGACGTCTGGGGCCGCGACGCCGGGCGGATCGAGGACAGGCTGCGGCGGGCCGGGTCCTGGGACGAGCGGTTCACCATCGCCGCGGATGCCATCGGCCGACGGCTCAACGCGCGACCGTCGCCCGATCCGGAGGTGGCTGCCGCCTGGTGGCTGATGCTCGCCGGCCGGGGTCGGATGGGCGTCGGCAGTCTGGCGGACACGGTGGGATGGAGCCGCAAGCGCCTGTGGTCCCGGTTCCGGTCCCAGATCGGCCTCGCCCCGAAGCACGCCGCCCGGCTGATCCGCTTCGACCACGCTGCCCACCTCCTCGCGGCGGGCGACGCCGCCGCCCGGGTGGCGGTCGCGAGCGGGTACGCCGATCAGGCCCATCTCCACCGCGAGGTCAGGGCTTTCACCGGAGTGACCCCCACAGCCGTGGCCGCCGCGCCGTGGCTCGCCATCGACGACCTCGCGTGGCCGGCCCCTGCGGCGGGCCAGACCCCGCCGATGCCTGCGATCCGTCAGGCTCCGGCGAGGTGGCCCGAGGCCCGATGAGAGGCACGGCCGGACGTGTCTCTCATCGGGCCCGGTGGTGCCGGCCCGCCGCGTCCCGGCGGTGGCCGCGTCGTCGCGGGCGTCCCCTCAGCTCAGCGGCCCTCGCGCACCTCCTCCGCCGTCGTGTCCCGCAGCCCGCCGTCGAGCCGGAGCCAGCGGGTGATCCCGATCGACTCCAGGAACGGCACGTCGTGGCTCGCCACGATCAACGCCCCCTGGTAGGCCTCCAGCGCCTCGGTCAGCCGCCGTACGCTCGCCAGGTCGAGGCTGTTCGTCGGCTCGTCGAGCAGCAGCAGCCGGGGCGCCGGATCGGCCAGCAGCAGCATCGCCAGCGTCGCCCGGAACCGCTCCCCGCCCGACAGGGTCCCCGCCGGGCGGTCCGCCGCGGCACCCTTGAACAGGAAGTGGGCCAGCCGCGCCCGTACCGCGTTCTCCGTACGGTCGGGGGCCGACCGCGCCACGTTCCGCGCCACCGACGACGTGTCGTCCAGCACATCCAGCCGCTGCGGCAGGAACCCCGTCGCGACCAGCGGGCTCGCCTCGCCGGAGAGCGGCGCGAGCTCACCGGCGATCAATCGGAGCAGCGCCGTCTTGCCCGCCCCATTGCGCCCGGTGAGCGCGATCCTCTCCGGGCCCCGCACCATCAACTCGCCCCGCAGCGCCGGCCCGTACGGCGGCACCGGATCGCGCAGCAGCAGTACCTCGCTGCCCGGGTGGACCCGGGTGTCCGGCAGCTCGATCCGGATCTCCTCGTCCTCCCGGACCGCGGACTCCGCCTCGTCCAGGCGCTCCTCGGCCGCCGCCAGCCGCTCCGTCTGCAGGATGCGGTGCTTGCCGGCCGACACCTGGGCCGAGCGCTTGCGCTGCCCCATGATGACCTTGGGCTCACGCTTCGTGTCCCACATCTTCTGCCCGTAGCGCCTACGACGGGCCAACTTGACGTGTGCGTCGGATAGTTCGCGCTTCTGCCGCTGCACGTCCGACTCGGCGGCCCGCACCATCCGCTGCGCCGCCTCCTGCTCGACGGCGAGCGCCTCCTCGTACGCCGACAGGTTCCCGCCGTACCAGGTGACCGAGCCCTCGCGCAGATCCGCGATCCGGTCCACCCGCTCCAGCAGCTCCCGGTCGTGGCTGACGAGGAGCAGCGCCCCCGTCCAGGCGTCGACCGCGTCGTACAGCCGCCGACGGGCGTACGTGTCCAGGTTGTTCGTCGGCTCGTCCAGCAGCAGCACCCCGGGCCGGTCCAGCAGCAGCGCGGCCAGCCGCAGCAGGACGCACTCGCCGCCGGACATCTCCCCGATCGTGCGGTCGAGCCCGATATGCCCGAGGCCCAGCCCGTCCAGGGCCGCGAAGGACCGTTCCTCGATGTCCCAGTCGTCGCCGATCACCGCGAAGTGCTCGGCCCGGACGTCGCCCGCCTCGACCGCGTCGAGCGCCGCGCGCCGGTCCGCGATGCCGAGCACCTCGTCGACCCGCAGCGCGGTGTCCAGGACCAGGTCCTGGGGCAGATAGGCGAGCTCACCACGGGTCCTGACCGCCCCGGACCGTGGGGCGAGTTCACCGGCGATCAGCCGCAGCAGGGTCGATTTGCCACAGCCGTTGAGGCCGATCAGGCCGGTGCGGCCGGGGCCCACGGTCAGATCGAGGTCGGTGAAGACCTCGCTGCCGTCGGGCCAGGAGAAGGAGAGGGAGGCACAGCTGATGTGGGTGTCGGTGGCAGACATACGGAACTCCCGTTGTGCGTCGGGAACGACAAGGACGGCTGAAAGGAGCTGAGATCGCACACGGGCGCTTTAGCCACGACAGGGCGCGGCGGGCGCTGCACGGTGTGCACAGGACCTCAGATCAGCAACGTCCTACTCCGATCGGCGACAACAGGGACGTTCACGAAGGTAGGGCCGGGGCGCGGGCCCGGCAACCGGATTTACGCCGAGGGTCAGCAGGGACCGCCGAGCAGGTCGGTCAGACCCCGGTCCAGGTCCAGATAGCGGTGCTCGTCGCCCACCGGAACCAGCTCCTGCGCCCGCTGGAGGAAGCGCCGCAGCTCCTCGGTGCGCACATGGACCATGGCGATGCCCTCGGGGGCGTGGAACTCCAGCACGGTCCGCTCGTACCCGAAGGGCCGTACGCGTACGTCGCCCTGCCCGGCGGGGGAGTCCACCCCGGTGGTCAGCAGCTCGCGGGAGAACTCCCAGGACACCTCGGTGCCTTCCAGGGTCGCCGGGGCCGGGAACGCCATACGCACGGCGAAGGGGTACTGACGGTCGTAACTCAAGGTGGCGGGCAGGGTCTCCATCCGCGGTGCGGACGCGACCATGCGAGCCTGCACGGACTGCTCGATAACGCTGGACAAGACCTGCTCCCTCTCGCGGCTGGGTGAACGGTTCCCGGCACTGGAGTAGACGACGGAACTCCTCGTTTCGTGCACCGGCGCGCGGCGTGAGCTGCGTCACCGGCTCCGGCCGACTCCTTCCTGATCTCCGCGCGCCCCGCTCTCCTGCCCGTTCGGCGGCGACGCACCCTGGACGGGCCCGGACCCGTGGGCTAGCTTCCAGCGCCATGAGGGCCATGGGGAACACGAGACGGCTGATGGCACTGGTGACCGGCGGCGCGGCCCTGGCCGCCGCACTGGTCGCACCGGGCGCACACGCGGCGCCGACGGAAGGCGCGGGGGTGGTCTCCCGGGATGCGGACGGCCGCGGAGTCCTGCCCGGTTGGCGGCTCACTGACACCGGCACCGACGCCCGCTTCCGGGGTCTCGCCGCGGTCAGCCGAACCACCGCCTGGGTCGCCGGGTCGAAGGGCACGGTCCTGCGCACCGGCGACGGCGGCCGCACCTGGCGTGACGTGTCACCGCCGGGAGCCGCCGAGCTGGAGCTGCGGGACATCGAGGCGTTCGACGGCCGCCGGGCCGTCGCCCTGGCCATCGGCGAGGGCGAGGCCTCCCGGGTGCTGCGCACGGAGGACGGCGGAGCGACCTGGACCGAGTCGTTCCGCAACACCGATCCCCGTGCCTTCTTCAACTGCCTGACGTTCTTCGACAGTCGGCACGGCCTCGCGGCGGGCGACCCGGTGGACGGCAGGTTCCGGGTCCTGTCCACGGCGGACGGCGGCCGTTCCTGGCGGGTCCTGCCCGACACCGGGATGCCCGCCGCCCAGCCCGGCGAGGCGGGGTTCGCGGCGAGCGGACAGTGCCTGGTCAGCTCCGGCGCCAAGGACGTCTGGCTGACCACCGGGGGAGCGGCGACCGCCCGGGTCCTGCACTCCCGGGACCGGGGCCTGACCTGGACGGCGAGCGCGTCGACCCTTCCGGCGGGCGACCCGGCGCGCGGGGTCTTCGCCGTCGCCTTCCGCGACCGGGGACACGGCATCGCCGTCGGTGGCGACTACCGCCCCGACCAGGCCTCCCCGAAGGCCGCCGCCGTCACCGGGGACGGCGGCCGGACCTGGCGGCAGTCCGCCACCCCGCCGCCCGCCTACCGCTCCGGCGTCACCTGGCTCCCGTACAGCCGCTCCGCCGCCCTGGCCGTCGGCCCGACGGGCACCGACCTCACCCTGGACGGCGGGCGCACCTGGCGGACGGTCGACCCCGGTTCGTACGACACCGTCGACTGCACACCCGACCTGGGCTGCTGGGCGGCGGGCGAGAAGGGACGGGTGGCCCGGCTGGGGTTCTAGATTCCCGGGGGCGGCTTCGGGGTTCCGGTTCCGGGCAGCAGCCCTACGCGGCCTCCAGCACCTCGCGCAGCCGCTGCCCGAACTCGTCCGGCTTGCCCGGATAGCCGAACTCCCCGTCGAGGAAGCCGCCGTGATGGCTCGGGAAGACGGTCACCGGCTGCCCGAGTAGTTCGGCGGCGGCGGCGGACGTCCGCCCGGTCTGGACCGCCCGGGACTCCTCGCCCACGGCGATCACCACGCGGGTGCCGGCGGCGGCGATGGCTTCGACGTCCGGCCGGTAGCCGCTGATCGCCCAGGACCGGTCGGACAGCAGCGGGTCGCCGCGTGTGCCGTCGTCCTCGGTCGGCATGCCGAACGCGGCGGGGTCGGGCGCGGGCCCGTCGAAGTACGCGTCGGTGAACTCGCCCTCCCACGAGGTCATGGCCACGAACGCGGCCATCCCGGCGCCCCACCCGCGCTTCTCGTACGCGTCCCGGACCCCGGCCCGGGCCCGGACGGCCGCCGGGCCGTCCGGCGTGAGCGTGATGAGCGGCGGCTCGTGCGCGACGAGGGTGGTCACATCGCCGGGGTGGCGGGCCACGAGGGCGAGAGCGGTGATCGCCCCGCCGCTGCTGGCGAACATCTCGACCGGACCGGCCCCCAGCGCCTCGACGACGGCGTGCACGTCGTCGGCCTGGGTCTCGGGCGCGTGGTCGACCCGCCCGTCCTGACGGGCGGAGCGGCCGAGACCGCGCGGGTCGTAGGTGACGACGGTCCGCTCGGGGAAGCGGGCCGCCAGCGCGACGAACCCGGTGGCGTCCATGGGCTGCCCGATCATGAACAAGGGCGGGCGGCCGTCGGCGGGCGGGAGCGGCCCGCGGACGTCGTACACGAGGTCGGCGCCGGCTGTCGTGAGTGTGTAGGTCTCCATACCCGTGCAGACCGGCCCCGCCCCGGAAACTCATCGGTGCCGGCGGCAGCCACCGTGAGGCTTCCGCCCGCTACGGCAACCGCTGCTGGTACGGGGCGAGTCCGGGCGCCGTCTTGGTGGCGATGAACTCGGTGATCCGGTACGCGCACACACCGTGCGCGGCGAAGGGATCGGCCGCCGCGATCTTCTCGATCGCCGCCCGGTCCTCCCCGACCGCCAGGATCACTCCGCCGTCCCGGGGGTTCTTGCGGCCCGAGGCGATGAAGACGCCCGCCGCGTAACTCTCGTCGAGCCAGGCGATGTGCTCCTGCATCAGCGCGTCGACGCGCTCGACCGGGGCCGTGTAGGTCAATTCGAGTACGAACATGATCGTCAGGCTACGGGATCCCGGCCGCCGCGAGGATGGACTCCATGGCGGTGAGCGGGAGGGCGGGCCCCTCCGCCGCGGCCCCCATGGTCTCCGGTTCGTGGAGGAGTTCGAGCAGGCGGTCCACCGGCAGCCGGGCGTCCCGGGCCATGACGCCCCGGACGCCGGGCGACGGGTCGTGGCTCAGCCGCTCGATCAAAGCCCCCGGGGCGTCCGGATCCCGCGCCACCAGCAACCGCGCCCCCGGATCCTCGCTCGCCGCGAACCGCGTCAGCCCGGCGCGCGGGAACTGCGGCCGGACCAGCTGGTCGAACCGGGTGATGAACGGCGAGGCGAGCAGCGTCCGAAGCAGCAGATCCCCGGGGGCCGCCGGGTGGTTCTCGCACAGCAGCAGGCGCACCACGAAGTCCTCGTCGGCGGCGAGCCGGGCCACCAGATCGCCCGGCAGATGAGGGCTGTACGCGGCGAAGCGCCGCATCCCCGGGTGCGCGGACTCGGCGCAGGCCCGCATGAGCACGGGATCGGTGAGCGACCGTCTCACCCACGCAGGGGGGTGGATCCGGTCCTCGGACCCGAGGCTCCAGTCGATCGCCGCACGTCGCGCCTCGGTCAACTCCGGCCGCAGGGACACCGCGAGCCGGACCGCCGGTGAGGCGTCCGAGGCCAGGACGGCGACCAGCCGGTCCGGGAGCCCCGTATTGAAGGCGAGCCCCTCGCGTACGTCCTCGTCGCCGGTGGCGTACAGCCGGTCCGCGAGCTCGCCCCCGAGCACCGCGCCGGCCGCGGTCTCCCGCCGCTGCCAGCCGGATTCCGCGGCGGCCACCTGTTCCAGGATCTCGGCGGGGGAGCCGACGACGACTCCCGCCACGTGGGCGGCCGCCCGCCGCACCGCCGGGTCGGGGTCGTCCAGGAGCGGAAGCACCGCGGCGACGGGGGCGCCCCGCCAGTGGTACAGGGCGGACTCCCGTACCTCCGCCTCCGGGTCCGCGAGCAGCAGCGCCCACACCTCGTCCGGAACCGGGGCGAACATGCCGAGCCGGGCCCGCACCCGCCGGTCCTCGTCCCGGGCGAGCGCGGCGCACACCTCGTCGGGAAGCGGATCGGCCTGCCGCCAACGGCCGTGCACCTCCGGCCCCGCCGCGACCTGTCGGCGTACCCACGGATCCGGGTCCGCGGCGAGCCGTGCCCGCTGCGCGCCGGTCGCTCCGGCACCGACGGCGAGGTAGCCGCGTACCTCCCGGTCGGGGTGCAAGGCCGCGACGTCGCACACGGCCGCCGGGACCTCGTCCCGCTCGAACACGGAACCCCGCACCGGCCCCTCCGCGCCGGTCAGGATCCGCAGGAGCACCGATTCCGGGGCGGCCGGATTGCGCGCCAGGCCGTCGAGACGTATCAGGTCCGCTCTCTTCATCGCGCCAGTATGAGGAGCGGGCCCGCGACCGGTGCGCCCGGTCCGCCCGGCGGGCCGCGCAGCGCACCGCGTCACGGGCCGGGCTCCGGCACCGCATAAGCTTCGAGGCATGACGAGCTCCCCCGCCCCCGCCCACGAGACTCCCGCCGACGAAGCCGAGGGCCGGGCGATCCAGGACCGGCTGCGCGGCCGGGTGATCCTGGACGAGGCGGGGCCGGAGCCCGGAACCGGGCTGGTCACCGGGGTGGACGTGGCCTACGACGACGAGAAGGACATCGTCGTCGCGGCGGCCGTCGTGCTGGACGCGGCGACGCTGGAGACGGTCGAGGAGGCCACCGCCGTCGGCAAGATCACCTTCCCCTACGTCCCGGGGCTGCTGGCCTTCCGGGAGATCCCGGCGGTGCTGGAGGCCCTCGGGGAGCTGAGCGTCGGTCCCGGTCTCGTCGTCTGCGACGGCTACGGTCTGGCGCACCCGCGCCGCTTCGGACTCGCCAGCCACCTGGGCGTGATCACCGGGCTGCCGGTGATCGGCGTCGGCAAGAACCCGTTCACGTTCACTTACGAGGCCCCCGGCCCCCGGCGCGGCGACTTCTCCCCGCTGCTGGACGGCGAGGAGGTGGTCGGGCGAGCGCTGCGCACCCGGGAGGCCACCAGCCCGGTGTTCGTCTCGGTGGGCCACCGCATCAGCCTCGACAACGCCTGCGCCCACACGCTCCGTCTGGCCGGCCGCTACCGCCAGCCGGAGAGCACCCGCCGGGCGGACGCCCTGTGCCGGCGGACCCTGCGGGAAGCGACCGCCTGACGAAGCCGCCCGGCCGCACCGCGCGAAGAACGGCCGTCCGGCGCGTGATCGTCCCGGGCGTGGAACAGTCCTGCAACTGAGTACCCGTGCGGATGGCATAGATCCACAGGACTGGGCAGGCTGAACGCATGAACGCAACCCGCACAGCCGTCCGCCCCGTGTCCTTCGACCCTGCCCAGCGCCGCATGGCCCTCGGCATGCTCCTCGGCAGTGCCGCCGGGCTCGTCTGGCTGGGCGCGATGCTCTACACGCTGGCCGGCTGGATATTCTGACGGGCGCCGGGGGCCCCGGCGCCCGCTCGCCCCGTTCCGCCCCGGGCCCGTCGGGCTACCGCACCGCCGCGACCCGGAACCGCAGTCCCGCCGCCGTCAGCCGCTCCAGCAGCGCGTCGCCCATCGCCATCGCCGTGGTGACCTGCCCGGAGGTCTCCGGCAGTTCGTCCAGGGCCAGGCACACCGCGGACTCGGCGAGGATCTTCGCCGTCTCGCCGTAACCCGGGTCGCCGCCGGACACCTCGGTGAAGACGCGCCGCCCGCCGCCCTCGCCGACGAAGCGGACCGTGAACCAGCTCCGCTCGCGGCGCTCCTCGTCCGGCCCCTGCCCCGGCTCGTAACGGCCCATCAGCCACTCCCGTACGCCTTCCACCTGCGCGGCAGCGACCAGCCCGCCGATCGCCACCGGGGCCCCGAGAGCCATCGGCAGCGTCTTGATGGAGGCGAAGTGCCGGTAGCGGAAGTCGGGGCCGTACCGCTCCAGGGCCCGTGCCGAGCGGCCCACGATCGTCGGGTCGACGGTCGGCAGCGGCAATGCCCAGGTTCCGGTGGACCCGCTGAAGTGCGGGGAGCCCGCCGGGGTGCGGACGCGGCGGCCCACCAGGCGCGGCTCGTTGAGCCGGCGCTCCCGGGCGGCGGCCAGCATCTGCGGGCCCCGGCCCATCGCGGTCAGCGCCGAGGCGAACGTCCCGCCGGAGAACACCGCGTTGGTGCGGACGAAACCGTCGACGGCCAGGGGGACGTCCTCGGGCAGCTGCTTGACGGTGAACCAGGCCCCCAGGTCGTGGGGGACGGAGTCGAAGCCGCAGGCGTGCACGATGCGCGCCCCCGTCTCGCGGGCCCGGGCGTCGTGCTCCAGATACATCCGGTCGATGAACTCCGCCTCGCCCGTGAGGTCCGCGTAGTCCGTCCCGGCCTCGGCGCAGGCGGCGACGAGCTTCTCGCCGTAACGGAGGTACGGGCCCACGGTCGTGGCTACCACCCGGGTGGAGGCGGCCAGTTCGGCCAGCGCCTCCGCGTCGTCCGCGTCGGTCTCCAGCAGCGGCAGCTCCGCGCAGCCCGGGGCGATCTCGGTGAGCCGCTCGCGCAGCTTCTCCAGCTTGGTGCGACTGCGGCCGGCCAGCGCCCAGCGGAGACCGGCGGGGGCGTGGGCCGCCAGGTATGCGGCCGTGAGCGTCCCCACGAAGCCGGTGGCGCCGAAGAGGATCACGTCCAAGGGGCGTGACGCGTCGTTCTGCCTGTTCACGAGTACCTCCGCTGGGAGCCGACTGCCGACGTGGCAGGCAGAGGCTAGCGGAGAGCGACGTGGCGGCGTGCGGCCGGGCGGGCCGGATACGAGAGGATCGGAGGGAAGAACTAAGCGCTTGCTCGGCCTGAGGGGTTGTGCGGAACGGGGCACCTTCCTAGCATCGTTGATGTTACATCGGTTGTGTCACACCCCTGGGGGCTCAGAGATGGCGAAAGGCCCAAGGCCCGGACACGGTCCGCTGACCGGCGTCCGTGTCGTCGAGCTGGCCGGCATCGGCCCCGGACCGTTCGCCGCGATGCTGCTGGCGGACCTCGGGGCCGACGTCGTACGCGTCGACCGGCCCGGCGGCGCGGGGCTCGGCATCGATCCCGCGTACGACCTCACCAACCGCAACAAGCGCTCCGTCCTCCTGGACCTCAAGAGCGACGAGGGGCCGGCCCGCGTCCTGGACCTCGTGGAACGCGCCGACATCCTGATCGAGGGCTACCGCCCCGGCGTCGCCGAACGCCTCGGCGTCGGCCCCGACGCCTGCCTCGCCCGCAACCCGAAGCTCGTCTACGGCCGGATGACCGGCTGGGGCCAGGACGGGCCGCTCGCCGACCGCGCGGGCCACGACATCGCCTACATCGCGCTCACCGGCACCCTGTCCATGATCGGCGAACCGGACGAACCGCCCACCGTCCCCGCCAACCTGGTCGGCGACTACGCGGGCGGCTCCCTCTACCTCGTCGTCGGCGTCCTCGCCGCCCTCCAGCACGCCCGCGCCAACGGCGAGGGGCAGGTCGTCGACGCCGCCATCGTGGACGGCGCGGCCCATCTCGCCACGATGATCCACGGCATGCTCGCCGCCGGGAGCTGGCAGGACCGGCGCGGCGCGAACCTGCTCGACGGCGGCTGCCCGTTCTACGGCACCTACGCCACCTCCGACGGCGGCCACATGGCGGTCGGCCCACTGGAGGGTCGGTTCTACGCGGAGTTCGCCGGCCTCCTCGGCATCGCGGACGCCTTCCCCGACCGGTGGGACCTCGCCCGCTGGGACGAACTGCGCGCCGCCGTCACCGAACGCTTCCTCACCCGCACGCGCGCCGAGTGGACCGAGGTCTTCGCCGGCACCGATGCCTGCGTCGCCCCCGTGCTCTCGCTCGCCGAGGCGCCGCACCACCCGCACCTCGCCGCCCGCTCCACCTTCGTCGACCACGGCGGCCTCACCCAGCCCGCCCCCGCCCCGCGCTTCTCGGCCACCCCCGTCTCCGTACGTCGCGGGCCCGCGCAGCCCGGCGCCGACACGGAAGCCGTCGCCGCCGACTGGGACGTCCCCGCTCTGCGACCCGCCGACTCACCCGACACCCCCTAGGAGACCCCGTGCAACGGCAGATCTTCACCGAGGAGCACGACGCGTTCCGTGAGACCGTCCGGGCCTTCCTGGCCAAGGAGGTCCTCCCGTACTACGAGCAGTGGGAGCAGGACGGCATCGTCTCCCGTGAGGCCTGGCTCGCCGCCGGGCACGCGGGACTGCTGGGCCTCGCCGTCCCGGAGGTGTACGGGGGCGGCGGCAGCGACGACTTCCGTTACAGCGCCGTCCTCGCCGAGGAGTTCACCCGGGCCGGGGCCGCCGGACTCGCGATCGGCCTGCACAACGACATCATCGGCCCCTACCTCACCGGCCTGGCCACCGACGAGCAGAAGCGCCGCTGGCTCCCCGGATTCTGTTCCGGCGAGACCATCACCGCGATCGCCATGACCGAGCCGGGCGCGGGCTCCGACCTCCAGGGCATCCGCACCACCGCCGAGGACAAGGGCGACCACTGGCTGCTCAACGGCTCCAAGACCTTCATCTCCAACGGCATCCTCGCCGACCTGGTCGTCGTCGTCGCGAAGACCACTCCCGAGGGCGGGGCCAAGGGCCTCTCCCTCATCGTCGTCGAACGCGGGACGGAGGGCTTCGAGCGCGGCCGCAACCTCGACAAGATCGGCCAGAAGGCCCAGGACACCGCCGAGTTGTTCTTCGACGACGTCCGCGTCCCCAAGGAGAACCTCCTCGGCGAACGCGACGGCGCGTTCCTCCACCTGATGACCAACCTGGCCCAGGAGCGCATGGGCATAGCGGTCGCCGGGATCGCCGCCGCCGAACACCTGCTGGAGATCACCACCCAGTACGTCAAGGAGCGCGAGGCCTTCGGACGTCCGCTCTCCAAGCTCCAGCACATCCGCTTCGAGATCGCCGAGATGGCCACCGAGTGCGCCGTCACCCGGACCTTCCTCGACCGGTGCATCGTCGACCACTCCGACGGCGTCCTGGACGCCGTCCATGCCTCGATGGCCAAGTGGTGGGCCACCGAACTCCAGAAACGCGTCGCCGACCGCTGCCTCCAACTCCACGGCGGCTACGGCTACATGAGCGAGTACAAGGTCGCCAAGGCGTTCACCGACGGCCGCATCCAGACCATCTACGGCGGCACGACCGAGATCATGAAGGAGATCATCGGCCGCTCGCTGCTCGCCTGACCGGCCCTGATCGACAGGCCCCGGTCCCGCGCCGACAACCACCCTCGAAAGGCAGCTGTCTTGAGTACCGAAGCATTCGTCTACGACGCGATCCGCACCCCCCGCGGCCGCGGCAAGGCCAACGGCGCCCTCCACGGGACCAAGCCGATCGACCTCGTCGTCGGCCTCATCCACGAGATCCGGGGCCGCTTCCCCGGTCTCGACCCGGCCGCCATCGACGACATCGTCCTCGGCGTGGTCAGCCCGCTCGGCGACCAGGGCTCCGACATCGCCCGCATCGCCGCCATCGCGGCGGGCCTGCCCGACTCCGTGGCCGGGGTCCAGGAGAACCGCTTCTGTGCCTCGGGCCTGGAAGCGGTCAATATGGCCGCCGCCAAGGTCCGTTCGGGCTGGGAGGACCTCGTCCTGGCCGGTGGAGTCGAGTCGATGTCCCGCGTACCGATGGGTTCCGACGGCGGGGCCTGGGCGATGGACCCGATGACCAGCTTCGAGACCGGCTTCGCCCCGCAGGGCATCGGCGCCGACCTCATCGCCACCGTCGAGGGCTTCAGCCGGCGCGACGTCGACGAGTACGCCGCGCTCTCCCAGGAGCGCGCCGCCGCCGCCTGGAAGGACGGCCGCTTCGCCCGCTCCGTCGTCCCCGTCAAGGACCGCAACGGCCTGATCGTCCTCGACCGCGACGAGCACCTGCGCCCCGGGACCACCGCCGACTCCCTCGCCGGTCTCAAGCCGTCCTTCGCGGGCATCGGCGAGATGGGCGGCTTCGACGCGGTGGCGCTGCAGAAGTACCACTGGGTCGAGAAGATCGACCACGTCCACCACGCGGGCAACTCCTCCGGAATCGTCGACGGCGCGGCCCTCGTCGCCATCGGCTCGAAGGAGGTCGGCGAGCGCTACGGCCTCACCCCGCGCGCCCGCATCGTCTCCGCCGCCGTCTCCGGCTCCGAGCCCACCATCATGCTCACCGGCCCCGCGCCCGCCACCCGCAAGGCGCTCGCCAAGGCAGGGCTGACCATCGACGACATCGACCTCGTCGAGATCAACGAGGCCTTCGCCGGAGTCGTCCTGCGCTTCGTCAAGGACATGGGCCTCTCCCTGGACAAGGTCAACGTCAACGGCGGCGCCATCGCGCTCGGCCACCCCCTCGGCGCGACCGGCGCGATGATCCTCGGCACCGTCATCGACGAACTGGAGCGCCGCGACCAGCAGTTCGGCCTGGTCACCCTCTGCGTCGGCGGCGGCATGGGTGTCGCCACCGTCGTCGAACGCATCTGACCGTCCAGGGCCTGTCGTCGAACTGCCGCCTGCCGCGCGACGCCTGGCACGCACGCTCGCGGCGTTGCCGAAATGCCCTGGTAGCTCCTTCCCCAAGCTCTCAACTGTGTTCGAGCAGGGGAGACCCCGTCCAAGACCATTCCAGCGCCTTGCGATCGCACGCACCAGACGCCGCGCGGCCGCCCCTCCGGGCGACGACGGCAGTTTGACGACAGGCCCTGGCCCGGCCCCACCTGCTTACGGAGAAGACACCGACATGACCGAGAGCACCACCATCCGCTGGGAACAGGACGAGAGCGGCGTCGTCACCCTCGTCCTCGACGACCCGAACCAGTCCGCCAACACGATGAACCAGGCCTTCAAGGACTCCATCGCGGCCATCGCGGACCGCGCCGAGGCCGAGAAGGATTCCATCCGCGGCATCATCTACACCTCCGCCAAGAAGACCTTCTTCGCCGGCGGCGACCTCAAGGACATGATCAAGGTCGGCCCCGAGAACGCCCAGGCCGCCTTCGACACCGGCACCGCGATCAAGAGCTCTCTGCGCCGCATCGAGACCCTCGGCAAGCCCGTCGTCGCCGCCATCAACGGAGCGGCCCTCGGCGGTGGTTACGAGATCGCGCTCGCCTCCCACCACCGGGTCGCCCTCGACTCCCCCGGCTCCCGCATCGGCCTGCCCGAGGTCACCCTCGGCCTGCTCCCCGCGGGCGGCGGAGTCACCCGGACCGTACGCCTCATGGGCATCGCCGACGCGCTGCTCAAGGTGCTCCTCCAGGGCACCCAGTACACCCCGCGGCGCGCCCTGGAGAACGGCCTCGTCCACGAAGTGGCCGCCACCCGCGAGGAGATGCTCGAAAAGGCCCGCGCCTTCATCGAGGCCAACCCGGAGTCCCAGCAGCCCTGGGACGTCAAGGGCTACAAGATCCCCGGTGGCACCCCGTCCAACCCGCGCTTCGCCGCCAACCTGCCCGCTTTCCCGGCCAACTTGAAGAAGCAGCTCGCGGGAGCGCCCATGCCCGCACCGCGCAACATCCTCGCGGCGGCCGTCGAGGGTGCCCAGGTCGACTTCGAGACCGCCCTGACCATCGAGGCCCGGTACTTCACCGAGCTGGTCACCGGCCAGGTCTCCAAGAACATGATCCAGGCGTTCTTCTTCGACCTCCAGGCCGTCAACTCCGGTGCCAACCGCCCCAAGGACATTCCCGAGCGCCCGGTCCGCAAGGTCGCCGTGCTCGGCGCCGGGATGATGGGCGCGGGCATCGCCTACTCCTGCGCCAGGGCCGGGATCGAGGTCGTCCTCAAGGACGTCTCCACCGAGGCGGCCGCCAAGGGCAAGGCGTACAGCGAGAAGCTGCTCGCCAAGGCGCTCTCCCGGGGCCGTACGACGGAGGCGAAGCGTGACGAGCTGCTGGCCCGGATCACCCCGACCGGGGACGCGGCCGACCTCGCGGGCTGCGATGCGGTGATCGAGGCCGTCTTCGAGGACACCGCCCTCAAGCACAAGGTGTTCCAGGAGATCCAGGACGTCATCGAGCCCGACGCGCTGCTCTGCTCCAACACCTCCACCCTCCCGATCACGGTCCTCGCCGAAGGCGTCTCGCGCCCCGTCGACTTCATCGGGCTGCACTTTTTCTCGCCCGTCGACAAGATGCCGCTGGTCGAGATCATCAAGGGCGAGCGGACCGGCGACGAGGCGCTCGCCCGCGCCTTCGACCTGGTGCGTCTGATCAAGAAGACGCCGATCGTCGTCAACGACTCGCGCGGCTTCTTCACCTCGCGCGTCATCGGCCAGTTCATCAACGAGGGCGTGGCGATGGTCGGCGAGGGCGTCGAGCCCGCCTCGATCGAGCAGGCCGCCGCCCAGTCCGGCTACCCGGCCAAGGTCCTCTCCCTGATGGACGAGCTGACCCTGACCCTGCCCCGTAAGATCCGCAACGAGACCAAGCGCGCGGTGGAGGAGGCCGGCGGCACCTGGCCCGGCCACCCCTCCGACGCGGTCATCGACCGCATGGTCGACGAGTTCGAGCGCCCGGGCCGCAGCGGGGGAGCGGGCTTCTACGACTACGACGAGGACGGCAAGCGCGCCGGCCTCTGGCCCGGACTGCGCGAGCACTTCACCCAGCCCGGCGCGGACGTCCCCTTCGAGGACATGAAGGAGCGGATGCTCTTCTCCGAGGCCCTGGACAGCGTCCGCTGCCTGGAGGAGAACGTCCTCATCTCCGTCGCCGACGCCAACATCGGCTCCATCATGGGCATCGGCTTCCCGCCGTGGACCGGTGGCGTCCTCCAGTACATCAACGGGTACGAGGGCGGCCTGCCCGGCTTCGTGGCCCGCTCCCGGGAGCTCGCCGAGCGCTACGGCGACCGCTTCCTGCCGCCCGCACTGCTGGTGGAGAAGGCGGAGAAGGGCGAGACCTTCCACGACTGAGGCTGTCGCGCACCGCGTTCACCGGCGCTGTCAATCGGCGGTGAACGCGGCCCGCAGCTCCTCCTTGAGCGAGCGCTGAAAGGCCGTCACCAGCGCCTGCACCACAATCGGCTGCATATCGGCGGACAGCGACTTCAACACCGCCACATGCTCCGGGTCGCCCTCGCGCTCCCGGTACGGGTTCCACACCTCGTCCCGGAACAGCCGGGTCATCTCCTGGGCGGCCGAGCGGGTGTGCTTCAGCAGCACGGTCCGCGCCGCCAGGATCGTCTCGTGCGCGATCGGTACGTCCAGCAACTCCACCCCGAGCCGCAGCAGCCCCAGATCCACCCGGAACTCCCCGCCGGGCTCCGGCGGCCGGACCAGCACCCCCATCGCCGCCAGCCGCTCCACATCCGCCTCCGCCAGCGCCCGCCCGGCCCGCCGCTCCAGCTCGGCCCGCGAGAGGTCCTCGGTCTTGTCCGGCGCCCAGGACGCGACCAGCGCCCGGTGGATCGCCAGATCGTGGGCGCTCAGGTCGGGCGGCAACTGCTCCAGATACCGTTCGATCGCCGACAGCGTCATGCCCTGCTGCTGAAGCTCCTCGATCAGTGCGAGCCGCGACAGGTGGTCCGGCCCGTAGTGCCCGACCCGGCGGGGCCCGATGACGGGGGGCGGCAGCAGGCCCCGGGTGCTGTAGAACCGCACGGTGCGCACGGTGACCCCGGCGCGTGCCGCCAGCTCGTCCACCGTGAGCGTCGGCCCGTCGGTCCCCGTCGCCATCTCTGCCCCTCGCCGTCGAACCTCGTATCGGACAGTGCCACTGTCTCACCACAACTGTGAAAGTCTCCGGCACCATCGCTCCGCCGTCCACCCCGGGCCCGTTGTCAGTGGCGGCCCTTACGGTGAGGCCATGTCGGAGATCACTTACGTACGGGGGGACGCCACCGCCCCGCAGGGCAAGGGCGTCAAGCTGATCGTCCACGTCTGCAACGACCTGGGCGGCTGGGGCAAGGGCTTCGTCCTCGCCCTCTCCCGCCACTGGCCCGAGCCCGAGGCTGCCTACCGGCGCTGGCACCGTGAGCGGGCGGGCAACGACTTCGCCCTGGGGGCGGCGCAGTTCGTGCGGGTGGGGCACTGTCTCTGGGTGGTCAACATGATCGGCCAGCGGGGCATGCGCACCGGCAGCAAAGGGGTGCCCGTGCGGTACGAGGCCATCGACGCGGCGCTCGTCGCGGTGGCCGCCAAGGCGGGCGAGCTCGGGGCGTCGGTCCATATGCCCCGGATCGGCTGCGGGCTCGCGGGCGGCAAGTGGTCCAGGATCGAGCCGCTGATCGAGCGACGCCTGATCTCCTCCGGCCTGCAGGTGACGGTGTACGACCACGACTGACCGGAGCACCGACGGCCCCGGACCCCGCCACCACGGTCCGCCCGCACGCGAGGGATCATGGAGAGGAAGGGGACGGGCAGCGCACGGCAGGCCCGCCGGGACCGCGGGAGCACCGGATGAGCAGCGCGAAGGACGCGAGGGACCCCGAGCCGCCTTTGCCCGGCAGTGTGAGAGACGTCGAGCCGCCTCCGCCCGGCGGGGTGCTCTGGAGCCTGTCCGGCGACATCCGTGCCTTGCTGATGCTGCCCGCCGCCCTCACTCTCCAGGTCGCCCACCCGGCCGTCGGCGCCGGAGTCGACGAGCACTCCGTGTTCCGCACGGACCCGTGGGGGCGCGGTGAACGCTCGCTGCGCTCGCTCCAGCTCTGGGTCTACGGCGGTGCGGAGGCGGCGGCGGAGGGCCGCAGGCTGCGCGTGCTGCACCGGACCATCCAGGGCACCGACACCCGGGGCCGCCGCTACCACGCGCTGACGCCCGCCCACTACGCCTGGGTGCACGCCACCGGCTTCCCCGTCTACCAGCACGCGGCCCGCTATCTGGTCCGGCCCATGACCCCCGCCCAGGAGCGCGCCCTGTACGCGGAGTGGCTCCAGGTCGGCCGGATCCTGGGCATCCACGACCGGGACATGCCCCAGAGCATCGAGGAGTTCTGGCCGTACTGGGAGAAGATGCTCGCCGGGGAGATCGAGGCGACCACCGTGGTGCGCGAACTGGTCGACGTCGATCAGCCCGTACCGCCGCCGGACCGGGGCCCGTGGCCGCTGCGGGTGGTCCTGCGGATGCTGTGGCCGGCGCTGCTGCCGCCGCTGGCCCGCTTCCGGCGGTTCGTCACCATCGGACTCATGCCGCCCGACGCCCGCGACGCGATTGGACTGCCGTGGACCGCGGACCAGGAGAAACGGCTGCGCCGGATGTCCGCGGTGCTGCGGGTCGTCGTCCCCACCCTGCCGGAGCGGGTGCGCTACCTGCCCAGGGCGCGGGCCGCCCGTGCGGCGTGGGACGCCGAGACGCGCCGGAACGGCTGAACGCTCACCGTTCCGACGCACCTGGAGTGCGTGCCCGTCAGCGGTGGTCGGCGCCCCCGTCCTCCCCGTGATCGTGCACCGTGTTCGTCGCCGCGATCTTCTTCCAGGACGCCGGCCGCTCGACCCGCGCCGCCGAGCGCGCCGACAGGGCCGACTCGGCGAGACCCGCGTCCGCCGCGGCCGGGAGCACCGGGCGGGACGGCCGGTACAGCCAGGTGTCGAACAGCGCGGCGAGCGGCTTGCCCGAGACCCGTTCCGCGTACCGGACGAAGTCGCCGACGCTCGCATTTCCGTGGGCGTGCTCGGCCGACCAGCCCTTCAGCAGCTCGAAGAAGGTGCTGTCGCCGACCTCGTTGCGCAGTGCCTGGAGCGCCAGTGCGCCCCGGTCGTAGACGGCGATGTCGAACTGGTTGTCCGGGCCCGGGTCGCCCGGCTTCACCTTCCAGAACGGGTCGTCGGCCGGGTGCTGGGCGTAGGTGTAATCGGCCAGCTCCTGCGCCGTGCCCTCACCCTCCTTCTCCGACCAGAGCCACTGGCTGTAGCGGGCGAAGCCCTCGTTGATCCAGATGTCCTTCCAGCCCTCGACCGACACGCTGTTGCCGTACCACTGGTGCGCGATCTCGTGCACGACGACCGAGACGTTCGCGCCGCCTCCGAACTGCTTCGGGCTGTAGAACGGCCGGGTCTGGGTCTCCAGGGCGAAGCCGCTCGTCACGTTGGGCACGTATCCGCCCAGGGCGTTGTACGGATACGGGCCGAACACCTCGCTCAGCCACTCGGCGACCTCGGTGGTCCGCTCGATGCTCGCGCGGGCCGCACCGGCGTTGGCGCCCAGGTCCTTGCTGTAGGCGTTCAGCACCGGCAGGCCGTCCGCCGTCCTGTCGGTCGTGATGTCGAACTTCCCGACGGCGAGCGTCGTCAGATAGGTGGCCTGCGGCTTGTCGGAGCGCCAGTTGAAGCGGGTCCAGCCGAGCTTCGAACTCTGCGACCGGAGTTCCCCGTTGCTGATCGCCTGGGTGCCGTCCGGGACCGACACCGACACGTCGTACGTGGCCTTGTCCAGCGGGTGGTCGTTGCTCGGGTACCACCACACCGCCGACTCCGGCTCCTGCGCGGCGACCCCGCCGTCCGGGGTCCGGGCCCAGGCTGTCCAGCCGTTGATCTTCAGCTCGGAGGGCTTCCCGGCGTACCGGACGACGACGGACACGGCCCTGCCCTTCGCCAGGATATCCGCCGGTGTGACCTCCAGCTCGTGGTCGCCGCTCGTGGCGAACCGGGCCTTCTTGCCGTTCACTCGCACCTCGGAGACGTCGAGCCCGAAGTCGAGGTTGAAGCGGGACAGTTCCTGCGTGGTGGTGGCGAGGATCGTCGCCGTGCCCTCCAGCAGGTCGGTCGTGGGCTGGTACTTCAGCCGCAGGTCGTAGTGGGAGACGTCGTAGCCGCCGTTTCCGCTGGTCGGGTAGTAGGGGTCGCCGATACCCGGGGCGCCCACGACGCCCGGTGCGGCCGCTGCCGGGATCGCCGGCAGAAGGGTGGCCGCCAGTGCGCTGGCGACGATGAATCTGCGGTGCACAACAAGCTCCAATAGTCGGGACGGATGATCTTCAGACCGGTCGTCACGAGGCTATGCAGCCGCCCGGGCACGACGGGGCATTCCGGGTGCTGCTGTCACACGATCGCCATTCCGTCGTCACGCACGGCCGTTTGCGCGAACGTACGGGCGGCAGTGATCGCCCCCTGTTGCACAGGAGTTGACCGGGGTAACGTCCGCACATCGCCGACAGGCCGACGGGCGTCACGCCGCCCGCCCCACACGTTCCGGAGGCAGCAGCTGATGACCCATCACGTCGCTCGCGCGCTCCGCATGCTCAGCCCGCACCCGTGGCTCGCACCGGTCGCGGGCCCCCGGCCGGAGTCCCTGCCCCAGCGCCGCGGAGCGAGGGCGATGCGCCGGACGGCCGTGGCGGCGACGCTCGCCGCGCTGGCCCTCCCGTTCGCCATCGCGCCCGCCGAGGCCGCGCCCCGCCCGCCGCGGACCGGGTTCGAGACGAGCGAGGGAGCCCGCTGGACCGGCGAGGCGGAGGAGCGGGACTTCCTCGCCGCGGTGGACCGGAGGAGCGACCGGGTCTCCATGGACCGCGTGGGCACGACCGGTCAGGGCCGCCCCCTGAGGCTCGTACGCGTCGGCCGGGAGCGCCCCGGGGCCACCACGGTCCTGCTGATCTGCAGCCAGCACGGGGACGAACCCGCCGGACGTGAGGCCTGTCTGACCACGATCCGCGACCTGGCGTTCGCCGAGGACCGTGCCACCCGCGCGTTCCTGGCCCGTACGACCCTGCTGGTGCTGCCCACCGCCAACCCCGACGGACGCGCCGCCGACACCCGCGGCAACGCCGACGGGATCGACGTCAACCGTGACCACATCGCCCTGGAGACCGCCGAGGCGCGGGCAGTCGCAGCCGTGGTGCGCGACGAACGGCCTCAGGTCATCTACGACTTGCACGAGTACGGCGCTACCCCGCCGTACTACGACAAGGACCTGTTCGCCCTGTGGCCTCGCAACCTCAACGTCCACGACGGGGTCCACGACGCCTCGCGCACCCTCTCCGAGCGCTATGTCCGCCCCATCGCGACGGCGGGCGGCTACAGCAGCGGGCATTACGGCATCTGGACCGATCCGGCCACCGGGGAGCCGATCAAGCAGGTCGCCGGCGACGGCCAGGAACGCATCCTGCGCAATGCCTCCGGCCTCAAGCACGCCGTCGGCCTGCTCATCGAGTCCCGGGTCGACGCGCTGAGCGACGCGGAGAGGGCGGATCCGGCACTCAACCACCGGCGCCGGGTCGACTCCCAGAAGACCTCGCTCGGCGGTCTCTTCGACTTCACCGAGCAACAGCGTGCCCGGCTCGGCGCCGCCACCGCCCTCTCCCGTCTGACCGGCCTCGCCGACCGGGGGCCCGTGTACCTCGGCGGCGCCGACAACGACCCGGCCGAGCCGTCCGAGGTCCTCGCCGACCCGCCGTGCGGCTACCGCCTGGACGCGGCCCAGTACGCGGAGGTGAAGGACGAGCTGGCCCTGCACGGGGTCCGGTCCCGGCGTGACGGAGATGGCGTATATGTGCCCCTACGTCAGTCTGCCCGGAAGCTGATTCCGCTCCTCCTCGATCAACGGGCGACATATCAAATCGCAAACGGTCAAGCCGATAGGGCTTGTTGATCCTTCGAGATCCCGGGCAGGTGTGGTACTGCCTACAGGGAGCGATTTTCAGACTCGGTGAAAGGTGCCATCTGTGTCCCAGGACGACCAGACGACTGACGGGCGGGAAGGGCTGGCGGTCACGGCCGACCTTCCCCCCGAACCAGTCAGTACCAGGACTCCGACCACCGACCGGGTGGTCTTCGGTGTCACGGCGGTCCTCACCCTCGCCTTCGTCGTCTGGGGTGCGACCGCCACCGGCTCCCTGGAGTCCGTCTCCAGCAAGCTGCTCACCGGGCTGATCCACAACGGCGGCTGGGCCTTCATGCTGGCCGCGTCGGCCTTCGTCATCTTCGCCCTGTGGCTGGCCATCAGCCGGTACGGCAAGATCTGCCTCGGCCAGGAGGGAGAGCAGCCGGAGTTCCGGACCATCTCCTGGATCGCGATGATGTTCAGCGCCGGCATGGGTATCGGGCTGATGTTCTGGGGCGTGAGCGAGCCCCTCGCCCACTTCCGGAACCCGCCGCCGGGCACCGACCCCGCCGACTCGGCCGAGGCCATGCAGACGGCGATGGCGACCACGCTCTTCCACTGGACGCTGCATCCCTGGGCCATCTACGCGGTGGTCGGGCTCGCCATCGCCTACAGTGCCTACCGGATGCGCAGGCGGCAGACGATCAGCGCGGTCTTCGAGCCGCTGATCGGCAAGCGCCACGCGTACGGCGGTGTCGGCCGCGTCATCGACATCCTGGCCATCTTCGCCACTCTGTTCGGCTCGGCGGCCTCCCTGGGCCTCGGCGCGCTCCAGATCGGCAGTGGCATCCAGGAACTGGACTGGCTGGAGAAGGCCGGCACCGGACTCCTCGTCACCGTCATCGCGGTGCTGACCGTCGCCTTCGTCGCCTCCGCCGTCTCCGGCGTCGAGAAGGGCATCCAGTGGCTGTCCAACATCAACATGGTGCTGGCCCTGCTCCTCATCGTGTTCGTCTTCATCGCCGGTCCCACGATCTTCGTGCTCGACCTGGTGCCCACCTCCCTCGGCGCCTACATCAGCGACCTGGGGCAGCTCGTCGGCCGCACCGAGGCGACCGGCGGCGGTGACGTGGCCGACTGGCTCGGCAGCTGGACGGTCTTCTACTGGGCCTGGTGGATCTCCTGGACGCCCTTCGTCGGCATGTTCATCGCCAGGATCAGCCGCGGCCGGACGATCCGCCAGTTCGTCGGCGGCGTCATCCTGGTGCCCAGCACCGTCAGCCTGATCTGGTTCGCCGTCTTCGGCGGTTCGGCCATGAAGCTGGACGAGGCAGGGAAGCTGACCGGCGCCGAAACCCCGGAGGCGCAGCTGTTCGGCGTCCTCCAGGAGTTCCCGATCGCCACGGTGACGAGCCTTCTGGTGATGATCCTGGTCGGTATCTTCTTCGTCTCCGGCGCGGACGCCGCCTCGATCGTCATGGGCACCCTCTCGCAGAAGGGCGTCCTCGAACCGAGCAAGTGGGTCGTCATCTTCTGGGGCGTCGTGACCGGGGCCGTGGCCGCGATCATGCTGCTCATCGGCGACGGCGAGGAGAACGCGCTCCAAGGGCTGCAGAACCTCACCATCCTGGTGGCCGCCCCCTTCGCCGTCGTGATGATCGGCATGTGCGTGGCCCTGATGCGGGACCTGCGCAGGGACCCGCAGATCGTCCGGCAGGAGTTCGGCGTGGAGGCGGTCGAGTCCGCGGTGATCGAGGGGCACGCCAAGTACGACGGCGACTTCGAGATCCGCATCGGCCCCGGGAGCACGCCGGTCACGGACGAGCGCCACAAGCACGAGTCCGGCGGATCGGGTTCGACGGCCACGGAGAAGCGCCCCTCCGACTGATCGCACAACAGCACAGCACAACCGCACCACCGATTCGGAGCCCGCGACCGCCTGCCGGTCGCGGGCTCCGATGGCGCGCGGGACACGAGGCCGACCCGGCTCAGCCCACCAGCGCCGCCGCCGCCCGCGCGCAGCCCCAGGCCACCGTCACGCCCGCGCCGCCGTGCCCGTAGTTGTGCACCAGCAGGCCGCCGCCCGGCAGCGCCTCCGTCTCGATCCGCACCCCCGCCTCCCGCGCCGGCCGCAACCCCACCCGGTGCCCGAGCACCCGGGCGCCGGCGATCTTCGGCCGGATCCGCGCGCACCGCGCCACGATCTCCCGTGCCGTGCCGGGTCGGGCTCCGTACGCGGATCGTCCGCCTCGGCCGTGCCTCCCAGCACCAGCCGGCCCGGCTGCGGGAAGAAGTACGTCGTCGCGGCCGACGCCGGATCCGCCTCGGTGTACCACTCCTCGATCCCCGGGTTCTCCACCGTGACCAGCTGCCCCCGCACCGGCCGCACCCCGGCGTCGGGCACCAGCTCGCGCGCCCCGAGCCCCGTGCAGTTCACCACCACCGGGCTCCGCTCCGCCGCCTCCGCGAACCCCGTCACGGCCCGCCGCTCCACCGCACCGCCCGCCGTCAGGAGCCGCCGCTCCAGCCACGCCAGGTGGACGGGCATGTCCAGCAGCGGCAGCGTCACCCGCAGTCCTTCGGGCACCTCGGCGGCGTCCTTCAGCTCCGCCGCCCACGCGCCCAGCGCCGCGAACCGCTCCCCGCCGTGCAGCCCCGCGACCCGCCGTACGCCGGTCTCCTCCGGGGCGCCCGCCAGCTCCTCGTACACCGCCAGCGTCTCCAGCGACCAGTCACCCACCCGTTCCGCCGGCTCGATCCGGTACGGCCACCACAGGGCGCCCGCCACGGCCGACGTCGTGGCCCCGGCCGGGTCGCGCGACCAGACCCGTACCCGCAGCCCGCGTTCCGCCAGCGTCACGGCGGTGGTGAGCCCGACGACCCCGCCGCCCACCACGATCACATCCGCCACCACGGCACTCCTGTTCCCTCGGTACGCGCCCGTCGCTGCCCGGACGCTAACCGAAACCGGAATCCCGGGGCCAGAGGAGAATTCCGAGGCCACGGCGCAAGAGGCCGTCCGCCCGGCAGGGCGCGGGAGTGAACCATCCCCCGCGCGGTTTCGACGAGTTGAGACGGGCTCGTTGACAGCGGTCACCTCCGGCAGGATTCTGAGAGCGCTCTCACGCTTCAGGTGATGTGCCCCCCGTTCCACCCACGCATCCGCCCGATGAGGAGAACGAGCATGCCCGCTGTACGGAGAAGTCTCGGCGCGCTGACCGCCGCCCTGGCCCTCGCGCTGGGTCTGACCACCGGCCTCGGCCAGACGCCGGCCGAGGCGGCGGTTCCCGCCACCATCCCGCTGACCATCAAGAACGACTCGGGACGCGCCGACCAGATCTACGTCTACAACCTCGGAACAGAGCTCTCCACCGGCCGCCAGGGCTGGGCGGATGCGAGTGGCGCCTTCCACCCCTGGCCGGCCGGGGGTAACCCGCCCACCCCGGCCCCGGACGCCTCGATCGCCGGGCCGCGGAACGGGCAGTCGGTGACGATCCGGATGCCGAAGTTCTCCGGCCGCGTCTACTTCTCGTACGGTCAGAAGCTCGTCTTCAAGGTCACCACCGGCGGTCTCGTCCAGCCCGCGGTGCAGAACCCGAGCGACCCGAACAGGAACATCCTGTTCAACTGGACCGAGTACACGCTCAACGACGCGGGCCTGTGGATCAACAGCACCCAGGTGGACATGTTCTCCGCCCCCTACTCCGTCGGCGTCAAGGCGCCCGGCGGGGCCGTCAAGAGCATCGGCAAGCTCAAGTCGGGCGGCTACAACGCGGTGTTCAACAACCTCAGGAACCAGTCCGGCGGCTGGTCCGGCCTCATCCAGACCCGGTCCGACGGAACGGTGCTGCGCGCCCTGTCCCCGGGACACGGCGTCGGGAGCGGCGCCCTGCCGTCCGGGATCATGAACGACTACATCAACCGGGTCTGGAGCCGCTACAGCAGCTCCGTGCTGACGGTGGCCCCGTTCGCGCACGAGCCGAACACCAAGTACTACGGCCGGGTCTCCGGCAACGTCATGAACTTCACCAACGGCTCGGGCGCCGTCGTGACCTCGTTCCAGAAGCCGGACTCGGACAGCGTCTTCGGCTGCTACAAGCACCTGGACGCGCCCAACGACCAGGTGCGCGGCCCGATCTCCCGCACCCTGTGCGCGGGCTTCAACCGCTCCACCCTGCTGACCAGCGCGAACCAGCCCGACAACAACGCGGCGAACTTCTACAAGGACTCCGTGACCAACCACTACTCCCGCCTCATCCACGCGCAGATGGTGGACGGCAAGGCCTATGGCTTCGCCTTCGACGACGTGGGCGCCCACGAGTCGCTCGTCCACGACGGCAACCCGCAGGAGGCGCTGATCACGCTCGACCGCTTCAGCTGACCTGCCCGGTGTCCGGCCCGGTGTCCCACCGGGCCGGTGCCGTCCGTGCTCCCCTCCGTTCCCTCCTCACCCGTCCAAGAAAAGGTCAAGGTCTGGCCAAGGGTTGCCCGGTGCCAACTCCCCTGCTGTGCACGGGGGTTAGCGTCCGCGCGTGAGAATCATCCGAACCCCCCGCACGGCGCCGACCACGCGCCGCACCCTGCTCCGCGCCTCCGCCGCCACCGCGGCGGCGGGCGTGCTCGCCGCGGGCTCCTCGCCCGTGAGCGCCGCCCCGGGC
>NTHE01000032.1 GCA_002551355.1 Streptomyces sp. man185 | reverse complement strand
CCCGCTGCCGAAGAAGCCCCCGCCACCGCGCCTCCAGCCGAGGCCGTCCCCACCGCCGTGCCCCCTCCCGAGGAGACCCCCGCCGCCGCGTCCTCCACCGAGGCGATCCCCGCGCCGGCTTCTGCCCGGACCCTCGCGCCCGCCGACCGCTGGCGGCTCGTGCTCGGCCGGAGCGCCGACCGACTGCCGTCCGGCGCCGCCCGTCTGGCGACGGCGCTGGACGAGCTCTACGGCGCGGGACACGGCGAGGGCTCCCGCGGCGGCCTCCCCGCTCCCGGCGGCTCCGGAGCGGGCGGCGGCCGGGAGCCGTCGTTCCCCGGCGTCCGCGAGTGGTCCGAGGAACTGGCCGCGCTGTTCGGCCCCGGTGTCCGCGAGGAGGTCCTGGCCGCCGCAGCCGTGACAGGGCGGCAGGACGTTCTGGCCGAACTCGACCCGGCGGCCGCCACCCCTTCCGTGGAACTGCTCCGGACGATCCTGCAGTACGCCGGCGGCCTCCCCGAAGCCCGCCTCGCGGCGCTCCGCCCGCTGGTGCGCCACCTGGTCGACGAACTGACCCGACAGCTCGCCACCCGGCTGCGGCCCGCGCTTACCGGCACGACGACGGCCCGGCCCACCCGCCGCCCCGGGGGCAGGCTCGACCTGGCGCGCACCCTGCACGCCAATCTGGCCACCGCCCGCCGGACGGCGGACGGCGCGATCCAGGTGATTCCCGAGAAGCCCGTCTTCCGCAGTCGCGCCCGCCGGTCGGCCGACTGGCGCCTGATCCTGGTCACCGACGTCTCCGGATCCATGGAGGCCTCCACGATCTGGTCCGCGCTGACCGCCTCCGTACTCGCCGGGGTGCCGACCCTGAGCACCCATTTCCTGGCGTTCTCCACGGAGGTCGTCGACCTCACCGGGCACGTACGCGATCCCCTCTCCCTCCTGCTGGAAGTGAGCGTGGGCGGCGGAACGCACATAGCCGCCGGGCTCCGGCACGCCCGCGGCCTGATCGAGGTGCCCTCCCGCACTCTCGTCGTCGTCATCAGCGACTTCGAGGAGGGTGCGCCGCTCGCCGGACTGCTGGCCGAGGTGCGGGCTCTGGTGAACACCGGCTGCCACGTCCTCGGATGCGCGAGCCTCGACGACGCCGGCCGGCCCCGCTACTCGACGGGCGTCGCCGGACAGCTCGTGGCCGCCGGCATGCCCGTGGCGGCCCTCAGCCCACTCGAACTGGCCCGCTGGATAGGGGAGAAGACGGCATGAACGACGACCGGTTGCCGCCCGTCGCACCGGAGGTCACGGCCACGCTCGTGGAGGACCTCTCGCCCCGCCTGCGCAAGCGGCTGGACGCGGCGGTGACCAAGCTCGGCACCCGCCCGACGCACCGCGACGGTGACACCACGACGATCGAGGTCGACGACGAGACCCGACTGCGCCTGCACGCCCCGGGCGGCGTGGTGGCGCAGGCTGAGGACATCACCTGCGGCTGCCTCCTCGCCCCGGCCTGCGTCCACCGCGCGGCCGCCGCCTGCGCCGCCCCCACGGCCGACCCCGCGCCGGAGCCCACCGAACAGCTCACCCCGGAACCCCCCGGACCGGCCTCGGCGAAGGCCCGCGCCACCGACCCCGCCGCCCCGCCGGAGACGGCGAGTCCGGCCCAGCGTGCCGCCGCCGACGCCCTGTGGGCGGCGGGCGCCGCCGTGCTGGAGGCCGGTGTCGACGGGGCCGGGGCCGTCACCCAGTCGGCCCTCCTGCGTGCCGCGCACACCGCCCGGCTCCATCACCTGCCGCGTGCGGCGGGCGCCGCGCTGTCAGTTGTCACGCTGCTGCGCGGAGCCCGCGCCGGGGACCCGTCCTACCGCACCGCCGACCTCGTCACGGCCCTGGCCGAACTCCTGGGCACCGCGCGCCGCGTGGGGGCGGCGTCCGGGGCGGAGCTGGCCGCCGTCAGGGGCCGCGTGCGCCGCCCGTACAGCCCGGACGGCTCGCTTCGCCTGTACGGCCTGTTCACCGAACCCGTGGTCACCGACTCGGGCCACGGCGGCGTCCGCACCTGGGTCGCCGGAGCCGACGGCCGCCTCTTCACGGTCGGCGACGTGGCGCCCGGCGGCGTGGGGCGCGCCCTCGGCGTGGCCGATCGTGCCGTGCGCCTGGGCGACAGCGCGCTCACCCACCGGGAGCTGGGCCGGGCCGGCCTGGCCGTTTCGGGGGCGACGGTCTCGCCGGACGGCAGACTGGGCGCCGGAAAGGGCGTCAAGGCCGTCACCGCCCGGGGCGCGGCCTGGACGGAGCCGCCGCTCGCCGCCCTCTGGGAGACGCCACCGTCCGAACAGGCCGCCCGCGCCCTGCGGTCCTCCTCCCGCTACGCGGACCCGGAGGGCGGTGGCAGCGACCTGCTCTTCCTGGACGTCGAACTCCTCGGCGCGGTACGGGAGCCGGGCGGCATCTGCCTGCTCGCGCTGTGCGAGGGAGGCGTTCCCGTCCGGCTCACCGCCGCTGACGACGACCCCGCGCTGGCTCACCGCGACAACCTGGCACTGCTGGCCGCGGCGCCGGGTACCCGGCTGCGGATCATCGGCCGTCTGGCTCCCGCCCCCCACCCCCGGCTCACCCTCCTCGCGTGCTCGCATCCCACCGGCGAGGGCACGATCGACCTCGGCCTCGATCGTCTGCGCCGCGCCGACCTCCCGGACCCGGCCGCCCGCGTGCACCTCGCCCCGCCGCAGCCCGGCGGCCCCGGCGCGCCATCGCCCCTGTACCTCCTGGAGCGCCGGGTCGAACAGACCGTCCCGGCGGGCCGGGCTGCTCTCGGCATGCTGGGCGACGTCACCGCCGAGACCCGGCGGATCCGCCGGGCGGGTCTTCCCACGGCCGCCGCACTCCTCACCGCCCTGTGCGCCTCGGCGGCCCAGCGCGACCGCGATCTCTTCGGCCGCCTGCTCCCCGCCGACACCGACGGCTTCGCTGCTCACTGGCTGGCTGCCGCCCGCTACACGGCCGCTGTGTCCGAATCCCTGTGCTCGGCGGCCTGGAACCCGACGCCGGGAGGCCCCGCCGCGGTGTCGTCCGTCCCGGTGCACGAGGCGGCGGGCTGAGGCGAGGACCGCCTGAAAGCCGGGGCGATCGGCTACGGCCCCGTGCGAGGGCTCCCGCCGGGACTACGCGGCGTCGCGGCGTCGGCGCGCCCGCTCGAACTCAGCGACATCCGTCATCCAGGAGCCGTGCTGCCCGAGCGCGGCGCAGCCGCCGCGGACGAAGGCGCTCACCAGTTTCCGGTACCCGTCCATCCCGTCGACCAGGCTGTACTCGACCCGGTACTCCGGATCCGACCCGCCTTCGCCCGCGCGCACGGTCGTGACCCGGGCGATGGAGTCCGCGTAGAAGTGGAGTTGGATCCCCTCGCCCATCTCCTCGTCCTCGACGGTGAACACTTCGTTGTCCCCGGTGGAGCGGTCGCCGACGAACTCCCAGAACTCCGCGGTGGCACTGCGGGGACAGCCCTGGCGCCATTTCTTCTCGACGCCCTTGTCGTCGGTGAACGACAGAATCGTCTTCCTCGCGCTCTCGCCGAACTCGGCGCGGTCGCCGTCGGCCGCCTCGTCATCGTCGATGGGCGTACTCCTGGAGCGGTCCGAGGCCTCCGAGCACATCAGGAAGCTCACCGTACGCACCGCGTCCTCCACGAGCCCGGGGTGCGCACGGCGTACGGCCGCGTCGACCGCGGTTGTCAGCCGGTCCCAGTCGCGCTTGTCCGTGGCGCGCTTTCTCCGCCGCGGATCACGGCCGATCCGCATCCCGGCGCACGCCTGCTCCGCGGTGGCGATCACCCGCATGACCTCGGGCAGCAGCGCTGGGCCGACCGCGTCGGGAATCCGCCTCGGCACGGTCGAGCCGTGCAGGTACTGACCCGTGTACTTCAGAATCGCGGCGTCGAGCGGACCGAGTACGACTCCGCGCTCGGTGCGACGGCGGTCCGCCCGGTACTCCTGAGCTCGTTTCGCGTTCGGCGTCTCCGTCGCCGTGCGCATCGCCGCGCAGAGCTGACCGCCCTCGAGCAGATCGATGTCGGCCCCGTGGGTGATGAGCTGCCCCCTGGCCCACCGGATGCGCCGGAAGAGCGAGTCGACGTCCGCGGGTGAGGAGAGGAGGATCGGAGCCGTTCGGGCCGAGGACCCCCAGCACGGTGCCGGGGGCCGCTTCGAGGTCCACCCCGGCCAGGGCCTTCTACTGTCGTCGGCGCCGTGCTGTTGGCGGCCGCCCCCCGCGGCATCCGCCGTCGCCGCCACTCCCGAGGCGGCTCCCCGGCAGACCCACTCCGCTCGCGAGGCGGGCTCCGCTGCCGCGCCGTTCGCCTCCTACCGAGGGATACCGGGCGGCAATCTCTGCCTGCCGGCCCGGTGCACGGTCGGCGAATCCGGAACGGGCGGTCACACGGGCCCCCGGCAACACCCAGGGGTTCAACTCCTGCCTGCTCGCGCTGTGCACCGTGAGTCCCTGAAGACCTGGCGACTCGGCTGATTCCGCCCCTCCTGCGCGCGGCTGCGGGGGAGGGGCGGAATCGTCCCCCAAGCCCCCCTTGGGTCCCCGTGGCCCGCGGCTGCGGGCGGGCATCCCGCGTGTCGCGGCCGTGCGGAGCGTCGTGCCGTCGGAGGCGTTCGCCCGCTGTCGGTGCTGTCGCGGGCACGTGGAAGGGCCCCGAGTCGGATCCACCGACTCGGGGCCCTTCCACGTGCCCGCGCTCAAGGCGTTACGGCTCTTCCCTGCCGCGTCACCGTGCTCCCGACGCGGGTCGGGGCAAGGCTCAGGCCTTGGGCATCAGGACGGTGTCGACGATGTAGACGGTGGCGTTGGCGGTGGGCACGTTGCCGCAGACGACCTTGGAGGTGTCGTTGACCGTGTAGTTCTCGCCGGAGCCCTTGGTGGCGAGGGTGGACTTCTGGAGGGTGTCGTACGTACCGCTCTCCAGCTGCTGGGGGGCGAGCTTCTCGCCGACGACGTGGTAGGTGAGGATGCTGGTGAGCATCTCCTTGTCGGCCAGGACCTTGTCGAGGTCGGCCTTGGGGATCTTGGCGAAGGCGTCGTTGGTCGGCGCGAACACGGTGATGTTCTGCGCGTTGTTGAGGGTGTCGACCAGACCGGCCTTCTTCACGGCGGTGACCAGCGTGGAGAGCTCGGGGTTGTTGGACGCGGCGGTGGCGACCGGGTCCTGCGCCATGCCGTCGAAGGAGCCCGCGCCGTCCTTCGGGACGGACGCGCAGGCGGGACCGAACGGACCGTCCATGGGGGCGCTGTCGTCGGCTGCCGGGCTCGACTTCTCCTCGGCGGGGGCGGAGCTGCTCGCCTTGTCGGCGGCCGAGTCGGAGGAGCTGTCGTCCCCGCCGCACGCGGTCAGCGTGAGGGGCAGGACGGCGGCGGCGGTGACGGCGATGGCGGCGCGGCGGAAGCGGAAGGCATTCACGGAAGTTCTCCTGCGTGTTCGGTCGGTTGCCCTGTGTGTTCGTTCAGGGGTGTGCTCGGGTAGGGCCCCGCTGCAGCGGGGGTGCTGACGTCAGGTGAGGTGGCAGGACGCAGCGACGACGGTCGGCGCGGTCGTCCATGGAGCGTGCCGGGGGCGATGCTCGCTCCATGTCGGATCAGGGGGCGCCGTGTTGATCGTCATGCCTGCTATTCGGGGCCGCTGCGACATCGGATTGGTCCCAGGGCGAAGAAGGTTGAGACCGGTTCGCTCCACGTCTTCCCGGCGGCACGCTTGGCCCGTCCGGGTGACACCGTGCGGGTCGGCCAATCCGGCGCCCCAGCGGTGGCGAATGCCCCATGTGGGCGGCTGTTCGGAGGAAGCGCCGCACACGCCGCGGCGTCCATCGGGGGATGGAAACCGCACCGTTCACCGCGGTGGAGGACCCGTGGTGAACGGCTGTCGCGGGGCATCGGTCTCCCCGATGCTCCGCGACAGGCCTTCTCGCGGCCCGACGACGGCGTACGGCGACCGGCTCGGCTGACACGGGACCGGCTGCTGCTGACCAGCCGCGGCAGTCCGGACGCGCCCGGCGTACGGCGGTTGCGGGAGCGGATCGAACGGGCCGGCAGCCGAATCGACGTGGTCGCCTGCGACGCCGCCGGCCGCTCCGCGCTCGCCCGGGTGATCGCCGGGTGCTCCGCCGACCTGTCCGCCGTGGTGCGCGCGGCGGGGGTACTCGACGACGGTGTGCTGGAGAGCCGGACGCCCGAGCGTGTCACCGCCGTCCTGCGGCCGAAGGCGGACGCGGCCTGGCATCTGCACGAGCTGACCAGGGATCTGCCCCTGTCGCGGTTCGTGCTCGTCTCCTCGGCGGCGGGTCTGCTCGGAAACCCCGGCCAGGCCGGATACGCGGCCGTGCATGCCTTCCTCGACGCCCTCACGCTGCACCGGACGGCCCGGGGACTGCCCGCGCTCTCGCTGGTGTGGGGGCCGTGGGCGGGAGGCGAAGGGATGGCCGCCCGCACCGGACGGACCGGTGACGGTGTTCTCCGGGCCGTCACCGCAGCCAAGGGCTTGGCGCTGTTCGACGCCGCCCTGGCGATGGGGGAGTCCGTTCTCGCGCCGCTGCCGCTGGACCCGGCGGCCTCCCGTTCCCGACGCCTCCTCCCGCCGCCCCTGCGCGGCCTGTCCCAGCCGTGGGGCCCTCCGTGCGTCCCGGCCGGGGCGGACGGGCGCGACCGCCCTGCTTCCGTTGACACCGGAGGAATCGGCGACGGCCGAGGGCCTGGCGACACCGGAGGGGCCGGCTGCGGCGCGGTACTCGACGACGCCGCGGGTTCCGGTGACGGCCGTGCGCCGAGTGACGACCGTGCACCCGCCGACGGCGGAGGGCCCGCCTCCGGTCCCGGCCCCGTGCCTGGGCCGACGGGCTCGCGGGGCACACCGGCTGAGGCTCGGTCATCCGGAGCGAGGTCTTCTGGCCCGACGGCCCGTCCCCGGCCGGAGACGGGCTCCCGCGTGGCGGATCGGCCCCGCGCTCAGGCCTGCGCCTCGTCGGCCGACGACGGCACGGCGCACGGACGGAGGACCATCAGTGCGTCCTCCGGGGTCGCGACCATGGCGAAGGGAAACCGGTCGAGTTCGAGGCAGAGTGCGACGTCATCGGGGTGCGCTCCTTGCCGTACGCCCTCCCTCAGTTCGGCGGCTGCGCGCGACGCACCGGCGCGTCGCAGGAACTCCGTCGCATCGGTCGTATCCGTGGCCCTCGTCGCAACCGATGTATCGGTCGAAACCGTCGCCTCCGCCGCCACTGCCGTACGCGTCTTCGCCTCGGTGGCCCTCCGCGCGATGTACTGCGCGCACGCCAGGTCTTCATCGGCGCGCCCGTCCTCGCCGGTGACCACGAACGTGACGGCGTCGCCCCCGTGTCTCCGCAGGAGCCGGGCCGTCGCCTCCGCCACCACGAAGGAGGCGCACAGCACCAGGGACGCCTCCTTGACCGCAAGGGCGCCGACCGTTCCCGCCGTGGTCTTCTGCACGACGGTCCGTCCGCCGAGGTCGGCCGATCGCAGCAGACCCGGAGAGTTGACGGCGTCGAAGCCGGGCGCAGGCGGGCCGTCCTTGATCGCCACCCACTCCGGGTGGCGTGCCTTGAGCGCCAGTGCCTCGGCCTGCGACTCGGCGAGGACGATCTTCTCCGCACCCCGGGCGAACGCCCAGGCGGCCACCGTGTAGGCCCGCATGACGTCGACGACCACCGCCACGGACGGGGTTCCGGTCAGTTCGGTGATTCCGAGGAAGCGAGTGTCCATCCGGTCATGATCGCGTGTATCCGACCCGAAGTCCCCGGCGGGTGTCCTTGGACAACGAAGCCAGTCGTCCGACGCGCGCCGGCCTGCGGCGACTGATGTGATTGGCAAAGGATCACGCGATGCTGGCTCTGTCCGTCGAATCGTGGCCCTGGGTGAACGCCTACCACGTGTTGCCGACCGTCGGCGGCAGCGGCCCGGTCGTCGCCGACCCACGCCGGCGCCAGTACGCGTACGTGAGGATGCCGAGCATCGGGCCCCATAGGACCAGGGGGACGTAGGCGGCGTAGAAGTAGACGGTTTCCCAGCCACCGGCCTTGCTCGGGAAGTCGGCCGGCAGCGGATCGCCATCGGTCTTGGACTGGGTGACCGTGGTGACGGTCCCGATGACTGTGAAGACCAGGGTCAGGATCGTTGCCCCGATCGTGGCCGGGACGACCGCGGCGGCTGTCGGTACCCGCCGCCCGCGCAGCCGAGGCATCCAGCGCGGGAACACCTCGCCCCAGCGGGCGACCAGCCCAACGGCCGTGAACGCGAGGACCTCGGAGAGGAGGGTGAGGAAGACGATGTAGCCGTTCATCGCCCAGTCTTCGATGGCCCCGCCCCGTTTGTCCTCGGTGAACAGCACGCCCAGGCGCCAGATTCCGGACGGGAGCACCACCAGCGGCACGGTGTAGGCGACCCGGCGGGCCCAACGGGGTACCCCTGCGGCGGGCTCGTGAGCCGCACGCCACGCCCGCCGCAGGCGGCCCTCTCCGCGTGGCGCGTGTGCCGGCTCTTCGTGTGTCGTGGTCGGCCTGGCCATGGACATCTGCGCTCCTTGCGTCCGCGGGCCGGACCGGCCCGCGCTTGGAGACTCGCAGCCGACGAGGCCGGTCAGGATCCTTCCGCGTACTGAACCGCCTCCGCCGGGCGGGCGAGAGCGACTCCCGCTGCTCCACCCGAGGAGTGACGGAACGTCAGAAGATGACGCGCCTCGTACGCCTGGGTTCACTGGCAAGGAAGCCGGAACGACTGGGTTCGCTGTCAGACGCCTCGATTGAATGACAGCGGTCAGTGGGTGAGGCGCTTCACGCCGGTGGTCACGACAGGCGGACGAATCCCCTCGGCCGCCCTGCGTCCCGATGCGCGCGCGCTCACTCCTCCTCGATGCCCAGGAGCTCCAGGAAGGCGGTGGCCGCCGGGGTGCGGCTCTCCCGGCCCCAGACCGCGTACTCGACGCGGGTCGGCGCGTCCGTGACCTCGACCGTGGTCACCCCGGCCAGGCCCGCGACGTACGTGGGCGGGAGCAGGGCCACGCCCAGTCCTGCGCCGACCAACCGGGCCAGGTAGTCGGCGTTGGTCACCTCGAAGGCGACCTCGCGGGTGAGGCCGGCGGCGGCGAAGGCGAGATCGGACTGCGCTCGGCCGGCGGTCTTCGCCGGGAGGTCCACGAACGCCTCCGAGGACAGCCGGCGGAGGTCGACGGAGGACTCGCCGGCGAGCGGGTGGGCCGGGGAGACCACGGCGATCAGCCGCTCCCGGGCCAGCTCCCGGGCCATGACGCCCCGAGGACGGGCCGTGACCGGGATGCCGAGAAAGGCCACCTCGACCTCGCCCTGTCTGACCTGCTCGACGAGATCCTCGCTCGCTCCCACGCTGAGGCTGACCCGGGCCTTCGGATGCCGCCGGTGGAAGTCCTTGAGGACGGTGGGCAGGTCCACGGCGGCGACGGTGGGGATCAGGCCCACCCGGAGGCGTCCGCGTACCTCCCCGACGGCCGCCGCCACTTCGGCGGCTGCCCGGTCCGCCGCGTCCAGGCACTGCCGTGCGGCGGGCAGGAACGCCGCACCCGCCGGGGTCAACCGGACCCGGCGGCTGGTGCGTTCGAAGAGCCTCGCGCCCAGTTCCTTCTCCAGGCGCGCGATTTGGTGGCTGAGCGCGGACTGGACCACCAGGCAGCGCTGGGCGGCCCTGGTGAAGTTGTTCGTCTCGGCCACGGCGACCACGTAGCGCATCTGCTGAAGCTCCATGGATCCATCGTGAATCGAGATCCATCGAGTGACAAGCATGTGTTGGACTCATGAATGTCCCCGGCCCGAGACTGATGACGACCGCACACGGCAGCCCCCCCCCGGGTCCGTCCCCTCCGGCCGGCCACGCGACCGGGGCTTCTTCGGCGCGCCCGAGAACGGGGGCTTCCGTACGCCCCTCCGGAATGTCGAGGCGAGATGACGAGCAGACAGAACCTGCGCACAGCGGCCCTGACCGGTCTCGCGCCGGCGGTCTGGGGCAGCACCTACCTGGTGGCGACCGAGCTGCTGCCACCGGACCGGCCGCTCCTGGCGACCACCGTGCGGACCTTGCCCGGTGGGCTGGTGCTGCTGGTCCTCGGCCGGAAGCTACCGGCCGGCGTCTGGTGGTGGCGCGCGCCGGTCCTGGGTTTCCTGAACATCGGCGCCTTCAACTTCCTGCTCTTCCTCGCGGCCTACCGACTGCCGGGCGGCATCGCCGCCATGATCATGTCGGCCCAGCCGATGTTCGTCGTGATCCTCGCCGCCGTTCTCCTCGCTGACCGGATCAGGGCCCTCCACGCCCTGGCCTGCGCGATGGGCGCCGGGGGAGTGGCGCTGCTCGTCCTCCGGGGCACGGCGTCGCTCGACACCCTCGGTGTCCTCGCCGCGATCGGCGGTGCGCTGTGCATGGCCCTGGGCATCACGCTGACCAAGCGGTGGGGCCGGCCGGAGGGCGTCGGCCTGCTCACGTTCACCGGGTGGCAACTCACGGCGGGCGGACTGGTCCTGCTGCCGTTCTGGCTGACGCTGGAAGACCCGCCCGACGGTCTCACCCGATCCAACGTCATCGGGTTCGCCCACCTCATCACCCTGGGCGCGGTCCTGAGCTACATCGTCTGGTTCCGGGGCATCGAACGCCTCCCCGCCGTCGCGGTCTCCTTCCTCGCACTGGGCAGCCCGGTGGTGGCGACCCTGCTGGGCTACCTCGTCAAGGACGAGAAGCTGTCCGCCCTCCAGGCCGCCGGCATGGCCCTCATCCTCGCGGCGGTCGTACTCGGCCAGCGCCCACCCCCCCCAAACCGCGGCCCCGCACCGGCCGGCGCCATGACCGCGGCGCCCGGCCCGGCTCGGCGAGACCTTCGCGAACCACACCCGACCACTCCCGGAGAGACGCCATGACCGTTCAAGAAGAGACGAACCCGCCCGCCACCTCACGGGAACCGTTGTCCCCCGCCCGGGGCTGGCTCGGCGTGGCCGCCATCACCGCCAGCCTGTTCGTCTTCCTCACGACCGAACTGATGCCGATCGGCCTGCTCACCCCTATCGGCGAGAGCCTCGGGGTCTCCGTGGGCGCGGTCGGCCTCATGGTCACGGCGCAGGGTGTCGCCGCCGGTCTCGGCGTGCCGTTCATCGTGGCATGGAGCCGACGCGTAGACCGGCGCCGGCTGCTGACCGCACTGCTCGTCGTCCTGGCGATCGGCAACCTGATCACCTCGATCGCCCCGAACTACCCGCTGATCCTGGGCACCCGCCTCCTCATGGGCTTCGCCAGCGGCGTCTTCTGGGCCATCGGCGTCAGCATGGCCATGCGCATCGTTCCGGAGAAGCACGCCAACCGGGCCGCCGCCGTCGTGATGTCCGGCATCTCGATCGCCACCGTCGTCGGCATCCCGCTCGGCACCCTGCTGGAGAGCGCCGGCGACTGGCGCACCACCTTCCTGATCTGGTCCGCCCTCAGCGCGGTGGTGCTCCTCGCGGTCGCCGTCACGGTCCCGTCGCTGCCGTCGGCCAACGCGGTCACGGTGCGCGAGGTGTTCGGCCTGCCGCTCAGGAACGTATCGCTGCGCGTGGTTCTGATCATGGTCGTGCTCTTCGTCCTCGGCCACTTCGGCGCGTACACGTTCGTCCGGCCCTACCTGGAGGAAGGCGCGTCCGCCACCGTCGGCTTCATCACCGTCGTCCTCATCGTGTTCGGCATCGGCGGCGCGGCCGGCAACGTCATCGGCGGCCGGACGGTCGAACGGAGCGCGCGGGGCAGCTTCGCCGTGGGTGGCCTGATCATGATCGCCGCGCTCGGCATGCTGCTGACCGTCGGCGCGAACGACATCGGCGTGATCGCCGCCATGGGCCTGTGGGGCCTTGCCTTCGGTGTCGTCCAGATCGGTCAGATCAACCTGACGCTCACGGCGGCCCCCGAGGCCTTCGAGGCGGCGATGTCTCTCAACACCATGGCCTACAACACCTGCATCGCTCTGGGCGCCCTGGTCGGAGGCCTGTTCGCGGACCACGCCGGCATCACGAGCGTCGTCCGGTTCGGCATCGTCCTGGTGGCTCTCGCCGTGATCGTCGCCGCTGCCAGCGGTCGCCGCACGACCACCCGGGCGAGCTGACCTCGCCCGTGACCGGACGTCCTTGCGGTAGCGGGCGGGCGCCGGTGGTCCCTCCCTTGATCAGCGCATTGGTCCAGTCCAAAATGGAGTGAGTGGACCAGGGGGGATGCCATGTCTGATACGACGTCGGCCGCTGCGGACCCGCGGGGCGCTCCGCTGGGGGAACAAGGCCCGGTCGGCCCACTGATCCAGGCGTTCCGCCGACGGGCCGGGCTGAGCCAGGAGGCGGCCGCGGCAGGGGCCGGGATCAGCACCAGAGCACTGCGCGACATCGAGCGCGGCCGGGCCCGTCGACCCCGGCCGCGCACTCTCAGCAGCCTGGCCGAGCCGCTGGGACTGAGCAGCGATGAGCTGGCGGGCCTGCTCACCGCCGCCCGCACCGGGCCACCGCGCGACGCCGGCCGGACGCGGTTGCTGATCCTCGGCCCGCTCGGTCTCCAGCGCGGCCGGACCCCCGTCCCGGTCACCGGCCCGATGCTGCGCCGACTGCTCGGGCTGCTCGCGCTCAAGCACCCCGAGCCCGCCACCCAGCAGGAGATCACCGACACCCTCTGGCCGTCCGGGCCGCCCCACTCCCACCCGAGCCTGATCCACACCTACGTCAGCCAGGCCCGCCGACTGCTGGCGCCGTGCGGCCCGCGGAGCGCTCCGCCGACGGTCATCGCCCGGACACCCACCGGCTACCGGCTGGAGGCGTCCCGGAACCAGATCGACCTCGGCCTCTTCGACGCACTGCTGGCCCAGGCGGACCGGCTGCACCGCGAGGCGGACCCGGAGGCCCTGTACGAGTCGCTGACGGGTGCCCTGCGGTGCTGGCGGGGCCCCGTCCTCGCGGACGCGGACCCGGTGCTGCGCCGGCACCCGGCCGCGGTGGCGGCCGACGAGCGGCGGGTGCGGGCGGCGCTGCTGCACGCCGACACGGCGCTGCTGCTCCGCCGCTCCGAGGAGGCCGTCCCGGTGCTGGCGGACCTGGCGAACTCCGAGCCGCTGCACGAGGGCCTGCACGCCCGGCTGATCCTCGCCCTCGCCGACAGCGGTGAACAGGCCGCCGCACTCAAGGTGTTCGCGCGACTGCGGCACAGGCTCGACGAGGAGCTGGGCATCGAGCCCGGCGCGGAGGTCCGCGAGGCCCAGCTGCGGGTGCTGCGCCGTCAACCGTCCCGCCCGCGCCGCTCCGGCCACTCCACACCGGCCCACTCCACACCGCCGCACCGCACGGCGACCGCGGGCCCGGTCCCGGCCCAGCTGCCCGCCGGGGCCGACACCTATGTCGGCAGGCGACCGCAGACCCACGTACTGGACACCCTCGTCGCACCCGACCCGGCGCGGCGTCCGCACGTGGCGGTGGTGGTCGGTGCACCCGGGGTCGGCAAGACCGCCCTCGCCACGCACTGGGCGCACGCGCGGCGCGACCACTTCACGGACGGGCAGTTGTTCGTCGACCTGCGGGGCCACTCCCGGCTTCCGGCGCTGCGCCCCGGTGACGTCCTCGCACAGTTCCTCCGGGCTCTCGGCGCCCCGCCCCGTGAACTTCCCGAGAACCCCGGGAACCCTGAGAACGAGGGCGAGGTCGCGGCCCTCTACCGCACGCTGCTCGCCCACAAGCGCCTGCTGATCGTGCTGGACGACGCACGCGACGCCGCGCAGGTCAGGCCGCTCATCCCCGGCGCTCCGGGCTGCGCGGTGGTGATCACCAGCCGCAGCCGACTCGCCGGGCTGGTCTCGACCGACGGCGCCCGCCGCGTCGCCCTGGACGTCCTCGACCCGGACGAGGGCCGCCGACTGCTGGGCAGCATCGTCGGCGCGTGCAACGTCGCGGCCGAGGAGGAGGCGGCCCGCAGGCTCGTGGAGCTCTGCGGGGGCCTGCCGCTGGCGATCAGGATCGCCGGAGCCAATCTGGTGGCCCGCGACGCGAGCATCGCCGACCACTGCGCCGAGCTGGCGGGTGACGGCATACTCGGCCGGCTGCACATCGAAGGGGACCGGCGCTCCACCGTACGGTCCGCCTTCGAGCTGTCCTACCGCACGCTCCCGGACGAAGCCCGGGGGATGTTCCGGCTCCTCGGCCAACTGCCGGGCCCCGATATCACCGTGGACGCCGCCGCAGCCTTGGCGGGCTCGACCCCCGCCGATTCGGCCGTACTTCTGGCGCGCTTGGCGGACGCCCATCTGGTGCGGGAGAGGGCGGGCCGTTTCGGGCTGGACGTCCTGCTGCGCTCCTACGCCCGCGAGCTGACCGGCACGGAGGAAGCGCGCGCCGCCCGGCTGCGGATTCTTCCTTCCCAGGCCGGCAGGCCCGGTCGGCGCCGCAACGAACCGGACAACTGCTCCGGCAGTTGCGCCAGTTCTGCCGGTTCCCGGACCTAGACCGGCGGCGACCGGAAGAACCGCAGCTCAGCGACCCTTCCTTCGTCCGGGACCGGCCTCCCGTACGTCTCCGTCCCCTCTGGTCCGGCTGCGGGAGCCCGAACAGGCCTCAGCCGTACGGTTGCCGCACCGCAGCCCCTCCCCGTGCCGAGCCACGGGCGCCGTGCGGGATCCGGCACGACCGACGAAGGATGGAACGACGGTGGAAGAACGCCCGGCAGAGCACGCCACAGCGGTCGCGTCCCCGCCCGCGCGGGACGGCTCCGGCGGGCCGCCGCCGTGGCCCGGTGAACCCGCTATCTGGTCCCGCAACTTCCGGTACTACTTCGTCGCCCGCAGCGCCGGTCTGCTCAGCTGGGCCATGCTGCCGGTCGCCGTCGCCGCCGGGCTGCTCATCGACGGGTACGGTCTGGACGCTGCGGGCTACTCGATGGCCTTCCTGGTCGCCCCCTTCGCGGGCCTGGTGCTGTTCGGCGGGGTGCTCGCCGACCGGTTCACCGCCCGCCGGATGATGATCATCGCGGATCTGGCCAACCTCACCGCCCACGTCCTGCTCGCCCTCCTGTTCCTCCACGGCATCGACCACCTCTGGCAGCTGTACGCACTGCTGGTGGTGGCCGGGACCGCCAACGCGCTGTTCCAGCCGGGCGCCTCCTCGACCGTCCCGCTGGTGTCCCGGGACGTGCAGGGCGCCAACGGGATGCTTCGCACCTCCGAGGCGATCACCGGCCTGGGCGGCCCCGCCCTTGCGGGCGTCCTCGTCGGGTTCGGATCCACCGGCTGGGTGATGCTGATCTCCGCCGTCGCCTACGGGACCAGCGCGGTCTGCCTCTTCGTGCTCCGGCTCGGAACGGTGCCCGCCCCGCCGCCCGGCGAGAGTCTGTGGCGCAACCTCGCGGTCGGCTGGCGGGAGTTCCGCGCCCGTAGCTGGCTCTGGGGCGTGATCGTGATCTGGATGTTCTACGCGGTGCTCTCCTGGGGGCCGCAGCTGTCGGTGGCCGCCGGAGTCATCGTGCCCGAACACGGGGCGCGGTCCTTCGGCCTGATCAACGCAGCCTTGGGCGCCGGAACCGTCGTCGGCGGTCTGCTGGCGATCCGCTACAAGCCCCAACGCCCGCTTGCCGCCGGGGCGGTGGCGATGCTGGCGTACCCCCTCTACCCACTGGGTATCGTGCTCGGCCTGCCGGTCTGGGCGCTCGCAGCCGCCCAGGTCGCGGTCGGGGCCGGGATCGGCGTCTGGGGTGTCATGTGGGCCACCAGCGTGCAGACCCAGGTGCCGGGCGAGATGCTGAACCGCATCCACGCCTACGAGGTCGCGGGTTCCGTCGGCATGTACCCGATCGGCAGTGCGCTGGCCGGCCCCGCCGTCGGCGCCTTCGGCACCGACCACGTGCTCCTGATCGGCGTCGTCGTCTCCTTCCTCACCGCCACCGCCCTGCTGGCCGCCCGTCCGATCCGCACCCTGCGCCGGGTGCCGGACCGCCGCTGAGACAGGGCCACGTCCGTCGCGGGGGAGCGGATGCGGACGGAGCGGCCGACCCGGGGCATGCTGGGGTGGGGGTACGCAGAAGCGCGCCACGGCGACGGCAGGGGGCGGTCCGGTGCTACGCATCCACTTCACGGCGGAAGACCTCGCGCGGACCCGGGTGGCCGCGACGATCGGAGCCGCGGCGGAGACCTACTACAGCCTGGAGCTGCTGCGGGAGAGCCAGGACGTCTCCTGCTTCCGCCGGTGGCGGTCGGAGGTCGCGGGCCGGATGAGGCCGGACACGCGCCCGCTGACGTCCCTGCTCCCGGCACGCGGCCCGGGGCTCGATCTGCTGGCCCTGATGGGCGATGCGCCCTCCCTGGACCACGCCGTGGACAACTGGATGTCCACCCCAGCGGCCCGGCTGCGCCGGGAGTTCGAGGGCCTCGACTTCCCTCCCGTACACCGTTCATGGGCCCGACGGGTGTACGGGGGAGACCGCGAGGCGCGACGCGAGTTCGCCGATGCGGTACGCGCCTGTCATCGGCTGACCGTGGAGCCCTACTGGAACAAGGGGCGGTCCGCACTGGTCGAGCTGTCCTCCCGGTACACGAATCTGGTGCTCGACGGAGGCGTCGATCTGCTGTTGCGCTCCCTGTGCCCACCGTTGGTCCGCTGGCGTCCGCCCGTGCTGGAGGCGCCCTACCCGCGCTCCACCGAAGTGCGTCTCCAGGGACGGGGACTGGTCATCACCCCCACGGTCTTCACGCCGCTTGCCGTCAGCCTGCTGTGGGATCCGCTCGACACCACGCAGCCGCCGCGTCTGACCGTGCCGGTCCTCGGCGAACCGCTGACCGGGGCCGGAACGGCCGAGCACGACGGCGCTCCCGGCCGGAACCTTGAGGCGCTGCTCGGCCGCACCCGCGCAGCCGCGCTGCACGTGACGGCGGAGGGCTCCACGACGACGGAGCTGGCCCGCCGCCTCGGCATCTCGGTCCCGGCGGCCAGCCAGCACGCGACCGTGCTCCGTAACGCCGGTCTCATCACCACGAGCCGCCGGGGCGGGTCCGTGCTGCACCTCGTCACACCGCTGGGGCGCACCCTGCTGAGAACGGGGTCGATCGCGCTGTGAGCGGTGCTCCCCGGACTGTTTCACATCGACGGAGTAGCCGTGGAGGTCACCGCGTTCGGCGGCCCTGTTCACGCGGATGAGCGTCTGCTGTCCGTTCGCGACGAGCTTCCGGGCGCCGTCGGCCCGCACGCCGTAGACCTCCAGCCCGCAGACGGTCGGGGTGCGGCCGGGCTTGAGGACGGTGCCGATCGCTTCGAGGTGGTCACCGGCAGCGGGAGCGAGGAGGTTGATCTTGTACTCGACGGTGAGGACCTCGGATTCCTCGTCGAACAGGGGGAGCGCGGCGCAGCCGCCGGCGCTGTCCGCGACGGCGCTGGTGGCGCCCGCGTGTACGTAGCCCTGCTGCTGGGTCACCTCCGGGCGGGCCGGGAGCACGATGTGTACGCGGCCGGGGCCGATGTGGGCGAGGCGCTCCGCGATGGGACCGCCGATGATGATCATCATGGCACCGGTGACGCGGGTGACGACCCGGGATGCCGAACCGGTTCTTCCGGCCGGGCCCCTGTTAAGGCGTGACTTAAGAGGTGGGGCGAGGGTTCCCGAGGCCCCCACCATGTAAGCCGCACACCGGCTCACGTCCTGGAGAGTTGTCTTGATGTCACATCGTTGGTCGGCCACGGTCGCCGTGGGCTCGATGCTCCTGCTCGCCGGCTGTTCGGGCGGCGACCGGGAGGACCCGGCGCCGGGTGCCGCCCCGGGCGGCACCCCACCGCCGAGCGTTTCCGCCCCGGCCTACACCCCGTTCGACGAGTTCCCCGGCGACGAACTCCTCCACACCGGCATCGGCGAGCCGCTCGGCGTCCGCTTGAAGCCCGTCGACGCGATGTGGACACCCGAACTGGCCGGCGAATCAGCGGCCGCGGGAAGGCACTTCCTCGCGGTGTACGTCGCGACGACGGGCGAACTGGCGGACCGGGCGGTGAAGAACGCCCGGCTCACCGGCGTGACGTTGCGTATCACACCCGCCTCGGGCACCTGCGGGAAGGGCCTGCGCCTCAAGGAGGGCGAGATCGACTGCGTCACCGAGGCCTATCCGCGCAGCCAGCTGGCCGAGGTCGCCGACGGCGAGTGGCGGAACTTCGCCTGGACCGACATGAGCGTCATGGGATCGCCCCTCCAGCGGGGCGAGACGAGGATCGGCGTCTTCGGGTTCAGCCTGCCCGACACCGTGGACCCCACCGGCTTCGAGCTGTGCGCACCGACCGAGGAACACCCCGTCGACACCACGGCCTTCCCCTGTGTGCCGGTGAAGGCTCCGGAGAACAGCAGGAGTTGAACCGCCCCCGACGTCCTCTCGCGGCCCTTCCTCACTCCGGTACGCCCCGGTTGTACGCCGCCACAGCGCCGCCGGTGGGTCCGGGGCCCGGGTTCAGGGCAGCCTCGGCCAGGGGGTCGGCGGTGGGCCGTACGCCTCCGCCAACGCGTTCCGGACGGCTTGTCGCCCCGCCTGGCGGAACGCGCGGGGGTGGGTGTCCACTTCGTGCACCTTGATGGACCGCAGGACGACCGCGACGGCCACGGTGGTGCCGGGATCCAGAGCCGCCAGCTCCTCGCGTACGCCGGAGCCGAACGCCTCGTGCAGCTCGGACAGTTCGGCGGCCGACCAGCCCGGCGCCGTACTCGTGTCCGCCGTCTCGAACTCCACCCCCTCCACCCAGGGCTCGAAGTCCGCGACCGCCAGGGCGAAGGAGGACGGGCAGCTCGCCTGACGGGCGTACACGGCCTTGATGCCGCACAGGGGCCGGGGAGGGAAGGTCCGGGTCTCGGTGCTCATGCGCCCACGGTAGCGACGCACCGGCGGCCTCCCCACGGGCTTTTGTGCGGGGAGGCCGTCCGTTCAAGCGCCCCGGCGCAGCTCCAGGGTGCAGCACTTCACGCTGCCGCCCGCCTTGAGGAGTTCCGACAGGTCCACGCCGACCGGGCGGAACCCGCGCTCCCTCAACTGCCCGGCCAGGTCCGTGGCGTTCTGCGGCAGGACCACGTTGTACCCGTCCGACGTCGCGTTCAGCCCGAACACCTCGGCGTCGGCGGCGGTGGCGAGGAGGGCGTCCGGGAAGAGCCGCTCCAGCACCGCCCGGCTGCCGGGGGAGAAGGCCGCCGGATAGTAGGCGACCGTCTTCTCGTCGAGAACCGTCAGGGCGGTGTCCAGGTGGTAATAGTCGGGGTCGACGAGGGTCAGCCCGATCACCGGACGTCCGAAGTACTCCTGAGCCTCGTCGTGCGAGCGCGGGTCGCTGCGGAACCCGGTGCCCGCCAGCAGCCAGTCGCCGGCCAGGAGATAGTCGCCCTCCCCCTCGTTGACGTGAGCGGCCGTGCGCAGGTCCGGAAAGCCGTTGTCGCGCAGCCAGTGGTGGTAGGCGGGTCCCTCGGCGATGCGCTCGGCGTCGCGGAACCGGGCCACGAGGGCCCGCCCGTCGACGACCGTGGCGCCGTTGGCCGCGAAGACCATGTCGGGCAGACCGGGGACGGGGTCGATCGTGTCGACGGTGTGCCCGAGGTTCAGGTAGACCTCGCGCAGGCGCTCCCACTGGGCGATGGCCAGCGGAGTGTCGACGGGCTTCGTCGGGTCCATCCACGGGTTGATGGAGTAGACCACGTCGAAGTAGGTGGGCCGGCACATGAGGTAGTGCCGGGCACGTGCGGTACGCATATGGGGTAGGTCCCGATCGTCAGGGGCGGCCGGTGAGATAGCCGCCCATCGAGGTGAAGTACTCGGTCGCGGGCAACTCGCGGCCGTCCGCGGTCCGTACGCGGGTGATCGCCAGGCCGCGGTTGCGCCCGGTGCGGGCGTCGGCTCCGGCGACGATCACGACGCCGTCGCCCTCGCGGTAGAAGACGCGGCCCGGGGTGCCGCCGTAGCGGCCCTCGGACACGACGGCCGAGACGACTTCGATCCGCTGCCCCCGGTGGAACGTGAAGGCGGCCGGGTACGGGGCCGACTGGGCGCGGACCAGGCGCTCCAGATCCTCGGCCGGCCAGTTCCAGTCGATGCGGATGTCCTCTTCGGCGCGCTTGTGGAAGAAGCTCGCCCTCGACCGGTCCTGCGGAGTGAACTCGGTCTGCCCGGAGGCGATGAGGCCGAGGGCCTCGACGGTGACCGGCGCGATCAGGTCGACCGTACGGTGGAAGAGATCGGTCGCGGTGTCCGTCGGTCCCACGGGCACCGCCCGCTGGACGACGATGTCACCGGCGTCCAGTTCCTCGTCCATCATGTGGGCCGTGACGCCGACCTCGGGCTCGCCGTTGATGAGCGCCCAGATCAGCGGCGAGAAGCCCGCGTAGGCGGGCAGCAGCGAGTCGTGGATGTTGAGCGTGCCGTGGACCGGCAGGTTGTAGATCTCCGGCGGCATCCACGTCCGCCAGTTGTTGGCCACGATGATGTCCGGGGCCACTTCCCGCAGCTGGTCCAGGAGTTCGTCGTCCGGCCGGTTGCGGATGATCACGGGGACGCCGTGCTTCTCCGCGAGATCGGCGACCGAGTCGCTCCAGATCTTCTCGTAGGCGTGCTCGCTCCGCGGATGTGTCACCACGGTCACCACGTCGTGCTCGGAGTCCAGCAGGGCTTGCAGGGTGCGGTGGCCCCAGGTCTGGTAACCGAACATGACGACCCGCATGAAGGTGCCTCCTTTGGAAGAGCGATGACCGGCGACTCAGTAAAGCAAGGCTTGCCTAAGAGCACAACGGCCCGCGATTCACGGGGAGGTTGACAGCCGATGACGGCTGGAAACGCACCCTGACGTCGACAGGGAGGGGTACGCGGGTTAGCTTGGCCCGGCCCGCTCTCCGGCCGCGTGCCGTGGGTCCGAACGCGACGGGGAGGGACCTTTCGTGCTCTGTACGAGGCTGACGAACGCGCGCGTCCTCACGATGGACCCCCGCCACCCCGTCGCCCACGACCTGGGCATCTGGCGGGGACGGATCGTCGGCGTGGACGAGGCCGTGGCCTCCCTGCCCGCCCGCGAGGTCGTCGACCTGGGCGGGGCGACCGTCCTGCCCGGCTTCATCGACAGCCATGTCCACCTGGCCTGGGCCGGGTTGAAGGACGGCACGCCGAGCGTCGCCCCCTGCGAGCGGGTCGAGGACATCCTCGCCGTGGTGGACGCGGCGGCCCGGCGGCCCGCTCCGCCCGGCGCCTGGGTGGACGTCGCCGGGTACGACCAGCGGGCCCTGGGCCGGCATCTGACCGCCGCCGACCTGGACCGCGTCAGCCACGGCCGCAAGGTCTTCCTGATGCACGACTCCGGGCACGCCTGCGTCGTCAACACCGCGGTCCTGGAACTGCTCCCGGACGGAACCCCGCACGAGGACGGCTTTCTCGCCGAGAGCGCCATGACCGCCGCCCGCCGGCTGCGGCTGCCCTACTCCCAGGAGGAGCTGGCCGACGCGATCGAGCTGGCCGCCCGCACCTGCCTGGACGAGGGCATCACCGCTTGCGCGGAGGCGGGCATCGGCGGCGGGCTCCTCGGCCACAGCCCCGTCGAACTGGGCGCCTACCAACTGCTCCGGGATCGCGGTCGACTGCCCCTGCGGGTCCAGCTCATGGCCTCCGGCGACACCCTCCGGCCCCGCGCGACGCACACCGGTGACGGGTTCACCCAGGCCCTGGATCTCGGCCTGCGCACCGGATTCGGCGACGACTGGCTGTCGCTCGGCGCGCTCAAGATCTACACCGACGGCGGGATGATGGCGCGTACGGCCGCGCTCACCTCCCCGTACGAGGGCACGGCCGACAACGTCGGCCGCTTCCAGGACGACCCGGAACGCCTCACCGCCCTCATCGTCGACGGCCACCTCGCCGGCTGGCAGCTCGCCGTCCACGCCATCGGCGACCGCGCCGCCGACCTCGCCCTGGACGCCCTGGAGCGGGCCCAGAAGCTGCGGCCCCGTCCGGACGCGCGCCACCGCATCGAGCACGCCGGGCTGATCCGGCCCGACCAGCTGCCCCGCTTCGCCGAGCTCGGCGTGAGCGCGGTGGTCCAGCCCACCTTCCTCTACTCCTTCGGCGACGACTACGCGACCGTGATGGGGGAGGAGCGGGCCGGGTGGATGTACCGGGGCCGGGGATTCCTGGACCACGGGGTCACCCTCGTCGGCAGCTCCGACCGCCCCGTCACGGACGGCGCACCGCTGCGGGCGATCCAGTTCATGGTCGAACGCGCCTCCGCGTCGGGGCGCCTCGTCGGCCCGGACGAGGCCGTCACCGTCGACGAGGCGCTGCGGGCCTACACGGTCGCCGGCGCCCACGCCTGCCGCTGGGAGGACGCGGCGGGCGTCCTCGCGCCGGGGACGCGGGCCGATCTGGTGGTGCTGGGCGACGACCCGCACCGCGTGGACCCCTCCCGAATCGGCGACATCGACATCGTCCGGACCTTCGTGGACGGCCGGGACGCCCGCGCCACGCGGTGACGCTACGCTCGACGCCATGCGTACCAGGAAGCCGGGGAGCGGGACGGGCGCCGCGTGGGTGACCGTCGCGTCGTACGAGAACCTGCCGGGCGGCCCGCGGCCCCCGGCGGCACTCCGCGCTTGACTGCGTGACCGCGGCATCGACTGGATGCCCTTCGCCGGGGAGCGGATCCGCTGCGATCTCGCCTGCGGCATCGGCACGGACGGGCACTGGCGCGGCTGGTACGCCGTCCGGGTCGACGCCGCCGCACTGCGCGCCCTCGGTCTGCACCCCGAGCAGCCCACCGCCGTGATCGCCGGCCCCTCTCCGCCCCGCTGGTGGCACGCCGCCGCCGAGCGCAACGCCGAACGGCGCCCAGGGGGCTGACGGCCCCTCCGGCCCTCGGGCCTGCCAACTCCTGTCGAACCGAAGCTCTTTGAGGAGCGTCGGCCGACTCGCCCGTGTCATCCCGTAGGCGGGTGGCAGAACAATACGTCGCCCTTTTCGTGTTATTTAGGGTGAATGTGGACATTGGCCCGTAGGTTGGGGAGAAACGCCACCCGAGTGGCGTCCTGTGTCCCCCCGGCCCACAACCGGCCGGGGCCGGGCGGCCGCCGTTCCACCGGCCGTCCGGCATCCCGCGCCGCAGGTCACGAACGAGGAAAGGCAGGGCAGGTGAACGTGCTGGGGATCATCGCCTCCGGTGTGGCCGCGCTGTTCATCACGGTCGCACTCGCCAAGAGCGCCCGCCGCGTGGCGCTTCGCCCCCGCGTCCCGGACGAACCGGGCGGGCGGGCGCCACGCGCCGCAGCGCTGCGCAGGACAGGCGGTGCGACGGCCGTGCTCGGCGTCGGCACGGCGACCGGTGCGGCCCTGTGGCTCGGCGCGGCGGACGACGCGGCGGGCTCCGTCGCGGGGCTGCTCGCCGGGGCCGGGATCGTGGCCGCCCTCGGTCTCGTCCACGACCTGAGGCCGCTGTGGGTCGCCCTGCGCCTCGCCGTACAGACGGCCGCCGCGGTCCTCGTGGTCTGCCTCTCCGGCCTTTCACCGGCGGCGGGCGTCCTGGCCGTGCTCTGGATCGTCCTCGTCACCAACGCGTTCGCCCTGCTCGACCACGTCGACGGGGTGTTGACCGCGGTCGGCGTGGTCACCGCCGCCGGGCTGCTCGCATGCGCCGCCGTCGGCGGGAGCCCCGCCCTCGCCCTGCTTCCGGCGGCCCTGGCGGCGGGCCTCGCCGGCTTCCTGATCCACAACTGGCACCCCGCGCGCCTCCAGCTCGGCGCGTGCGGTGCGCAGTTCGCCGGATTCGCGCTGGCGGCCTCCGGTGCGCTGATCCAGGCGGCCGCCCCGTCGGGCCGCGCCGCGTGGGCCGCGCTCCCGGTCCTGGCCACGCTGGCCCTCGCCGACACCGCCCTGGTCCTGATCTCCCGCCGCCGCGCGGCACGTTCCCCGTTGCGCGACACGGACGACCACATCGCGCACCGCCTGCGCCGGGTCCGTGTCACCGTGCCGGGCACGGCGGTCCTGATGGCCCTGTGGGCGGGGGTGCCCGTGGCCACCGGGACGCTGGTCCACGCGGAGCTGCTGCACCCCGCGCTCCTCCTCCTGCCCCTGGCGGGGACGGCGGCCGCCGTGTTCGCCCTGCTGAGGATTCCGGCGTACGCCCCGCCCCGTACGGCCCCGTCCCGCACAGCCCCGCCCCGTACCTCCACGCCCCGCACAGCCGCGTCCCGCACGGCCCCGCCCCGCGCCTCCTCCACCGCCCGGCGCACCGGGGCATCCGCCACCGGCGCCGCGATTCCCGCCGTGGCCTCCGCACCCGCCGGCACAGGGTCTGCCGCCGCGAAGGGCGCGCCCGCCGGCACCGCCATGACCACCGCGGGACACCCCACCGTGCCGCCCCCGCCCACTGGTCGCCCCGCGGCCGAAGCCGCCGCGGTCGCGGCAGAACGGGGCTGACGCCGCCCGGCCAGTGATCACCCCCGCAGCCGGCCGAGGGTGGCACGGGCCGCGGTGCGCGCGTACGGGGAGACCATCAGGTACGGCGCCCACGGCCACGTGTGCCGCAGGCAGTACACCCACCACTGGCGCGGCGGCAGCTCCCGTTCGGAGGTCACCCGGCGCAGCGCCTCCCGGACGCCGATCCCCGGCTCCCGGGAGCCGGGAGCGTCCGGCCCGCCCACGCACTCACCGGCATGCCCCGGGGCGAGGAGCGCACTGACCCCGGCCCGCCGTGCGCGCCGGCCGTGGTCGTAGTCGCCCATCCGGTGGCGGAAGACCTTGTCGGGGTCCCCGACGGCGTCGTACGCGGCGCGGGGCACCAGCACCACCCGTCCGTCGTACGTGTCGCAGCACTCGGGCCGGTGCTCGCCGGGCTCGACGAGCACCAGTGACCTGCCCCGCCGCCCGGAGTACACCGTGTCCCCGTACGCGTTCCGCACCGCGCCGACGACGACCGTGCCGGACCCGGCCGCCGCGGATGTGCGCAACAGCGTCGCGAGGGCGCCCCGGAACAGCTCGACGCCGTCGTCGAGCCACAGCTGATGCGTCCACGCGTGGCTCGGCCCGCCCGGCTCACCGCCGAGCTGGCCGCCGCCCCCGCCGCCGCTGCGGCTGTTGCGGCTCGCGATGCGCAGCGCCTGGTTGCGGGGGACATCCGCGCCCACCGACATGACCTCCACCGCCGGATGCCGCAGCCGGACCGCCTCCGGCGTACCGTCGGTGCTGCCGGTGTCCACGAGATGCACGCCCAGCGTCGTCCCGGTGGGGAGCCCGCGCTGCTCCTCCAGGGCGCGCAGCGCGGACAGCGTCCGCGCGCGGCGGTCGTGACTCGTCATCAGCACGGCCAGGTGGACGGAGTGCACAGCGGGCTCCTCAACTCCTGAATCTCATCATTCATGCATAGAATCTGATATTCCGCATAGGCTGGGTGAGTGAGCGCCGAACCGACCGCGAACCCGCTCAGGCCCGTGCGGGGCTCCGTCTCTCCGCGCCGGTCCGGCCGTCTCGTGCCGGTGCTCGCCTTCCTGCTGGCCGTCCTGTGCGTGAGCACGGTCGCGCTGACCGCGACCGTCCGGTCCACGGCCGCCTCACCCGGCTTCTACCAGGCGGTGCTGGACGAGGAGTCGGCCTACGACCGCCTCTACAGCGAGGTGCTCGTCGACCCGGAGATCTCGCCCGTCACCCGCGACCTGCTCGCGCACCTGCCCGTGCCCGAGGCGCTGGTGACGTCGAACATCAAGGTCGTGCTGCCGCCCACCACGGTCCGGGCCCTCACCGACCAGCAGATCGACGCGGTGACCGGCTATCTGCGCGGCGACCGCGACGAGCTCCGGCTGACCGTCGACCTGGCCCCGGTGCTGGAGAACCTCGCCGACCTCGCACGCGTCTACTTCGGCGACCTGGTGGCGGGCATCCAGGGCCGCGAACAGCCGGACTTCGAGCGGTTCACCGCTGACCTCGCCGCGGCGCTCGACGACCTCGAGGAGGGCCGGGCCCCCGAGCTGCCCACGCTGCCGCTCACCGAGGAGCAGGCCGACCGCGCCGCCGACGCTCTCCTCACGGCGGTCCCGGAGCAGCAGCGGACGGCGCTGCGCCCCGAGATCGAGGTGGCCCTGGAGGAGGGGGACGTGTCGACCGCACTCGCCGCCACCGCTGCCGCCGCGCTCTCCGACGGCTCCCGGAGCGCGGCCGCCGACCTCCGTACCACTCTCCAGGACGGTACGTGGGACCTCACCGGCACCCTGACCGCCGCCGGCAACGACCTCACGGCCCTGGAGGAGGCCCGCGACTTCGTCCGGCTGCTGACCCTGCTCCAGGTTCTCGCCGTCACGCTGGCCCTGGCCGCTCTCGTGACGCTCTGGTTCACCGGACCCGCCGCCCCGGCCCGCCGGCTGATGCGGCTGGGGCAGGCGCTCGCCTGCGCGGGGGTCCTGACCGCCGCCACCGTGCTGCTGGCCCGGCTGATCACCGGGGGGCGCGTCCTCGCCGTCCCGTCCTCCTGGGCCCCGAGCGTCACTGCCCTCCTCGACGACCTCCAGCGCAGCGCCGTGAACCAGGCGGTGGCCACCGGGCTGGGCGCCGCCCTCACCGCCCTCGCCGGCGGGGCGCTCCTGACGGGCGTGGGCTGGGCGCTGCTCGTGCGGCCGGACCGCATGCCGATCCCGACCCCGACGGCGATGCGGACGACGGCGGCGGGCGTGGCCTGTGCCGCGCTGGCCGGCGTGCTCGTCGTACCACCCGTGTTCGGCCCGTCCGCACCCCGCCAGTGCCTGGGCAGGGGCCGCCTGTGCGAACTGCGCTACGACGAAGCCGCCTATCTCACCTCGCACAACGCCATGTCCACCACCGCCGACCGGTTCATCGGCCCCCTCCAGGACCCCGACATCGCCACCCAGCTCAACACGGGGGTCCGGGCCCTCCAACTCGACACGTACCGCTGGGAGAGCCCCGGGGACATCGCCGCACGGCTCGACTCCCCCGAATTCACCCCCGAGCAGCGCCGCCTGATCACCGGCGCGGTCGACAAGGCCAACCCCCCGCGCGAGGGCCTGTGGCTCTGCCACGGAGTCTGCCGCGCCGGAGCCATCGAACTGGTCCCGGCCCTGGAGGACATCGGCGACTGGCTGCGCGCCCACCCCACCGAGATCGTGACGCTCATCGTCCAGGACGACATCAGCCCCGAGGACACCGAGGAGGCGTTCCGCGCGGCCGGACTGGACGACCTCCTGCACACTCCCGAGGCGGACCCGGACGCCCCGTGGCCGACCCTGGAGGAGATGATCGACAGCGGCCGCAGGCTGGTGGTGTTCGCCGAGAAGGCCGACGGCCCGGCCCCCTGGTACCGGAACTTCTACCGGTACGGCATGGAGACCCCGTTCGCCTTCCGGAGCCCTTCCGAGATGACCTGCGCGCCCCATCGGGGCGGCACGGGAAAACAGCTCTTCCTGCTCAACCACTTCATCACTAACGCCGGCGGCAGCCGCCTGGACGCCGGCCGGGTCAACGCCCGCGACTGGATCCTGGAACGGACCCGGGCCTGCGAGGCGGAGCGCGGCAGACCCGTCACTTTTGTCGCCGTCGACTACACGACGGTCGGGGACGCGCTCGGAGCGGTGAACGAACTGAACTCCCTCCGGGCGGAGTCCGACTGACAGGCCGTCTCCCACCAGTCGGCCGCCCTCCCCGGCGACGTGGCCGCACCCCGAAACCCAGGGAGAGCCGGGAGGGGAGCGTGAGAGGCTACGTTCGCAAGGGCTCCCCACCGTGCGGACGGAGCCGGACGACCGCCGACAGATCAGGAACTCAGCGCCCATGACTCCTCCGAGCGACCTCGCACCGCACGGTGCTCCCGCCGCCGCACCGTCCCCGGGCGACGGGTCCCGACAGAGGGGCGAGGGCCGTCTGCTGGCCGTGAGCGACCTGCACGCGGCGGTGACCGACAACCGGCCCATCGTCGAGTCCCTGTATCCGACGTCCGACGCGGACTGGCTGATCGTGGCGGGCGATGTGGCGGAGCAGCCGAAGGACATCCGGTGGGCGCTCGAACTCCTCGCCGAACGCTTCGCCCACGTGATCTGGACCCCCGGCAACCACGAGCTGTGGACCGTGGCCAGGGACCCGGTCCAACTGCGCGGCCAGGCCCGCTACGACCACCTCGTCGAGCTCTGCCGGGAGCTCGGAGTGTCGACTCCGGAGGACCCCTTCCCGCTCTGGCCGGGCCCGGACGGACCGGTGGCCATCGCGCCGCTCTTCCTCCTGTACGACTACACCTTCCGCGCCCCGGGAACGCACACGAAGGAGGAGTCGCTCGCCGTCGCGCACGAGTCGGGCATCGTCTGCAACGACGAATACCTCCTGCACCCGGACCCCTACCCGACCCGGGACGACTGGTGCCGGGCCCGGGTCGCCGAGACCGGACGCCGTCTCGCGGAGCACGACTCGCGGATACCGCTCGTCCTCGCCGGGCACTGGCCGCTCGTCCGTGAACCCACGTCGGTGATGTGGTACCCGGAGTTCGCGCAGTGGTGCGGCACCGAACTGACCGCCGACTGGCACCGCCGCTTCAACGTCACCGCCGTCGTCTACGGCCACCTCCACATACCCCGTACGACCTGGTACGACGGGGTGCGCTTCGAGGAGGTCTCCATCGGCTACCCCAGGGAGTGGCGCGAGCGGGGACATCCGCGCGGCCTGCTTCGGCAGATCCTCCCCTACGAGGGCGAACCCGCCCCGCCGGCCGGGACCGGCGCCGAACCGTCCGCCCAGCGGCGCACCCCCGGAGGCTCCTCGTGATCGAGCGGCTGCTGACCGCCGACGTCTCCTGCGCGGCCACCCGCGCGGAGAGCGTCCCGGACGGAACCCTCTTCCCGGAGGAGGAGGCGCTGGTCGCCAAGAGCGTGGCCAAACGCAGGAACGACTTCGCGACGGCCCGCGCCTGCGCCCGGCGCGCCATGGCCGGACTCGGCCTGCCGCCCGTGCCCGTGCTCCACGGCCACCGGGGAAGACCCCTGTGGCCCGAGGGGATCGTCGGCAGCCTCACCCACTGCGCCGGGTACCGGGCGGCCGCGCTCGCCCGTGCGACGGACGTGCTGTCACTGGGCATCGACGCGGAGCCGCACGCCCCGCTCCCCAACGGCGTACGGGAGTTGGTGACCCTGCCGGCCGAACGTGAGCGGATCGGACCGCAGATGCCGGAAGGCTCGGGCGCCATCCACTGGGACCGTGTTCTGTTCAGCGCCAAGGAGAGTGTCTTCAAGACCTGGTACCCGGTCACCGGCATCGAACTGGACTTCACCGAGGCGGATCTGACGTTCCACCGGACGGATGGCACGGGCGCGGGCGGCATGGGCGGCCCGGGCGGCGGCGACGGGCCTCGGGGTCATTTCACCGCCGACGGCACCTTCACCGCACGTCTGTTCCTCACCGACCCTGCCCTGCCGACGACGCTTCACGGGCGTTGGCGGGTCGAGGACGACATCGTCGCCACGGCCGTGCTGGTCCGGCCCGACTGGCGTGAGAGCGCCGGGATGTGACGTTCAGCCGGCCGGGGGAGCGGTCAGGGGGCGTCCGAGCCCGACGTTCCACCGGCCGGAGCGCCCGCTGAGTCCGGTCAGCGTCAGTGGGGCGACGTCCAGCCGCCAGAACGCCTCCGTCGGCAGCCGCAGGCCATGGACGACCGCCGCCCGGACGACGGCGGCCTCGGCCACCGCCAGGATGCTCGCGCCGGGTGCGTCCGGTCCGCCGAGGGAGTCCAGCCATGCCCCGGCCCTCCCGACCAGGTCGCGCAGCGACTCGCCGCCGTGCGGGGCCGCCTCGGGATCGCCGAGCCAGGCGGCCACCTCCGCGGGTTCGGCGGCCGCCACCTCGTCGAGGCGGCGGCCGGCCCAGCGCGCCAGGTCCCAGCCGCCGAGGGCCGGTTCGGTCCGTGCCGCCGCCAGGCCGAGCGCCTCGGCGGTCTCGCGGCACCGGTCGGAGGGGCCGCTGAACGCGAGCCCGGCCGCCGGCACCGCGTCGGCGGCCGCCCGCGCGCTCTCCCGGCCGGACCGGTCCAGTGGGGAGTCGCCGTCGAAGCGCGCCTCCCGCAGCGCCGCGTTCATCGCCGGTGAGATCAACATCACCCGTACTGTCATGTCCCTGCCCTCAACCCTGCATCCGAGGGCCCGCAGCCCTGTCGCCCCAAGGAATCCGTGCTCCGTGGCGCTGCACATTCGACCATGGCGGTGGCTGCGTACAGGCGGTATGGTCACGTCGACCATGACGAGGGTGTGACGGAAGTCCGGTGAGAATCCGGCACGGTCGCGCCACTGTGAACCCGCTTTCGGGCGGGAAGTCAGACCCGGCACCTTCGTCTGAGGCACCACGACAGGGACGCGTGTTCCCACAGGAGGTACTTCCATGGCACAGTCCGCCGTTCCCGCAACGGGGACATCCGAGATCACCCCGATCTCGGCGAAGGCTCTTGCCCCGTGGGCGGTCTTCTTCGGCATTCTCATGCTCGTCCTGCTGTACTTCGTCGGCGCTGAACAGGGCGCCACCGCACTCATATCGGGCGAGGGCGTCCACGAGTGGGTTCACGACGGCCGCCACCTGCTCGGCTTCCCCTGCCACTGAGACACCTGCGGAACCAGGGACCCGCAAGGGAATCATCCCCAGGCAATCAGCGGACGCGGCAAGCAAGAGAAATCAGGAAACCATCGTGAACCCCATATCTGTCAGAGCCCTGCTCGTGCGCGGCATGCTCGCGGGCCTGATCGCGGGCGCCCTCGCGCTCGCGGTCGCCTACTTCCTCGGCGAGTCCCAGGTGGACGCGGCCATCGCCCTCGAAGAGGCCCACAGCCATGACCACGGCGGCGGCGAGGAGCTGGTCAGCCGCACCATGCAGGCCACCGGTGGACTCGCCACCGGCGTCCTGGTCTTCGGCGTCGCCGTGGGCGGGATCGCCGCCCTGGTGTTCTGTTACGCCCTGGGCCGCATCGGCGACTTCGGCCCCCGGGCCACAGCGGCGCTGATCGCGGGCGCCGCCCTGCTCACCGTCTACGTCGTGCCGTTCCTCAAGTACCCGGCGAACCCGCCTGCCGTCGGCAACCCCGACACCATCGGCAAGCGCACCGCTCTGTTCTTCCTGATGGTCGCCCTCAGCGTGCTGCTGGCCGTCGCCGCCGTCATCATCGGCAAGCGGCTCGCCCCGCGCCTGGGCAACTGGAACGCGAGCATCGCGGCCGCCGCCGGCTTCGTCCTGCTGATCGGCCTGGCCTATGCCTTCCTGCCCTCCTTCGACGAGGTGGGCAAGGACTTCCCGGCCGGTCTGCTGTGGGAGTTCCGGCTGTCGACGCTGGCGGTCCAGGCGACGCTGTGGAGCACCTTCGGCATCGTCTTCGGTCATCTCACCGAACGGCTGCTGACGCCCGGCGCACGTGTGGCGACACCTCGCGCCGCGAGTGCGGTGAGCTGAGCCCAGCCGCACGCGCATGCACTGACGCACAGGACACGCACGCGACAGCACCCGCCGGGAGGTATCCGGCGGGTGCTGTCGCGTGCGGGCGGGGCTGATGGCGGGCGGCGATGACGAGGGGCATCGCTGCGTTCTCGCAAGCGGCCGGGGTGTCAGGGGGCGGGGGAGGAGGCGGCGTGATCGCGCAGGCCGTCCTCCGTGCGGCGTGCCGCGTTCCCGACGATCCGTTCGAGGTCCTTGCGCACCTCGTGTTCCGTGCTCCCGTGCGGTGCGTACGCGGAGACCGTGAGCACGAGGTCGCCGTTCCACAGGAGGAGGGTGCGGCCGGGGCGGCCCTGGTCGTCGGCCGGTATCGCGTAGGCGGCGTCGTGCACCTTCTGGGGCCCGCGCCCGTGAGCGCGGTCGAGATCCTCCTTGACGCGGTACGCGTGACGGGCGGCCTCGGGGTCCTCGTACACCGAGGCCGTGGTGCTGAGCTTCCAGAACTCTCCGTCCGCGGCCTTCAGGTCAGCGAGACAGCCGGTCTGCCGGTAGAGCGGCCGCGTGCCGTTCTCGCCGATGTCCTCCCGGGCGTCGGGGGAGGCGGAGTCGGTGGTGCTGCCGAGGCTGAAGCCCTGGGCGGGCGCCGCGCCCGCGAGGAGGTCGCACGGTCTGCCGGTCCAGCTGTGGGTACCCGGCGGGCGAGCGGTCTGCTCCGCCGCCTCCCCTCCCCGCCCGCCGTCGCTGCCGGAGCAGCCGGCCGAGGCCGCCAACGCCAGCCCGATGAGCGCGGCCGACCGCGCCCGGCGTAGCGCGGCCGACCGCGCCGGACGTAACCCGGCGCTCCTGGATCCGTGCATCTCCCACCCCTTCGTCCTGGGAATCACATTGTCCGACGCTCGTACCGACGGGTAAAGGAGACCGGGCCCGCACCGAAGGATGCGGGCCCGGCCGGTGATGCGCGGCGGCGGCTCAGGAGCGCGCGGCTCCGGGGCCGAAGTCGCCGGTCAGGACGGCGGCCATCCGAAGGTGCGGTGCCGCGTCGGCGTTCCGTCCCTGGCGCTCCAGGGTCCGGCCCAGCATGAGGTGCGCGTACGTCTCCACCGGGTCGAGCTCCAGCACCCTCCGCAGCTCCTCCTCGGCCTTTCCCAGCCGGGCGGAGTGGTAGTAGGAGCGGGCCAGCAGCAGCCGCGGCGCGACCTGCTCCGGCGCCTCCTCGACGAGTCCGCCCAGGATCCGCGCGGCCGTCAGGTACTCCTTGGCCTCGAAGAACATCTGCGCCCGGTCCCACCGGTCGGCGGCGGTGCCGAACTCGTAGTAGGTCTCGGTCTCGCTCACGTGTCCTCCTTCGTGTGGTGCGGGCCCTTCCCGGACCGCCCCGCCGTACGTTCAGCCATGACAACACCGCACAATGGTTGAACATTCCACTAAAATTTTGGCGTGGGACCCGGTGCTCCACGCCCCTACGGGAATAGGTTGAGCGCCATGAGCAATCTCGATCGCCAGGCCGCGCCCTCCGTCTGCGGAGGACGGGGTTTCGTCGTCGCCGAGCCCGTCCGTGAGCTTCTGGCCCCCCGCCGCGTTCAGCTGGGCGAGGGCACCGAGGTCCGCCGCCTCCTGCCCAACCTCGGCCGGCGCATGGTGGGAGCGTGGGCCTTCGTGGACCACTACGGGCCGGACGACATCGCCGACGAGCCGGGCATGCAGGTCCCGCCGCACCCGCACATGGGTCTCCAGACCGTCAGCTGGCTCCACGACGGGGAGGTGCTCCACCGGGACAGCCTCGGCAGTCTGCAGACCGTACGCCCCCGCGAGCTGGGCCTGATGACCTCGGGCCGCGCCATCAGCCACTCCGAGGAGAGCCCGAAAGAACACGCCCGGCTCCTGCACGGGGCGCAGCTCTGGGTGGCCCTCCCGGAAGCCCACCGCAACGTCGAGCCGCACTTCCAGCACCACACGGACCTGCCCGTCGTCACCGCCCCCGGCCTGGCCGCCACCGTCATCCTGGGCGAACTGGACGGGGTGGCCTCGCCCGGCACCACGTACACCCCGATCATCGGCGCCGACGTGTCCCTGACCGGTGGCGCAGAGGCCCGCCTCCCCCTGAACCCCGACTTCGAGTACGCGGTCCTGTCCATGTCGGGCGAGGCCGAGGTCGACGGCGTACCCGTGCTGCCCGGCTCGATGCTCTACCTCGGCTGCGGCCGCACCGAACTCCCGCTGCGCGCCGCATCCGACGCCGGGCTGATGCTCCTGGGCGGCGAGCCGTTCGAAGAGGAGCTCGTCATGTTCTGGAACTTCATCGCCCGATCCGGTGAGGAGATCGTACAGGCGCGAAACGACTGGGAGAAGGGCTCGCGGTTCGGCGAGGTGCAGGGCTACGACGGTGCCCGCCTGCCCGCCCCGGAACTGCCCACGACCCCGCTGAAGCCACGTGGACGAGTGCGCTGACCTGCGGAAATCTATAGACGGTCTGGTCGTGCTTCCACTGGCGACCGCGATGCTGGGCCCCGATCCGCCTTCCGTCCTGGTGCAGGGTGCTCGGGGGTCTATTGGGTGTGAGAGGAGGCGCGTCGAGTCTCGTGTTTGAGCTTGTGTGTCAGGGTTCGATCGGATCGATGCTGACCTCTTGCTGACTTTCCTGATTGCCAGTCAGGCGATGGTAGCCATCTGCTGCCCGGGTGCCGGGAACCAGTCCCGGACGAAGTCGCTGAAGCGTCACGGGTGCTCCAGAACCCGGGCGTCGGGCTCGTCCGGCTGACCGCTGAGCCACCCTGCCGAGCCGGAAAGGCATCGACCGGCGAACGGCATGACGAGGGCCACGAGCGACTCACGGTCCACGAGCACTGGAGAAGACCGGAGGACCGACTCCAACGATCCCGAGGGCGGCGGCCTCCACCACGAGCAGGCGAAGACGAGGTGGCTGACGGCGCGTGTTGTCCATCGTCGCCGCCCCGAGCCGGGCGCGGCTCGGGGCGGCAGACGGTTGAGGAGTGCGCGAAGCTGTGGCGGCCTCGGCAGCGCAAGATGACGGACTACTCACGGGTGAGCTAAACGGTTTCGGGCACCTCCCGCTGGCGCGGGCTACCTGGCCAACACCGGGGCATGTCCGGGCGGCTGCGGCCCCAGAACGCCGGAGTCAACACCGCCGCAGACCTCCGTCGCGGTCCTGGACGACGCTCTCGCAGCGGAGGAATGCACCAAAAGCCGCGGGAGAGGCTTGTAGGCCACGGGGCTGCCCCCATGGTCGTCTCGTGACGTTCCACGGGGGCTGATGGGACCGCAGACGAAAGCATGGCCTGTCGGCTCGCCCCCTGCTGCCTGCCCGTCACTCTCCCGCCAGTTCAGCCGATGGTGAGGTTTCTCTGCGCGGTGACAGCTCGGGAGTTGCGGGCGCTCGCGAAGGTGTAGAGGCCGGGGACCAAGGCCCACGTTCCGGATGTCCAGACGGTGAGGTCGTCGGTGGGGATGGTGAAGGTGAGGCGCCGGCTGGCTCCGGGAGCGAGAGTCGTCTTACGGAAAGCGACGAGTCGGCGCGCCTCGGCAGCCGCAGTCGTGGGGAGGGTGGCGTAGATCTGGACGACCTCGGTGCCCGGGCGGGTACCGCTGTTGGTGACGGTGACGGAGAGAGTCACGGTCCTGCTGGCGGCGCTGTAGGAGGCTTCTGGGGAGCCGTGGGCGAAGGTCGTGTAGGAGAGGCCGTGCCCGAAGGGGAACTGAGGTTGCTGCCCCTTGGCGTCGTAGTAGCGGTAGCCGATGGCGGTTCCCTCGTCGTAGGAGACGGTGCCGTTCTTGCCCGGGTATGTCGCCGCCGTGGTGCCGGGGCCTTGAGAGGCGTCGGTGGGGAAGGTGAGGGGCAGCCTGCCCGAGGGGTCGCTGTCGCCGAACAGGACGGCCGCGAGGGCGGTGCCCATGCCGCGGCCTCCGTACCAGGTCTGTATGACGGCCTCGACGTCGTTCAGCCAGGGCATCGCGATGGGGCCGTCCGTGTTCAGGACGACGATGGTGCGGGAGTTCGCGGCGGCGACGGCGGTGATGAGCTGGTTCTGGTCTGCGGGGAGGGTGAGCTGTTCGTGGTCCATGGCTTCACCGGCGATGCGGTTGACGAAGACGACGGCGGCCTCGGCCTTGGTGGCGGCCTGGACGGCGGCCGGTATCAGGGAGCCGGGCTGCCAGCCGAGGGTGAGGCCGCTGGTGCCGGGGTCGGCGGTGGCGTTGCTGTAGGTGAGGTCGACTGACACGGTTCTGCCCGCGGCCAGGTCGATGGCGCCCTGGAGGGGATAGTCGTAAGTGCCGAGGAAGAAGCGCCGTGTGCCACGGGATCCGGTGACTACGGTGACGCCGTTGATCTTCAGGGTGGCGGTGCCCGCGGCCAGGAGGGAGAAGCGGTGCAGGCCGCTGTGCGTCGGTGTCAGCGTGCCTGACCAGGTCGCGGACCAGACTGCGGGAAGGGTGTCGACCGGAGTGCTGGTGAAGTCGATGACGCTGTCGGTGCGGGTGGTGAGGGGTGTGCCGGTGGGCTCGGGGGAGGCGTAGTAGCGGCCGGTGAGGCCGGGGGCTCTACCGGTGGTGTGCAGCACGCTGGAGGGAACGGTGCTGAGGGGGACGTCGCCGGTGGTGCCTTGGGCGTGGGTGACGGTGATGCCGCTGCCTGCACGGGTCTTGATGGCCTGCAGGGGAGTGGTCCAGGTGCCGGGGTCGACGTAGGTGGAGCCGGCGACGCCGGTGAGCGCGTCGGTTCCGGCGGGCCCGATGACGGCGAGCGACCTGAGCCTGGTGGGCAGAGGCAGGGCTGAGGAACGGTTGGCCAGCAGCACGGTGGAGGCGAGGGCTGCTTCGTGGGCGAGGCTCTTGTGTTCGGCGGTGCTGACGTCTTGAGCCGGTGCCGGGACCGGGTTGTCCACGAGGCCGTTGGCGAACATGGTGACGAGGATGCGGCGTGCGGCATCGTCGAGCCGTGCGGTGGACACGCTGCGAGCGACCTCGCCGGGTACGAGCTTGACGCCGCCGGGGCCGAGCCCCGCGAGGTCCATGCCCGCCTTGGCGGCGGCTACCTGGTCGTCGCCGGCCCAGAAGTCAGGGACGGTGTAACCCTGAAGGCCGAGGCGGGACTTGACGTCGTTGAAGAGGGTGGGGCTCTGGGTGGCGAAGGTCCCGTTGATCTTGGGATAGGCCATCATGACCGAGGTGGTGGGCGCGGCGGCGATGACGCGGCGGAAGGGCGCTTGGTAGATCTCGTGCATCGCGCGGTCGGACACCAGGGTGTCGCTGAAGAAGCGGTTCACTTCCTGGGTGTAGGCCGCGAAGTGCTTGACCGTGGCCGTGACCTGACGGCTCTGCATGCCGGTGGTGAGGGCGGCGCCGAGGCGGCCCGCGAGGAGCGGGTCTTCTCCCAGGCTCTCGGCCTGGCGCCCGAAGTGCCAGGTCCGCGTCAGATCGATGGTCGGCCCGAGAAGGCTGTTGTACCCCTTGGCGCGTCCCTCGGTGCCGATGGCGACCCCGATACGGCGCGTCAGGTCCTCGTCGAAGGTGGCGGCCTGGGCGAGGGGGACCGGGAACGCGGTGACGTTCTGTTCGCCACGCAGCCCGGCGGAGGCGTCGACCATGGTGAGGGCGGGGATACCGAGGTGGCTGAGGGCGGCGAAGTCGCACCGGATGAGGGCGTCCTTGTCGGCAGCGGACATCCGGGCGAGAAGAGCGTCAGCGCGGTCGAAGGCGCGGGGATCGGTCGCGGCGATGGCCTGACCGTTGGCGGTGGGGACCATGCTGACGGCGAGTGCGGTGGCGATGGCGGAGGACAGGAAGGTGCGTCGGTTCACGGCGGCTCTCCGAGGAGTGGGGCGGCGGGGTGGGGACCCGTCGACGTCGGTGTTGCCATCCGGCGGATAATTCGCCGGTCAGGATTTATCCGAATTACTGTCCTGGGCGGGTCTGTGCGTCCCGCGACCCTTACCGAGGACTTTTCAAGGGCTCGACGGTTGGGCGCCTTGTGTGATTCGGAAAGCTATGGCTCTCAGTGTTTCTGGTCAACCCCTCAGGCATTGCGAATTCACTGAGCCGTCCCTGATCTGCGCGGATGTTCAAAATTTCGGCAGGGTGAGGAATTTCTCAACTGCTTGGCTGACGCTTTGGTGAAGCATCCATACGAAATTTAGATGACGGCCATCCGCCTCATGGATGCAGGTGACCCTTTCAAGGCACGCAAATGCCCGGCATGAAAGGTGGAGTCATGCCGGGCACGAGCAAGGGTGCCTGGAACTTTTGCGGCGCCTGCTCAGTCGAGTCTGCTATCTCCTTGAAGGAAATATGTGCGTGCCGGGCCCGAGGGTTTGGGCTTCGTAGCCCGGCAGCTCGGCGAGTGCTGTGCAGTTCGGGGGCACGGTGATCTGGGCCTTGATGCCGGCCGGAGTGGTTTGCCAGGAGATCGCGGCGGTTCCGTGGGGCGTCTCATGGCGGGTGCGGGCCCACGTGATGCCGCCGCCGGGGCGGGGTCGGAAGGCAAGTGTGGCAGCGCCCGGCGCTGTGACCTCGATGCCTCCGACGACTCGGTGGAGCCAGTCGGCGACCGCACCGAGAGCGTAGTGATTGAAGGAGGTCATGCCGCCTGGGTTGAGGGTTCCGTCCGGGCGGAGACTGTCCCAGCGTTCCCAGATGGTGGTGGCGCCCATGGTGACGGGGTAGAGCCACGACGGGCATTCGGTCTGCAGGAGCAGACGGTAGGCGCTGTCGAGGTGGCCGGTATCCGTCAGGGCGTCGCAGATGAGAGGGGTCCCGACGAAGCCTGTGGCGATGCGCGCGTCGTCCTGGCGGACGAGCTCGGCAAGACGGTCGCCTGCCACCACACGCTGTGGGGTCTCAAGAAGGTTGAACACGATGGCGATGGCGTACGCGGTGGGGCTGTCGCTCGACAGGCGGCCGTCGGGTTGGGCGTAGCGTCGTCGGAACGCCGTGGTGACTTCGTCGGCGAGTGTGTCGTACCGATCTGTTTCGCCTGTACGACCCAGCGCTTGGGCGGCACGGGCGAGGTGCCGGGTGGAGTGGGCGAAGTAGGCGGTGGCGACGAGGTGGCGGTCGGTGCGGCCGGCGGCGGGGTCATCCGGTGGGGCGGCCGGGTCGAGCCAGTCCCCTAGTTGGAAACCGGTGTTCCAGAGCCGCTCGGGGCCGGCGAGCTTCTCGACGAGGTCGACCCACGCCTTGGCCATGGGGTAGTGACGCCGTAGAAGTTCGAGATCACCGAAGCGCTGGTACAGGGCCCAGGGGGTGAGGGTGGCGACGTCCCCCCAGGCGGCTCCCGGCTGGATCGGGGTCCACATCGGATTGCCGGGTATGACCGGCACGTACCAGGGAATGGTGCCGTCCGGCAGCTGTTCCTTGCCCACGTCGGTGAGCCAGGAGTTGAGCATGCCGGCGCAGTCGTAGAGAAAGCTCGCGGTGGGGGTGAAGACCTGGATGTCTCCGGTCCAGCCAAGGCGCTCATCGCGCTGAGGGCAGTCGGTCGGGATGTCGACGAAGTTGCCTCGCATGCTCCACAGGACGTTCTCGTGGAGGCGGTTGACCAGGGGATCGCTGCACTCGAACCAGCCCGTGCGACGCATGTCCGTGTGGTGGACGCGCGCGGTCACGGCATGCGGGGCGAGCTCGCCGGGCCAGCCGCTTATCTCGGCATAGCGAAAGCCGTGGAGGGTGAAGCGAGGTTCCCACGTATAGGGACCGTTGCCCGGCAGGACGAGGGTGTCCGTGGAGTGTGCTTCGCGCAGGGGGAGGATGGCGAGTTCTCCGCTCTGGAGGACCTCTGCGTGCCGGAAGGTGAGGATGGCGCCGGCCGGTCCATCGGTGGTGATCCGTAGACGGCCCACCAGGTTCTGCCCGAAGTCGAGCAGGTGCCGGCCGTCGGAGGTGCGGGTGACGGACACCGGGGCGATTTCCTGGGTGCACCGAACCGGGGGACCTTCGGGCGCGACCAGTGTCCTGGGGTCTCGGCTTCCGACGCGTACGGGTGTCCAGCTGTCCTGGGGCGCGCTCGGAGTGGCCCAGTGCGGGTCGTCCAGCCGGGCATCGAACGTCTCGCCTTCGTACAGGCCGCTGGTCAGGATGGGGCCGAAGGCGGCGTGCCAGGTGTGGTCGGTGGCGACCACCGTGCTGGTTCCGTCGGTGTAGGTGATCTCGAGTTGGGCTATGAGGGACTGGTCGGTGCCGTAGATGTTGCGTGTGCCGCCGTCGAAGCCGTATTTGCCGCGGTACCAACCGTCCGCGAGCCAGGCGCCGATGGTGTTGGTGCCGCAGGTGAGGAGGGAGGTGACGTCGTAGGTGCGGTAGCGCAGACGATGTTGATAGACGGTCCAGCCGGGTGCCAGGGTTTCGTCACCGACTCGGGTCCCGTTGATCTCCGCCTCGTACAGACCATGGGCGGTGATGTAGAGCCGGGCGCGCTCGACCGGCTTGTCGTCCGCCCGGAAGTGCTTACGGACGCGGGCCGGGCGGCGTTCGGCTGCAGGGTCCTCCTGCCAGGCGGCACCGACGGGGAGAGCGGTCCAGTCACCCGGCTCGAACAGGCCGGCCTCGACGACAGCGGGCCGACTCCACGGCGAGGGAGCGCCGCCTTCCGTCGACCAGGTGCGCACGCGCACGGCGGCGCGCTCGCGTGAGCTGAGCGGTTCGTCGGGCCAAGGAACGAGCAGGTGGTCGGGTGCGGTGATACGGCCCGTGCGGCGGAGCCGGTCGTCGCGGCGAAGCTCGACTTCGTAGGCGTGCTGGTCTCCGGCTTCGGGCGCGGAGGTCCAGGACAGGCGGGGCGAGCTGGTACCGATGCCGAGGCCGTCCGGCAGATGCTCGAAGCGCACCGGGGAAGGCTGGAGGGACTGCAAGGAAGGGACCTTTCGTGTGCTCGGGAGTGAGGAGAAGGGGTGATTCAGCCCTTGACCGCTCCTGAAGTGAGGCCCTTCATGACCTTCTGGTTGAGGAAGAGGTAGATCACTAGTGTGCCGAAAACGTTGATGCAGATGGCCGCGAACAGCGGGCCGTACTGGGTGGCGCCGAAGTCGCCGGTGAAGTTCAGCAGGCCGACCTGGATGGTGCGCAGATCCTGGCTGTTGGTGAAGGTGAGGGCGATGAGGAGGTCGTTCCAGATGAAGAAGAACTGCACCAGCCCGACCGTGAGCAGTGCGTTGCGGACCATCGGCACGCTGATGGTCCAGAAGGCACGCAGGATCCCGGCCCCGTCGAGAGTTGCCGCTTCGAACAGCTCTCGGGGCACGGTTCGGTAATAGGTGGCCATCATGAATACGGTCAACGGGAGGCCCGTGCCCGTGTAGGTGAGGATGAGCGGCCACAGGGTCCCGGAGAGACCGGCCTGGAAATAGACGGTGAACAGGGGCAGCAGAATCATCTGCGGCGGAACCATCATTCCTGCGAGAAAGACCAGGAGGGTCAGGCTTCGGCCCTTCCAGACCATGATCTGCAGGGCGAATCCGGCCGCGGTGCCAAGAAGCAGGATGAGGGCCAGGGCGGGGACGACGGCCAGCAGACTGTTCTGGACATAGAGACCGATGTTTCCTGTGGTCCACGCTTCGGTGTAGTTGCCCCATTCCCAGGTGGTGGGAAGGCTCCAGGTGGAGTTGTTGAGGTAGTCGCTGTTGGACTTCAGCGAGGTGAGGAACATCCAGATCAGTGGGTAGACCTCGATGACCAGCAGGAAGGTTACGGCGATCTTGATCCAGAGACGGCCGCCCGCCTTGCGGACGGAGTTGCGGTTCTGGAGTCTGGTGCGCCTGTGTTCGGGCGAAGCGGGCTTGAGGGCGGTTTCGATGGCCATGACGCTCAGCCCTCCGTGATGTCGCGTCGAGAGACGCGGTAGACCGTCAGGCTCACCAGAAGGCAGACGACGGTGAGGAGCAGCGCGATGGTGCTGCCGTAGCCGTACTCGCTGTAGGTGAACGACGTCTGGAACATGTACAGGGTCAGCGGGGTGGTGCCGGTTCCGGGGCCGCCGTTGGTGAGGGCGACGACGGAGTCGAAGACTTTCAGGGTGCCGTTGATGCTGAAGATCAAGGAGGACATGAGGACCGGCAGGGAGAGCGGCAGGACGATATGGCGAATGAGGCGAAGGCCGGAAGCGCCGTCGAGGCGGGCTGATTCGAGGACCTCGTCGGGGATGTCGACGAGGCCGGCGAACAGGAGTACGGCGTAGAATCCCATGGAGCGCCAGATGTCCATGCTGACCAGCACCCAGAAGGCGCTTCCCGCGCTGCCGAAGAAGTCGACGGACTCCAGGCCGAAGGTGTTGAGCAGGGAGTTGACGGGGCCGGTCTGGGGGGCGACCTGGAAGAACTTCTGGAAGAGCAGGCCGACGGCGACGGTGGGCAGGACGACCGGGAAGAAGACCAGGGTGCGGATGAGCGCGGACGCCTTCTTGAGGAAGAAGACGTAGAGCAGAGCCAGGAGGTAGCCGGCGATGACCTGGCCGACGGTGACGAGGACCGCGTACTTCACGGTGAACCAGAGGGCGTCGTGGACGGCTTGGTCGGAGAAGAGCCTGGTGAAGTTGGCCAGACCGTTGCCGGTGAAGCCGTCGATGGAGTTGCCCTTGGTGAAGGAGTACCCGAGCGACCACACCGTGGGGACGAGCATGATCAGGGTGTAGACGAGGAGTGCGGGACCGAGCAGGATCATGATCGCCCTGCGGTCACCGAGTACGCGGTGCATGAGTGGTGTCCACTTCGTTTCAGGTGGAGGGCCGGCCAGGCATCGGGGGGACGGCTCGCCCGCCGGGTGGCGAGCCGCCCGTCGGCCGGGCTCTACTTGCTCTTGAGTGCGCTCTGGACGGTCTCCATGAACTGCTTGGGGCTCACGCTGCCGGTGACGAGTCCGGCGGCGTTGGTCTGGCTGGCCGTGGTCGCCTTGGTGCTGAAGAGCGCTTCGAACCACAGGACGTTCTGCTGGGAGGAGCTGATCGTCTTGCGTACGGTGGTCGTGACCTCGTTGGCGTCCTTGACCGGCGTGTTGACCTTGAAGCCGGAGATGGAGCCGTGGTTTTTGAGCGCGGTGCTGCCGTAGTTCTTGGCGATGCAGCGCACCCAGGCGTCGGTCTTCTTGTCGAAGTTCTTCGAGCCGAGGGTGACGGCCAGGCCCACGTTGGAGGGGTACTGGTCGGCGGAGCCGGCGCCGCCGGTGACGGCGGGGAAAGGCATGAAGCCGACGTTGTCGGCGCCGACCTTGTTCTGCTTGGGGTCGGAGATGTTGGCCAGGGCCCAGCTGCCCATGTAGAACATGGCGGACTTGCCGGTGAGGAACTGGTTCATCGCCGTGTCGTAGTCGATGGAGCCGACACCCTTGCCGAAGTAGCCCTTCTTGCCGAGGGCAGCGATCTCCTCGGCGGCCTTGACGTACTCGGGCTCGGTCAGCTGGGCGAGGCCGGTGTTGACGTCGTCCAGGGCGCCGGGGCCAAGGCTCCGGTAGAGGTACCCGCTGATGAGGCGGGTGATCGGCCAGCCCTGCTGGCCGGAGGCGGCGAAGGGCTGGACGCCCTTGTTGTTGAGCTTGTCCGAGGCCGCGATCAATTCGTCCCAGGTGCCGGGGACCTCGATACCCTTCTCCTTGAAAATCTTCTTGTTGTAGAAGATTCCCTCGATGTTGTACTCGTAGGGCAGCGTCTGCACCTTGCCGTCGTACAGGGCCTTGATGGTGGAGACGGCAGCGGGCTCGAGATCGTCGAAGACGCCGAGCCGCTCGAGTTCGAGATCCAGGTTGGCCACCTTGCCGGACTCGGCCAGCTGCTTGGTGAGCGCGGGCGCATTGCCGGCGGCGAACTGGGCGGGCAGCGCGTCCTGGCCCGCGAGCAGCTGGAGCTTCTGGTCCAGACTCGCCTGAGGCACGGTTTCGACCTTCAGCGGCAGGGCGTCGTTCTCGGCCTTGCAGGAGCCCTTGGAGAGCTTCATCAGTGCCGTTCTGGTGGTCGTGTTCTCGGTGACGCTGAGGTACTTGAACTCCTTGGGTGCCGCGGAGGTGCCACCGCCGCCGCAAGCGGAAGCGAGAAGGGCCAGGGAGGTGACGCCGGCAGAGAAGAAGGTCAGACGAGTACGGCGGGCGCGGATCATGCGATGGGGCACTGGTGACTCCCAGGGATCGTGAAGGAGAGGGGGCGCCGAGCAGGCGCAGGGCGGCGGTGGGGCGGCCGCTGAGAGAACGGAGTCGTGTAGAACGTTCTCCATTCGAGGTGGTCACACCATGACGCCATCTCTCTGGCGTCGTCAAGACACAGGCGCGTAACATCGGCTTTGCGTGGCCGAGTGGCCTGGCCCCCTGTGGCCGCGCGTGTAGACCGTTACACCAACTGTCAGGAAAACGAGGTTCTTGTGGCTGCGGACAGCTCGCCCAGAGACACGAAGCGGGTGACGATCACGGATGTCGCCCGTCATGCAGGCGTGTCCACCGCCGCCGTATCCAAGGTCATGCGTAACGCCTACGGCGTGAGCCCGGGCATGCAGGAGCGGGTCCGGGCCGCCATGGCCGAGTTGGAGTACCGCCCCCACGCGGCCGCCCGCGGTATGCGAGGACGTACGTACACGATCGGTGTCCTGCTCGACAACGTTCGCAACGCGTTCTTCGCCGACGTCCTCGACGGCATCCGCGAGGAGCTGAGCGACAGCGAGTACACGGTGCTGATCGGCGCGGCAGGCTTCGGTGCGGACGAGCAGTCCCGGACCATCCGTGCCATGGTGGACCGCCAGATGGACGGTCTGGTCCTCATCGCTCCAGGAACCCCGCGTTCCGAGGTTCTGAACATGGCGGCAACGACGCCTACCGTGGTCATCGGACACCACGACAGCTCTGACGTGCACGATTCCGTCATTGACGCGGACGATGTCGGGGCGGGGTTGGTGGTGGAACATCTTGTCGAACTCGGCCACCGTGACATCGCCCTCGTGTCGGCGCCCGGCAGCAGGAGTGGATGCTGGCGGCGACCTCCGGAGATCGCTCTGGCCGACGGATTCCTCCAGGCGATGGACCGGCACGGGCTGGCCGACCGCGCGCGGGTGCACCACTCCGCTTACTCCGACGACGGCGGCCACGCAGCCGGCCTCGCACTTCTGTCCGGTGCGCAGCGGCCCACCGCGATCCTGGCCGGAGCTGACGTAGCAGCCCTCGGCATCTACCGAGCCGCCGCCGACCTCGGTCTGTCGATCCCCGGGGACATCTCGCTCGTCGGCTACAACAACACCGCGATCGCCTCGCTCGCCCCTGTCCAGCTGACCAGCGTCGACCAGGCAGGGCACACCATGGGCCTGGCCGCCGCGCGGATGCTGATCGAGCGGGTGGAAGGCCGACGTGACCGGGCCATGCAGACCACGATGACCCCGCGGCTGGTGGTGCGGCGCAGCACGGCGGCACCGAGTCTCCCGTAGGAGCAGCGCCCAAGAGGTCGCCGCCCCCTGCACCGCCCTGCACCGGTTCGGGCCTTGCCGGCCGTACCTGCCGTCAGGGGCGCGGGGCGATTCCGCACGCGGCGCGAACGCGGGCCCGTCCCCTAGCCGTTGATCCGCTGCGGTGCTTCGGTCAGCCAGTGAGGTGCGGCCGCTGACGCCCATGCTGTACAGAGGGCCGGCAGACGTCCCGCGGACATGCCTGGGGGCCGCCTGCTCACCGAGCAGACGGCCCAAGGAACGGCTCACGTCGATGTTCACGGGGTGCTGACGACCGGCGTGGACGTACGGTGCCATGCCCGGAGCGTGTCGACATCGCTGTTGGCTGATGGCGTCGCTCACCGGTCGCCCGTCGTCACTTCTGCGTCCGCGGAGTTCCGGCGTGCTGCCGGGAGGAGCAGGGCGGCGGTGATGGCGGTGACGGCACCGAGAGCGGCGACGGCGACGGCAAGGGTGCCTACGGCGCCCTTGCCGGCCAACAGGACCAGGGGGCAGAGGAACTGACCGAGGAAGAAGGCGGCAGTCCAGAGACCCATGCCGCGGCCGCGGTCGGCGAATCCGAGCCTGGACATGGCGCGGGTCACCAGCGACGGCAGAAGCATGCCGGTGCCCACGCAGTTGATGACGGCTCCGGTGATCAGCAGCGGGAGGCTGTCGGCCAGGCCCATGAGGAGGAAGCCGACAGCGCACCAGGCGAACAGTGCGGGGAGCCGGAGACGTCGGTGCTGGGGTAGCCGGGCGAAGATGACGGAACCGAGGACGGTGGCGGCGCTGGCCACCGCGGTGACGACACCGATGGTGCTGGTGCAGTCGATGCCGAGATCATCCAGGAGATAGGCCATCTCCACGGGGACCGTGTAGAAGACCATGGCGCCGAAGACCGTGAGAAGGCAGATCCCGGCCATGCGGTGCACCGGGAAGGGGTGCTGGACCGACCGGGTGGATGCCCCCTGTTCCTTCTGCGGGAGGGCAGGCTTCGGTAAGACGCGGGCCATCACCGGAGCGACGAGCAAACCCGCCGCGTACAGCCAGAACGGAGCACGCCAGTCAGCCGCTCCCAGCACCCCGCCGAGGGCGAAGAAGACCGCCGATCAGAGTGGTGCAGGCGGTCATGATGGCCGCTTCGGTGACGCCGACCAGTACGCGGCTGACGACGATGGCGTGGAGCGACTCCAGCCAGAGCGGGGCGGTTCCGAACACCGCGTAGAACGCCGTGGCGATGACGAGGAGCCGCTTGCGCCCGAGCCGGTCGACGATGACGCCGGCGAACGGGGCGAGTAGGGCAAGCGCGAGCGCGGGGACGGTCAGGACGACAGGGACCAGGGCCGCGCTACCGGGGACGTGGTCGAAGTGCTCCTGTATACGCGGCAGTACGGGGGCAAGAAGTACCGCCCCGAGGACGGGCAGGCAGCTGCCGGCCATGAGCACAGCGGCTGGAAGACGGCCGACGGGTGCTGCGGCATGGTCGGATGACGGCGGGGCGAGGGACGCTGGCATGGCGGCACTCCAGAGCGCGCGAAGGGGGAGAGGGCTGCGCCTGGTCCTGCCGCCCGTCTGGCCGGGGCGGCGTGGAACGAGGGGCGGAGGTGCCCTCGACTATGCGTGCCGGTGAACGCGCTGCCCACCCCTTGCGGCATCTGTGTTCACGATGTGTTCCATCCACCAGATGGATGGCGTCTGAGTGACGTTCTTGCGCCTTGCCGGCCACTCGTGAGAGGCGACGGGATCAGATCTCCGCATCGGCGACGCGTCGGCCGACCCTGGCCGCGGTCTCGCGGAGCCAGATGTGGGCGGCGTCATGCGTGTGGACCGGGTGCCACCACAGCGCTTCGCGCAGCGGCACCGCCTCGTAAGGAGGATCGAGTACGCGTACGGCCGCGACAGGGGCGAGCAGGCGGGCGAGGCGGGCTTGGACGAGTGCGATGCGGCGGGTCCCGGCGACGAGGGCGGGAAGGGCGTGGAAGCTGTCGACGGAGACCTCGACGCGCGGTTCGATGCCGAGCATGCCGAGCTGGCGTACGGCGGGGGCGTCATAGGTGCGCTGGTAGGTGACCCAGGGCAGCCGGGCAAGGTCCTGGCGGGTCAACCGGTCCTCGACGCTGGGGTGGTCGTCGGCGACGACGAAGACCCAACGGTCGTCGTACAGATCGGTGGCGGGGAAGTCGCTGATGACGCCGTGGGGCATCAGCAGCCCGTCGGTGGCGCTGAGCAGACTCGAAGTGTCATCGACGACGGTGATGGGGGTGCGGGTGAAGCGCAGCCGGATTCCCGGGGCCTCCTCGTGGATGACGCGGGCCAGTTCGACGCCGAAGACGTCGACGGCGTAGTCGGAGGCCACGAGGCGGAACTCGCGGGTCTCCGTGGACGGGTCGAAGACTGCCTGGCTGGCGAAGAGCCGTTCGATGACGTCATACGCGGTGGCGGTGCGGTCCAGGAGGACCTGGCCGAGCGCGGTGAGTTCGTACTGGCTCCCGACGCGGGACAGGAGCTCGTCGCCGAAGTGCCGCCGCAGCCGGCCCAGCGCGGCACTCATCGCGGGCTGGCTGAGCCCTACACGCTGCCCTGCCTTGGTGACGTTGCGTTCTTCGAGGAGGGCGCGGAGGGCCACGACGAGGTTGAGGTCGAGACGGGCCAGATTCACGGTACGGCTTCCCTTCACGTGCGGTGCCACCAGAGGTTATCTGTCTGGTGAATGATAGTAATCCAGATAATCGATTTCCCTGATTGCTGGAAGCGGGTCCAGATTAGTCCCACCGCAACCAGGAGGACATGCCGGTGAAACCTCGATCCGCTTCTGACTCATTTGCCGGGCCTTTCGCCCTGGGCACCCTCTCGGCCTCTGACGGCCCTGCCTTCCCCGCTCTTGTCGACCGCGACAGTCAGGTTCTCGACCTGCGTACGGCCCTGGTCGACCCGGTGCTGACCATGCGGGGCCTGCTGGAGCAGTGGCCGACCGCTCTCCCGCTGCTGCGTGATCTCGCCGCCGAGGAGGGGCTGCCACGCCGCCCTCTGTCCGACTTCCGTGTCCTCGCTCCTGTGGAACCGCGGCAGATCTTCCAGTCGGGTGCCAATTACCGTCAGCACGTCATCGACCTGCACGTCGCACACCGCGATCCGTCCGACGGGCGCTCCGAGGAGGAGGCGCGCGCCGAAGCGGCCGAGATCATGGACCGGCGGGCCGCCGACGATCTTCCGTACATGTTCATCGGCCTGCCCAGCTCCATCTCCGGCCCTCACGACGACGTCACGCTGCCGGGGTGGGCGGCAAAGCCGGACTGGGAACTGGAGTTGGCTGCGGTGATCGCCCGACCCGCCTACCAGGTTTGCCCCCAGGAGGCGCTGGACTACGTGGCCGGCTACACGATCGCCAACGACCTCACTGACCGCGCCACCGTCTTCCGCAGGGACATGCCACAGATCGGAACGGACTGGCTGCGCAGCAAGAACGCTCCCGGGTTCACCCCCCTGGGGCCGTGGATCGTGCCCGCCGAATCGATCGGCGACACCGGCGACCTGCAGCTCACCTTGAAGCTGAACGGCGAGGTCATGCAGGACGAGTCCACCAAGGACATGATCTTCGACGTGGCGCGCATGGTCGCGTACGCCTCCCAGAGCGCGCGCCTGCTCCCCGGCGACCTTGTACTCACCGGGTCGCCGGCCGGCAATGGCATGCATTGGGGGCGCCTGCTGCGCGACGGCGACGTCATGGACGCCTCCATCTCCGGACTGGGCGCCCAGCGCACCCGATGTGTCGCGGAGGGGAAATGAACCGCACCGATCCCGCGGGCGCGGTCGCTCAAGCGGCCGAGCAGTGCTCCAACTGGGGCCGTTGGGGCGAGGACGACCGCCTCGGCACCGTGAACTACCTCGACGAGGCCAAGCGCCGTGAAGGCGCGGCCCTGATACGGCGAGGCGTCAGCTTCTCCCTGTCCCAGCGTTTCGACATCAACGGCCCGCAGAAGGGCTGGCGGCGGCGGACCAATCCGGTCCACACGATGCTCGACACCGGCACGGACGCGGCCCTGGGCAACCAGGGACTTCCCCACGGCATCGGCGGCGCCGACGACGTGATCGCGATGCCGCTGCAGTGCTCCACCCAGTGGGACGGCCTGGGTCACATCTTCGACCACGGGAAGGCGTGGAACGGCCGGCCGGCCGAGCAGGTCGTCACCTCCGACGGCGACCAGGTCACCGGCATCGAGCACATGGCGCCACACATCGCCGGGCGAGCCGTGCTGCTGGACGTCGGCCGGACGGCCGGAGAGGACGGTGAACTCCCCGACGGGTTCGCCATCACCGAGGAGCACCTGGTGGCCGCCGCCGAAGCCCACGCGGTGACGGTCGGCCGCGGCGACATCGTCCTCGTCCGAACCGGGCAGCTCGCCCGGGTGCGCCGGGACGGCTGGGGCGACTACGCCGGCGGCGCTGCCCCGGGGCTCTCCTTCACCACCGCGCCCTGGCTCCACGGCAGCGAGATCGCCGCGATCGCCACCGACACCTGGGGCTTCGAGGTACGGCCCAACGAGTTCGACCACGCCTTCCAGCCACTGCACCAAGTCGTCATCCCCCACATCGGCCTGCTCATCGGCGAGATGTGGGACCTGGAGGCTCTCGCCGAGGACTGCGCGGCCGACGGCGTCTACGAGTTCTGGCTCACTGCCGCACCCCTGCCCATCACCGGCGCCGTCGGGTCACCCGTCAACCCCGTCGCCGTCAAGTAGTCCCGGGGCCCACAGCCCGAGGAACAAGGGAGTTCCCCATGAGCACACCTCGCAAGGTCCTGGTCGTCGGAGGCGGAGCTGCCGGCAACACCGTCACCATCCTGCTGCGCCGCGCCGGAATCGAGGTCGACCTCGTCGAAGCGAAGGACGACTGGAACGCCACTGCCGGATCCGGCATCACTCTCCAGGGAAACGCCCTGCGGGTGCTGCGCGAACTGGGCGTCTGGGAGGAGGTCAAGGCCTCCGGGTTCGCGTTCGGGTCGGTCGGGATCACCGCCCCCGACGGCACCGTCCTGCACGTCCAGCGCGACCTGCGCACCGGCGGCGACGACCTTCCGGCAACCGTGGGCATGCAGCGCCCACGTTTGCAGCACATCCTCATCGAGGCTGTCCGTGCAAGCGGCGCGACCGTCCGGCTGGGTACCACCGCCACCATCGAGAACCAGGACGACACCGGCGTCTCCGTCCGCCTGAGCGACGGCAGTAAGCACCGCTACGACCTGGTCGTCGCCGCCGACGGACTGGGCTCGGCCACGCGCGCACAGATCGGCATCACGGACAAGCCGGAACCGACCGGCATGGCCATCTGGCGTGCGGCCGCCCCGAGACCCGCCGGAGTCGAGCGCACCGACCTCGCCTACGGCGGCGCGGCCTTCATCGCCGGCTACTGCCCCACCAGTGACACCACCCTGTACGCGTACGTGGTGGAGAGGAACCGGGACCGCGCCTCCATACCGCCCGAGTCGTACGCGCAGGAGATGCGGAAGATCGCCTCCACGTACGGGGGCGCCTGGCCGGCCATCACTGCCTCGATCACCGAACCGTCCAAGGTCAACTACACCTGGTTCGACCGACTGCTGGTCGAGGGTTCGTGGCACCGCGGCCGCGTCGTCCTCGTCGGCGACGCAGCCCACTGCTGCCCGCCCACCCTCGCGCAGGGCGCCGCGCTGTCGCTGGAGGACGCGTGGGTGCTCGCAGAACTGCTGACCGAGGCCGAAGTCTGGGACGGGGAACTGCTGCAGGCCTACTACGAGCGGCGGATCAGTAGGGTTCGCCCCGTCGTCGAGGCGTCCGTCCAGATCGGCCAGTGGCAGCTCGATCACGTCCGGGACGCCGACGTGCCGGGGCTGATGGCCCGCACGATGACGATGCTCAGGGAGCTGCCGTGACCGCCCCCACCGTGGACGTGCACGCCCACGTCCTGCTTCCCCAGGTCGAGGCTCTCCTGGTCGATCAGCCCGGGTACGCGCTGTCCAAGGAGCTCGACGCCCGGCGCAACGGTCCCGCCGCTCTCGCGGTCAGCGGTCCGATGGTCCGCGACCGTCTGCCCCGTCTGACCGAGGTGACGGAACGCCTGGCCGCTATGGACGCGCAGGGCGTCGACGTCCAGCTGGTCAGCCCCTCACCCTCGCACTACCACTACTGGACCGACGCCCCGACGGCCGAGAAGGTCTACCGACTCGCCAACGAGGCCACAGCAGCCCACTGCGCCCAGGCACCGGACCGGCTCCGCGGCCTCGGCCTGGTACCCCTCCAGCACCCCGAGCAGACCGTCGCGGCACTGGATCACGCCCTCGAACAGGGCCTGGCCGGGGTGGAGATCTCCAGCCACGCCCCGGGTCGGGAACTGTCCGATCCCGCCTACCACTCCTTGTGGACGCGTGCCGAGGAGACGGGCGCCGTCATCTTCCTGCACCCCTTCGGATGCACGCTCGACGAGCGTCTTGACCATTGGTACCTGTCCAACACCGTGGGCCAGCCCACCGAGAACGCCGTCGCCCTGTCCCACCTGATCTTCTCCGGGGTCCTGGACCGGCATCCCGGACTGAAGATCATCGCGGCGCACGGCGGTGGCTACCTGCCGACCCATATCGGGCGCAGCGACCACGCCTGGCGCGCCCGGACCGACGCGTCCGTCGACTGCGCCCAGCCTCCGAGCAGCTATCTGCGGCGGCTGTACTTCGACTCCCTGGTGCACGACCCGCAGGTGCTCCGGGCACTGGTGCGAGCCGCAGGAGCCGACCGGGTGCTGCTCGGTTCCGACTTCCCCTTCGACATGGGTGCGGCCGACCCCGTCGCCGCCCTGCGGTCCGCCGGACTGGACGAGGCCGATCTCGACGTCATCCGCGGCCGCAACGCCGCCGCACTGCTCAACATTTCTCCCGCCTGAGGAGGCAACCCGCATGAGCACAAGCCGCCTGCTGACCCACCTTCGGCACGTGGACCTCGCCGTGCCCGACTACGACAAACAGCTCGACTTCTACGCCGGTGTCTGGGGACTCACCAAGGTCGCCGAGGATTCCGGCATCTCCTTCCTCGCCGCCGAGGGCAGCCCGGAGCAGTACGTGGTCCGGCTGCGCAAGGCGGACGAGAAGCGCCTGGACCTCGTCTCCTACGGCGCCGCCACTCCGGCGGACGTCGACACGCTCGCCGAACAGCTCCTGTCCACGGGCGTGAAACTGATCTCGCAGCCGGGCACCGTCAGCACCCCTGGAGGGGGCTACGGCTTCCGCTTCTTCGACGTCGACGGACGGACCATCGAGGTCTCCGCGGAGGTCGAGGTCCGGCGGCACCGCAAGATCGAGGAGAAGGAGGCGATCCCGGTCAAGCTGTCGCACGTCGTGCTCAACTCGCCCGACCTGGAGCGCACCCGGACCTGGTACGAGCAGCACCTCGGCTTCCGGCTCTCCGACACGCTCAGTTCACCCCACATGGGCGACGTCATGCACTTCATGCGCATCAGCAGCCAGCACCACTCCATGGCACTGGCCAAGGGGCCGCACACATCGCTCCACCACATCTCCTTCGAGATGCGTGGCATCGACGAGTACATGCGCGGCTCAGGGCGAGTGACCCGGGCCGGATTCACCAAGATCTGGGGCCCGGGCCGGCACACGGCCGGTGACAACACGTTCACCTACTTCCTCGACCCCCACGGCAACACCGTCGAGTACACCACCGAACTGGAGGAACTCGACGAGGACACCTGGCACCCCCACGTCTACGACTTCTCCCAGCCCGAGGTCGCCGACCAGTGGGGCACGGCGAACCCGATGAACGAGCTCGTCGCCAAGGAGTCCTTCAACGACCCCGACCGCGGCAGCTTCGTCGCCCCACCGGTCTAGCCTCCGGCCTGTGTTGTCTCCGGGAACGCGGGGGCGGTGTCCCGCTCCGACTCCTGCCTCCGCGCTCCCGGCCGAGGGCGTCCGGCCCTGAGCCCGCCCCGTAGGCCCGCCACTCGCCTGGCGTGTCCAGGACGGCGCGTCGTGTATTCGACCTCGTTTCCCCTCCCTCCTGGAGCCGCATCATGCGCTTCGCCGCTTTCGAGTACCGCCACCGCCCCCGTGTCGCCGTAGTGGAAGACGACGGCACACTCTTCCCCCTGCCGGGCGTCACCTCGCTGACCGACCTGATTCGTGAAACCGGTGGCTTGGCCGGCCTGCTCGCCGCCGCGGCGGTGGCCCAGGACGTGCCGCCCGGCCCGCACGTCTCCCAGGTGCGGCTCCTGGCACCCCTGCAGCCGTCGTCCGTGAGGGACTTCGTCACCTTCGAAGAACATGTGGAAGGCGTACGCCGGTCCGTGAGCGGCGAAGCAGGCGTCCCCGAGCAGTGGTACGAGGCACCCACCTTCTATTTCACCAACCCGCACGCGGTGTTCGGCCCCCACGACGACGTTCCCATGCCTCCCGGATCCTCCGTACTCGACTTCGAACTGGAGGTGGCAGCCGTCATCGGACGGGACGGTCGTGACCTGACCCCGGCACAGGCGCAGGACCACATCGTCGGCTACACGATCTTCAACGACTGGTCCGCGCGGGACCTGCAGTCGGCAGAGATGCAGGTGGGTCTCGGACCGTGCAAGGGAAAGGACACCGCCTCCACTCTCGGCCCCTACCTGGTGACCGCCGACGAGCTGGAGCCCCACCGGGACAGCGAAGGCTTTCTGCGCCTCGCGCTGACCGCCGAGATCAACGGTGCAAAGGTCGGCAACGACCTCCTGTCCAACATGAGCTGGACTTTCGAGGAGATGGCCGCCTACGCCTCGCGCGGCACCCGCATCGTCGCCGGCGACGTCCTGGGGTCGGGCACCTGCGGCAACGGCGGCTGTCTGGCCGAACTATGGGGCCGTTCCGGCGAACAGAGCCCGTCGCCACTGAGGCCTGGCGACACGGTCACCCTGACCGTGGAAGGTCTCGGGTCGCTCACCACCCGCATCACGCCCGGCGTGGCTCCGGTCCAGCTGCCCCGCGCGCGGCGCCGCAACCGGGAGCGGCCGTGAGCAGCGGAAGGCTTGCAGGAAAGGTCATCGTCGTCACCGGAGCGGCACGGGGGCAGGGAGCTGCCGAGGCTGCGGCCTTGGCGCGCGAGGGCGCCACGGTCGTCGCCACCGATGTGCGTGGCGGCGAGAACGTACGTCGGCTCGATGTCACCCGGGCCGAGGACTGGGCCGACCTCGCCAGCTACCTGCGCGAGACCTACGGGACGGTCAACGGCCTGGTCAACAACGCCGGCATCACCTGGCGTGCCCGGCTGGACGAGGTCACCACCGAGGACATGAGCCGCGTCCACGCCGTCAACGTCCACGGACCACTGCTGGGTATGCAGCACCTTGCTCCGCTGATGCCCCCTGGGGCGTCGGTCGTGAACGTCGGCTCCTCGGCCGCGATCACAGCGCACTACCCCGTTGCCTACACCACGAGCAAGTGGGCGCTGCGGGGCCTGTCGAAGACCGCTGCACTTGAGCTCGGACCGCGCGGAATCCGTGTGAACACGATCCACCCCGGTTTCATCGAAACAGAGATGACGGCTTCAGCGGCACCGGCATTCCGTAAAGCGAACATCGCGGAAACACCGCTGGGCCGCGTCGGACGAGTCGAGGAGGTCACCCCGCTGGTGGTGTTCCTCCTCTCGGAAGAGTCGTCCTTCATCACCGGCGCCGACATACCGGTGGACGGGGGCCTCATCTCGCACGGCGGTGTGAAGTCGGTGTCCGACGCACTGCGCACCGAGGCCGGCTGATGGGAGCGCACGAAGGGAAAGCCGACCTGATCTCCGGCACGGCCCGTGGCACCGGCCGGGCCGTCGCCTGTGGCTGGTGGTCGGCCGTGCTGCCCAGCCCACTGACCTGAAAGGAACCTGGAACCGTGGACAAGGTCATCCATGAAGCCAACGATGCCGTCGCCGACATCCCTCACGGCGCATCGATCGCGGTCGGCGGGTTCGGCCTCAGTGGCATACCCGAGACCCTGATACGAGCCCTGCACAGCCAGGACACCACCGACCTCAAGGTCGTGTCCAACAACTGCGGCACTGACGGCCGAGGGCTCGGGATCCTGCTGTCGGCCGGACGCATCTCCCGGGTCACCGGCTCCTACGTCGGCGAGAACAAGGAGTTCGCCCGGCAGTACCTCGGCGGCGAACTCGAAGTCGAGCTCGTACCCCAGGGAACCCTCGCAGAACGGCTGCGTGCCGGAGGCTGCGGCATCCCCGCCTTCTACACACCCGCCGGCGTAGGCACCCAGATCGCCGACGGCGGACTGCCCTGGCGGTATGCGCCCGACGGCGCTGTGGCCCTCGCCTCCCCGCCCAAGGAGACCCGGGAGTACGACGGCCGGACCCACGTCCTCGAACGCGGCATCACCGCTGACTTCGCTCTCGTGCGCGCCCGGCGGGGCGACCGGCACGGCAACCTCGTCTTCCGCCACGCCGCAGCCAACTTCAATCCACTGGCCGCCATGGCCGGCCGCATCACGATCGCCGAAGTCGAGGAGCTCGTCGAGCCGGGCGACCTCGACCCGGACCACGTGCATCTGCCGGGCGTCTTCGTCCAGCGCGTCGTGCCCCTCACCCCCGCCCAGGCGGCCGACAAGCAGATAGAGAAGAGGACGGTGCGCCACTGATGGCCTGGAACCGCGACCAGATGGCCGCGCGGGCCGCCACCGAGCTGACCGACGGTTCGTACGTCAATCTCGGCATCGGTCTGCCCACCCTCATCCCGGCATTCGTACCCACCGGTGTGCACGTCGTGCTGCACTCGGAGAACGGCATCCTGGGCACAGGGCCCTACCCCACCGAGGACGAGGTCGACTCCGATCTGATCAACGCGGGCAAGGAGACCGTCACCGTCCTTCCGGGCGCGTCCTTCTTCGACTCGGCCCTGTCGTTCGGGATGATCCGCGGCGGTCACATCGACACCGCCGTACTGGGAGCCATGCAGGTCTCGCACCGGGGCGACCTGGCGAACTGGATGGTCCCCGGCAAGATGGTCAAGGGCATGGGTGGCGCCATGGACCTCGTCCACGGCGCGCGCCGAGTCATCGCGCTGATGGAGCACACCGCCAAGGACGGCTCTCCGAAGATCGTCCAGGACTGCACCCTGCCGCTGACCGGCCGCCTCTGCGTCGGCCGGATCATCACCGATCTCGGCGTCCTGGACGTCACCGACCGCGGTCTGGCCCTGGTGGAGACCGCGCCCGGAGTCACCGTCGAAGACATCCGCGCCCACACCGGTGCACCCGTGCACGTCGACAGCGTGGCTGCCGCCTGCTGAGCCTCCGCGGGTCACCCCGAGGACCCGCAGCAACCTGCCGCTCTTTCCACCCTGATGGTCCGCATGACAGCGATCCCGACACAGCGACCGCAATGGATGCGGACCGATCCCCTCCAAGGAGGCCCTGGTGCCTATGACTTCTCCGCCCCTGCACATCGCCGTCGTCGGAGGCGGCATCGGTGGGCTGGCCGCGGCCCTCGCGGTCGCCCGGGCCGGCCACCGAGTGACACTGGTGGAGCGAGCCGCACGCTTCGGAGAGATCGGAGCCGGCCTCCAGCTGGCCCCGAACGCCTCGCTCGCTCTTGAGGAACTCGGCGTTCTCGACGCCGTGCAACGTTCGGCCGTCGCGCCGCCGCGACTCGTCATGATGGACGCACTCAGCGGCGGGCAGATAGCCGCCCTCGACCTGCGAAGCAACGCCTACCGCAGCCGCTTCAAGCATCCCTACCTCGTCACCCACCGCACCGACCTGCACCAGGCACTCCTGGCAGCCTGCCAGGAGCACCCCTCGATCAGTCTGCGCACCGGACACACCGTCACCGGCGCGGAACAGACACCGCACGAGGTGCGCCTGGACTTCGCCGAGACGCCCGAGCGGCTGACGGCGGACGCGGTGGTGGCGGCGGACGGCCTCCACTCGCGTCTGCGACAGCTCCTCGTGGGTGACGGCGACCCTGTCTGCTCCCGCTACGTGGCCTACCGAGGAGCCCTGCCGGTCAGCAGCATGAGCGGATCCATGTCCCAGCACGCGTCGTCGGAATCGGTGATCGTGTGGGCCGGTCCGCGGATGCATCTGGTGCAGTACCCCGTACGGCGCGGCGAGCTCTACAACCAGGTCGCGGTCTTCGAGAGCGACCACTACACCCCCGACTCCGACGACTGGGGCACCGAGGCGGAGCTGGAGGAGCGGTTCGCCGGAGCGTGCAGTACGGTGCGCGACGCCCTGCTTCTGGTCGCGCGGGACCGACGCTGGCCCCTGTTCGACCGGCTGCCGGTCGCCGACTGGGTCCACGGACGGATCGTGCTGCTGGGCGACGCCGCACACCCGATGCTGCAGTACCTGGCTCAGGGCGCCTGCCAGGCCCTGGAGGACGCGGTGGCCCTGGGAAGGTCTCTGCGCGAGCACACCGACCCGGCAGATGCCTTCACCTCCTACGTCGGCCTGCGCAGTGAACGAGCCACAGGCATCCAGACCAACGCCCGGCGGTTCGGTGACATCTGCCACCTGGACGGCATGGGAGCCCTCATGCGCAATCAGCTCCTGGCCACCCGCGCCCCCGACGACTTCGACGACATCGCCTGGGTGTGGACCCCGACCACCGAACCCGAGGCATCGACCACCCGGTGAGCGACCACCGCGAGGAGACGAAATGACCGACGACCCCGCCTACAAGGCCCTCGACGGCCTCGGAGCCGCCCCGCTGTGGCGCTTCTACGGAAACCTGTTCCCCGCCCAGCCCCGCAGCCGGGCCGTGCCCCACCGGTGGAGCTGGGAGGAGTTGCGGCCCCACCTGCTGCACTTCTCCCAGACGCTGTCCCTGGAGGAGGCCGAACGACGGGTCCTCATGCTCGTCAATCCCGGCCTGACCGATCCACCGGCCACCGTCAACACCCTCTACGCGGGGCTGCAGATCATTCTCCCCGGTGAAACGGCCCAAGCACACCGGCACACCTCCAACGCCTTCCGCTTCATCCTGGAGGGCGACGGCGCCTGGACCACCGTCAACGGTGAACGCGTCTTCATGGCCCCCGGCGACCTCCTGCTCACCCCCGGATGGCACTGGCACGACCACACACACGAGGGCGACGTGCCGATGATCTGGCTCGACGCCCTGGACTACCCCCTCGTCAACGCCCTGGAGGCAGGGTTCTACGAGAAGTATCCTCAACGCCTCCAGCCCGTGACCCGGCCCGACGACGCCGGGTCCCGTCAGTTCCTCCACGGCCGCCTGACTCCGGCGTGGATCACTCCGCAGGGACCCAACTCTCCTGTCACCCGCTACACCTGGCAGGAGACCGACCGGGCACTGGAAGCCATCGCGGACACAGCCGAAGGCAGCGACGTCGACGGCATCGTCCTGGAGTACACCAACCCCTGGACCGGCGGGCCCGTCATGCCCACCATCGGCTGCCGTGTCCAGAGGCTGCGCCCGGGCTTCGACGGAGCCGGCCGCCGCCAGACCGTATCGACCATCTTCAATGTCATCCGCGGCGAAGGCGCCACCATCGTCGACGGCAAGCGCCTCGACTGGACCGAGAACGACACTTTCGCCATACCCGGCTGGGCCTCCTACCGGCACCTGAACACCTCCACGTCCAGCGACGCGGTCCTGTTCTCCTACAGCGACGAGCCCGTCATGCGCTCCCTGGGCCTCTACCGCACCGAGAGCGCCGACCCCGGCGCCTGACCACCCCACCCCTCTGACACCCCCAAGGAGGCCACGATGCGTCTGGCCCTTTTCAACCAGGGACGGTTCGGTGTCGTCGACGGCGACACGATCATCGACGTGACCGACCAGGTCGGTTCTCCCTCCACCGGCGCGGCCGGTGCACTCCACCACTACATCGAGACGCTGGCCGAGGGAACCGGTCCGGTACTGATGCCGTCACGCGGCCGCCGGGCGCCGCTGTCGGAGGTGACGCTCGAAGCGCCACTGCCCCGCCCCGGAAAGATCATCGGTGCCCCGGTCAACTACCTCGATCACAAGGCCGAGATGGACTACCCCACGTCCATCGCCGACCTGGGCGTCTTCCTGAAAGCCAACTCATCGGTGATCGGCCCCGGTCAGGCCATCGTCCTGCCCTACTCCGACCAGCGCACCGACCAGGAAGGCGAACTGGGCGTCGTCATCGGCCGCACCGCGTCGCGAGTGAGCGCCGAGGACGCACTGGACCACGTCTTCGGCTACACCTGCCTGCTCGACATCACCGTGAGGTCCGGTGAGGACCGGTCCACCCGCAAGTCCTTCGACACCTTCACCCCCATCGGACCGTGGGTGGTCACCGCCGACGGCATTCCCGATCCCGGCCGGCTCGATCTGCGCTGCGACGTGGCGGGGGAGACCCGGCAGCGCACCAACACCGCCGACCTCATATTCGGAGTCCGTGAACTGATCGCCTACGCCTCCTCGGTGATGACTCTGTACCCGGGCGACGTGATCGCGACGGGCACGCCGGCCGGGGTCGGCCCGCTCGCCCACGGGGACCGCGTCGTCGTGGAGATCGAGAGGATCGGACGGCTTGAGGTGTCCGTCGACGGCTCCCAGGCCACCTCCTACGCCTCCAGGCCGGGTGACCGCCGCAGCTGAGCCGGCCATGCGGTCGGGCCGGTACCGAGCCAGAAGGCGGTGGCTCGGTACCGCGCGCGGACTGGAGCCCCCGCTGCGACCATCCACAGTTAGGCACTGTCCGGCGGATCATGTGACTGTCGGACTGCGTGCTCGTTGTGTCTGGCATGGGGCGGGGTGATCTGACGAAGGCCGAGTGGAGCCGATTGGAGCCACATCTGCCACCGTGCGAACTTCGTGGCGGACGGTGGAACGACCACTGCAGGGTGATCAACGGGATCCTGTTCCGGGTCCGAACGGGCATACCGTGGCGGGACCTTCCCGAGCGTTTCGGCAGGTGGAAGTCTGTCTATGGACGCCATCGGCGTTGGTCGGCGGACGGTACGTGGGACCGGATCCTGCGTGCCGTCCAGGCCGACGCCGACTTCGCGCGCCGGATCGACTGGAGCATGGTCAGCGTCGATTCGACGTTCTGCCGGGCCCATCAGCACGCGGCCGGGGCCCGGGAGGAGAAGCCGCGCGTCCCGAAAAAAGGACGACGCCCCGGCACCACCGTTGCGATGAAGGACTCGGACGGTCCCGGGGCGGTCTGACCTGCAAAATCCACCTTGCGGGCGAAGGTGGCTGCCGGCTGCTGGCCTTCCTGATCACGCCGGGCCAGTGGGGTGACGCGCCGCAGATGATCGAGGTCCTCGAACGGATCCGCGTCCCCCGGCCCCAGGGCGGTCGCCCCCGCACCCGGCCGGACCACTTGGGCGGCGACAAGGCGTACAGCTCACGTCGGAACCGGCGCTACCTGCGAAGACGCCAGATCAAGCACACCATCCCGGAACCGAAGGACCAGCGGGCCAACCGCAAGCGACGCGGCAGTGGGGGCGGCCGGCCCACTGGCTTCGACAGCGAGATCTACAAACGCCGCAACGAGGTCGAGCGGACGATCAACCGGCTCAAGAACTCCTGGGCCGTCGCCAGCCGCTACGACAAGAGGGCCTACGTCTTCCACGGCACCGTCACCACCGCGGCTGTCCGGCTATGGCTCCGGGGCTGAGCCAGCCTGCAACCTCAGTCCCCGAGAAACCACAGGTGCAGGCCCTGTCCGTCGAGAACTACCTGACCCAGCTCGATCAACTCGCACGCGAACTCATCGGTCAGCACACCTGCAGGCAGCCGGGGTACCTCCTCCAACAGGCCGTGCGCCTCGCCATCCGGCTGGGCGGCACCCTCTGCTCGGCACCCGTCGGCGCGGAAGGGGACTTCGCCCGGCAGTCCGCCGCCCACCTGTGCGCGCGGCCGGCGCCCGCCACCCGGCGGACCGTGCGCTGGGCGAGCTGGTCAACGAGTACGCCGCGCGCAACCCGGACTTCGTCGCCGGCTGGCGCAGCCACGACGTCCACCCCCGTCCGATGCTGCGCAAACGCCTGCATCATCCCGAACTCGGCGAGCTGGAACTGGAACGTCAAACCCTGCTCATGCCCGGCACCAGCCTGCGGCTGGTGCTCTACACCGCAGATCCCCACAGCCCGAGCGCCACCGCACTGGCCCGGCTGGGCCCTCCCGACACGGCGTTGTGACCGTGGGCCCAGGCGCGGCTTCAAGCAGCAGACCCACGGCCGTCGGCGGCCCGGATCCAGTTCCGCAGCGTCTCGGTGTTCACCCCGAGATCACCGGCGACCGACTTGATCGTCGCTCCCGGCCTCGACCGGTACAACGCGACGGCGTCCGCCTTGAACTCGGCGGGGTAATGCTTCATCCCCACGGGGACTCCGTTCTCCTGGACCATCAAGATCCAAGTGTCTCCGGTGTCCAAAATCCGGGGTCAAGGCCCTCCCACCGCTGCCCCCTGCCTTGAAGCGCCGGATCACGCCCTCGAACTGCTACCGCTCGGGATACGGGCCGTACGCGCCGATCGGCAGGTATGGCTCGATGAACGCCCATGCCTTGTACGTCAGTTGCACCCGTGTCGTGCATAACGATCTGCCAGATCACGCCACGGGACGTGGGGCGAGTCCCTCAATTCATCACGACCGCCGCAGCAGCGCCGTGAACCGCTTCTCCACGTCCCCGGCCGGGCCGATCGGACGCAGGTCCGGGTCAAGGAGGACGAGGAGGTCCCGGGCTTCCGTCCAAGGGATCCCGAAAGCCTTGTCAAGGGCCAGCAGCAGACGCAGCGGCGTGAGAGTGAAGCCCTCGTTGCCTCTGAGCGCCTCGATCGTCGCAAGCAGACCGGCACCATCGGCCGCCAGCTTACGAATGTCTTCTGTTGCCTCGTCCACTGCTGTTCCCGCCGTTCGTTCCGCAGGGTGTCCCCTCCAGGCCATACACACACGATCTACCAGATCGCGCCACGAGACGTGGGTGCTCCCACAGATTGATCACGACCAGATACCGGCCCCAGCACCCAACTGCATCGGTGCGGTTGGGCCGGCTTCACCACCGCTGCCCGGACCCGATGACCGTGAGTCCCACCTGCTCGGCAAGCCAGTGCGCGTACGGCTCTCGGATCTCACGGTTGTCGACACAGACGCTACGGACGTGGACGAGGACGGTGTGGTCGTCAGCGTGTTCGTCGAGTTCGCGGGTGGGAGTGTTGAGGAGAAGCGTCACCTCGGCGTGCTTGGACTCGCCGTTGAAGCCCACCTCGGGCGCGTCCGGCCAGCGCAACATCTCCCAGTTGATCCAACCTCTGTTCGGGCCGATGGCCGTTGTGGGCTGAGGCGCGGCGGGTGGCGAAGGAGCTGCCCGAGGGGTGGTTCAGGGGACGAGAGGTGGGCGGGGTTCCTGCCGGTCGACGAGACTGCGTACGACGGGCTGCTGCCGGTGACTTCGACGCGGAACCACCCACCTTCCAGGTCCTGACCGACACCTCGCAGGACGGACTGGCGGTTCTCACCCCCCTCGCGGGCCCCGCGGCGCTCATCACCGCCATCGCCCCCGACGGCCTGCGCCTGCGCCACCTCCTCAACACCGCCCACAGCGCCCACCTGTCCCTCTGATCCGACCAGAGCCTCCGGGCCGTCCAACCGTAGGGGTGGTCGTCAGTTGGCGAAATCCACGTGCCCTTTGGGGGCACTAGGCCGTTAGGGGTGTCGCGGACGCAGTTGGCGTCCCGAACGGAGGGATGTTTGATGTCCACGAAGCGCGTTGCCCGCCGCCTGCTGGTACTGACAGCCACGGCGGCCGCCGGTACGGGCTCGTTGAGCGGTCCGGCCGTCGCGAGCACGAACATCCTGGCGGTCGGGAACGCCGCTTACGACACCACGATGATCAACAAAGACCGTGAGATCACGGCGGTCGGGATGACGACCTACAGCAGCGGGGTGGGCAGTGGTCTGGTCCAGCTTCCGGTGAACAGCCCGCAGAGCCGCGGTGGCGGAGGCAGCCTGCTCTTCTCGGACCGTGCACTGAAGACCGACGTCACCGCAGTGGTCTGGGAGCGATGAGCTACCGGCGGTTGAAAGGTGCCCTGGCCAGGATGCGGACGTCGTCCCTGGTCAGGATGTGCCTGCGGCGGAATGCTTCTGCGGCTGGTCTGGCATCCGGTGCTGTGTCGGGTGCGGTATGCGGTAGCGATTCGGTCAACGGTTACCAGGTACTCGAACAGGTGCTGCAGCTACCCGTCAGCACGTGGCGATACCACTGGGAACCGCCACACGTACGCCACCTGGGCCCCATGGCGCAGGATTGGTGGAAAGCGTTCGGAGTCGGTGAGAACGACCGGACGATCTGCTGCACCGACGCCAACGGGGTGGCCATCGTCGCCATCCAGGCACTGCACCGGGAGCTGAACGAACTACGAGGCGAAATCGAGGCCCTACGAGCCGAGAGTCCACGACAGGCACACGCGAGCTGTGCACCTGCGCACATGAAATCCGAGAAAGCCACAGAAGCGTAGGAGTGCCTTGCGTACCAGCCACCCGGTGCGGGCCCCGGCTGGTTGTCGGGACCCGCACGGTGAGTGGTGCTGCGCGTTAGCTCGGCTGGTCGCCGGTGTACCGGTAGATGCCGCCAGTGGGGTCGATGCCCCAGACGTTGGTCCGGGAGCCGACCGCGATGCGCTTGAGGCTCACGTTGACGCTGGTCCACGGGGTGGAGGCGTCCTGGTCCTCGGCGTACCGGAAGACCTGGTTGCCGCCGTTGCCCCCACACGGTGCCGTCGGCGCCCGTGCCGAGATCGCTGAGGCCTCCCGGGAGGCTGCTCGGCATCGATCGCGTAGCCGGTGGGGAACTTCTCCGGGAAGACACACACCTGGACGCCGCAGGAGGCGGCCAGAGCTGTGACCTCCTCCAGACGCTGCAGGTTTTCCTGCACGGCGGCGTGCGACGCTTCGATCCGAGGGAAGAAGGCCATGGCCGGGTGGTGCGGTGGTGTTCGGCGCGGGGTGCTTCTGCTCCCCTGCGCGCCCGCTTCTCACGGCGGACAGGTGCGCGGCGTAGCGCCGGCTCGCGGTACCGGCCGTTGCGGCAGGGCCTGGACCGGACGTCAAGGGAGCCTTTCCAGCTCCTTCCATGGCCGGTTGGAAGCTCTGCCAGCTCTTCTGCCTCTCTGACGCCTAGCCTGTAGCCGACCGATGTCGCTCGGTCATGGAGCGTCACGACCCCGGGGGGTGCACTGATATGGGAGCGGGCGGCGCGGGGTCCGGTGTCGGGTGTGTGGTTCACGCCCTGAAGCGCTTCATGCCTTAGACCAGTTGGCTGACGCCGTGTAGCCGAGGTGCCGGGCGCCTTGTCACGGAATGTCCGTACATCCCGTCCGGGCAGCTGCGCGGAGGCGAACAGAGCTTCCATTGCCCCTTGTGAGCAAGAGGACCATCATGATCGCTCTGGTCGACCCCCTCTCCAGTGGCGTATTCCTCTCCTCCGCCCTCAGAGAATGCGGCCAGGGCCTTCTCCACGTGTACGAGGAACGCTTCTCGGGTGCGGCCAGGAGTGACGCGAGCGCGCCTGTACTGATTGTCAGCGGAGATACGGCGGAGACGGTGGCCGCGCTGCGCCGCCGGGGGGTCCGGCATGTGATTCCCGGCAGTGAGTTCGGGGTCGCGTTGGCCCATGAGCTTGCTGCGGCTCTGGGTCTGGCGCGTAATGAGGACGAGACGGCGGCTGCCCGGCGGGACAAGGCGCTGATGGGGGAAGTTCTGGGGAGGGCCGGTGTGCCCTGTGCTGGGCAGGCTTCGGTGGCAACGGTGGAGGAGCTGACCAGGCGGTGCGGCGTCTTGGGCTTCCGGTCGTCGTGAAGCCCGGCCAGAGCTCCGGCAGTGACGGCTGCAGGGTGTGCTGGTCGGAAGCGGAGGCGGTGAATCACTTTCGGGACATTCACCGGCAGATGAACCTCGTGGGCCTGGCGAACGACGAGGTTTACGTGCAGGAGTACCTCCACGGCGAGCAGTACGTGGTGACGACGGTGAGCCTGGACGGTCGGCATGTGGTGTGCGAAGTGGCACGAACGGTCATCGAGGAGCTCGACGGCCTTCCGGTGCGCCGGTACAACGTCAGCTGCCAGAGCCTCGGGGCAGACGAGCAAGAAGTGGTGTCCTACACCCTGGACTGCCTGAACGCTCTGGGGGTGCGTCACGGCGCGGCCAATGCGGATGTGCGATTCACCGGTGAGGGTCCGCGCCTCATCGAGGTCAACGCGCGCATCCTGGGGCCGGTGCTCCACCCCGATCCGTACTTCGCCGCGTTCGGTGACAGTCAGCAGCACGTTCTGGCGGAGAGCATCGAGGACCCCGCTTCGTTCGCGGCCCGCGTCCGTCAGCCCTATGCCCCGCCGCAGGTGATGGGCAAGGCATTCGTGCGCTGTTGGGATTCCGGTGTCCTCACGGCGGTGCCCGGCCTGTCGTCCGTGCGCCGGCTCCCGGGCTTCCACAGCGTGCGGGGACTGCCGCACGTCGGACAACCGGTCCGCAAGAACACCCTGACCAAAGGCAGGACGGGGATCGTCTACTTCGTCCACCCCCAGGAGGCCGTGGTCCGGGAGTCCCTGAAGGCACTCAACAGGCTTGAGGACCAAGGAGCCCTCTTCCGTGTCGCTGCTGCCCCTGCCACGGGAAGCAGCCGCCCGTGAGCGACGTGTTCTCCTCGCTGGCCACGAGCGGCCGCGAGACCACGCAGCAGATCGCGTCGGTGCTGCACTCCCGCAAACAGGACCCGGAGCAGCACCGGATGCTGCAGCGTTTCCTCACGGCCCTCGATGTGACCGGCGGACCGCTGCTGGAGATCGGCTGTGGTTCCGGTGAACTCCTCACCGACCTCTGCGACCGGGCGGGTACCGCCACCGTCGTCGGCATCGACCACAGCCTCGACCTGTTGAAGACAGCCCGCCAGGCCCAGTCGGCACCGGCGAACCTCAGCCTCCTGGCGGCCGACGCACACCGGCTGCCGTTCGGCGCCGAGACGTTCCAGACGGTCCTCATGTACACGTTACTCAGTCACACCCCGGACATCCCGTCGGTGCTCCGCGAGGCTCACCGGGTGTGCCGCCGGGGAGGGCAGGTCGCCGTACTGGACGGCGACTACGCATCGGCGGACTTCTCGCTGGGCGAGAACGATCCGCTGAACGCCTGCGTGGCCGCCTGGCGCGCGCACTACGTCCTCAACACTCACGCACTGCGGTCCCTGCCGCGGCTGCTGCAGGCGGAAGGATTCCACCTCAAGCAGTCCGGTGCCCACACTTACACCGCCGCGCACTCGGCCTACGCCTACACCATCATCGACCGCGGCGTGGACACCATGCTCGACAGCGGGACGATCGGTAAGGACCTAGCCCGCTCGCTGAAGGACGAGGCGCGGCGCAGGGCACACGAGGAGGGCTTCGTCGGGAGCATCACCTATCGCTTCGCGCTGGCCCGTAAGCACCCGACGGCCCACCATGCGACCGGAGCGTAGGGCTGCGATGCGTATCTGCCTGGTGGGCGGGGGTACGGCCGCGGCCTGTCTCGTCATGGCCCTCGCCCGCGCGTTCGGCTCACGCGACGTCGACCTCGTGATCGTGGAGCCCTCGGACCGGCTGTGGCGCGGCAGCGCCTACCGGATGGACCGTGACGAGATCGTGGTGAACGCCCCGGCCGCCATGATGACGCTGGTCCCCGACGATCCCGGGCACGCGCAGCGGTGGCTCGCCCGCGAGGACGGCAGCGGTGCTCGCCATTCGTGGACGCAGGAAGTCTTCCCACCTCGGCACGCCTACGGGCGCTATCTTGAGGAGAGCCTCTCCCAGACCCTGGACGGTCTGACGGCCGCCGGCTGGCACGTGACATGGCTGCGCCGACGCGCGGTGAGCGCCGCGTCCGACGGTGACAAGGCGGTGGTGGGCCTGGACGGCGGGGGCAGCATCCGCTGCGACCACGCAGTGCTGTGCGTCGGGAACCCCTCCCGCTACGACCCCTATGAACTCGCCGGCCATCCGTCCTACCTTCCCAGCCCCTACCCCGTAGCGTCAGCTCTGGGCGGCGTTCACCCCGCCGCGTCCGTGGCCGTCATCGGCTGCGGTCTCACCGCCGTCGACGCTGTCCTGGGCTTACGGGCCCAACGGCACCAGGGGCCCATCACCCTGCTCTCCCGGGACGGAATCCTGGCCGCCGTACGCCGCCCCCAGCAGGCCGGCCAGCCCGCGGTGCTGACCCCCCACGCTGTCCGGAAGCGCCTCAAGAACCCGACACCACCCCTGCGCTGGCAGGAGGTAGCCGCCATGGCCAGAAAGGAAGCACTTCTCGCCGGGGCCACACCGAGGCAGGTCGCCGCCGAGCTGTCCCTCTCGGACTGGGGGGTGGGACGACTACGCCGGCAACTCACCGACCGGGAACATATACAAGACGTCGACTGGCTCCAGGTCACCACCTGGGCCCTGATCACCACCGTGCACGACTGGTGGCCCGCCCTAACCCCTGGCGACCGCACCGAGTTCTTCCGCCGCTGCCACCGGCTGTGGGCCAGCTTCACCTCCCCCATGCCCGCCGCGACCGCCCAAACACTCCTGGAGCTGGCCGACAGCGGCCAGCTCCACATCCTGCGCGGACTTGAGGACGTCACACCCGCCAAGCAAGGATTCGTCATCAGGGCACACGACCGCACGATGGAGGCCGACGTCGTGATCTGTGCGGCGACAGCGTCATCGGCGGCCCGTCCGGCCGCGCCCGCCGGTGCCCAGGAGCTGACGGACTCACTGATCCGCAACGGATGCGCGCAGCAGCACCCCGACGGTGGACTACGCGTGGAACCGGAATCGGGACGACTCCTCGACCAGGGCGGCAGACCCCAGCAATCACTCCACGCCCTGGGCTACCTCACGAGCGGCACCCACTACTACATCTCCGGCATACCGATGCTCGTCTGGCGCAGCGAAGCCATCGCCACAGCCCTCGCCTCCGGCACACCTACCAGCGCTGCACCGGCATCGCCCGATCTGCTCGCCTCCTGACCGCCGACCGGGCACGGTTCGAGGCCGTGCCAGCCACCACCCGCAGAGTCGCGGCAACTGCACTGTCGGGGTCTGTCAAACAAGCGGTGTAACTCGGGTTGTTGGAGTTACTGGCGTGCTACGGCGAGTCGGCCGTCGAAGGTGATGTCGAAGGCGTTCAGGGCGGTCTTCCAGCGCATGGTCCAGGGGGCCTGGCCCTTGCCGGTCGGGTCCAGCGACATGATCGCCATGTAGACGCACTTCAAAGCGGCCTGCTCGTTCGGGAAGTGCCCGCGGGCTTTCACCTCGTCCTCCTGGACAACGGCCGGGCCGACACCCTGGCCGACGAGGTGGGACGGCAGGCTCTGCGCTGCATCCGCTGCTCGGCCTTCCTCAACGTCTGCCCGGTGTACGAATGGGCCGGCGGCCACGCGTACGGCTCGGTCTACCAGGGGCCCATCGGTGCGATCCTCACCCCGCAACTCCGCGGCACCACGAGCGAAGACGAACGCCGGCAGGGCGGAGCGCGCTGATCCCGCGACACCGCTGACCCGCCGATGACCAGGGGGCGGGACCGTACCCGGTACCCACGGGCCGCGTACGGTCTCGCCCACGCCGGGCCGCGGAGGCCCCGCCCCCCCCAGGTACGACGCGCGGTCTCCGCGGCCCACGGCTACGCTCGCCGCATGGGAGAGAGCGGAGAACACGAGACCGCCGAGTCGGCCGCGGACCGGGGAGCCCCCGACGACGACCACGCCCGGCTCGCCGCGATCGTCGACGCCTGGGCCGCCGCGATCGTCGCGAACGACGCGGCACGGATCGCCGACTTCATGGCCGACGAATGGGTCATCGTCTCCGAGTCCGGCATCACGGACCGGGAGGCGTTCCTCGCCTACGTCACGTCCGGCGACCTGACCCACTCGGCGATGGAAGCCGTCACCCAGCCGAGAATCCGGGTCCACGGGGACACCGCGACGGTCACCGTCCGGATCACGAACACGGCCCACTACGGAGGCCGCCGTTTCGACGCCGACGAATGGACCACGGACGTCTTCGTCCGGCGGGACGGCCGCTGGCGGTGCGTGCTCAGCCACATCACGCCCGCCGCCCCGACGGACCCGCCGCCCGACGCATGAGCCGAACGAACGAGAGCCCGACGAACGGCACCGCCCCTCGGAAGAAGCGCCTCGGCTACCCGGCCGCCGCGGTCGTCTTCGCCATCGGGATGGCGGGCACCACGCTGCCCACCCCGCTCTACGGCCTCTACCGGGAACAGCTCGGCTTCTCCGAGCTGATGGTGACGGTGGTCTTCGCCGTCTACGCCCTCGGCGTGATCGCCACCCTGCTGCTCGCCGGGAACGTCTCCGACGAGGCGGGGCGGCGGCCTGTTCTCCTTGCAGCCCTGGGCTTCTCGGCGGCCAGCGCGTTCTGCTTCCTCTACGAGGGCGGGCTGCCCGCCCTGTTCGCCGGCCGGCTCCTCTCCGGGTTCGCCGCCGGACTGCTGAGCGGCGCCGCGACGGTCACGGTGATGGAGCTGGCCCCGCCGGGACGCGCGGCACGGGCCGGGCTGGCCGCGACCGCCGCGAACATGGGCGGCCTGGGGTGCGGCCCGCTGCTGTCCGGGCTGCTCGCCGAATACGCCCCTGAGCCCCTGCGGCTGCCCTTCGTCGTGCACCTGGCGCTGATCGCCGTGGCCGCCGTGCTGACCTGGTTCCTGCCGGAGACGGTCACCTCCCGCGTCCGCGGTTTCCGGCTGCGGCCCCAGGGGATCGCCGTCCCGCCCGCGATGCGCGGCGTGTTCACCACCTCGGCGCTGGCCGCCTTCGCCGGGTTCTCCCTGCTCGGCCTCTTCACGGCGGTCGCCCCCGCGTTCGTCGCCGAGACTCTCGACGTGCACAACCTGGCCCTGACCGGGCTCGTCGTCTTCTCCGTCTTCCTCGCCTCGACGGCCGGGCAGGCGCTCATGGGGCGGGTCGGCGAGCGCCGCGCCCTGCCGGGCGGCTGCTTCGTCCTGGTCGCCGGACTTCTGCTGGTGGGCGCCTCGCTGCTGTTCGCCTCCCTGCCCCTGCTGGTCGCCGGGGCGCTGTGCGGCGGCCTGGGCCAGGGGCTGGCGTTCCGCGGCGCGGTGACGGCGATCAGCGCGGCGGCACCGCCCGAGCACCGGGCCGCGACCGTCTCCGCGTTCTTCGTCATCGCCTACCTGGGCATCTCCCTGCCCGTCGTCGGCGTCGGCGCCCTCACCCTCGGCATCGGACTCAGGAACGCCGGACTGACCTTCTCCGGCTGTGTGCTGGCGCTGGCTCTGGGCGTCGGCCTGTACCTGGCGCGCAGACCTCCCGCAGCCCGCTGACCCAGGACCTCAGCCGCAGAGGCGAAAACCCCTGCCGTACCCGCCGATCATGGTGCGAGACTGGCCCGGTGGACACAGCGACGCGCTTGAGGCAGACGGTCATCTCCTGGGCCGCGGGCGACGAGGACACGCCGGCGCCCGCGGAGGCCGGGGCCGCCCGCGACCTGGCGGCCGGCCTGGGCCTGCGCACGGTGGTGCTCGTCGAGGGCGTCAGCGACCGGGCGGCGGTCGAGGCGCTCGCCGAACGCCAGGGGCGCACCCTGACCGCAGAGGGCGTCGTGGTCGTGCCGCTCGGGGGCGCCACCAGCATCACCCGTTTCCTGCGCCTCCTCGGTCCTGACGTCCTCGACGTCCGGCCCGCCGGTCTCTGCGACGCTGCGGAACAGCGCTTCTTCCTCCAGGGCCTGGAGCGCACCGGTTTCGGCACCGCTCTCGTCCCCGAGGACCTGGAAACGCTGGGCTTCTTCACCTGCCACGCCGACCTGGAGGACGAGCTGATCCGGGCGCTCGGCGCCGACGGCGTCCAGCAGGTCATCGACGACCAGGGCGACCTGCGCACCTTCCGGATCTTCCAACGGCAGCCCGCCCAGCGGGAGCGGGCCGTCGAGGCGCAGCTGCGGCGCTTCATGGGTACCATCGGCGGCCGCAAGGAGCACTACGCCCGCGCGCTGGCCGAGGCCCTCGACCTCACCCGCCTGCCCCGCCCGCTGCACGGACTCCTCGCCCACCTCTGACCACCGGGGCCATGCCCCCGGCCCGCACCCGGTCTCAGCGGGCGGCGAGACTGGAGCGCCGCACCACCAGCTCAGGCTGCAGCACCACCCGGCGGTGCTCGTGCGCCCCCGCCGACGCCCCCGCCCCCGTCTCCTCCAGGAGCAGCCCGGCCGCCAGCGCCCCCATCGTCGCCGCCGGCTGCCGTACGGAGGTCAGCGGCACGGCCGCCGCCGCCGCGAACTCGATGTCGTCATAACCCACCAGGGCCAGATCACCGGGAACGGAGACCCCGGCGGCGAACAGTGACTGCAGGACGCCCAGGGCGAGCAGGTCGTTGGCGCAGAACACGGCGGTCGGGCGGTCGGAGAGCCCCAGCAGCCGGGCCCCCGCGTCCCGGCCCGCCGTCACGTCGAGCCGTTCCGTGGGCAGCTCGCGCAGGGCCCCCGGGCCGAGCCCCGCCTCCGCGAGCGCGGCGAGCGCCCCCGTACGCCGGTCCCGGACCTGATTGAAGCCGGGCGGCCCGCTCACGTACGCTATGGAGCGGTGCCCGGCGTCCAGCAGATGCCGCACCGCCAGCGCCCCGCCCGCCACGTCGTCGACCGACACCGAGCACTCCGTCGTGCCCTCGGCGACCCGGTCGACGAGGACGAACGGGATGTCGTGCCGCCGGAACGCCTCGATGTTGCGCCCGGTCGCGTCGGCGGGGGTGAGCAGCACACCCCGGACCCGCTGTTCCGCGAAGAGCGCCAGATACTCCGCCTCCTCGCCGGGGCTCTGCGCGCTGTTGCAGACCATGACGCCGAGCCCCGCCTCGCGAGCGGCCCGCTCAGCCCCGCGCGCCACGTCCACGAAGAACGGGTTGCCCATGTCGAGGACCAGCAGCCCCATGATCCGACTGCGCCCCGCCCGCAACTGCCGCGCCGACTCGCTGCGGACGTAACCGAGACGGTCGATCGCGGACAGGACGCGGGCCCGGGTGTCGGGACCGACCGTGTCCGGGCGGTTGATGACGTTGGAGACCGTGCCCACCGATACTCCGGCGACCCGGGCCACGTCCTTGATACCCACCGACTGGGCCATCAGGCGGAGACCTCCAGAGGGGCGAGGGACGCGGGACGAACCCTCAGCCTATCCGCGTGCATCAGAAGTCGAAGTCGTCGATGTTGTCCTTGTCGAACACCGTCGGCTTGCCGAGGTCGACCACCCCGTCCCTCCCGATCGTGTACGTGCCCAGCTCGCCCGCCTCGAAGGTCTGGCCCTCCTTGCCGGTGATCTGCCCGGACGCCAGGGCGACCGCGACGTGGCCGGCCAGCTCGCCGAGCTTCGCGGGGTCCCACAGCTCGAACGCCTCGACCGTGCCGTTCTTCACGTACGAGCGCAGGTCGTTGGGGGTGCCGAGGCCGGACAGCTTCACCTTGCCCCGGTACTTCGACCCCGACAGGTACTGCGCCGCCGCCTTGATGCCGACGGTGGTCGGCGAGACGATCCCGGCGAGCTTCGGGTACTCCTGGAGCAGCCCCTGCGTCTGCTGGAAGGACTGCTGGGCGTCGTCGTTGCCGTACGCCACCTTCACCAGCTTGATGTCCTTGTACTTCGGGTCCTTCAGCTCGTCCTTCATGTAGTCGATCCACAGGTTCTGGTTCGTCGCGGTCTGGGCGGCGGACAGGACCGCGATCTCGCCCTTGTAGCCGATCTGTTCGGCGAGCAGCTGGACCTGGGTGCGGCCCAGGTCCTCCGCCCCCGCCTGGGACACGAACACGTTGCGGCAGTCGGTCTTGGTGTCGGAGTCGTACGTCACGACCTTGACGCCGCTCCTCATGGCCTGCTTGAGCGCGGTGCACAGCGCCCCCGGGTCCTGCGCGGACACGGCGATCGCGTCCACCTGCTGCTGGGTGAGGGTGTTGACGTAGGAGACCTGCCCCGAGGTGTCGGTGGCGCTGGTCGGGCCGACCTCCTTGAACGTGGACCCCAGCGCCTCGACGGCCTTCTGCCCGCCCTTGTCGGCGGTGGTGAAGTAGGGGTTGTTGACCTGCTTGGGCAGGAAGCCGATGGTCAGGCCCTTCTTGGTGGGCGCGTCCGGGTCCGCCTCACCCGCCGATGCGGCCGAACCGCTCTCCTTCTTCACATCGCTCTTGGTGGTGCCCCCGCACGCCGTGACGGCGAGCGCGAGGGAGGTGACGGCCGCGAGGGCCGCACAGGTGCGGCGGATCGATGACGTACGCATGGCAGGGTCCTTTGCGGAAGAAGGTCGGATGACGGCGCCGGGGACGTGGTTACGGAGTCGGGGCCGAGGCGGCTCGTCGCCCCGCCCTCGCGACGGAGAGCTGCCGCCCGACGCGCGGGCCGAGCACGGAGAGGACGAGCAGCACGCCGGTGACGACGATCTGTGACTGCGCGGAGACGTCGCCCAGGCTCATCACGTTCTGCAGCGCGCCGAGCAGGAACACGCCGGCGATCGCGCCGCCGAGCGTGCCCTTGCCGCCGTCGAAGTCGATGCCGCCGAGCAACACGGCCGCTACGACGGACAGTTCGAGGCCGGTGGCGTTGTCGAAGCGGGCGCTGGCGTAGTGCAGCGCCCAGAACACGCCGGTGAGGGAAGCCATCAGGCCGGTCACGGTGAACAGGATCAGCTTCTGCCGCTTCACCCGCACGCCCGCGAACCTGGCCGCCTCCTCGTTGGCGCCCGTCGCGAACAGGGAACGTCCGAACGGCGTCGCGTGCAGAGCGAGTACGGCGACGGCGAGCAGCGCCAGGAACGGCAGGAGGGCGTACGGAACGAACGTGTCGCCGATCCGTCCGGCGGCGAAGTCCAGGTAGGGAGAAGGGAAGTCGGTGACGGCGTCCGAGCCCAGCACGATCTGCGCGATGCCTCGGTAGGCGGCCAGCGTTCCGATGGTGACCGCCAGCGACGGCAGTCCGAGCCGGGTGACGAGCAGCCCGTTGACCAGCCCGCAGACCACGCCGAGCAGCAGGCAGAGCGGGATGATCGCCTCGATCGGCAGTCCCTGGTTCCACAGCGCCCCCATCACCGCACCCGAGAGGCCGGCCGTGGACGCCACCGACAGGTCGATCTCGCCGGAGACCACCAACAGGGTCATCGGCAGCGCGATCAGCGCGATGGGCAGGGTGTTGCCGATCAGGAACGACAGGTTGAGCGCGTTGCCGAAACCGTCGACGAAGCCGAAGGACAGCAGCAGCACCACGATGAGAAGGGCGCCGACGACCGTGTCCCAGCGGACGGCGCGCGCGAGTGCGGAGTCAGCCATGGCGGGCGTTCCTCTTCTTCAGGGCGGACGCCACGCGCAGGGCCACGATCCGGTCGACCGCGATGGCGAGGATGAGCAGGAATCCGTTGATCGCGAGCACCCACACGGAGCTGACGCCGAGCGCGGGCAGCACGCTGTTGACCGAGGTCAGCAGCAGCGCGCCGAGAGCCGCGCCGTAGACCGTCCCGGAGCCCCCGGTGAAGATCACGCCGCCGACCACGACCGCGCTGACCACGGTGAGTTCGTAGCCCGTTCCGGTGCCCGAGTCGACGTTCCCGAAGCGCGCCAGATACAGCGCGCCGGCGAGACCGGCCAGCGCCCCGCAGAAGGTGTAGGCGAGCAGGATCCGCCGGCGTACGGGAATCCCGGCCAACCGCGCGGCCTCCGGGTTCGAGCCCAGCGCGTACAGCTCGCGCCCGCTGCCGAAGTGCTTGAGGTAATACGCCGTCGACACCAGCAGAGCCAGCGCGATCATCGCCGGCCAGGGCACCGCGGAGAGTCCGCCGGAGCCGAAGTCCACGAAGCCGCCCGGGAGATCGGCCGCCGTGATCTGCCGCGAGCCGACCCAGATGGAGTCGATGCCCCGGATGATGTAGAGCGTGCCGAGGGTCACGACCAGGGCGGGCACCTGGCCGAGGCTCACGAGCAGCCCGTTCAGCAGCCCGAAGCCGACGCCGAGCAGCACGGCCAGGGCCACGGCCACCACCGGGTGCCCGCCGCCCTGGAGATACGTACCGGCGGCGAAGGCGCTGATGCCGAGCGTCGAGCCGACCGACAGGTCGACGTTGCGCGTGATGACGACCAGCGACTGGCCGGTGGCGACCAGCACCAGGATGGTGGCGTTCAGCAACAGGTCCTTGATGCCCTGCTCGGAGAGGAACGCGCTGTTGCCGAGCTGGGTCAGGACCAGCATCACCAACAGCACGAGCAGGATCGCCAGCTCACGCATCTTGAAGACGCGGTCCACCAGCCGGGTGCTGCTGGAGGCGGGTATCGGCGCGACGGGCGCCGGTTCGGTCGTCGTCACCGTCATGCGGCGGCCCTCCCGGTGGCTGCGGCCATCACGGTCTCCTCGGTGGCGTCGGAACGGGCGATCTCGGCGGTCATGCGGCCCTCGTGCATCACCAGCACCCGGTCGGCCATGCCGAGGATCTCGGGCAGATCGGAGGAGATCATCAGCACCGCCACCCCGTCGGCCGCCAGCTCGCTCAGCAGCCGGTGCACCTCCGCCTTGGTGCCGACGTCGATCCCGCGCGTCGGCTCGTCGACGATCAGCACGGCAGGTTTGGTCGCCAGCCACTTGGCCAGCACCACCTTCTGCTGGTTGCCGCCGGACAGGGTGGAGACGGCATCCGCGATGCGGGCGTACTTCACCTGGAGCCGGACCGCCCAGTCGAGCGAGCGGCTGCGCTCCGCCCCCCGGTCCATCAGCCCCGCCCTCCTGGTGGCGCGCAGCCCGGTCAGCCCGATGTTCCGCTCGATGGACATGCCCATCACCAGGCCCTGGGCCCGCCGGTCCTCGGGGACCAGGGCGAGGCCCGCGGCCATGGCGGTGGACGGGGCGCCGTTGACGAGCGCCCGCCCGGCCACCTCGACCTCGCCCGCGTCCCACCGGTCGACGCCGAAGACCGCCCGAGCCACCTCCGTACGCCCGGCGCCGACCAGACCCGCCATGCCGACGATCTCGCCGCACCGCACATCGAAGGAGACGTCGGTGAACACGCCCTCGCGGGTCAGCCGTCGGACGCTGAGGGCGACCTCGCCGGCCTCGACGTCCTGCTTCGGGTACAGCTCGTGCAGGTCCCGGCCGACCATCCGCCGGACCAGGTCCTCCTCCGTCATCCCGGCCAGCGGTTCACTGGCGATCAGCGCCCCGTCCCGCAGGGTCGTGACGCGTTCGCAGATGCGGAAGATCTCCTCCAGCCGGTGCGAGATGAACAGCACGGCGGCCCCCTGCTCGCGCAGCGCCCGGACCACGCCGAACAGCCGCGCCACCTCGCTGCCGGTCAGGGCGGCCGTCGGCTCGTCCATGATCAGGACGCGGGCGTCGAAGGAGAGGGCCTTGGCTATCTCGACGATCTGCTGGTCCGCGATCGACAGGCCGCGCGCCGGACGGTCGGGGTCGAGTTCGACGCCGAGCCGGTGCATCAGGGCGGCCGTGGCGTTCCGGGTGGCCCGGTGGTCGATCCGGCCGAGCGCCCGCCGGGGCTGACGGCCCATGAAGATGTTCTCGGTGATCGACAGGTCGGGGAAGAGCGTGGGCTCCTGGTAGATCACGGCGATACCGGCGTCGCGGGCGTCGGCGGGGCCGTGGAAGGCGGTCGGCTCGCCGTCCAGCAGGAGCTGACCGGCGTCGGGCCGGTGCACTCCGGCGAGGGTCTTGATCAGGGTCGACTTGCCCGCGCCGTTCTCGCCGGCGATGGCGTGCACCTCGCCGGGGAACAGGTCGAGGGACACGTCCCGCAGGGCGCGCACGGCGCCGAAGGACTTGGAGACGTCCCTCAGGGCCAGCACGGGGGCCGGATCCTTGGCGGACCGGTGGGTCATCGGTGGCTCCTCGACGATGCGGAGGGCGTCCTCACGGCATCGTGAAAGGTTTCAAATGAGTTGCCGGGACGTTAGGCAGGTCCCCCGGGGCGCGTCAATGGGGCTGCACGGAATTTCCCAACTGCTCCGTGTAATAACAAGGTTCTACGGCGCCAGGTCTGCGGGCAGGGTTGACAGCCCTCGGGGGCGCTCCTACCTTCAAGCCGCATGAATCGTTTCAGATTCATTCGCGTTCACACCGACGTCACAGGAGCGACGAAGTGACCGAGCACGCCAGGGTGAAGGCCGCCCTCATGTCCCAGGCCATCGAGACGCCCTCCTGGGCGTACGGGAATTCGGGGACCCGCTTCAAGGTCTTCGCCCGGCCCGGCGTGCCCCGCACCCCCCAGGAGAAACTGGACGACGCGGCGAAGGTGCACGAGTTCACCGGAGCCGCACCCACCGTCGCCCTCCATATTCCCTGGGACACGGTCGACGACTACGCGGCCCTCGCCGAGCACGCCCGCGACCGGGGCCTGGCCCTCGGGGCCGTCAACGCCAACACCTTCCAGGACGACGCCTACCGGCTCGGGAGCGTCTGCCACCCGGACCCCAGCGTCCGCCGCAAGGCCCTGGACCACCTCCTGGCCTGCGTCGACATCATGGACGCGACGGGATCGAGAGACCTCAAGCTGTGGTTCGCGGACGGCACGAACTACCCCGGCCAGGACGACATCCACGAGCGGCAGGACCGGCTCGCCGAGGCGCTGGCCGCCGTGCACGAACGGCTCGGCGACGACCAGCGCATGCTCCTGGAGTACAAACTGTTCGAGCCCGCCTTCTACACGACGGACGTCCCCGACTGGGGGACCGCCTACGCCCACTGCCTCAAGCTGGGGCCGAAGGCGCAGGTCGTCGTGGACACCGGGCACCACGCGCCCGGCACCAACATCGAGTTCATCGTCGCGACCCTGCTGCGCGAGGGCCGGCTCGGGGGCTTCGACTTCAACTCCCGGTTCTACGCGGACGACGACCTGATGGTCGGGGCGGCCGACCCCTTCCAGCTCTTCCGCATCATGTACGAGGTCGCCCGCGGCGGCGGGCTCACCGCCGATGTCGCCTTCATGCTCGACCAGTGCCACAACATCGAGGAGAAGATCCCCGCGATCATCCGCTCGGTGATGAACGTCCAGGAGGCCACCGCGAAGGCGCTCCTCGTGGACCGCGAGGCCCTGGCCGCCGCCCAGCGCGCCGGCGACGTCCTGGAGGCCAACGCCGTCCTCATGGACGCCTACAACACCGACGTACGCCCCCTGCTCGCCGAGCTCCGCGAGGACCAGGGCCTCGACGGCGACCCGATGGCCGCCTACCGGCGCTCCGGCTGGGCGACGAAGACCGCCGAGGAGCGGATCGGCGGCCGGCAGGCGGGCTGGGGAGCGTAAACCCTCCCGGGCCCCCATCGTGAGCCAACCCGCCGCACCCCCCGCCGTCCCCGAACCCCTCTCCGCCGCCCCTTCGTGAAGGACACCGAGGAACCCATGGCACTCCACCCCGAAGCCGCAGCGCTTCTGGCCCGCTCCCACCGGCTCGGCTCCGACCCCCGCAACACGAACTACGCAGGCGGCAACGCCTCCGCCAAGGGCGTCACGCCCGATCCGGTCACCGGCGACGACGTCGAGCTGATGTGGGTGAAGGGCTCCGGCGGCGACCTCGGCACCCTCACCACCGAAGGCCTCGCCATGCTCCGCCTCGACCGGCTGCGCGCACTGCGCGGCGTCTACGCGGGGGAGGAGCGTGAGGACGAGATGGTCGCCGCGTTCGACTACTGCCTGCACGGCAGGGGCGGCGCGGCCCCCTCCATCGACACGGCCATGCACGGTCTTGTCGACGCCCCGCACGTCGACCACCTGCACCCCGACTCCGGGATCGCCCTCGCGTGCGCCGCCGACGGGGAGAAGCTCACCGCCGACTGCTTCGGCGACACCGTCGCCTGGGTCCCGTGGCGACGCCCCGGGTTCCAGCTCGGCCTGGACATCGCCGCGGTGAAGGAGGCGAACCCGCAGGCCATCGGCTGCGTCCTGGGCGGCCACGGCATCACCGCCTGGGGCGGAACGTCCGAGGAGTGCGAGGCCAACGCGCTCCGCATCATCCGCACCGCCGAGACGTTCCTGACCGAGCGCGGCAGGCCCGAGCCGTTCGGACCACTGATCGAGGGGTACGAGGCGCTGCCCGAGGACCGGCGCCGCGCGCGGGCCGCCGCCCTCGCCCCGTACGTACGGGCCCTCGCCTCCCGGGACCGTCCCCAGGTGGGACACTTCGACGACTCCGAAGCGGTGCTGGAATTCCTCGCCCGCACCGGACACCCGAGGCTCGCCGCCCTGGGCACCTCCTGCCCGGACCACTTCCTGCGCACCAAGGTCAGGCCCCTGGTGCTCGATCTGCCGCCGACCGCCGATGCGGCCCGCGCCGTCGAGCGGTTGGGCGAGCTGCACGCCGCCTACCGGGAGGATTACGCCGCCTACTACGAGCGCCACGCGGAGCCCGGATCGCCGCCGATGCGGGGCGCGGACCCGGCGATCGTGCTGATCCCCGGGGTGGGGATGTTCAGCTTCGGCAAGGACAAGCAGACCGCTCGTGTGGCGGGGGAGTTCTACCTCAACGCCATCAACGTGATGCGCGGCGCGGAAGCCGTCTCCTCCTATGCCCCGATCGAGGAGTCGGAGAAGTTCCGCATCGAGTACTGGGCCCTGGAGGAGGCCAAGCTCCGGCGCATGCCGAAGCCGAAGCCGCTGGCGACCCGGGTCGCCCTGGTGACCGGCGCGGGCAGCGGCATCGGCAGGGCCATCGCCCGCCGCCTCGTCGCGGAGGGCGCCTGCGTGGTCGTCGCGGACCTGGACGCGGAGCGCGGGGCCGCCGTGGCCGAGGAACTGGGCGGTCCCGACCGGGCGGTGGCCGTCACGGTCGACGTCACCGACGAGGAGCAGGTGGCCGGCGCCTTCGCGGCGGCGGCACTCGCCTTCGGCGGCGTCGACCTGGTGGTCAACAACGCGGGCATCTCCATCTCCAAGCCCTTGGCCGAGACCACGGTCCGGGACTGGGACCTCCAGCACGCCATCATGGCCCGGGGCTCCTTCCTCGTCGCCCGCGAGGCGGCCCGCGTCATGCGGGCCCAGGGCTTCGGCGGCGACCTCGTCTACATCGCCTCGAAGAACGCCGTCTTCGCCGGCCCGAACAACGTGGCGTACTCAGCCGCCAAGGCCGACCAGGCTCACCAAGTGCGCCTGCTGGCGGCGGAGCTGGGTGAGGACGGCATTCGCGTCAACGGGGTCAACCCGGACGGTGTGGTGCGTGGCTCCGGGATCTTCGCCGGTGGCTGGGGCGCCCAGCGCGCCGCGACCTACGGCATCGAGGAGGAGAAGCTCGGCGAGTTCTACGCCCAACGCACCCTGCTCAAGCGCGAGGTGCTGCCCGAACACGTCGCCAACGCCGTCTTCGCGCTCACCGGCGGCGAGCTGACCCACACCACCGGCCTGCACATCCCGGTCGACGCCGGGGTCGCCGGCGCCTTCCTGCGATGAGCGCCGCCGGTACGAAGACCTTCGCGGCCGTCGACCTCGGCGCGTCCAGCGGGCGGGTCATGGCCGGCCGCGTCGGCCCGGACACCCTGCACCTCACCGAGGCCCATCGCTTCGCCAACCGGCCCGTACGGCTGCCCGAAGGCCTGCGCTGGGACATCCTCGGCCTGTACGGGGGCATCCTGGACGGGCTGCGCGCGGCGGGCCCGGTCGACTCCGTCGGCATCGACAGCTGGGCCGTGGACTACGGCCTCCTCGACGCCGACGGCGCCCTGCTCGGCAACCCCGTCCACTACCGGGACGCCCGCACCGAGGGGGTGCCCGAGCAGGTGTGGGCCACTGTCCCGCCCGGTGACCTCTACCGCGCCACCGGCATCCAGTACGCCTCGTTCAACACGCTCTACCAACTCGTGGCCGCTCGCAAAACCCCGCAGCTGTCGTCCGCCGCACGTCTGTTGCTGATCCCCGACCTGATCGCGTACTGGCTCACGGGGGAGCAGGGCACCGAGCTCACCAACGCCTCCACCACCCAGCTCATCGACCCGCGCACGGGCGACTGGAACCACGACCTGGCCGACCGACTCGGTATCGACCTCGCTCTCTTCGCCCCGCTGCGCCGCCCCGGCGACCCGGCGGGCGCGCTGCTGCCGGCGGTCCAGGAGCAGACCGGGCTGCCGGGCCCCGTACCCGTGACGGCCGTCGGCTCACACGACACCGCCTCGGCGGTCGCCGCCGTCCCGGCCGGACGGGGAGAGCGGTTCGCCTACCTCTGCACCGGAACGTGGTCCCTCGCCGGCCTCGAACTCGACGCCCCCGTCACCACGGAGGCGAGCCGCGCCGCGAACTTCACCAACGAGCTGGGCATCGACGGCACCGTGCGGTTCCTGCGCAACGTCATGGGCCTGTGGCTGCTCCAGGAGTGCATGCGCACCTGGGGCCGGGAGGACGTCACCCCCCTGCTCACCGAGGCCGCCCGCGCGCCCGCCCTGCGGTCCGTGGTGGATGCCGCCGCCCCTGAATTCCTGGCCCCCGGAGACATGCCCGAACGCATCGCGGCCGCCTGCCGGGCGACCGGCGGGCCGGTGCCCCGGAGCCCGGGGGAGATCGCGCGCTGCATCCTCGACTCGCTGGCCCTCGCCCACCGGCGGGCTATCCACCAGGCGCAGCGCCTGGCCGACCGCGCGGTCGACGTGGTGCACATCGTCGGAGGTGGGGCGCGCAATGCCCTGCTCTGCCAACTCACCGCCGACGCCTGCGGTCTGCCGGTGGTCGCGGGCCCCGCGGAAGCGGCCGCGCTCGGCAACGTCCTCGTCCAGGCGCGGGCGCACGGCCTGCCCGGCGACCTCGCCTCGGCGCGTGAACTCATCGTCCGCACACAGTCCTCGACCCGCTACGAGCCGTCGGGTGACCCGGCGGCCTGGGAGGCGGCGGCGCGCCGCACCGAAGGCGCGCACCCCCTTTCTTCCTGACCCCGTTCCACCCCCTGTCCCCTCGCCGAATCGGAGCCGAGTGTGATCAGCCGACGACGACTGCTCAGCACGACCGCCACCGCCCTGGGAACCACCCTCATCGCCGGAGCCATGCCACCTGCACAGGCCGCGGAACGCGGCGCGAAAGGGGCCAAGGGCCTCCGGGTGGGCGGCTCGACCGCCGAGTACGTGAAGAACCCGCTCGGCCTCGGGGCCGCCCGCCCGCGCCTGGGCTGGCCGCTCACCGCCACCGCGCCGGGCCGCACGCAGAGCGCCTACCAGGTCCGCGTCGCGCTGAGCGAACGCGCCCTGGAGCGGCCCGACGTGTGGGACAGCGGCAAGATCGAGTCCGCCGACTCGACACAAGTGATGTACGGCGGACCGGAGTTGCGCTCCCGTACCCGCTATTTCTGGACCGTGCGGGTCTGGGACGACCGGGGCCAGGTCTCCGGCTGGTCCGAACCCGCCTGGTGGGAGACCGGCCTCACCGAGGCCTCGGACTGGTCCGCCGACTGGGTCGGGGCGCCCGCCTCCCTCGTCGGCGCCCCCGCACTGGACGAGGCCTCCTGGATCTGGTTCCCCGAGGGCGACCCGGCGAGCAGCGCTCCCGCCGCGACCCGTTGGTTCCGGGGCGCGTTCGACGTGCCGGACGGTGTGACGCGGGCCCGCCTCGTGCTCACCGCCGACGACGGGTACGTCGCCCACCTGGACGGCGCGGAGGTCGCGCGGGCCGAACCGGACGAGGTTGCCAGGGCCTGGAGCCGCCCCTCGGTCACCGAGGTGACCGAACGGCTCGCCCCCGGCCGCCATGTCCTCGCCGTCGCCGCGACCAACGAGGTCACCGGCCCCGCCGGACTGCTCGGAGTCCTGGAGCTGACCACCGCCGACGGTGTGCACATCATCGCCACCGGCGAGGGCTGGAAGGCCGCCGATGCCGAACCCGCCGGTGAATGGCGGGCGTCGGACTACGACGACAGCGCCTGGCCCGCCGCCAAGGTTCTCGTACCGTGGGGGTCAGGCCCCTGGGGAGAGGTCGCCCCCGCCTACGCCCCCGTCGCCCAACTGCGCCGCGAGTTCCGGCTCCGCCGCAAGCCCGTCGAGCGGGCGCGGCTCTACTCCACGGCCCTCGGTCTGTACGAGGCCCACCTCAACGGCAAGCGTGTCGGCACGGACCGCCTCGCGCCCGGCTGGACCGACTACGCCAAGCGGATCCAGTACCAGACGCACGACGTCACCGAGTTGCTCACCTCCGGGGCCAACACCCTCGCCGTGGAGCTGGCGACGGGTTGGTACGCGGGCAACGTCGGCATGTTCGGCCCGCATCAGTATGGCGAACACCCGTCCTTCCTGGGCCAGTTGGAGGTGACCTACCGGGACGGCACGACCGAGCGGGTGCTGTCCGGCACCGACTGGCGGGCCGCCACCGGCCCCGTCACCCTGGCGGACCTCCTCACCGGCGAGACCTACGACGCCCGCCTGGAGACCGACGGCTGGCTGCGCACCGGTTTCGACGACACCGCCTGGGCGAAGGCGGTGCCCGCCGAGGAGAAGGTCACCGCCGAACTGGTCGCCGAGCCCGACGGGCCCTGCCGCGTCATCCAGGAGCTGAAAGCCAGGAAGGTCACCGAACCCCGGCCCGGCGTCTTCGTCTTCGACCTCGGCCAGAACATGGTCGGCACCCCCCGCCTGCGCGTCACCGGCCGCGCCGGCACCACCGTGCGCCTGCGCCACGCCGAGGTACTGAACCCCGACGGCACCGTCTACACCACCAACCTGCGCACCGCCGCCGCGACCGACCACTACACCCTCAAGGGCGGCGGCCGCGAGACGTACGAGCCGCGCTTCACCTTCCACGGCTTCCGCTACGTCGAGGTGACCGGCTATCCCGGCAAGCCGCCCCTCGACGCCGTCGTCGGGCGGGTGATCCACACCGACGCGCCCCTCACCATGGAGTTCGAGACGAACGTCCCGATGCTCAACCAGCTCCACAGCAACATCACCTGGGGCCTGCGTGGCAACTTCCTCTCCATCCCCACCGACACCCCCGCCCGCGACGAACGCCTCGGCTGGACCGGCGACATCAACGTGTTCGCGCCCACCGCCGCGTACGCGATGGAGTCGGCGCGCTTCCTCGGCAAGTGGCTGAGCGACCTCCAGGACGACCAGACCTCCGACGGCGCGTTCACGGACGTCGCGCCGCACGTCGAGGGACTCGGCGCGGGCTCGGCCGGCTGGGGCGACGCGGGCGTCACCGTCCCCTGGGCCCTCTACCAGGCGTACGGCGACACCCAGGTGCTGCAGGGGGCGTGGCCCTCGATGCTGAAGTGGCTCGACCACCTGGACGAGAACAGCACCGGACGACTGCGGCCCGCCACCGGCTACGGCGACTGGCTCAACATCGCCGACGACACCCCCAAGGACGTCATCGCCACCGCCTACTACGCCCACAGCGCCGACCTCGTGGCCCGCACCGCCCGGGTCCTGGGCAAGGACCCGGCCCCGTACACCGCACTCTTCGCGGAGATCCGAGAGGCCTTCCGCACCGCGTACGTCACCGGCGGCGGCCGGGTGAAGGGCGACACCCAGACCGCCTACGTCCTGGCGCTCTCCATGGACCTCCTGAGCGCGGCGGAGCGCACCACCGCCGCGGACCGCCTCGTCGCCCTCATCGAGGCCAAGGACTGGCATCTGTCCACGGGCTTCCTCGGCACCCCGCGCCTGCTCCCCGTCCTCACCGACACCGGGCACACGGACGTGGCGTACCGCCTGCTGCTCCAGCGGACCTTCCCGAGCTGGGGCTACCAGATCGATCGCGGGGCCACGACCATGTGGGAGCGCTGGGACTCCATCAAGCCGGACGGAAGCTTCCAGGACGCCGGGATGAACTCCTTCAACCACTACGCGTACGGCTCGGTGGGGGAATGGATGTACGCGCACATCGCGGGCATCGCCCCCGCGGCCCCCGGCTTCCGCAAGGTCACCGTGCGACCCCGCCCCGGCGGCGGGATCACCCGCGCCCGGGGCCGCTTCGCCTCCCTCCACGGTCCGGTCACCACCGACTGGGAGGCGGAGAAGGACCGCTTCCACCTGACCGTGGGCCTGCCCGTGAACACCACCGCCGAGGCGTGGATCCCGGCCGCCCGGGCCGAGGACGTCACGCACACCGGCGCCCGGTTCCTGCGGATGGAGGACGGCTGCGCGGTCTTCGCCATCGGCTCGGGGAACCACCGCTTCACGGTCTGAGCCCTCCCGGACGAGGCGGTACGCCGTACCGGCGGTCACGCACCGCCGGTACGGCGCCCGTCAGCCCTCGCGCCGGGACCGCCAGAGCAGCCAGATGAAGTACGGGGCGCCGATCACCGCCGTGAGCAGCCCGACCGGGATCTGCGCCGGGGCGATGATCGTCCGGCCGACCGTGTCGGAAACGACCACCAGCAGCGCCCCGAGCAGCGCGCTCACCGGAATGACCCGCGTGTGCCGGCGGCCCACCAGGGCGCGTGCCGCGTGCGGGGCGACCAGGCCGACGAACCCGATCACGCCGACCGCCGCCACCGCTCCCGCCGTCAGGAGGACGGCGAGGCTCAGCAGACCCAGCCGGGTGGCCCCGATCCGCACACCGAGCAGGGCGGGCGTCTCGGTGTCCAGCCCGATCAGGTCCAGTTCGCGGCGCATCACCGCGAGGACGGGCAGCGCGACGACCAGGCCCACCAGCACCGGAATCAGCTCGGGGAACGTCCGCCCGTACGTCGATCCGCCGAGCCAGGCCAGCGCCTTCGTCTCGTTGTACGGGTCGGTGAGCACGATCAGCAGACTCACGAACGCGCCCGCACCCGCCTGGACCCCGATGCCGATGAGCACCAGGCGGTTCTGCTCCAGACCACGACGTGCCGCAAGACCGAACACCAGCGCCGCGGCCGTCGCCGCACCGGCCAGCGCCGAGCCGCCGATCAGCCAGAAGCTCGCCAGCGGCACGACGGTGAGGACGGCGACCGCCCCGACCCCCGCTCCGCTGACGACGCCGAGGACGCCCGGCTCAGCGAGCGGGTTGCGCGAGACCGCCTGGACGACGGCTCCCGCGACCGCCAGCGCCGCACCGGCCAGCAGGGCGGCGGCGACCCGGGGGACCCGCGTGTCCAGGACGTAACTGACGAACTGCCCCGACCGGCCGGCCAGCCAGTTGCCCACATCGCCCAGGAGCAGCGTCGCGTCGCCGAAGAGCGTCGCCGTCACCACCGCGCCGAGCAGCCCCACGACCGTCGCCACCAGGGTGAGGACGAACGCGCGCCGGCTGCGCAGCCTGGCGAACGCCGTGGAGCCGCTGTCCGTGCCCATGTCGCGCGACCGGTAGGCCAGGAAGACCAGCACGAGCGCACCGAAGGAGGTGGTGACGATGCCGGTGGGTACCTCGGCCCCCGCCTGGGCGCCGAACACCGCGCGCAGCAGCACATCCGCGCCGAGCACCACGAGCACGCCCGCGAGCGCCGACGCGGGGATGAACGCGTGGTGCCGGACCAGCCCCGGGATCCAGGTGCTGAGCAGCCGTACCACCGCGGGCGCGCACAGGCCGACGAAGCCGACCGGCCCCGCGACCGCCACCGACACCGCCGCCAGCAGCACCGCGAGGATCACGGCGATGCTGCGCGTCAGCCGGGGGCTCACCCCCACGACCGCCGCACCGTCGTCGCCGAGAGCCAGGATGTCCAGGCGCCGGCCCAGCAGCATGAGCCCGGCGAACGCCACGAGAGCGACCGGGGCGAGCCGGTCGATGGACTGCATGCCGATCTGGGCGAGCGAACCGTTGCCCCATGCGAACAGCCCGGTCGTCTGCTGGGAGCGCAGGAGCAGCAGCATCCCGCTCAGCCCGGACAGGGCGAGAGTGAGCGCGGATCCCGCCAGCACCAGCCGGATGGGACCGGCCCCCGCCCGGGACAGGCCGAGGACGACGGCCGCCGCCAGCAGCCCGCCGAGAAACGCGGTGGCCCCGGCCGGCAGCGCGGGCAGCGAGATGCCGAACGCGGCGACGGTGACCACCGCGAGATACGCGCCCGCGTTCACGGCGAGCGTGTCGGGGGAGGCCAGCATGTTGCGCGACACCGACTGGAGGGCCGCGCCCGCCGCGCCGAGCGCGCAGCCGACGAGGAGCCCCGCGGCCAGCCGGGGCAGCCGGGAGTCCAGGACCACGGCGGCCGTCTGCTCGTGGGCGGTCCGGTCGGACGCGGCCCCGGTGGCCAGTTGCCAGAGCGTGTGCAGATCGACGGCGGCGGTGCCCTGGCTCACGTGCGTGAGCGCGAGGGCGGCCAGGGCGACGATCCCCGCGAGCGCGAGGAGGAACATCCGGCCGCGGCGGGCCGGTGGGCCGGCCGGCGCCGGGGACACGGCCCCGGCCGGACCGGCCGCGCCCGCCACCGTCTTCACGGGGGCGGGCGGGGCGGTTGTGGTGCGGGTGCTCATCGTCAGGCGGTCAGTGCGCCGATGAGGGCGTCGATGTACTCGCGCATCGACGCGGTGCCGCCGAACATCCAGATGCCGTCGGGCAGTCGGTGGACCTCGTCGTTCTTGACGAACGGGAGGGACTTCCACACCGCGTTGTCCTTGAGACCGTCGGCGAACGGGTCGCCGCCGTCGGAATCGTTGGCGATGTAGGCGAACCGCGCGTCGCCGATCTTCGTGAGGCCCTCGACGTCGGTCGCCGCCAGGCCGTAGGCCTTGTCGCCCTCCAGCTTCCACGGGTCGACCAGGCCGAGTTCGGTGTTCACATCGGACAGCAGCGAGCCCTTGACGTACGGGCGCACCGAGACCTGGTTGCCCTCCTGCCAGCCGTCGGCGAAGGCGACCTTCTCGCCGTCGAGCCCGGCGTCCTTGAGCTTCTTCCTGCCGTCCGCGACCGCCTTGCGGAAGGAGTCGATCTCGGACTCGGCCTTGTCCTCGGTGCCGGTGGCCCGGCCGATGAGGTTGACGGTGTCGACCATCTGGTCGATCTGCCGGCTCGCGTCGGCCGAGCGCACCACCGCGACCGGGGCGGCCTTCGACAGCTGCGCGATGGCCGAGTCGGACAGGTCGGTGGTGGCGACGATGAGGTCGGGCTTGAGGCCGGCGACCGTGGCGACGCTGGGCTCGCCACGGGTGCCTATGTCCTTGACGCCCTTGGTGAGAGGGGCCGCCGTGTCGTACGCGGTGTAGCCCTTGACGTCGGCGACGCCGACCGGCTGCACGCCGAGGGTCACCAGGGTCTCGACGACGTTCCACTCGGTGCCGACGACGCGCTTGGCCGGCCCGTCGAGCGTGATCTTCTTGCCGCGGGAGTCGGTGATGGTCACCGCGTCGTCCCCGGCGGACTCCTTCTTCGGAGCCTCGGTGGTGCCGCAGGCCGTGAGGGCGAGCGCGGCCGCGACGGCGAGGACCGGCCACGTCAGGTGCTGGTTCTTCATGAGGGTGTTCAGGGCCTTTCGGAACGAAGGTGGTGACGGCCGACCGCGCGGGTGCGCGGGATGCCGGTGGAGGAGTCGGGTTCGACGTCGATGCGGATGCCGTAGGCGTCGCTGAGCCGCTCGGGGGCGTAGACCTCGGCGGGCGTGCCCGCGGCGACGATCCGTCCGGACGAGAGGAGGACGACCTGGTCGGCCACGGCGGCGGCCTGGTCCAGGTCGTGGAGCACGACCCCGACGGTGACGCCGTGGGTGTCGGCGAGGTCGCGGACCAGGTCGAGGATCTCGACCTGGTAGCGCAGGTCGAGATAGGTGGTCGGCTCGTCGAGGAGGAGCACGTCGGTGTCCTGGGCCAGGCAGCAGGCGAACCAGACGCGCTGCAACTGCCCGCCGGACAGACTCTCCACCCCGCGGTCGGCGAAGCCGGTGAGGTTGGTGACGGTGAGCGCGTGCTCGACCATCCGGGCGCCGTCCGGGTCGGTTCCCCGGATCCGGCCCCGGTAGGGGTGCCGGCCGAACCCGACCACGTCGCGCACGCTGAGCCCGGCCGGTGCGTTCCGGCTCTGCGCGAGCAGGGTCACGCGGCGGGCGAAGTCGGAGCGCGACAGGGCGAGGGCGTCGACGGGTGCGTCGCCCTCGGCCCCGGCCGCGACGGTCACGCTGCCGGTACGGGCCTTGTGCAGCCGGGCCACGGCCCGCAACAGGGTGGACTTCCCGCTGCCGTTCGGCCCGATGAGCGCGGTGACGCGGCCGCGCGGCAGCCGGAGGTCGGCACCGTGCACGACGTCGGTACGGTCGTACGCGATCGTCATGTCGCGGGCGTCGAGGCCCGCGTCGGGTTGGGGGGCCGCGAGGGACGCGGCCGGGCCGGGCTCGGCTTCGGCGGGCACCGCGGTGGCACCGGCAGCGGGCGCGGAGCGCCGACGCGGCGGTGGGTCTTCTCGGTCGAGGGCAGGAACGATCACGACCGTGAGGTTAGCCTAACCTAAATCGCCCTGGTCAAGAGGGATCCGGAATCGTGTCCTCCACGTGATCCTCGAAGGGTGCGCCGACCGCCGGGTGGTCGCCGGCGAGGCTGGCCGGAGGCGGCCGAGGGCGGGGATGTGGCGCGAGAATCCTCGGACGGCGGTACTTTCCGGCCGAAGCGACGGTTTGGCGCATCGAGAGGCCCCGGCGTATTCGCAGGTCAGACGGTCGTTTCGGATTGAACCGCCGAATATTGTCCATATGCTGGACGTCTCGCGCGAGGCCTCTGAGCTGCCCGAATGACCATTCGGTCGGGTCGAACGCTCGTCTGCGGCTGGAAGCTGGCCGTCGATGTGCGCCTACTTTCCGCATGCGTAAGACTCCTGACCGCAATCAGGCACTCAATCAAGGAGTTTTCACCAATGCGCCGCAACCCTCACGCCATCTTCGCAACCATCACGGCGAGCACCCTTCTGCTCGGTGGTTTCGCGACCGCCACCGCGCAGGCCGCACCGGCGAAGGCGGAGAGCCTCTACGCACCCTCCGCGCTCGTCCTCACCGTGGCCCGGGGCGAGGACCCGCTGACCGCCACCGTCGAGCGGGCCGTGACGCTCGCCTGCGCCCCCACTGCCGTGGGAACGCACCCCTCTCCCGCCGCGGCCTGCAAGGAACTGGCCTCGGTCCAGGGGGAGTTCGCCGAACTCGCTGCCGGCCCGTCGAACCGGACCTGTACCCGCCAGTGGGACCCGGTCGTGGTGACCGCCCACGGTGTCTGGCAGGGCAAGCCGGTCCGGTTCAGCACCACGTACGGCAACGCCTGCGAGATGGCGGGCAGCATGAACGGCAACGCCGTCTTCGCCTTCTGATCCACCGGGGCCTGCCGACGTCCGGGTGACGGAGCACCACACCGTCCCGCCCGACCGCGTCCGGCCTCCCGCCCCGCCCGGCGTGCCCCGCACACGCCGCCCCCGTCCACGACGACCGGGACCCCCGCGGTCGCCCCTGCCGTATCCGCCGCGGCCGGCAGCGACCCGACCCGGTCGGTCGTCACCGACCTCCGCCCGCCCCGGGGGGCACCGCTCACTGGCCGGAAGGCTCCCCCGTCACCCGGGTCCCCGGGTGACGCAGCGAGATCAGGAACGCGATACCCAGGGCGATGGCCATCCCGTAGAAGACCCACTGGTTCGCCTCGGCGAAGTCCATCCGGATCGCCGACATCGAGTCCCGTACGGTCTCCGCCACCGGTCCCGAACCGGACGGCCCCCGGGAGTCCCCCTGACCGGTCACCGACTGCGCGATGGACTCGGCGGCATCCTGCGACGCCCCGTCCGGTACGCCCCGCTCCCGCAGGGTCTCGTCCACCTTGGTGATCGTCGTATGGGTCAGCATGGTGCCGTAGACGGCCAGTCCGATGCTGGCCGCGAAGTTCCGCACGGTCTGGGTGATGCCGGTGACCTCGCCGTAACTGGCGTCGATCGCCCGGTTCACCGCGTCCGTCGAAGCCGGTGCGAGCAGCAGGCCGATACCCGCGCCCGCCATGGCCGCGTACAGCCACTGGTCGTGCATGGACAGCGTGGTCAACTTCCCCGCCCACAGGGCGAACCCGACCGCGCCGAGCGCCGTGCCGAGCTTCATCGCGGGGCGGGCGCCGCGCTTGTCGAGGATCCGGCCGCCCCACTGGGAGGCCAGCCCGAAACCGATGAAGAAGTACAGGAGATACAGCGCCGCCTGGTTCGGCGACGCGCTCAGCGAGACCTGCGCGTACACGGAGGCGAAGAAGAACACCGGGACGAACGCCATCATGGCGAAGAACAGCACGGCGTTGTCGACACTGAACGCCAGGTCGCGGAAGACCCGCAGTTTGATCAACGGGAAGCGGGTGCGCAGCTCGAACCGGCAGAAGACCGCCAGCACCACCAGCCCGCCCGCGATACAGGCCCAGGTGGCGACGGAGTCCCAGCCCCAGGTCGACGCCTGCTGCAGACCCAGCACCGTCAGCCCCATGCCGATGGCGATCAGGGCCGCTCCGGCCAGGTCCAGCGGCTCGCGACGGGCCCGGTCCGGGATGCGGGCCATGAGGGCCAGTACGACCGCGATGACGGCGATCGGGACGTTGACCCAGAAGATCGCCCGCCAGGTCCACGCGGTGAGCCAGCCGCCGAGCAGCGGTCCGACCGCGGTGAGGGCCCCGGAGATCCCGAAGAAGAGTGCCAGTGCCCGACCCCGCCGCTCCACCGGGAACACGGCGATGACCACGGCGAGCGCGGCGGGGAACATCAGGGCCGCGCCGATGCCCTGGACGGCCCGGAAGCCGATCAGCCAGGCCTGCGCGAAGTCCCCGGAGGGCACCGCGCCACAGAGCGCGGAGGCGATGACGAAGACGAGCGTGCCGATCAGCATCACGCGGCGGTGCCCGAAGATGTCGGACAACCGCCCGCCCAGTGCGAAGAAGGCGGCGAGCGTGAGCAGATAGGCGTTGACGACCCACTGCATCTGCGAGGAGGTGAGCCCGAGTTCGTCGATGATGTCGGGGGCGGCGATCGCGACGATGGTCTGGTCGATGAACGTCATCGACACTGCGAACAGCATGGCGGCGAGCGCGAGGCTCTGGTTCGGCGGGCCGCCCCGTCGGCCTGCTGCTCCCCGATCCGACGAGGTCGGACCCGGTGCGTCCTTGCCGGGGATGTCTCTGCCCATGGGTCCATGTTCACCGGGTCGCCACCGTGCTGCATCCCGAGCCGCCACGGCCCTGGCGCCGCAGGGGTCGTGGCCCGCCCATCCCGTGCTACTCGCCGCCCGGGGACCCGGAGTGCGGCAGCAGGGCCATCTCGCGGGCGTTCTTGATGGCCGTGGCCATCTGGCGCTGCTGCTGGGCGCTGATCCGGGTGACCCGGCGGCTGCGGATCTTCCCCCGGTCGGAGATGAACCGCCGCAGCAGATCGGTGTCCTGGTAGTCGATGTACGTGATCCCGGCGGCATCCAGGGGGTTCGGCCGGTTCTTGAGTGGCGTGCGGGCGTTCTGCTGTCGTGCCATGAGACTTCCTCGTATTTCGGTGGAGGCAGGGGGCCGGTCAGGGGGGTGGACCGCTCGGCGTCACTGCACCGGGTCCAGGAGCGCGTCGAACGCGGCGGGAAGGCTCTTCCACGCCTCCCGGCCCGACCCGTACTCCTCGTCCGTGAGCAGGCAGGAGTCCAGCAGGCCGGTCAGTCCCTCGCGGTCGAGGCCGGGGGAGACGAAGACCAGGTGCTGGCAGCAGTCGCCGTGCTCGGGGTGCCAGTCCAGGGCTGCGGCGGCCTGCCGGTAGGGCGGCACCATGGACCAGGCGGCGTCGGGGAGGGAGGCGAGCCAGGGGCCGGTGTTCTCCACACAGAGCGCGCCGCCCGCGGCATCCCAGGAGAGCAGGGTGTCGGGCCGGTCCGCGAGCCAGAACCGGCCCCGGCTGCGGGCGGCCGCGCAACTCAGGTCCTCCAGCGCGTCGAGCAGGCGCTCGGGATGGAAGGGCCGGTGCCGCCGCCAGACGAGCGTGCCCACCCCGGCCTCCTCCGCCTCCTGCGGCAGCAGCGCGCAGGCCGGGTGCTGGCCCGCTGCCGCCGCCTCCACGTCGAACCCGGCGAACGCGAGCCGCGCCAACTCCGCTGATCCGGCTCGTACCCGACGGGCTGTCGGGTTCAGCTGCCGGATCAGCGCGCGGTCCTCGTCGTCGGCCGCCGGGCTCGGCGCCACGGCCAGGACGGGGGCGCACTCCACCTGCCGGGCCCACGTGTCGCCGATGGTCCGCTGGTCGGTCGGCGCCGCCGCGAGACCGGCCTCGGCGAGATCGTCGCCGTTGGAGAGGCAGGGCAGGACGAGTGTGGGATCGATCGCCGTGAACACGTTGGTCACCTCGGCGGCGTCGGTGTGCGCGGCGATCAGCTCGGCCGTGGACTTCGGCTCGACGGAGTCCCAGAGCTCCAGGACGGCGAGCCGGGTGACCCCGTCCCCCGCGAGCCGTTCGATTTCCGGGACGAGGTCCTCGCGCAGCGCGCAGCAGGCGCATGCGTTCACCAGCGGCGCTTCGCCGGAGGACAGCTCGCCGCCGGCGTCCCGCAGGGAGCGCCGGACCGCCCCGCCGGTGGCCGTCGACAGGTCGTGGTGGAGCGCGACGCTGTGCGGCACGTCCCGCAGCAGCCCGTCCACGACGTCGCGGCGCGCCTCGGAGTGCAGGCCGCAGACGATGACGACGGGGAGTTTCGTGCGGTGCCCGCTCACCGGGCCTCACCCCGTCCGTAGCGGCGCTCGAAGCGCTCGACGCGTCCTGCGGTGTCCAGGACGCGGGCGGTGCCGGTGTAGAAGGGGTGGCTCGCGGAGGAGGTCTCCACGTCGACCACCGGGTAGGTGTTGCCGTCCTCCCAGGTGACGGTGCGGTCGCTGGTCATGGTCGAGCGGGTCAGGAACGCGAAGTCGGCGGCCTTGTCGCGGAAGACGACGGGGCCGTAGGAGGGGTGGATTCCGGGCTTCATGACGGTGTCCTCGGGTGGGGCTTCAGGGGTGGGGCTTCAGGGGTGGGGCCTCAGGGGTGGGGCTTCAGGGACGGGTGCGGTGCGGGGGGCCTCAGCGGTCCTCGCGGAAGTCGACGTGGCGACGGGCGACCGGGTCGTACTTGCGCAGCACCATCCGGTCGGGGTCGTTCCGCCGGTTCTTACGGGTGACGTAGGTGTAGCCGGTCCCCGCGGTGGAGCGGAGCTTGATGACCGGGCGTACTTCGGTGCGAGCCATGGGCGCTACTATATGGCAATGGTTTCCATTTTCAATAATGGATGCGTCGAAGGAGAGGCAGGTAACCTTCATGTCCGCCCACTGCCAACTGACCGGCTCGAAGCCGGGATTCGGCAACAACATCTCCCACTCGCACCGCCGGACGTCCCGCCGGTTCGACCCGAATGTCCAGCGCAAGCGGTACTGGCTGCCCGGTGAGGGCCGGTATGTGCGGCTCACGCTGAGTGCCCGGGCGATCAAGACTGTCGACAGCATCGGCATCGAAGCCGCGGTCGCGCGCATCCGTGCGCGGGGGGAGAAGGTCTGATGGCGAAGAAGAGCAAGATCGCGCGGAACGACAGTCGTCGGGCGACCGCCGAGCGGTACGCGGCCCGCAGGGCCGAGCTGAAGGAGATCATCCGCCGGCCCGGTACGCCGGAGCGCGAACGTGCGGCTGCCGTCGAGGAGTTGCGACGTCAACCGCGCGACGCCAGCGCCACCCGGGTCCGTAACCGGGACAGCGTCGACGGCCGGCCCCGCGGGTACCTGCGGAGGTTCGGCCTCTCCCGGGTCCGGATGCGGGAGCAGGCCCACGCGGGATTCCTGCCGGGAGTGACCAAGTCCTCCTGGTGACACCGGCCGCCTTCCCGGCCGCCCCGGGCTGAGCGTGCCCGGGGCGGCGGGTGGTGGCGCGGCGAGGTCCGCCGTGGCACCAACCGCGACGCCGGTCTCAGCGGCCGACCGGGTCGGCGTCCGCTCCGTCCCCGGGCGTGATCAGGGCGAGGTGACCCCCGTCGTCCAGGGGTGTCGGGACGGTCAGGGTCGTCAGCAGGGCCGCCCGGTCCGCGTCGAAGACGTGGACCTCGCCATGGCCTCCCCGGCTGACCGCGACCAGGCCCCCGCCGGGGGAGGCGGCGACGGCCCGCCGCTGCACGCCGTCCCAGGGAGTCCCGCCGGGCCGGGG